>CAZDUO010000151.1:0-1558 GCA_964508655.1 uncultured Chitinophaga sp. | reverse complement strand
GATGGATTGATTTCAATTCAACTACCAGTTTATTTTCTATGAGCAAATCAACTTTATAAGCATCTTTAATATGAAGCTCATCATAATCTATCGGAAGAAGCAATTGGCGAAGCACTTTATATCCCAGCTTGGTCAGTTCATAGTATAGAATCTCTTCATACACCCGTTCGAAGCAACCGGGCCCTATGCGGGAGTGGATTTTTATGCATAATCCAATCACAGCTTTCGTCAAATCATCAACCGGAACTGGTCTTATTATGCTCATCTCTTTTCCTCTTTTTTCTCTTTTAAACTCTTAGCTATATATTCAACCCCCCGCACACACTTATCACCTGCCCGGTGATATAATTTCCCCAATCGCTGGCGAGAAACAAAGCGGTGTTGGCGATATCATCAGCCGAGGCAAAGCGGCCAAGCGGGATGCCGGCTTTGTATTTATCGGCGGCTTCGCCTTCTTTCAGGTAGCTGGTCATGTCAGTTTCCACAAAACCCGGCGCAATGGCATTGCAACGGATATTGCGGCTGCCAAGTTCTTTGGCCACGCTTTTTGTAAAACCATTAATACCAGCTTTGCTGGCCGCATAGCTTGTCTGCCCCGCATTACCCATTTCACCTATCACACTGCTCATGTTGATGATTACCCCGTTTCTCGCTTTCATCATGGGTTTAATCACCTGTTTGGTCATATAAAACACACTGTTCAGGTTTATCTTCATCACATCCTCCCACTGGTCGGCGCTCATGCGAAGCAGCAGGTTGTCTTTTGAAATGCCGGCATTGTTCACACAGATATCTATTGTGCCGAATTCTTTCAGCACATCACTGACCAGCGCTTCGCATTGGGCAAAATCACCGGCATTGCTTTTACAGGCTTTGGCTTTTACACCCATGCCCCTGAGTTTTACTTCCAGCGCCGCAGCTTTTTCAGCGCTGCTGTCGCTTACATAAGTAAAAACAACATGAGCGCCGTGTTCTGCAAATTTTATTGCAATGGCTTCGCCGATGCCGCGGGCTGCGCCGGTGACGATGGCCACTTTGTTCTCCAGTAATTTCATCTTATTATTTTTTTAAGGGGTCAGGACAAATATCGGGATAAATCTATTCTGCTTCTTTGAAACAGGCCTGCTTATTCAGCTATCGCTTTTTTACCTCATCAAATTTTTCCTCGTAATCTTCCCGGATGGTTCCCATCACCCGGTCCCAGAAAAGAAAGTACAGGCCATAATTGCCTTTGAAATACTGGTGATGCATGTTGTGATTGACCGAAGTGTTTATCCACCTGCCCAGCCAGTGACGGGCAAAACCTTTGGGATAAATTTCATACCCGGTATGGCCGTACACATTGTATATAATGGAGAAAAGAAAGAACAGCGGAAGGTGAACGCTGTGGATGGGAATGGTAAAAAGCAGTACGGGAAATATTCCTGCTTCAACGATTGCTTCCAGCGGATGAAAAGCGTAGGCCGCCCATGGCGAAGGATTGGTGGACTGGTGATGTACCAAATGAAAGATTTTAAACAACCGGGGGTGATGCATCAGCCGGTGAGTCCAGTAAAAA
>CAZDUO010000150.1:0-1730 GCA_964508655.1 uncultured Chitinophaga sp. | reverse complement strand
AGAATTGAGAAAGAACTACTTGATTTTTGTAACAGAAAAAAGTGCGGAAGTCAGGCGACGCCATTCAGAAATTAAATGAATTCTTTGATGGCAAATGGAAAGATTACCGCAGCCTGGTGGAAGGCACCAAAGTGAATTTGTTTAAAGAGTATAAGCCGATTCAATAATTTTTGTCATAAAGTCTCTTGAGATTTCAACGCAGAGTGATTAAAGAGATTGCTCTGCGTTTTCTTTTTGTTTCACTTTTTCAGAAGCTTGTTATTTATTAAAGCCCATCGGGACGATCTTTTGGTAGTATTGAAAAACCCAGTATCCGAATAAGCCCCATTGGGGCGGCATTACTAACCTCAACATACATACAATTTATAAACCGTGCGTTTGATGTTCTTTTTGAAAAATATAGCTCCTGGCTGAGTTTGGGTGTCCTGTGTAACATTTGACGGCTATACGGGCCTGTATCGTTCTGGGAAATCAATTCCGGAAAAGATTAGCTAAAATTGCCTGCGCTGAAAAATTGAAATAACCAATTTATCAACGTCAGGCTCATTAAATCGATTCCTTTTACTTTTGCCAGAAAGAAAACGGGTATGAAGCTGTCTTATTTATCCGAAACACTCATCGGCTCCGAAATCGTAAGGCTGGGTGGCGAAATCAGGGAAAAAATCCGCAATGGCGAACGCATTTATAACTTCACCGTTGGCGATTTTGATCCCGCCATTTTTCCCGTCCCGCAACAGCTCGAAGACGAGATTGTGAATGCCTACCGTGCTCATTTTACCAACTACCCCGCAGCTGAGGGTAATCTTGATTTGCGTGAAGCCATTGTTTCTTTCATGAAAGAATGGGAAGGACTTGATTACCCATTAAGTGAAATACTGGTTGCTTCCGGCGGCCGGCCGCTCATTTATGCCTGCTTCAGGGCTATCTGCGATAAAGGCGACAAAATCATTTACCCGGTACCTTCCTGGAACAACAATCACTACACTCATTTTGTGGATGGCAATCATGTAGTGATTGAAACCAAAGCTGAAAACAACTTCATGCCCACCGCTGAACAGATGCGTCCGCATATAAAAGAAGCGACGTTGATTTCTTTGTGCTCACCGCAAAATCCTACAGGCACTACCTTCAGCCAAAAAGAACTGGAAGCTATCTGCGACCTGGTGCTGGAAGAAAATGCCCGGCGAAGTGACAAGGAGAAAAAGCTCTTTATCATGTTCGACCAAATGTACTGGCACCTCACATACGGCGATATCAAACATTACAATCCCGTTTCGCTGCGGCCCGGGATGCGACATTACACCATCTTTATTGATGCCATCAGCAAAGTGTTTGCTGCCACCGGTGTACGGGTAGGCTGGAGCATGGGGCCGGCATCGGTGATTAATAAAATGAAATCCATCCTCGGGCATGTAGGCGCATGGGCGCCCATGGCTGAACAGAAAGCTGTGGCAAAATTTTTAAACAGGAAAAATGAAATTGAAAAATACATGGTCAACTTTAAGGCTGGCCTTGAAGAACGGCTTCGCCTGATTCACGCCGGCTTTATGAAACTGAAAAAGGAAGGCCTGCCGGTGGATGTTATTGCACCCGAAGCTGCCATTTACCTGACCATAAAAGTGGATGCGGCGGGAAAAAAAACAGCAGCAGGGAAATTACTGGAAACACAATCTGATGTGACTGCTTACATGCTTAACGAAGCAAGACTTGCCGTAGTACCTTTTTATGCA
>CAZDUO010000149.1:0-2089 GCA_964508655.1 uncultured Chitinophaga sp. | reverse complement strand
AATGGTAAATCACAATTCGTTGGTTCCAACAAAGGCAAACTAATAAGCAGTGTTGACGAACACCTGAAAGAAAAATCAACTGCCGCATTGCAGTTGAAAGCCGGACAAATCAGCAGCGGTAAGATTGAAGTTGCTTTTTCAGCCGAAGGTAGCGCAGCCCAGGATGAAAAAATAACCATAGCACTGGTGCAGAAAATGGCAACCAATAAAATTCAAAGAGGCGAAAATGAGGGAAGAACCCTTCGCCATATCAATATAGTAAGAAAGCTCAGTGAGTTTCCGGCATTACCGCAAGAGCAAAAAACCGCATTTGAAATCCCGGCAGGTTTGAAGAAAGAAGATGTGTTTGCCGCAGCCTTTGTACAAAACAAAAAGACGGGTAAAATTTCAGCCATGCAGTCAGCGCAGCCGGAATAAAAATCAATTCAAAATTTTTACACCGGTCACTATTGTACCGCGAATGCTCCACCGGTTTCCTTCAGGCTGCCAGGTAAAATGCCACCATTCCACTTTCGACTGGTCAGAATGAATTTCTGCCGGCACTCTGACAAACCGGCTGAATAAAGCCTCGCCATCCTGCATTACCTGGTATCCGTTGGCACCGATAAATTCATAATAATAAACATCAATGGGCACGCCATCCTGTGTTGCGTGTTTTTGATAAATGCAGTTATTGATTTTATTATTAAATAATATACTATACCGGCTATTAATTTTCTTTTCTATTTCCACTTCAGCCTGCACAATACTTTCATAGCCAGGTCTCACCGTACCGGCAATTACATCATTCCATAAATTATTATTTAGCGGGTAAGCCTGCGAAAAATTTCCGTTTTGAACGGCTATCTGCCGGTTGGCGGTGAGTTCCTTTTTTATATTGCCGGCGGTTATCTGTATTTTACCTTCTTTTAATAATACAATGTCTGCCTTTGTAATTTCATCATGGTGCAGTATGAACTCGGTTCCCTCCGGCTCAATAATAACAGTTGGCGTAACGATGCGGGGAAGCTTTCTCACTAATGCCTGGTTCCTTTTATGGTAATACTTCATCATTCCCTTGAATAATTTTATTACCGGCGAAAAAAGGCCACTTTCTTCAGTCAGACTGAAGATGGTATGACTGCCCAGTTCTACAAGCTCTTCTTCGCCGGTATTGTTTACAATCACTATTGTACATTTTGCATCACTCCGGGTGGCCACTTTCTGGCCGGCATAAATAAAAACTTCTGTGCCGTTGATGTGGTGAATCCATTGCTGCCGTACGGGATCAAATATTTCAATAAAACCATCTGACTTTATCAGTTTACCTTTTACCGCTCTGCCCATGTTATTATTTCTTTCAATCTCGTCCTGAACCAACCCGGGACAGGGCAGTGCTATGGGCTCTGTTTCTTTAATCAGATTCATCGCAATCATTGCAAGTTCCTTTCTATGGTCTTCATTTGCCCAGCCAATAATGGATGCCTTGACCTGTTTGGTGGCGCTGCTGAAAGTGGCTGGCGAGGTGAAAGGATAACAGGTCATTTCCAATATGGCTCTTCCGGTGAGCTGAGGCGCTTGTTCCACCCAGTTAAGCTGTACCCCGGATTTCATCCAGGTAGGGTCTGCTTCATAATGGCAGGCCATAGAACCAATCTTCACTCCGTCTTTTTCGGTATAGGTTATTTTGCCGCTGGGTTTGGCATCGCTTATTACCAGCCTGTAATGCTGGCCCAGGGTGGCGGGGCAGGTTTGCGCCGGGCAATACCTGTTCAACAGAATAAACACAAAGGAAAATGCAATCAACCTGGTTTTGCTTCTCATAACATAGTAATTTTAAAGTAAGCAAAAGAAACATGTATGAGGCTGCGGATGGCAGTTGTAGATAGGGATGGAAGGTTTCTTCCTAAAGGTAAATTATTATTTACAATACAGACACCTGGCTTTTACAACACCTCACCAAAAAAAGGCGCCCCTCACCCAATCCCAATAAGAACAGGATAACAGGCATTTTATTTTCGATTATCCGATTGCCGTTCTTTTCGTAACTTCTGTTCACCATCTTCTTCACCTAAAACCGGCATGAGGGTTTTGTTATGAGAAAATATTT
>CAZDUO010000148.1:0-2319 GCA_964508655.1 uncultured Chitinophaga sp. | reverse complement strand
CTAAATTAGCAAGGCGATTTTTTTTCTATATTTGCCGCCCATCCGCCACGGCGGACGAGTTTCCTCCTTAGCTCAGTTGGTTAGAGCATCTGACTGTTAATCAGAGGGTCGCTGGTTCAAGTCCAGCAGGGGGAGCAATGAACAGATTTTAAGCCTTACAAATCGCTGATTTGCGGGGCTTTTTTATTTCCATTCCCTTAAAAAAAATCTGTGTGAGAAATTGAGTTCAAATTATTTTATATCTCCCTAAATAAATACTGCAATGGCCATGACACTTAAGCAAAGGGGCGCCCCGATTCAAATCGGGGCAGGGGGAGCGGTGAAACTCCGGTTATAAACCGGAGTTTTTTATTTTTGAAATTACCATGCCTGCTGCACTCGCCGATAAACTCATCCGTTTCTACCAATGCCTCCGCCCGCCTCAAAATCTTCCTAAGGGCATTGAAGTTTTATTTCCCCAAAAAGACCCGCAGGTGATGGAAGTGGTAACACAGTTCTTCAAAAAATTTTACAAGGATAATCAACCCCGCCGCCTCATGCTGGGCATCAACCCCGGCCGCTTTGGCGCCGGCACCACGGGCATCAACTTTACCGGCCCGCGGCAACTGAAAGAATTTTGCGGTATTCATTATCCTTTTAAAAATCATTCTGAGCTTTCGGCCGAATTTATTTATGAAGTGATTGAACGCTACGGCGGCGTTAAAGAATTTTACCGCCACTGGTTTATCGGCGCCGTTTCACCACTGGGTTTTATTAAAGATGGTAAAAACATCAACTACTATGATGATAAAAAGCTGTTGGCTGCCGTTACTCCTTTTATAATTGACAGCATCAGTAAACAGCTTTCATCCGGCTTTCTGACGGACTACTGCATCTGCGTGGGTGGCGAAAAGAATTTCAGATTCCTGGCCGGCCTGAATGAACAACACGGCTGGTTTGAAAAAATCATTCCCCTGCCCCATCCCCGCTTTATCATGCAATACCGCCGCAGGCAAAAAGAAAAGTTCATTCATCAATATTTATCGGCGCTGCGTCTTGCCGGTTAAAAACATTCTCCTATTTTTGCCCTTCTTTCAACCAACGAATATGAAAATCTGCTAAGGTTCGCCTCCCGGTTTTAACCCCGGCCTTTGCCGGGAAGAACCTGACTTAACCCGTTCTTGTTTCAATAAGCAACACGTGTTGCTCTTCCTTTTATTTTTTATTCATTCAACCGGATTTTCAATCATGCAGCATCATACTCTTCATAAAAACAAATTTTCCCAATTCCTCACCCTTATCGGGCAATCCATCAGAGGTATTGAACACGACTATACGCAGGGCAGCATCCGCGTGGCTATCGTGCTGCTGGCTATTCCCATGATTCTTGAGCTGAGCCTTGAAAGTGTGTTTGCCGTGGTGGATATTTTCTTTGTAAGCAGCCTTGGTTCCGGCGCCACTCAAACAGTGGGTCTTACGGAATCAGTCATCACAATTGTGTACTCGCTGGCTATCGGCCTGAGCACTGCAGCCACCGCCATGGTAGCAAGACGCATTGGTGAAAAAAATCCCGAAGCGGCAGGTCATGCCGGTATGCAGGCCTTGATTATGGCATTGATTGCAACGGTGGTCGTCAGCGCTTTCGGTGTCATATTTGCTCCGGATATACTGCGCATCATGGGCGCAACGGAAGAAGTGGTGAAAGAAGGCGCCGTGTTTACCCGCATCATGCTGGGTGGCAGCGTGGTCATCATTCTTATTTTTCTCATCAATGGAATTTTCCGCGGCGCCGGTAATGCAGCCATCGCCATGCGCAGCTTATGGCTGGCAAGCCTGATTAATATTTTCCTGTGCCCTGCCTTAATCAAAGGCTGGGGCCCGCTGCCCGAACTGGGCTTGAAAGGCGCTGCCATTGCCACCACCATTGGCAGGGGCTGCGGTGTGTTGTACCAATGTTATCATTTATTCTGGAACAAAAACAGCTCCATCAGCCTCGGCAAAGAGCATTTCATTATTGATGTTCCTTTGATGAAATCGCTGGTAAATATTGCATGGCCTGCCACCTTCCAGTTTATCATCGCTTCGGGCAGCTGGATTGTTTTATCGCAACTGGTGGCAAAAACCGGCGGCGAACATGCATCGGCAGGCTACCAGATTGCCATCCGCAACCTGGTGTTTTTTATTTTACCTGCATGGGGACTTAGCAATGCGGCTGCCACGCTGGTAGGTCAAAACCTCGGCGCCCGGCAACCCGGCCGTGCAGAGCAAAGTGTAATGCTCACGGCAAAATACAATGCCATCTTTATGTCGGCAGTGATGCTGCTGTTTGTATTTTTTGCG
>CAZDUO010000147.1:0-2395 GCA_964508655.1 uncultured Chitinophaga sp. | reverse complement strand
TTAATCCCAATGCTGCTGAAGTGTGCAATGGAGTGGATGATGACTGCGACGGGCAGATCGATGAAGGTTGTCCTGTGGGTGATAATGATGGCGATGGATTTACCGTGGCACAGGGCGACTGTGATGACAATAACCCGGCCATCAACCCCGGTGCTGCCGAGCTATGCAACAATAATATTGATGACAACTGCAATGGCTATGTAGATGAGAACTGCCTTGCGAATTTGCCCACACTTATTTTCAGAACCTACCCGGCGAAAGAAGGCGATGCAGGAATAAGCATGCTGAATGTGGAAGTAAGAGTAAGTGTGCCGGCACCCACACAATTGCAGGTAAACTATGCCACAGCAGATGAAGATGCTACTGCCGGCCTGGATTATGCTGCCACAAACGGCGTACTGATAATTCCGCAGGGGGCCAATATGGGTATTGTGCAGGTTGGCATTATGGGCGATATGTTGAGAGAACCCAATGAACGATTCAGGGTCAATTTCTCCAATCCTGTCAATGTGGTTATACAGGGTAACGCTTTCAGCCGGATAATGATTATTGATGATGACAAGGGCAATCCCAATGTGAAGGTTTCCGGTGAAAAAGAATCAGATAAAGAAAATCATATTCTGAAAATACCCAATACAGCCAGGAGAAGCCAGCCGTGGATTATACCGGGAATACAGACGGTGGAAAACGAATTGGTGATTTTGAATCAGCAGGGACAAGTAGTGCTGAAAACAAGGAATTACAGAAACAATATTCCTGTGCCTGCTGTTTCAACCGGAATTTATTTTTACCGGCTTGTTTATAAAAATCTAAAAGGCGAGGCGATACGGCGAAGCGGCAAGCTGTTGATTACTGAGTGAATTGTAAAAGCTCCGGTGCCAATCGGAGCTTTTCTCTTTTTTTTAATTTTTTTTCTTTGCCGCACGGGAAAAATTATAAGCCAGCGTCAGCCGGAAGTTTTTTGTTTCAGTAGTGCTGAAGGAACGCAACTCAAAATTTTTACCATAGGTATAACTGTTCACCTGCTGGTTGCGGAAGGGGTCAATGAAATTCAAAGTAACAATAAACCGTTTTTCAAAAAACTTCTTTTGCACTCCCACATTCATGCTCAGGTTCCAGTTTACTGAGCCCTGCGGGTTGGCAAAACGGTTCGTGGTAAAATTGCCGGTGAAATTCCAGGTGTCTTTAATGGAATAGTTTCCGTTCAGCGTGGTGGTAAACGAACCGCCATCGCGGTATTTTCTTACCTGCTTGTCATAATCGCTGTACACGTTGTATGTGTAGCTGGCGCTCCAGTTTACCCTCAATTTTTTACTTACCGTGTAGCCATTCCATGTGCTTACTTCAAATTCTTTCCGGTGGCTGATGTTTTCCCATGTCACCTGTGTCTTACCGTCGCCCAGCAGGGTGCGTATGGTGCTGAAAATATCTTCTACTTTATTATACCCGAATCCAAGATTGGTAAAATATTTTGACTTTGTTTTGCCCAGCACCAGGTCGAAGTTATGAGCCCGTGAAGGGCTGAGCTGGTAATTACCAAAACGGATATTGTAGGGGTCAGAAAAATCAATCGTCGGGTTCAGCTCATTGATACCCGGCCGGCGGATGGTGCGCCGGTAAGAAAAAGTCAGGCTCAGTTTGTCGTTCCAGTTTTTATTGATGTTGCCGAAAGGCATAAAATTCCAGTAGCTGTTTACCGCTTCGCGGCCTTCTTTCAGCAGTTCAAAATTGATGCGGGTTGCTTCAGCCGCCACTCCCGCAGTGATGCTGAAATTTTCGCCCAGCATTTGTTTTACTGATGCACGCAGGTTGCTTACGCCCTGGTGAAATTTGAAATGATTGCTCAGCAAATCCATCGGCATCCACACGACTTCGGGTTTCCTGATGTACGCTGCATCCACATTGATGTTGCTGTTGCTGCGGTTGTATGCTCCGCCCACCGATATAAAAGTTTTTTTAGCTACAAGCTGTTTGTCGTAACTCACCCGGATATTAAAGCCATTGCTTTTATTATCCGTCACTTGCTGCTGCGTGGAGTCAACTCCGTTCGGGCTGTGATCGGGATTGAAAAACTGCTGGTAAAACACCCGGTCGCTTTGATTGACAGAAAAGTTAGCGCCGGTGATTATTTTAAGTTGCTCGCCGGCCTGTTTGCCTTTGCGGGTATAAGTAAGATTAAAATTCGGATTGTGGTTGTTCCCTTCGCTGTGGATGGTTCTTTCGCTCAGTTTATATATTTCTTCAAAGCGGTTGATGTTGGTGTATTCAGTTGTGTTTCGGTTGTTGAAGTCATTCTGGTTATACTGAGCGACAAAATTCAGGCCCTGGTTTTTGCTGATGTCATAGTCCATATTCACCCGCAGGTGCGGCCGGGTGTTTTTGTTCAGGTAATTAT
>CAZDUO010000146.1:0-2605 GCA_964508655.1 uncultured Chitinophaga sp. | reverse complement strand
AAAAAAGAAATGGCCAGTGGGTGATTGTTCAGTTTCATAATTCGGTGCCGGTAACAGGGTAGCCCTACATGTTTCCAGGAATTTTTCATTCCGAAGAATTATAACATTAGTCTCACCTCCACGCCGGCATCCTGTCCAGCTCTTTCAGCTCCCCTCCCGCTTTTTCCCAGCCGTAAGTAAAATGCCCGTTGGTAATAACCAGAAACGGGGCCGGCACAGAAATATGATAGCGGAGCAACTGCTGAAAAACTTTTTCATCCAGCTTTATGTCCGGGGCTTTGCACTCAATAAGCATCCACGGCTGATGCCGGCGGTCGTACACGAGAATATCAAACCGCTTTTTTAATTCGCCCAATGGTATTTCTTTTTCCACTGCAATCAGCTCCGCCGGGTATTTCATTTCCTGCACCAGGAACTGGATGAAATTCTGCCGCACCCATTCTTCTTCGTTCAGCAGCAGCCATTGCCGGCGGATAAAATCGAAGATGAATTCCCTGTCATCTTCCTTCCGGAAACGAAATACCGGTTCGGGATAATTCACTTTTATCACCGGTCAAATGTAATTGATTAAATTAGCAGGATGAAGACCAAGGAAGAAATCGTTCAGAACTGGCTGCCCCGCTACACCGGCGAAAAACTGGAAAAATTTGGTAAATACATTTTGCTCACCAACTTCAGCAACTATGTAAACTTTTTTGCCCGCTGGAACAAAGTGCGGGTGGTGGGCAAAGGCAAGCCTATGCAGTGCGCCACCAAAGGCGATATTTCTATCATCAATTTCGGCATGGGCAGCCCCACGGCTGCTACAGTGATGGACCTTCTTGCCGCCATTGAACCCAAGGCGGTTTTATTTCTCGGCAAATGCGGCGGGCTGAAAAAAAGAAACAAGCTTGGCGATCTTATTTTACCCATAGCCGCTATCCGCGGCGAAGGAACCAGCCACGATTATTTTCCTGGTGAAGTGCCTGCGCTGCCGGCATTTGCATTGCAGAAAGCCGTGAGCACCACCATCCGCGATTTTGGTGTTGACTACTGGACAGGCACCGTGTACACCACCAACCGCCGTGTGTGGGAGCATGATGAAAAATTCAAGCAATACCTGCAGGACATACGGGCCTATGCCATAGATATGGAAACCGCCACCATCTTCACCGTTGGTTTTTACAATAAAATCCCCACCGGCGCACTGCTGCTGGTAAGCGACCAGCCCATGATACCCGAAGGGGTGAAAACTGAAGCCAGTGACAGGCGGGTGACGGCAAAATATGTGGAAACACACCTGAAAATCGGCATCGAATCGCTGAAACAGCTTATCAACAACGGCATGACCGTACGCCATCTCCGCTTTTAATTTTTTAGTCATGAAAATACTTTTCTGCATCCCCTTCATTGCACTGCTTGTTATTTCTTCACGCAATTGCGGCGGCGGAAAACAAAACAACCTATACAAGGGCCGGCTTGAAGTAAAAGGTATTTGTATGAATTATACCATCAAACTGCTGGAAGGGAACCTGGACACATCGCTGGTGGTGAAAGAGTGGAAGGATGAGGTGACGGGCAAAACCCATAACAATGTTTTTGCCCTTGGCAGCGTGTGCACTTTCCCGTCAACGATAAATGAAGGAGATGAATTTTATTTCAGCCTTGACCCATCGCCAGCTACCAATTGTTCCGTTTGCCTTGCTTATTATCCGAAGCCGCCGAAAAAGCTCGCCATAAAAGTGGTGAATAAATAACCGCTCAGTCAAGATGCCGCTCCTCCGCATCAGGACGGTCAGCATAAAACATTTTAGCGCTTTTCCGTTTGGAGTAAAGAAGTTTTTTCAGCTGCCTGTTCAACTGGTCAGCCAGCGGCTCATCCTCTTTTATTTTTAAATCAGTGAATTCAGTAAACCCGCCTGTGCGGGTGGTATAAGATACATGCCAGCCCGGTAACACGGAGTAAGCATCGTCTGCTTCGTATTCATCATCAAAAATAAATTGATCGGGGTCTTTTGGTATCAACCCAACACTGGCCAGTTTCCAGTAGTTGTCGTCCTTTTTTTGTTTATAACGGAAAAAATACACCCAACCTGTTTTACCTTGATAATCCGCCGGCAGGCTGTCGAGGAATACAACAGAGTCGGGTTTCAGGTAGTAAGATGAATGAAGCAGTTTGCTCTTTGCAAGGTCGCGGTGATTGTTAAACGCCACGGGAAATTTTTCCTCTAGTTTCAGCCTGCACAAATCGCGGTACAGTTCATACCGGTAATCATCAAGCCCGGCAAAATAAAAGAGCAGGCTGTCCGATACCGGTTTTTTATTGCGCAGCAGCAGGTAAAGGGTATTATACTTCAGCCGCTTATCGCCGGAAGCAAGCAACAGATTGATAAAATTATCAACAACGGAGGTATCGGATGGTCTGAACGGGAGCAGCAGGGTGGCATATACACTCAACTCTTCATTTCCGCGGTCGTCATTACTCCTGCTGAGATAACTGTAAACCGGTTTTATTTCTTTCTTTTCCTCCTCTGCCTTTTCAATGGATGTTTTCTTTTCTTCAATGGCCTGCTTTTTCAGTTCCTGTTTTGCTTCAATCAGGAATTTGCTGAAATACATTTCATAA
>CAZDUO010000145.1:0-2697 GCA_964508655.1 uncultured Chitinophaga sp. | reverse complement strand
GAAACCTAATTTAAGAAATAATAATTATGCTGAACGGCAGCCGGATTGGCTGTTTTACACAGTAACTTTAATGGGTACAAACCGGCGCTCATGAAGCTGCTCCTGTTTTATAGTCTTTTTTTATTTATTGGTTTGAAAACCTGCAGCATTAAAAAACCAATAGCTTCTGCTGAATTGAAAACAGAAAAGAAACCCGCTGCCCCTATGAGCGATAGCATCAGCTTTACTGCACAGGTGCAGCCCATACTGGAAAAAAGATGTTCACCCTGCCACTTTACCGGTGGTAAAATGTATGAGCGGCTGCCTTTTGACAAGGACACAACCATCATCAACCACGAAGCGGGAATCCTGAAACGGATAAAAGACAGTGAGGAGAACCAGGTTATCAAATCGTTCATCCTGCAAAATAAAAGCCACTCCGCTGTGAAAGTGACTCACTGAGGCGTTGTTTGATGATTTATGTACCTATAAAGCAATTTAACCATCAAACAATCTAAAATGCTATTTCAATCTTTCTAAAGCTTCCTTAATTCTCCTCATCGCCTCTTCAATTTTCTGCATGCTGTTGGCAAAGGAAATGCGGATGCACTCCGGCGAACCAAAGGCTCTGCCGGTGACGGTAGAAACGTGAGCTTTATTGAGCAGGTACATACACAGGTCATCCGCATCATTTATCACTGCATCTCCATCCGTTTTACCAAATAATTCTTTCACCACGGGGAAAATGTAAAAGGCTCCATCGGGCACGGCGCCGTGTGTGCCGGGAATCTCTTTCAGCAGTTCAAGAATGCGTTGGCGGCGGCGGGCAAATTCTTCTTTCATTTCCCAGGTGGGACGCAAATCCGTAGTAAGTGCCGTGATGGCAGCCCGCTGTGTAATGGAGTTGGCACCGCTGGTAAATTGGCCCTGTATTTTTTCACAAGCCTTTGCCAAAGGCGCCGATGCTGCAATATATCCCAGCCGGTATCCCGTCATGGCAAAGCCTTTGCTCAGTCCGTTGACAATAATCACCCTGTCTTTAATGCTGTCAAACTGTGCAATGCTTTCGTGAGCGCCAACGAAATTAATGTACTCATAAATTTCATCGGAGATGATAAATATGTCCGGGTGTTTCTCAAACACCTTAGCCAGCGCAGCCAGTTCATCTTTTGAATACACCGATCCGCTCGGGTTGCAGGGCGATGAAAACAGGAACAGTTTTGTATGATCAGTAATGTTTTCTTCCAGTTGCTGCGCAGTTATCTTAAATTTCTTCTCCATTGCCGTTGGTACTATTACAGGTACAGCGCCGGCAATTTTTACCAGCTCCGAGTAAGTAACCCAGAACGGTGCAGGTATTATCACCTCATCTCCCGTTTCCACCAAAGCAAGTATTGCATTTGCCAGGCTTTGCTTGGCACCGGTGGAAACAACAATGTTTTCCGGTTTGTAATCAAGATTATTATCTCTTTTAAATTTCTGGCAGATGGCTTCACGCAAATCAGCATAACCGGCCACCGGAGGGTAATGACTCCAGTTGTCGTCAATGGCTTTTTTTGCTGCTTCTTTTATGTGCTGCGGTGTGTCAAAGTCGGGTTCGCCAAGGCTGAGGTCAATTACATCCACACCTTTGGCTCTCAACTCACGGCCCAGCTTGGCCATTTTCAGTGTTTCGGGCTCGGCAAAACGATCCAGTAAAGAAGAAAGCTGTACAGGTTCTACGATTGCTTGCATGTGAGTAAGATTTTTAAAACACCAAAAATACTTATTAATCCGGCTAACGGGTGTTTTGAAAAAATTATTGATTATTTGGCTGCATTCAATAACTCAAATGGCTGTCATTAATCAAT
The DNA here is from genome assembly GCA_964508655.1 of uncultured Chitinophaga sp. GTDB lineage: Bacteria > Bacteroidota > Bacteroidia > Chitinophagales > Chitinophagaceae > VBAS01. The sequence continues at coordinate 868 of CAZDUO010000145.1, read as the reverse complement.
AATCAGTAATCAAATCTGAATTGACTTAAATCGGGTTTATGTTTCCTTACCCTGTTTATTTCATGTTGATAAATTGCCTGCCCGAGATTTTTCAGAAAAGGGAACCCCACCTCATCATAGTCGTATTTATCGTCGTTGAAAATACCGTCGCTGTTGCAATGAATGACAGCGCTGAGCATAAACTCCACCCCGTTTTTAAAATCGTTAATATAGGCGGCATCTATTAAAAAGCCATACGCATCACCCACTTTGTTGAAAACCCGGATACCGTCTTTTGCCATATTCTTTTCTGAACCGTAAAACAGGAATTTTACATAAGTGTCCCAATAATTTTCCCTGTCGTAATAAGGATAGTCAGATTCCTGCGGCATCATGGACATGTAGCGGCGCAGAAAATCATAGTCATCTTTTGACAGGTTGAATTTTTGTTTTACCGGAACCGATTCGGGAAACAAGATGCTGCGGACAATACTGTGCAGGCTTCGCAGCGACAGGCGGTTTTTTTTGGAAAAATCAAAAGGCTCATTTACCAGTACGCCGCCGCGGTAATAGCCTTTGCCCATTTTCGTATTCCGGTTTGCATAAGCCAGCCCGCTTTTTTCAAGGGGTTTTTCAAAAATCACTTTCCCGCTGCTGTCGAAAAACCGCACGGGATTGCTGTGCCGGTTTTCATCTTCGGTAAGGCTGATATCGAGCCGGTGAATAACCTGCGCTTCTTTATAACCCATATTGTGCAGCGTGCTGTTAATGTATTCCTGCCCAAGGAATTCATACAACCGGTTAAAAGCATCGTTATCGCTTACCAGCAAAATTTTTTTGATGTAGTGGGCAATGGTGGGGCGGCCATCAGGGGTCTGTCTCTTATACA
>CAZDUO010000144.1:0-2884 GCA_964508655.1 uncultured Chitinophaga sp. | reverse complement strand
GAACTTACCGCCGGCATTGCACATGAAATTCAGAACCCCCTGAACTTCGTCAACAACTTTTCTGAAGTAAGCAATGAACTGATTGAGGAAATGAAAACTGAATTTGAAAAAGGAAATAAAGAGGATGCAATTGCCATTGCAGAAGATGTAAAACAAAACCTGGAAAAAATTCTGTTTCATGGCAAGCGGGCCGACGGCATTGTAAAAGGCATGCTGCAGCACAGCCGCAGCAGCAGCGGGGTGAAAGAACTGGTGGACATAAATGTACTGGCAGATGAATACCTGCGGCTGGCTTATCATGGCCTGCGTGCCAAAGACAAGAGCTTCAATGCAAAATTTGAAACCAATCTTGATACCAGCATTGAAAAAATCAGCGTGGTGCCGCAGGAAATCGGCCGGGTGATTCTGAATTTAATCAATAATGCATTTTATGCGGTGACAGAAAAAAAGAAACTGGGCATCGAAGGATTTGAACCAACTGTAATTGTGAGTACAAAAAGAAAAGATGGCTGGATAGAGGTCAGCGTTAAAGACAATGGGAATGGCATCCCGCAAAAAATACTGGATAAAATATTTCAGCCCTTCTTTACTACCAAGCCTACCGGCCAGGGAACGGGGTTGGGTCTGAGTTTGAGCTATGATATTGTCACAAAGGGGCATGGTGGGGAAATTAATGTGATAACCAAAGAAGGTGAAGGAACAGAATTTATAATTAAATTACCGGTTAATTGAAACGGGGAATGATAAAACGATTGTACACCTTTATTTCCGGCTTGATAATTACAACCTGCGCAGCAGCCCAGTTGAATATTGACAGCCTGCTGCGGGAACTACACCGGGAACAAAATGATACTATCAGGCTGATCCGCATGTTGAATATTGCCAGGGTATTTGCAGAAATAAATCCCGACAGCGCTTATTATTATGCGGAAAAATCATTGCCGCTTGCACGGCAACTGCGCCTGAAGCTGGATGAAGGCGCCGCCTTGCGTGAGATGGGCTATGCCTACCTGAACAAAGGCAATTATCCCCGTTCGTTGCAAACCGTTTTGTCAGCATTGGCAATCCTGGAAGACCCTGCCAGTGAGAAAGTGGTTTTAGTGGGAAAATTTCCCGTTGATGATGGTGAAAACGACCGCACGGCAGCGCCACATTTACAGCGGCTCATGCAAATTGCATTCACCTACCAGATATTCGGAATTCTGTATGCCAACTCCAATAATTATGAAAAATCATGGCACTATCACCTGCTGGCCCTGCAATATGCAGAGCAGTCGGGAAATATTGCCATGCAGGGTATCGCCAACCTGACAATGAACCGGGTTTACCTGAATTTGAAAAAAACCGATTCAGCACTTATCTGTATACAACGGGCTTATGAGCAGATGATACAGTCCGGGTATATACGGTACCTGGGTAGTGCACTTTTAAATATGGGCCGTACCTATGCGGCATTGGGAAATAAGACGCTGGCCAATGAGTATTTCAGGAAATCGCTGGTGGTAAGCACTGAGCAGGGATATTTCAGGGGTGTGGTGGCCAGCCATCTTTCGCAGGCAGATTATTACACCGAATCCGCAAAAAGCGATTCGGCTTTTCAGCATCTGAAAGATGCATTTTCTGCAGCGCAAAACCTGGATGCACCCGACCTGCTGTTAAGAGTGTACACCGCTTTAAACCGCTATTACCGTATCACCGGCAACAACGACAGCGTTGTAAAATACCAGTCGCTGATCATAAAAATAAATGACAGCCTTTTTAATGCGAAACAGGCGCAGCAGTTTCAAAACATAGATTTTGATGAACAACAGCGCCAGCAGCAGATTGAAGCTGCACAAAAAGAACTCCGCGACAAATGGAGAATGTATGCTTTGCTGGCCGGGCTTTCTATTTTTTTAATTATCGCTGTAATGTTATGGCGAAACAGCCGGCAGCGGAAAAAAGCCAATATACTTTTATCGAAGCAGAAAAATGAACTGCAATCGGCATTAAACCGATTAACCGCCACACAAAACCAGCTGATACAATCAGAAAAAATGGCTTCGCTGGGCGAGTTGACTGCCGGCATTGCACACGAAATTCAGAACCCGTTGAATTTTGTAAATAATTTTTCGGAAGTAAATAAAGAATTGATCGGCGAGATGAAAGAGAGCATGGAAAAAGGAAATTTTGATGCGGTGAAATCCATTGCAAAAGACATTGAAAGCAATGAGGAGAAAATAATGTTTCATGGCAAGCGGGCAGATGGTATTGTGAAAAGCATGCTGCAGCATTCGAGAACAAGCTCAGGGAAAAAAGAACCCACCGACATCAATGCACTGGCTGATGAATACCTGCGGCTGGCCTATCACGGGTTAAGAGCGAAGGACAAATCCTTTAATGCAAAGTTTAAAACCGATTTTGACAACGCTATCGGTAAAATAGATATCATACCCCAGGATATTGGCCGGGTAATTCTGAATTTAATCAATAATGCATTTTATGCTGTAACCGTAAGGAAGAGTCAGCAGCAAGCGGGTTATGAGCCGGTAGTGACAGTAAGTACACTGCAATCGGGCAATAAGGTTGAAATCAGGGTAAGGGATAATGGCAATGGTATTCCTAAAAAAGTAATGGATAAAATTTTCCAGCCTTTCTTTACTACCAAACCTACCGGCGAGGGCACAGGGCTGGGGCTTTCCTTATCGTACGATATCATCACAAAAGGGCATGGGGGCGAATTGAGGGTAGAGACAAAAGAAGGTGAAGGTGCCGAATTTATAATCACTTTACCGGCATAATTTTACTTGCTTATCATTTCTTCGGCGCCGGTCCAGTTGTCTGGCACGCCTTCGTTCAAAAACTTCAGGGCGTTTTCCATAAACCGGGTCGCTGTGTAATCTTC
>CAZDUO010000143.1:0-3242 GCA_964508655.1 uncultured Chitinophaga sp. | reverse complement strand
CCGAGACGGAAAAAGCGACATGCGTGGCTTTTATGGGAATTCTTCGCTGGCGGGAAGAATATAATTTTTTATCTTCCATAACCGGCGCCAGGCGCAGCAGTATTGGCGGCGCAGTGTGGACCGGGCAGGAAGCCTGAAGTGAGGTATGGCTTTTAGTAATGGCAGCCTGTGTGGGAAGTGGAAAGGGCCCAACGTATGAGCAACAATTATTGACTGCTGCAAAAACCTGCACCACGAAGACTTTAAACTGAAACTATTTTTTCACTATGCCAGCAACTGCAGCCAGGAAAATTAAGAGTACTGTTAGCGGCAACGGGTTGCCTGATTTTCCGCCTCCGGGTTCGAAGGAAGAAAAGCGGGTCTTCAAAAAACTGCAGGAACGACTGCGCCGTCATTTTGATATTGTGTTTTCCGACAGGCTGGCTCCCTGCACAGTGCTGGTGGTGCCTTCGCTTACCATGGACCAGGAGATTCTTTCCAAGATCAGCGGCATCAATCATTACGAGGAAAGGTTGCTCTGCATGCTGCTGCTGCTGCGCAATCCCCGCACCAATGTAATTTATGTTACCAGCGAACCGATAGACCCTGTTATTATTGACTATTATCTTCATTTGCTGCCGGGCATCACGGGTTATCACGCCATGCGCCGGCTTACCTTATTGAGTTGTTACGATTCATCTTCCAAACCGCTTACGCAAAAAATACTGGAACGGCCCCGCCTGGTACAGCGCATCAGGGAAACCATACTGCCCGATCATGAAGCACACATGGCCTGTTTCAATGTGACTGGGCTGGAAAGAACCCTCTCAGCGCAGCTCCAGGTACCTGTATTCGGCTGCGATCCCGGCTTGCTTGAACTCGGCAATAAAAGCAATGGCAGGAAAATTTTCCGCGAATGCAATCTTCATGTACCCGCCGGATTTGAAGACTTGTATTCGGAACAGGATATGGTGAAAGCGCTGGCAGAAATGAAAAAACAAAACCCCGCCTTAAAAAAAGCGGTTGTTAAAATAAATGATGGCTTTTCCGGCGATGGCAATGCCATTTATACTTACCGTGAACACGAAAACAGCAGCGCCGGTATTAAAAAGAAATTGCGTGAAAGATTGAAGATGGTTTCTGGCGAACTCAGCTTTGAAATGTTTCTGCAAAAGATGAAACAGATGGGCGGCATAGCAGAAGAATTTGTGCAGGGAAAAATCAAACGGTCGCCTTCGGTGCAGTGCCGCATTATGCCATCGGGTGTGTGTGAGGTGGTTTCCACCCACGACCAGGAACTGGGCGGCGAAAGCGGGCAGGTGTACCTTGGCGCACATTTTCCCGCCTCGAAAGAATATGCAGTTGAAATTGGTAAAATCGGGCGGCAGGTAGCTGAAGTTCTCCAACATAAAGGGGTGCTGGGGCGGTTCGCCATTGATTTTATTTCTGTAAAAGAAAAAAAGGGTTGGATTCATTACCCGATTGAAATCAACCTGCGCAAGGGCGGTACCACGCATCCTTATATAACACTCCAGTTTCTTACCGATGGTAATTACAACGAGAAGGATGGACTGTACTACACCGCCAACGGGCAGGTGAGGCATTATTTCTGCTCCGATAACCTGCGCAACGAACAATTTCACGGGCTTACGCCACCCGACCTGGTTGACATTGCCATGCTGCACGACCTGCACTACGATGGCACCCTGCAGGAAGGGGTGATGTTTCACCTTATCGGCGCTTTATCGCAATACGGCAAACTGGGTGTGGTATGTATTGGCAGCTCGCAGCAAAGAGCCATGGAATATTACAAAAAAACCGTTGAAGTATTGAAACTGGAGACCGTACAGCAATTATATACGCACTGATAGCCGGCATTGATAAAGGCTTATAACGTAGATGAATTTGCAATAATTAATAAAAGTCCTCCATTGCAATAAATGCAGGAAGACAGAATCTGCACCGGGAACTCATTTCTTAACTGCTAATAAATGAAACAAGCTAAAAAACTGCAGGCAGAAGTACTGCAACTCAAGTATGCTTTAAAGCAGCGCAGCGTTGAACTGGAACAAAAAAACCGGGAACTGGAAATAGAAGCCGCTATAGAAAGAGTAAGGGCAAAAGCTCTTGCTATGCATGAATCGAAAGATATACATGAAGTGGTGCGTACGCTGCGCAATGAATTATTCGGGCTGAAGCTGAAAGGCATCATGGGGGCAACCATTTGTTTAAAACAGTCTGATGGGCAAATAAGGCTTTGGGATATTACGGACATCAAAACTACGGGACGTTATGGTTGGGATATTCTTTTTGATATAAACAAAATTGATCCGCAACTATGGGTAAAAAAAATATGGTATTCAAAGAAGAAGATCATTGCCGCCGAACAGTATTCCAATGATCTCAAAAGGGCACTGAAATGGCTCAGCCAGTACGATAAAAAAACGGCTGATGAAATAATAAAACTTCTTAAGGTCAATAAAATAAAACATGGATGGCATCGGGCAGTGAAACTTGCCAACGGCATATTGATCACCGATTTCACCAATGAGCCACAGGCAGAAATAGAATCCATCCTTTTAAAAATGGGTGCGGCATTCGATCTTGCTTATAAACGTTTTCTTGATCTGCAAAAGGCCGAGGCGCAGGCAAGAGAAGCAAAAATTGAAACGTCGCTGGAGCGGATGCGGGCAGCGGCAATGAGTATGCATAAATCGGAAGAACTGATTGTCGTTTGCAAAGCCATGTACAAGGAACTCCAGGCGCTCGGTTTCACCAATATCCGCAATGCACAGATAGCCATCAACAACGATGCAGAAGAATTTTACTTTGACTATGAATATTCGGATTTTGGTTTCAGGGGAGTCACTCCTGTTCCTTATAACAGCCATCCCATTGTAAGGGGGATAGTCAGTGAAATGAAAAAATCAAAAGACGCATTTTTTCATATAGAGATTACAGGACACGAGCTGAATGCATTCCGTGTTTTCCGGAAGAAGAAGCTCGGTCAGAAACCGGATGTAAAACTGAGCAGGGCTAAATCAGTATGCTTTTATTTTTATTCGGTTGGCGCCGGCGCACTGGGCATTTCAACTTTTAATGCCATTACTGAGGAACAGTCAGCAATCCTCAAACGGTTTAAAAATGTGTTTGAACTTTCTTATAAAAGATATACTGATGTGGCGAAAGCCGAATCGCAGGCAAGAGAAGCTCAGATACAATTAGCACTGGAAAGAGTTCGGGCAAGAACAATGGCCATGCAC
>CAZDUO010000142.1:0-3267 GCA_964508655.1 uncultured Chitinophaga sp. | reverse complement strand
CTTTCCGCACTGGGGTAAAAAGAATACAAGACTTGCGGCGCATCCTGAAAAGATAAAGCAGCACTTTCCAAAACTGGATACCTGGAAATCTATTCAGAAAAAATATGACCCCCAGCAAATTTTTGCCAATAATTATACGGCGAGATTTCTGCTGACGTGAGATTGATAATATTAGAACCCATTTCAAAAGTCAATGATCACAACACAGTGGCACAGCGGTAAAGAGCAGCACAGAGAATTTACCTCTGGGTCGACATCTCTGTGTAACTCAGTTTCTCAAAATCTCTGTGTTAAAATTACTTTTGAGATAAGTTGTAAGAATCTTTTTCGTGTTTTCTTTATCGCTTCATACCCAATTAAAGTAATGCCGTATTTATTTTTATTCTGGAGTATGCATCAATAAAACATCCGTCAGTTCTTCGGTTTGGTTGCCGGCGGTTTTGTTGTTGCCGGTTGTTTTACCGGGTCGGGATCGTCGCCAAGGAAAATCAGTTCCTGCGGCAACTCAGTAAGCTTTAATTCTCTTGCTACGGCAATAAAAATATTATCAATGCGGAAACCGGCCTCGTAAGTGTTCGGTTTCAGCACCAGTGTATATTTTTTTCTTGCCAGCACTTTTTTATATGCATCCGAAACCTGCTTGAATAATTTTTCAGAAAGCTGGGCTCTTTTGGTGTCAGACCTGTCCTGGGCAATCTGCTGCCAGTAAACAATATTCAGCATGGCTTTCTGACGGTCGGCAGTCAACATATCAAAAACCGCTTTTGATTTTTGCCCGGTGGCTGCCATTGCCGAGTCGGCTTTGTAAGTGCTGTCGAGCCGGTTATATTCCAGTTCATAATATTCCCGCAGGGCGCCCAGCGAATCCCGGTTGTAAATAACCACAAGGCTGTCCACCACCCGATAAGCCGGCATAGCCTGCACCATCAGTTCAATATCGAATACGCCGATTTTCAGTACCTGTGATTTTGCATTTGCCTGTGCAAACAGGATAAAGACAACACAGAAAATGAAGACGGATGTTTTTTTCATACAATATAATTTTTTAATAAACCCGAAACCCGGTTTATCAGCCTATGCCGAAGTTATCCGGAAATGTGAAAATAAGATTTATCCTCCAGCTATTTTGCTGCTTTGAAATATGCCGGAGAAAAAAGTAAAACCCCAAAACCGAACATAAATGAAAAACTGTAATCACAGGCTGGCAACAATCTTTTCCTGGATTTTTTTCATTTCTTCCGGTGAGAGCTTCAGTTTTTCCCTTGTAAAATTCAGGTCGTTAGCCGAATTGATGGGTATTAAATGCATGTGTGCATGTGGCACTTCCAGCCCGATAACTTCGATGCCGCAGCGGTTGCAGGCAAAAGATTTTTCAATGGCTTTGGCAATGGGTTTTGCAAATACCAGCATTTCGCCCAGGTAATCATCCGGCAGGTCAAAGAGGTTGTCCACTTCAATTTTCGGCACCACCAGCGTGTGGCCCTCACGCAGCGGGAAAATATCGAGAAAGGCAAAGAACTTTTCGTTCTCGGCAATTTTATACGAAGGAATTTCTCCTTTTATGATTTTTGAAAAAATAGTCATAGCCCCAAAGATTTTAGATTTCAGATTGACGATTGCAGATTTAATGTAGTGCAGTTTCATATTTCACCGCACAAATCTAATCCTGATTGCTATCAGGATGAAATCAAAAATCCGCTCCTGATTATTATCGGGACTGAAATCTAAAATCAGATAGTGATATTTTCCACCCTGAATTTCAGCATTCCGGCCGGCGCCTGTATTTCAGCCACATCACCGGGCTTTTTTCCCAGCAGTCCTTTGCCGATGGGAGAGGTAACGGAAATTTTGCCTGCTTTCAGGTCAGCCTCGTTTTCGCTGACGAGCTGGTAGGTTACCTGTTTTTTGGTGTTCAGGTTGGTGAGAGACACTTTGGTAAGAATGGATACTTTGCTTGTGTCAATGCTGTTTTCATCAATCACTCTTGAGTTGGCAATAATGCTTTCGAGCTGGATGATTTTTGCCTCCAGCAATCCCTGTGTTTCTTTGGCTGCATCGTATTCGGCATTTTCTTTCAGATCGCCTTTTTCCTTTGCATCAGCAATGGCCCTTGAAGCTGCAGGCCGGTCCACGGTTTTCATCCGCTGCAGGTCGGCTTTCATCTGGTCCAGCGTTTCTTTGGTCACATAATTTATACCGCTCATAGCATTGCTATTTACAATAAAGAAAAAAATAACAACGCCCCAGTGGAGAGCTGAAGCGTTGCATTTGTCGAAAACAAAGATAAAAAATAATCTGTAAAAAAAACAAGCGGTTGAAAGCGCTTTATTTTTTCACAGGGGGTGGCGGCGGTGTAAGCTTCTGGGAAAATTCACTCCAGCCCGTCACTTTATTATTCTTTATCTGGAAACAGGCATGTACCCGCAGCGAATCTGTCTTGCCATCGGTGGTAGTGGAGTAGTCCCTGTTCCAAACCAATACATAATCTTCATTTTTATCATTACTGTGCACCACCATCCACCCGTCAAATGCCGGGCGGGTAGACGAATACATTTGCCGGTATTGTTTGGCAAAATTGATAAAGCTGTCAACTGTGTTGTTGAATTTCATTCCATCGGCACCATCCACAAATACAGAATCACTTAATAGCGGTTTCATATCATCAATCTTATTGTCTTCCCACATTTTGTACAGGTCGAGCACCATTTTGGCATGCCCGGCATCGCTCATGCTGAAATCGGATGAATATTCAGCCTTATAAGGATAGGCAATGGCTGTTGTTTCTTTTTTTTCACCTGTTGTTCCGGATTCTTCGCCCGGTTTTTTCTCATTGCTGCAGGCAAATAATAATGCCGCTGCAATGGCTGCAATTGAAAGTTGTTTCATTACTTTTTTATTTTAGGTTAAAAAATACAATCTGCTTTCAACGCAATAGGGATAAATGAGGAGTTTCCCGGGAAGGAATAATGAAAAGTCAGGATAGGAAAGAAAAACAAATCATGGTTACATGCAGGAAAATTTTATTTTACAACAATCCTAATTTATCCAGCAGCACTTCGCCCATTTTTAAAAATGATTCGCGGCTGTAACCAGCGATATGCGGTGTGATTATTACATCAGGCCGGCTAAGCAGCCAGCTGAACAAATTTCTTTCTTCTTCATTAAAGCTTGACAGCTTTTCATTTTCCAGCACATCGAGCCCGGCGCCGGCTATTTTACCTGCCAGTAACGCATCTTTCAGATGCAGCGTATTCACTACCCCGCCTC
>CAZDUO010000141.1:0-3474 GCA_964508655.1 uncultured Chitinophaga sp. | reverse complement strand
TAAAAACTTCTTTTACCTCCGGGTTGATAATGAGATCGGCATAGCGCTGCCGGTATTTGAACTCGGGGTCGGTTACCGCATCATAGGTTTGTCCTTCGGCTTCTTTTACTACCGGCAGCGGCTTCAGGCTTTTGGCCAGCATGCACAGCTCTTTCACATGAATGGATATTTCACCGGTGCGGGTTTTAAATACAAAACCTTTTACACCGATAATGTCGCCGATGTCGGTGCATTTTTTCCATACAAAATCATAAAGTGTTTTATCCTCACCGGGGCAGATGTCGTCACGCTTAATATATAATTGAATCCGGCCGGAAGAATCCTGCAGCACGGCAAAATTGGCTTTGCCCATATCGCGGATGCTCATAATGCGGCCGGCCACGCATACTTCGTTGAAGTCGTCTTTATTTTCTTCGGTAAAATTTTGTTTAATGTCAGCAGCAAATTGATTCACCGGGTAAAGTTCGGCCGGGTACGGATCAATGCCCAGGCCCAGCAGATCGCCCAGTTTTTCCCTGCGTATTTGTTCCTGCTCAGACAGAAGTACTTTGCTCATTTCACAATTTTTCAAAAAAGTGTGGCAAAGGTACTGGTTAGCATAGTAAAGGCAAAAAGGGCCGGGAAGCTGACAGTGTCTTTGTTTGAATTTCTGTTTTTCAGTGCCTCAGTAGCAAAAATGAGTTAGCAAAGAAGCACAGATGCATTAAAGCCAACGGCACAACGTTTATTATCTAACCGGGATACCGCCCATCAGACAGTCTGAAATGTCTTTTTAATGCAATTAACACAGGTGCAGTAAAAAATCGTTCTTGCCTGAATGGTTTCAGATTAAACTGAATGCTTTTAAGCATTAAATAAATTTGAAACATAAAAATGCTTTGCTAATATGTTTAAGCTGTTTTTTGGCTGATAATTTCAGCTATCGGTTATGCAGCATTCGATTTGTTCTTTGTGCTGTTTCCGAAATAAAGCTCTATAGCTTTGCCCCCGATATTTTTTTCACCCGCATTTGCCGTATTAAACAGGTGATCCCACCAGGTGGTCATCACACCAAAGCAGCTTTCCGTTTGCCCGCAATGATGGCGGATATGAAACGTTTGTAAACCACCCATCCACTTGTTTGCACCGCGCCGGTGCAGCCACATGTGTACATAAGTGTATAATGCAAACCCGGTAGCAAACCCGGCTGGCAGTGCGAGGTAAGGCGTGAAAAAAATACTGCACCAGGTAAGAGCAACAGCTACCGCCGTCAACAATATCCGTCTGAACCAGCCGGTAAAAATTTTTCCCGGGTTGGTATGATGGATGAAGTGCTGGCTTTTGTGATATTGCTTTTTTTCCTTTTCGTGCATGAGGAAACGGTGAATAAAATATTCAGCAAACGTCCAGCAGAAAAGGCCACCGGCAAAAGCAAGCAGCTGAAATATCCAGTGCTTGTGCAGCAGCAGGTAAAGCGTAGTGCCGGGCGGAATGGTGACCACGGCAAAAAATGCCAGGCAGATGGTCCATGGCACAGCTTTTTTGGCCAGCTTATAATAACCGAGTATTCCGAGCAGGTAGAAAATCATATAGCTGTTTTTAGTGGGTGAATAAAAAAGGTGAGGGGGCTTGAAAATGTTTTGCTTTTTTTCATTTCTCTGTCAGTAAGTATTTCCTTCAGCCATTTGGGCAGTAGTTTGTCCATCATTATAAACAGGCGGTTCAGGAAGCCGGGTATGATGAGCTCTTTATTCCTGAGCATTCCATCAACAGTAATGCGTGCCACCACTTCCGGATTCATTACCGACCAGCGGCCGATGCCGGAGAGTGTACGGTTGTATAAAATCAGTGCAGGTGTTGTGTTCATGCCACCGGGACAAACCGTGCTGACAAAAACTTTTTTACTTTTCAGCTCACGCCGCAGGCTTTTTGAAAATGAAACGATATAGGATTTGGTGCCGCCATATACCTGTTTTTTTGGCAAATAAAAAAAGCTGGCCAGGCTGCTTACATTTAAAATATGCGCCGGGGAATTTTTTTCCAGCATATCAAGAAACAGGTGCGAAAGCAGGGTAGGCGCCATCACATTCAGTGCAATCTGCCGGTGATAATATTCAGCGTTCCGCTCTTCAAAATAATGCGTGCCTCCCATGCCGGCATTGTTGATAAGCATATTTACCCGGAGGCGCCTGCAGCTGATTTCTTCAAACAGCGAGCAACAGGATTCTTTTAATGAAAGATCATATTCAAAGCAAAAAGTTTTTACTCCGAAGTTTTTTTCGATGTAGCAGGCCAGGCTGCTTAAACCCGAGCCGGGCAGCGCTACAAGAATCAGGTTCATGCTGCGGCAGGCACATTCCAAAGCCAATGCTTTGCCGAAGCCTTCGCTGGCGCCGGTAATCAGCGCATAGTTTTCGTTACGCATAATGTTGGTTTTTTGTACCAGGTGCATTCACACGGTACAGGTGAAGAATGGTTTTTTGTATGCCTTCAGTAAATGGCGTGATAGAATAGCCAAGCTGCCGGATGGCTTTATCGCAGCTCAATGCCCGGTTTTGCGACATACGCTGAATAACCCGCGGTGATACCTGTGTGTTTTTCCCAATCAGCTTGCATACTATCAGGTGCAGGTAACTCCAGAATAGTATGAGAGATTTTGGCACCCGTATCAGCCGGATTTTTTTCCCGGCCCGCTGCTGTATGGTTTTGAAAAAATTTTCGTAAGAAATATTTTCACCGCCAAGTATGTATTTTTCTCCGCCCAGGCCTTTTTCCATGGCCAGGAAATGACCTTTCACCACATCATCTATAAAGGCATAGTTGGCTACCACCTGGCCACAGGAAGGAACAAATGCCATGCGCAGCGATAAAATTTTCTTCAGGAATCTTTCAAGCACATTGCCGCCAGCCACTATGCCCGGCCCGTAAACCCTGGGTGCAGCAACAATAATAGCAAACAAACCGCGGCGGCTATATTCTTTCACCAGCTCTTCGGCCCAGTATTTCGAAATTTCATAATCGTTTTCAAAAGCCGTAATCCGTGGGTCATTTTCACTCATCGGCAGTTTGCCCGACGGCCCGATGACGGCGCCGGTGCTGGTGAACACCAGTTTTTTCACACCGGTTTCCAGTGCAGCATCCAGCACATTTCTTGTCCCTTCCACATTCACGCGGTAAAAAATGCTGCTGTCTTTGTCCCACAGTTTAGTTACCGCAGCGGAATGAAAAACTTTTTTACAGTCTTTCATGGCAGCCAGTACGGATGCTTTGTCCGTAACATCGCCTTTGAATGCAACAATATTGGGATGCACGGGCAGGTGCGGCGACTGCAGGTCACGTACAAGTATATGCACGGTGTGATTTCTTTCGGCTGCTTCCATGGCCAGCTTGTGGCCGATGTACCCGGTGGCGCCTGTAATGAAGATTTTCATAACCATAACTTTTTTATTAACGACCTGTTTTTTATCAGCAGTGTGATTTCATGGCCCAGTGCAA
>CAZDUO010000140.1:0-3649 GCA_964508655.1 uncultured Chitinophaga sp. | reverse complement strand
AATCAACTAATCAACTAATCTCCCCTTTTCCTCCCCCGCTGCTCCGGCCGCTGCGGGCCGCGTGGTTGCGGTTGTTGTCCTTTTTGCTGCTGACCGTACTGTGGTGGCTGTCCTCTTCGCTGCTGTTTATTTTGTTTTTGCTGCTGCTTTTGTTTTCGTTTTCGGTCCGCTTTTTCCAATGAGCGGAGGCTGATTTGCCCTACCAGCTCTACAAATTCCGGTTCGGCTTCCTGCGGTTTTGACAATGTGATTTCTACCGCTTCGAGTTCATCGGGAATCACCCCCTGTACATTCAGCCCTTTTATTTTCTTCACCCGTTCTATCGTCAGCGGGTATTGCTTGTTGCTGTCAGGCAGCATATACCACATCAGGTCTTTGAAAATGTCTTTTTTAATAAGTGTGGCCGTTCCTTTTGCCACCTGCAGTGTGTCGCAGTTGTCGGGGAAATGCTGCAGCGCATCAAGGTATGTATCCAGTTCATAATTCAGGCAGCACTTCAGCCGGCCGCACTGGCCGCTCAGCTTGCTCTGGTTGATGGAAAGATTCTGGTAGCGGGCAGCCGTTGTATTCACCGATTTGAAATCACTCAGCCAGGTACTGCAGCAAAGCTCACGGCCGCAACTGCCGATGCCGCCCACTTTAGCGCTTTCCTGCCGGGCGCCGATCTGCCGCATCTCCACTTTCAGTTTGAATTCCGAGGCATACACTTTAATCAGCTCCCGGAAATCCACCCGCCCGTCGGCAATGTAAAAGAAAGTAGCCTTGCGGCTGTCGGCCTGTATTTCCACTTCACTCACCTTCATCTCCAGTTTCAGTTGCCTGGCAATGGCGCGGCTGCGTATCAGCGCTTCTTTCTCCCGGCTCTTGCTGTGGCGCCAGGTGTCAATATCGCGGTCGCTGGCACGACGCAGCACTTTTTTCATTTCGGTGTTTTCTTCCTTCACTTCATGCTTTTTCATTTGCAGCCGTACCATCTCACCGGTCAGCGACACTTCACCCAGGTCAAAACCACTCACACCTTCCACCACCACCAGGTCGCCCTTTTCAAAAGGCTGCAGCGTGGTATTGCGGAAAAAATCTTTACGGCTGCCGTGGCTAAAGCTCACCTCAATCACCTTGCACTCATCACCGGCGTAGGCCACGGGCAGGTTGCGCAACCAGTCGTAAGCGTTCATGCGGTTGCACCCGCCGGTAGTGCATCCGCCGTTGCTTTTGCAACCCATTGGCTTGCCCACACTGCAATTACCGCAACCCATGAAATGATTTTAAATTTACGATTTCAGATTCCGGATTTTTTTGGGGGAAAATAATTTTGGAGCCGGCTGCAGTAATTCTATTGTACTTCCGTTGCGTCGCACACTTCAACACCTGGAATTCTTATCAGCAGCCTTTTTGCAAACTCAGGATTTATTGCTGAATAGCGATAAGAACGTACAAGAGTGCGACGCAACCAAAGTTGAATATAGAGTTGAAGATGACTCAATAATTATTTTCCTCCATCCGCAAGCAATCCCGAAAATTTTCGGAACCACACTCATCACTCATCACTGATCACTCACCCCTCATGTCGCCAAAAATACAATTTTGTCCTGAATGATATGGTACAGCCTGATGGTAAGGGCATGAAAGAGGATTTTGGCGTGGGCATTTCGTTCGATGTGGTAAATGGCCCGGTCCAGTTCTTCAATCATGGCCTGCTGCTGGGCCAGGTCGGCCAGCTTGTTCAGGCGGCTGGCAAAGTCTTTTTCGTTATCGGGCAGCAGGGCATTATCGCCCATCACCCGGCTGCGGATACTTTGCTCCAGCAGGTGATTGAAATAGCGAAGAAACTGTTTTTGTTTTTCGCGGCCAAGGCGGCTGATTTCCTCCACCCATTTTGTTTGGGCGATGGGGCCGGTTTTCAATATTGCATTCAGCCAGTCACGCAGCAGCGCCTGCCAGTTTTCTTCGGCGTGCTGCAGCAGTTGCATCGCTTCGCGGAAGTTGCCTTCGGCAGTGGCGGCTACCTGGCGGGCCAGCTCTGGCGACGTGTTGGTTTCCATCAGCGCTTTTTCAATATCGGCAGTATGCAGCGCCGGTATTTTTATCAGTTGGCAGCGGCTTACGATGGTGGGCAGTATCAGCGATTCGTTTTCCGCCACCAGAATAAATAAGGTGTTGGGCGGCGGCTCTTCAATCAGCTTGAGCAGTTTGTTGCCTTCGTTGCCAAGGTATTCGGGCATCCAAAGAACGAGCACCTTGTATTCGCTTTCAAAACTTTTCAGGCTCAGCTTGCGGATGATGTCGTTGCATTCTTCAGCCGTAATTTTTCCCTGGCTGTTTTCTTTTTCCTTTATTTGTTCAATCCAGTCAAACAGGTTGCCGTAGGGATTTTGATTGATGAATATTCTCCACTCTTTAATAAAATCCGTCGCTATAGGTTTATCGCCTGCTTTTTTTGTTACAGTGGGATAGGAGAAATGTATGTCAGGATGGATGAGTTGTTGTGATTTGATGCAGGAAGCACAGCGGCCACAGGAATCATGGGATGTAAGTGGTGCCACCTGTGATGTGAACTCTTCTCCAAACAAAGCGGCATTTGATTTTTTACTTTTTACTTTTGAATTTGCCACTTCGCAGGTAATGTATTGCGCCAGTGCCATAGCCAGTTGCAGGGCCCCGCTTCCTTCTTTGCCAAGAAAAAGCAAAGCATGGCTGAGCCGGTTGTGCTGTACCAGCTCTACCAGTTGTTTTTTTACTTCCTGCTGGCCGATGATGTTGGAGAATGGCATCGAAGCGAAAGTAAAACTTCCTGAAATAAAAAAACGTCCCGACTTGCCGGGACGTTTTTAGGTGGGGCTTCTATTCTAATTCAGATACTTCAGCACTTCCTCACTCATCGGGTTTACCTTATTGTGAAATACGGACACGAGGTTCCCGTTTTCATCTACCAAAAACTTGGTAAAGTTCCAGATGACGGGGTCCTGCAGAAATCTTTTCCATGCATAATCTTTCGAGGTTTCGGCCGGCAGTTTTTTTGCCATTTCACCTGATTGCTCTACCAGCCATTTGAACAGCGGATGAATATCATCGCCCCTCACCGAAACTTTTTCAGCCATCGGGAAAGTGACGCCGTAATTCTTTTTGCAGAATTCTTTTATTTCTTCGTTGCTGCCGGGTTCCTGTGCGCCGAAATTGTTGGCAGGAAAACCGACAATCACCAGTTTGTCTTTGTATTTTTCATAAAGAGCTTCCAGGTCAGTATACTGCGGGGTGTTGCCGCATTTCGAAGCGGTGTTTACAATCATTATCTTTTTCCCTTTGTAGGCGGAAAAATCAATTTGATTTCCGTCGAGCCCAGGCACTTTAAAATCATAAATGGTGGGCCCGCCCAATGTGACGGTCAGCAGCAGCACAAGCAAAAGCGTTTTCATGATTTTCGTTTTTTGTGGATGTCAAAGTTAGTGAAATGCCGGTTTAAAAATTTTTGCCGGAGGATGATGGGCCGGCTTGTGGTTTTATTGTCTTTCAAAACAGCCTAAATCCGGCAGGCCTATCGGCCGGGGTTTACCATCCAGGTCAAGCACAACGCCGGCATTGGTTCCTTTTTCTTTGGCGGGTGAATTTTCTTTCAGCCGGAAATTATAATAGCGCCGCGATGTGTTTACAC
>CAZDUO010000139.1:0-3753 GCA_964508655.1 uncultured Chitinophaga sp. | reverse complement strand
GCAGTGATCAATGGGCCGGTATCATGCAGGGCGATGAATCTTATGCCGGCAGCCGCAATTTTTATCACCTGGAAGAAGTGGTTAAAAATATTTACGGTTACAAATACCTTATCCCAACTCACCAGGGCCGCGGCGCTGAAAATATTATTTCAAAAATTCTGATAAATAAAGGCGATATCATTCCCGGCAACATGTATTTCACCACAACAAGACTGCACCAGGAACTGGCCGGCGGAAAGTTTGAAGACATCATTATTGACGAAGCCCATGACCCGGAAAACGAATTCCCTTTTAAAGGCAATGTGGATTTAAACAAACTGGAACGACTGGTAAAAAAGTACGGTGCTGAAAAAATTCCATATGTAAGTATTGCCACCAGCGTAAATATGGCAGGTGGCCAGCCAATCAGTTTAAAAAATCTGAAAGAATTAAGGACATTCACAAAAAAACACGGCATCCGCATTATTCACGATATGACACGTGTGGCAGAGAATGCGTATTTTATTCAGCAGCGTGAAAAAGGGTACGAACACAACCCTGTAAAAGAAATTGTGAAAGAGATCTGCTCCCTTACCGATGGTGCCACCATGAGTGCCAAGAAAGATGCACTGGTAAATATCGGCGGTTTTCTCGCCATCAATGACTGGGATGTGTTTGAAGAAGCAAGAAACCTGGTGGTGGTGTATGAAGGGCTGCATACTTATGGCGGGCTTGCCGGCAGAGATATGGAAGCCATGGCCATCGGTATTGGTGAAAGCGTTTGTGATGATCACATCAGGGCAAGAGTAGGACAGGTGATTTATTTGGGAGAAAAGATGAAAGAGTATGAAATCCCGATTGTAAAACCCATCGGCGGGCATGGAATTTTTGTGGATGCAAAAAAATTTTTACCCCATATCCCGCAGGATGATTTTCCGGCACAAACACTGGCGGCTGAAATTTATCTCGATTCAGGTGTAAGAACAATGGAAAGAGGGATTGTTTCTGCCGGCAGAAAATCCAACGGCGAAAATTATTATCCCAAACTGGAACTGGTCCGATTTACAATTCCCCGGCGTGTGTATACACAGGCGCACATGGATGTAATTGCCGAATCAGCAGCCAGCGTATATGAACGCAGAAATAAAATTAAAAAACTGTCTCTTCGGAAAGGAAGAACTGGACTTGCCCGGCGCCTTGCGAAAAGGAGAACCGCTTGCCCCGCTGATCCTGCAGTCAGTGAGCAGAAAATTTAAAGCTATGGGCGGGCAGTTTGAAAAAGGCTATGAACATACCGATGTAAATGCTGTGTTCAACCGCAGCATGGTGGGAATAGGAGGATAACAAAATGTTTTGTTTATGGTACCGGTGCAGCAGGCAAAAGAAATTTCAGCGCAGTATATCGCTGCCGCCCGGCCGGCAGATGTACATTTGTCTGAAGCTGCCGGAAAGTGAATTGCCGTATTTGAATTTCTTAATGCATGAAGAGGTATGAAAATATTGAAGCGTTTGTGCTGGCCGGAGGCAAAAGCAGCCGTATGGAACAGGACAAAGGCATGATGCTGCTGAACGGCAAACCGATGATCAGTTATGTGCTTGATATGATGAGCAGTCTTCAGCTTTCAATAAAAATCATCGCCGGTTCTGATCAGTACCTTCAACTGGGCTATGAAGTGATAAAAGATATTGTTCCCGGTAAGGGCCCTATGGGCGGGCTGTACACAGCATTTAATTACAGCAGCAAGCCTTATATATTCCTTATTAGCTGCGATACTCCCTTCATACCGGCAGCAGCGGCGGAGCGATTGCTGCGTGCAGCCGAAAACAGGCAGGCCACCGTGGCTGAAGTATTGAAAAAAATCAATCCCCTCTTTGCGGTTTATCATCATTCATTGAACCAGGAGGTTTCAGCCTGCATAGTTAATGACCAGCTGAAAATGCAGGATTTTATTTTTTCAGTTAACCACAGATTGGTGAACATGGATGACCTGTTGCTGCTTAACCCTAACTTATTTTTTAACATCAACGACAAAACTGATTTTGAAAAATGCAGCGAATGGCTGAAACAAAAAATATAAAAATCTGCATCTTTGGCATCGCTGCTGAAACTGGCGGGAGAATAAAACCAGGCCGGGAATAAAACAAGTAAGCATGTCTATGGTCAACATCACTCATAAAATAAGCACACAGCGTACTGCCGTGGCGCAGGCCATCGTCAGGGTAAGCAGTGAAGAAACAATTTCAGCCATCCGGGAAAGAAAAGTTCCAAAGGGTGATGTGTTTGAAATGTCAAAAGCGGCAGGATTGCTGGCAGCCAAACGCACCGCCGAAATGATTCCCGATTGCCACCCGCTGCCGGTGGAGTACGCAGCCATCAGTTATGAAATCAACGGACTTGACATTTTTATCACTGCCGAAATTCAAACCATTTATAAAACCGGTGTGGAAATGGAAGCCCTGTTTGCCGCTTCAGTTACAGCACTTACAATTTATGACATGCTGAAACCCCTTGATAAAAACATTTGCATCGAACAGATAAATCTGATTGAAAAAAAAGGCGGGAAGAGTGAATACACAGGTAAAATTTCCGGAGGAATGAAAGCTGCTGTAATTGTTTGTTCTGATTCCATTGCCGGGGGAACAAAAGAAGACCGGGCCGGCAAAGCCATCATTGAAAAACTGGAAGCGAATAAAATTGAAATTGCTGATTACATTATTATCCCTGATGAATTTAATATCATTCAACAAAAGGTAAAAAAATATTGTTCGAAAGAATTTCAACTGGTAATTCTTACCGGCGGCACCGGTTTATCACCCCGTGATGTTACACCGGAAGCTTTAAAACCCATACTTGAAAAAGAAATACCGGGAATACAGGAAGCCATCCGTACCTACGGGCAGGAGCGTACTCCTTATTCAATGTTATCCCGCAGCATGGCAGGCATGATTGGGAACACCCTGGTATTGTCCCTGCCCGGCTCCACCCGTGGTGCCGCCGAAAGCATGGATGCCATTTTCCCTTATGTCCTTCACATATTCAATGTAAGAAAGGGGACAAGGCATGATGGATAAGGCTGTACCCGGGTTTATTGGCATCCGTAAAAAACAACAGGCCACGATGTGATTCCTTTTTATAAACCGAAACTTTAATCCACCGGTTTACCTTCTGCCGCATTCATTTTAATAGAATTTCTTTAACGGCCTCCCGGTTATTCATCTCTTTTGTAACTTGTACCAATGCCAACGCGGTTGCCCAAACTGAACGGACGTCTTGCCCGTGTAAGAAAAAATTTACGTCATGCTATGTCGCTGGCATGGGCAGCATCACCACGCCTGCTGATTCGTTATTCATTGCTCGGCATGTTCAATGCCATTATGCCGCCGGTGTCGGTGTACCTGGGTTCTGTATTGGTAAATAAAATTGCCGAAGCCCGTTTGCAGCCTTTGCGGTTTGAGGATGTTCTTTACATTGTGTTGGGGTTGTGGGTCACTTTTGTGGTACAAAGAGCCGTTGGTTCCTATATGGGCTATGGAAGAAACTTATATGTACGACGGGTGGAATTGGAAGCCGAACGACGTTTGCTTGAAAAAGCTTCACGGGTTGATCTTGGCCATTTCGATAACTCCGACTGGCACGATCGCCTGGCCCGTGCCAAACGTGATGTAAACTGGAGGCCCGGCGATCTTACATGGTCAGTACTTGGCTTGTCCGGCAACATGGTAACCACTGTCTCTTATACACATCTGACGCTGCCGACGATCTTACGCGTGTAG
>CAZDUO010000138.1:0-3943 GCA_964508655.1 uncultured Chitinophaga sp. | reverse complement strand
CCCACAAGTCCCTACGGGACAAAAAAAAGTATTAATATATTACCGGAGTATTAATTGCAGGAAGTTTATAAAAAATCACAAAACAATATTCTGCACCAGTTCACTCTTGCCCGGGTAGTCTGTATTGTAATGCAGCCCGCGGCTTTCTTTGCGGAAACCGGCGCCTTTCACAACCAGGTAGCCCACCGTAATCATATTGCGAAGCTCAAGCAATTGGGGCGACAGTGTGCTTGTTTCATAAAGTTGTTCGGTTTCTTCCCACAACAAATCAAGACGGCGTGAGGCACGATGCAGGCGGATGTCGTTTCGCACAATACCGACATAATCACTCATCACCAGTTGCAGTTCTTTCAGGCTTTGGGTGATAAGAATCATTTCTTTCGGCTGGCTGGTGCCTTCGGCGCTCCAGTCGGGAATATCCGAGCGGAATGAAATACTGTTAATCTTTTCTGCTGCATCCACAGCACAACGGTGAGCAAATACTAATCCTTCGAGCAGCGAATTGCTGGCAAGCCGGTTGGCGCCATGCAAACCCGTAGAAGCACATTCGCCGCAGGCATACAGATTTTTAATGCTGCTCCGCCCCCACTCGTTTGTTTTGATACCGCCGCAACTGTAATGCGCTGCCGGCGCCACGGGTATCATGTCTTTGCTCACATCAATACCAATGGAAAGACATTTTTTATAAATGTTGGGGAAATGCTCCGTGAATTTTTCTTTGCCAATATGACGGCAATCAAGCCACACAAACTCGGTACCCGATTTTTTCATCTCGCTGTCTATGGCTCTTGCCACAATATCCCTCGGCGCCAGGTCTTTTCGCTCATCATATTTTTCCATAAAGGCTTCCCCTTTATGATTACGCAGAATGCCGCCATCGCCCCGCACTGCTTCCGTAATTAAGAATGCCTGCCCGCGAACACCCGGTTCATATAATGCCGTCGGGTGAAACTGGATGAACTCCATATTTTCAATCCGCCCTTTTGCACGGTACAGCATGGCCACACCATCGCCGGTAGCAATAGATGGATTGGTGGTGGTGCGGTACACCTGGCCGTTGCCGCCGGTTGCCATCAGCGTAATCTTTGCAAGAATTTTTTCCACCTGGTTTGTCTGCAGGTTCAGCACATACACGCCGAAGCATTCAATGTCGGGAGTGGATTTGGTGATAAGAAAACCAAGGTGGTGCTGCGTGATGATGTCAATGACAAAGCAATGCTTTATCACCTCGATGTTTTTTTGTTTGCTCACCGCTTCCAGCAGTGCCCGTTCCATTTCCATACCGGTCACATCTTTGTAATGCAGCACCCGTGATTCGGAATGTCCGCCTTCTTTTCCCTTTTTAAAATCGCCGTCATCTTCCCGGTCGAACCGGGCACCCCATTCAATCAGTTCCTTCACCCGTTCGGGTCCTTCTTTCACTACCAGCTCCACCACTTGTTCATCGCACAAGCCGTCGCCGGCAATCAAAGTATCTTCAATATGCTTTTCAAAACTGTCTTCTTCCGGCTCGTACACTACAGCAATACCGCCCTGCGCATACTTGGTGTTGGTTTCATCGGCAGCGGCCTTGGTTATCACCTGCACTTTTCTACCAGGAAAACGCTGCGCCACCTTCAATGCATACGTTAATCCTGCAATACCCGAACCAATTACGAGAAAGTCTGTTTGTTGCATAAGCCCCCTGTCCCCCTAAAGGGGAACTTAGATTGATTCAGTCTTCAGAATACAATCATTTTAGAATTTTAAAAAATGTTTTTTGTCACCAGCATTTGTTCCCTGATTAAAACGTCCTTTACGAAGTCCGCCAGTGCCGGTGCAGACAGGTTCCGTTCATCTTCTGAAGCCTGGATTAAGCTTTATATTCAGCAAGTGAAGAATAATTAATCACCCGGAATTCAATTCGCCTAATTAATTGCCATGGAAACACGCCTGCCCGACTATTTCAGTCAGGTGGAGAGCAACACGGAGATATTTCCGTGCATCCCCTGTCTTCGTGACATCAACAGGCAAATTTATTGCTTTGAAGCTGAAACAATGTATCGTCTGGCACCCAGGGTAATCAGCAGCTGGGCAATACCATAAGTAAGCATCACGGCAATGCCAGCCAATTCGAATGACTTGTAAAATTTATTGATGGCGAGAATGGAATCCGAAGCAATAAACAGGACAGCGCCACTTATCAGCAATTGGGCAGCCGTTTGATTTTTGATTTTAGAAGCTTGCAATGCCTGCATCAGCATCACACTTATCACAAGACCATACATCCACACGGGCCACTTCATCTCACCCAGATGCGGAGTTAGGATCCATATAAGAAACACATAATAGAATAAAACAAGCAGCGACAACCAATGGCTCCTGTTTATCTTTTCGTTCCGAAGCAGGTTTTCATAAAACAGGATGTAAAAAACATGCGCCAGTAGAAAAGCCACCAGCCCGTAAATAAAAAAATTCACATTCACCGGTTCAAACATCAGCAGCACATCGCCGGCCCATGAAAATAAAAGAGCCAACACAATCCATTTTTTCAAAGAAGAATAAACTGATGATACTGCAACGAGGAAGAAGACAATAAGCAACGGCATCAGCAGCGGCTTGGTAAAATAGCGGAGCGTTTCTTTTTCTGAATAAACAGCCAGCAGGTCTGCACAAAGCACAAATCCATAAAGAGCCAACCAAAACTTTTTATTCATTTTCCTGAAATAATAAATCCAAAATCCGCAATCTGCTCCCGATAATTATCGGGACTGAAATCTGAAATCCGCCATCTCACCCCGGCTCCACCCACGCATCATTCTCCTTCAGCAGATTGATGAGTTCTTCCACCGCCACTTCGCTGTTCACATGCCGCTTCACAATTTCTTTTCCTTTGTACAAAGTGATTTTGCCCGGCCCGCTGCCCACATAGCCAAAGTCGGCATCAGCCATTTCGCCGGGGCCGTTAACAATGCAGCCCATAATGGCAATCTTCACGCCCTTCAGGTGATGGGTTCTGGCACGAATCTTTGCTGTTGTTTCCTGCAAATCAAAAAGTGTACGTCCGCAGCTCGGGCAGCTGATGTATTCTGTTTTTGAAATGCGGGTTCGTGTGGCCTGCAATATGCCGAATGCAGTGTTATTGATAAATTGTTCAATGGTTAAATTGTTGGTATAGTTTCTTCCAGCAATTGCGTTATGCGAAAGGCTGGCCGCTTGCAGCGAGTAGCTTTTTTGCGTCATTCCCAAACAAATACCATCACCAAAACCATCTAAAAACAAAGCGCCGGTTTCGGTGGCATAATGAATCAAATGCTCATCAGCCAAATGCCGGTTGCTGTCGGTAATAAGTACCACGGGGTTTTTGATGTTCCTGTTCACCAGTTCCATAAACATACGCCGTACCGACTGCATGGCATTTTTATTGTTGCTGCTAAGGCAAAGCACTATGGTGGGGTCGTTTGCCAGCTGGTCAAGATAGCCGGAAGAATCAGCGCCTTCACTAAAGCAATCAATCATTACAAAGTTCAGCCTCCCCAATCCCTCCGGTGGAGGGGCTTCCAAAGCTTCTGCATAACCACTGTCCTGCCAGATAGGAAAATATTTGTTTTTATCTTCAGCGTCTTTCCATGCTTCAGGATACACAATCACTTTCAGTGCTCCCGGCAATGCAAAGTTGGGTAGCTGGTGGCCGGTGAAAATATAATCAGCCGCGGCATCGCCGATGTTCCATTTATCGCTGGCAGCGTCATAAGCGTACCCAACGTAGCGTAAGTGTTCCCGGGTAATCTTTTCTATTCTGCTCAAATCAGCTATTACCACCGGCACATGATGACCGCCGATGTTGCCGGTTTCAAAAGTTTCTCTACGCTTGTAAGTAAACGGGTCGTAAGACAGTTTGCTGTCTGCTGTCTGATGCTTGCCCTCCGAAGTCCCGATTATTCGGGACGAAGGAGGGTCTGAT
>CAZDUO010000137.1:0-4175 GCA_964508655.1 uncultured Chitinophaga sp. | reverse complement strand
TTTTTTATTAACGACCTGTTTTTTATCAGCAGTGTGATTTCATGGCCCAGTGCAAGCGCTATGTGTATGGCAATGGCCGGCCACACAGACCGGTAATAGATACTTACCATACACAAAAGCAAACCCACCGGTACAGAACCATACCTTTCTTTTTTATCAAACCAGTGAATGAGCACATATAAAATAATATTGATGACAACAGCTGCCGCCATTCCGAAATCATCTATCATCACAAACAGCATCACCCCGCGGAAGAAAAATTCGTACACAATTAAAAAGAGGGTACGGACAAGTACAAATGAAAGCGGGAGGTGAAAGGGGAGGAAAGCTGTATGCTGAGGAGTTAATTTTTTAAAAGCGCTGAACGTACCGGCAAGCGCTGCTGCAGCAGCCGGTACCAGCCAGTATGTTACAGGTTCGTTATTATTAGCCGGAATAAATATGCCGGCGTCTATATTTCTTTTAATTATAAGGTGCATGGTGCCGATGCCCAGGAAGAAAATACCTGCCAGCATCCGGCTGAACAAAATGCCGGGTTCGCCTTTACTACGCATGATATCCCGCAGTTGCCCGCTGCCGTTTTTCGACGCGGTATACACGGCAATAAAGAACAATGCGTAGTAAAACAGCAAAAGTCCGTATGTACTGATGTGGTTCAGCATAACCGGGTTTTTATGAATTCAGTTCAATAGTGGCGCTGTACAGGCTGTGATGCACCTGCACTTTGGTACAAATACCATTACTATAGAAATACTCGTTATAATTGCCGTCGGGAAATTTTATTTTGTAATGATGCTCGGCCAGCTTGTGTATGTCCACCAGCTGCTGGAAGTTGTCGGAATACACCTTTGAAATATTCACCGGCTCCAGTACATAAATGCTGAGCATATTATAGTGGATGGGATAATTGTTCAGCGTTTCTGTCTTGCTTCCTTTATATACGGTATAGCTGTTTCCGTTTGCTTTTGTTTTTTTATCGGCTTTCACATTGCCGTTCATTTTGCGGTAAATGGACGACCAGGTCATGATGCCGTTGTCGAAAATGGTTTCTTCTTTTGCCCGGGCGGTGAAGGTGAAGATGAAGCGGGTCTTTACTTCCGATTCCAGCAGCAGTGTGGTGCGGCTGCCGGTAATGTTTTGTTTGAACCGGATATTACCCACTACATCGCCGTTACGTTTGATCTGGTACTCCAGTTTTTTTTCCTGGCTGAATGCCGGCGAAATAACCAGGATAAAAAACAGGGTGGCAAATAACCGGATACCGGTGAACCGGAAGAGAGGTTGCCATGTGGCGTTCCGTTTTAAAAGGCCTGACTTCAGCAATAGCAGGATGAGGAGGGTGGTAAGCATATGTTTAATTTTTTATTTTATAAAATTTTGGATAAACCATCCCTGTTCCCGTAAACCGCTTTGGGTCCAGGGATGATTTTTATTACTGGTAAATGAACTGATTGCTTACTTTACTTTTCAAAAAATGTTGTAAGCAAAGCTTACATAGTAAAGGCCGCCGATGTAAGGATTGCCGAATCCTGTCTGGTAAAATTTATTGGTGATATTGGTGCCGCCCAGTTTAATCATTGATTTTATTTTCGGCAGTTTGTAATTCACCTGTGCATCCAGCGTGGTGTAGGCTTTTACCGTGCCGTCGGCCAGGCCGCCGCCTTCCCACCAGAAATCATCCTGCCAGCGCAGGTTGACGCTGAAACCGATTCTTTCTTTTTTGCCAAGACCGCTGTTGCCAAAGCCTGCATTCAGGCGGTATTTAGGAGTATTGAACCCGGCCATAAACCCGCTGGGCACTTTAGTCAGGTTATCGGTGTAAATATTAAATGATGAGAAAAAGTTGTTTGTCATTTTATAATCAAACCCGATACCGGCGCCCCAGGTGTTTACTTCCACATCGCTGTTGGTGACGATGGACCAGGGTGTGCTTTGACGGGTAGGCTGCACCAGCACTATGCGGCCAAGAAAATCGGAATACTTTCCAAAATAAGCATAGGCATCAATCAGCAGTTTTTTGTTGATATAGCTTTTGTACCCGATTTCAAACGAACGCATGCTTTCGGGTTTCAGCCTTTTATAGGTCCAGGGCGAAAGCTGTCCATTGTTAAAAACATAGGTAGGATATTTTTCCGGCTGCAGCACATCCAGTATCCAGGGCAGGCCGCCCAGTAAAATGGCATTGCCAACATTCAGCTTTATCCACTGCTGCTGGGTAGTAGGAAATTTATAAGCCGTCTGGTAACTCAGCCGGAAATTATGCCCGTCGGCAACTTTAATCAAAGCAGTAATTCGTGGCGTGATTTTGCCATTGAAGTTTTCATTTTTATCGTAACGGCCGGATGCGGACAGGGTCAGAATATCGTTGAACAGTTTTTTGGAAGCCTGGGCATACATACCCCATTCATTTATTTTTATAGAGCCGGCCGTGTCAATAAATAAAGTACCTTTTGAACTCAGGATATATCTTTTCACATTGCCGCCGATGATAATGTCAGCAAAATTTATTTTATCGGCAAAGTTGTACTGGCCTTCGCCCATCCACAGTTGTGATTTTTCAACAAACAACCCTCCTCCTGGAATCGGAATACTTCTTACAGAATCAAAGATTCTGTTGAACTGGGCCGAGCCGGCTGACGGACGGCCCTGGTCAGCAAAGGCGCGGGCTGCATTGTGGGAATTAATATCACTTGCACCACCCAGCCGTGACTGAATATACTCCTGTGCATATTGAAGGTACCAGCTTCCCATCGGGTTGGCAGGATTATAGCTTGGCTTCCATGCTTCATTAAACAATTGCGTTGTCACTGTAGCGCTGTATGCTTCGCCGGCATCTTCCTGCGTAGTGTAGCCACGCAAAAACCAGTTCTTGTGCTTCAGCTCCAGCTTGTATTGTCCCACTTTTATGTCTTTAAGTGAGTAGCGGTTATTGCCGGTGTAAACTGTATTCCCGGTGGCCCAATGACCGGCAAGGATGGCTTCCAGGTTGTCAGAAAGTTTATAATGTAATGCCCCGTTCAGTTTAATGTTTTTTGTTTTGGGGTCAATTACATCAATTTCATGATAACCGGTGCGGGAAACTTTGGTAGGATTGGTCATGGAGCTATAAAGCTGCAGGATGGCATTTTGCTGCGGGCTGCCGGGAGGATAAAACTGGGCAATGGCGCCCACAAACTGCCGGACATCCACCGAAGTTTCATCGCCATACACATTCACTCCATCATAATTCGGATCGGTAAGTCTTGTACCGGCAATCACTTTGCCTCTAGTACCGCTGCGCAGGTAATTGCTTGAATCATTTGCCAGCCAATCATTTGCTTTCAGGTACTGAAAGCCGACTTTAAATGCAAACTTATTATTGATTTTTTTTGCAAAGCGCAATGAATAGTCATAATAACCGCCGGTTTTATTTCTTTGTTTTTGCCCGATATCAGTCAGCCCGTTTTTCAGCTGCACGGAAAGTCCCGGATATTTAAAAGGACTTTTGCTGTTGAGAAGGATGGTGCCGTTCACTCCGCCCGGTCCGTACAATGCGGAGGACGCTCCGGGAAGAATTTCGATGCTTTCAATATCAAGATCAGAAAGGCCCACAAAATTGCCAACAGAAAAATTAAGACCCGGCGCCTGGTTATCCATGCCATCCATTATCTGGTTTACCCGGCTGCTGCCGCTGCCGTTGAAACCCCGGGTGCTGTAAGTGCGGTAGGTGAGGCTGGAAATTGTAACGTCCAATCCTTTTTTATGAAGCGGTAAGTCATAAACCGAACCGGTTGAATTGATAATATCAGTTTTTCCAACTTTTTCGATTGAAATCGGTGAATTAATGATTTTACCGCTTATTCTCGGGTCGCCTACTATGACCACTTCACCCAAAATCATTTCGTTTACCTGCATTACCACGCTGACTTCCGACTGGTCAGCAACCGATTTTTCCACAGGAATAAATTCCTGGTGCGAAAATAACAGGGTAACCGGCAAGGATGCCACCTGCAGGGTGAATTTTCCCGTGGCATCCGTTATCGTACCCCCGGTACCATTTTTTATTTTAACCGATGCCCCTGCAACGGGTTCATTTTTTTCATCGGTTACTTTTCCTGTTACCGTTTTACTTTGCGCAAGCAGGCCGGAAGCTGTGATAGCAGCAAGCAGCATGGTTAATAAAAGCTTTTTCATAC
>CAZDUO010000136.1:0-4529 GCA_964508655.1 uncultured Chitinophaga sp. | reverse complement strand
CAAACAGAAAAGAAAACCGCTGTTGTGACTGAACAAAAACAACCGGAGAAAAAACCAGATGCCGAATATGTTTTTACAGAGCTAAAAAGAATAGACCGGAAATTGAAACCGGCATCAGCATTGGTTGACGGCCGCCAATCGGCGCCATCTGAAACGATTTCATTCAAATCAGACAGCCTGGTGCTGGCATTGTATGATAATGGTGAAATTGACGGCGACACCGTAAGTGTGATACTGAATGATGAAGTAATCATTGAAAAGCTGCGGCTGAAATCATCGGCATTTAAAAAGACTATTTATATAACTCCCGAAACCGGCGACTCGCTGCTGCTGGTTTTGTATGCAGAAAACCTTGGTCTCTACCCGCCCAATACCGGCCTGCTTACCATCAGGGACGGCGATGAGTTGTATTATGTCCGCTTCAAAGCCGACTACGACCGCAATGCTGCCATTGTGCTGCGCCGGAAATTCAAATAAAATTTATCCGAGATTTGCGGAATGCCTATTGACTCACGGTTCACGACTCACGACTCATTTAAACTCACCCAATACTCCCACGGCGCCGGTTGCGGTTGCAAGATTGCACCCAAAGTGCTGGATGAAATTCTGAAATCAAATCTTGCATTACCCGATAATAAAAATCTTTTGGTGGGCAACAGCAGCAAAGACGATGCGGCAGTATATGACATGGGAAACGGGATGGCACTTATTTCCACCACCGATTTTTTTATGCCCGTGGTGGATGATGCTTTTGACTTTGGCAGAATCGCCGCTTCCAACAGCATCAGCGATGTGTATGCCATGGGTGGCCGGCCATTGATGGCAATTGCCGTGCTGGGCTGGCCGGTGGAAAAACTTCCCGTGGAGCTGGCGCAAAAAGTGGTGGAGGGGGGAAGAATAATTTGTGATGAAGCAGGCATACCGCTTGCCGGCGGGCACAGCATTGATTCCCCCGAACCGATATTTGGTTTAGCCGTTTCAGGAATTGTGTCAAAAGAAAACCTGAAACGAAACAGCACAGCTGAAGAAGGTGACCTGTTATTTCTCACCAAACCGCTTGGCGTGGGTATTCTTTCCACAGCGCAGAAAAGAGGCTTGCTGAAAGACGAACATCTGCCGGCAATGATTGAACAAATGACAACACTGAATAAAACCGGGATTGAACTGGGAAAAATAAAAGGAGTGAGTGCCATGACCGATGTTACCGGTTTTGGTTTGTTGGGCCATTTGATAGAAATGGCCGAAGGCAGCGGGTTGAGTGCAGAAATTTATTATGAAAAAATTCCCGTGGCTCCCGGTGTGAAAGAATATATCAGCCGGCGCATTTTCCCCGATGCCACCACCCGTAACTGGAGCAGCTACAGCGATAAGGTGAATTTTGAAAAGGGAGTAAATGTGATGGAAGCATTTACCTTGCTGCCCGACCCGCAGACAAACGGAGGACTTTTATTCAGTGTAAAAGAAAGTGCAATAACAAAAGTGGTAACGCTGCTGGAAAAAGAAGGGTTGAAAAATTTTGCTGAACCTATCGGCAGGTTTGTCATGAAAAGGGAGAAACTGGTTGAAGTAAAAAAATGAAATTATTTTTCTTTGTTTCCGTGTTTCTGTGGCATTTTGCCACTGA
Source organism: uncultured Chitinophaga sp. (assembly GCA_964508655.1). GTDB lineage: Bacteria > Bacteroidota > Bacteroidia > Chitinophagales > Chitinophagaceae > VBAS01. The sequence goes on along the minus strand of CAZDUO010000136.1, from coordinate 2,905 downwards.
AGCACAGAAACCCTGAGCATAAAAAGCCATGCAGATACACGACAAGCCACAACTGATTGCTGCCCTCAATAAAAATGTGGATGCATTCAACCATTTCATCGCCTCCTTAAACAAAGAACAGTTTGAAGCTGCCCCGGAGGGAAAATGGAGTGCCGGGCAGAACCTGGAGCATCTTATCCGTTCCATCAAACCGCTGCAATTGGCTTACGGTTTACCGAAGCTTATGCTCCGGATTTTGTTTGGCAAAACCAACCGTCCCTCCCGCAGCTATGATGAGCTGGTGGCTAAATACAAAGCCAAACTTGCCGCCGGCGGCCGGGCCGGCAGACCATTTATTCCACCGGCAATAAGTTTTGAAAAGAAAGATGAATTTCTGAAAAAGTATGAAGAGCAGAAACAGAAGCTGATTGCAAAAATTGAAATGCAAACCGAGAAGGACCTTGATGTTTATATATTGCCTCACCCGCTGCTGGGTAAAGTGACTTTACGTGAAATGCTGTATTTTACCATTCATCATAACGAGCATCATTTGGAGTTGCTGAAAAGAAGAAGCTGACTTCATCTCCTCTCCAGAAAAATCTCCGCCGTCATACACCTCACACTGCCGCCTTCGGTTTGTTCAATTACCGGCACCGGCACAGGTAATAAAATGGTTCTTGCTGAAAGTTCATTCATCTGCGGTTCAGTCAATGAATCAAACGCCGTTTGACTCATTACTAAAAATTTTTCTCCCCTGCTGTTTTTCACCTGCAGCATATTGCCTGCAAAAGCATGCATCTGCTCTTTGCTGATACGGATGATGTCATGCCCGGAGCTTTCCAGCAGTTGCTGCACGGCAATCAGCTCCCATTCTTCTTCGATGGCTTCTTCGCACAACACGGCAAAATCCTCGCCTAAGGTCATCACTATATTGGTATGATAAACGGGGTGGCCGTTTTTATCCGTAGCCAAAAACACAATGGCGCGGTATCCGTTGGTATTGGCAAATTTTTCCAGCACGGAAACATCGGTGCGTGGAGAATAACAGGCATAAATCACTTTGTTGTCGTGGTCAATCACCATACTGCCCGTGCCTTCAAGAAATTTTCCATCGGCTTCGTATTCGCTCCAGTCCTGCACATCTTTCACCTTAAATTTTTCAGCCAGCAGTTGTAAAATATCTTCTCTTTTTTCCTGCCGGCGGCTGGGTGCAAACAGGGGAAACACGGAAACGATGCCTTCCGGAGAAGTGCTGAGCCAGTTGTTGGGAAAAACAGCGGAAGGCTTGACGGGCTCGGGTGTATCGTCAATCACAATGACGTCAATTTCATATTGACGCAGCAGGCTGACCATATTATTAAACTCCTCAAGAGCTGATTGCTGAATGGTAATAGGGTCAACTTGTTCAATTGTTGCCTGGAAAAAATTATTTTCTGCCGTTTCTGCATTGGGCCCGAAAGCCCCGGGGCGAATCATGAGTATGGTGGATGCTAAAGGCATGACCCCCCTGACCCCCTAAAGGGGGAATAATGAATCAATTCTTTTTGCCAGCTCCCGGTCTTTATCCGTCACAATATTACCTGCACTGTGGGTGTTCAGCCATATCTCTACGGTATTCCACACATTGGTCCAGCGGGGATGATGGTCCATCTTTTCTGCTTCGATGGCCACCCGGGTCATGAAGGCAAAGGCTTCGCTGAAATTTTTAAAGACAAATTTTTTGTACAGCGCATTGTTTTCTTCCTGCCAGCCCCCCGCCCCTGAAGGGGGGCTTTGAGAGCTTTTTTCAGCAGGTGAGTATTTTTTCCGGGAAGTAAAATCGTTTTTCATACATTCTTCAATTAACTCCCCCTTTAGGGGCTGGGGATTTAAAATACCAGATGTTCTTTATGTTTTATCTTTTCATTGGTCAGCTCCACCACCAGCTGCACAGCCTGGATGGAACGGATGCTTTCCATTTTCTGCTGCAGCATTTCATCGGTCACTGTATCGCCTTTCATCAGCCATAAAAAATCGAGGTGTTTGAATTCCGGCAACAAGTATTCGCCGTCGAACCGGTTGTTGTAAATATAATGTTCCAGGGCTGTGACAGGCTCATGGAATTCATACACGCTGAAAAAATAATTCCGTTTCTTTTTCGCCAGTTGTATTTCGATTTCATTGTTCACCCGGAAATCCATACCCAGCAGCCGGTTGAGCTGCCAGCAAAACTGGTAATCTTTTACCGGCGCCATAATGCCCAGCAGGCGGCTGTTTTCAAAAAAACCTTCGGTCAGGTCGCTGTTGTCAAGAATCAGTTTCATAGTTTATCCAGACCTGCCTCTCTTAACATATAAATAAGCCGTTGAGCGGAAATATTCTCTTTTTCACTTTTGTCAAAAATGCCAAGCAGGAATATTTTTTTATGTACAATTTTAATACAGGTAATAACTCGGGCGCCTCCGCTCCGGCCCTTGCCTTTTGATTTTATTGCCATCCGTATTTTAAAACAATCTTTACCAAGTGGAATGCCCTGAACAGGCGAAGCCAACAATGAATCCTGTAAAGCAATAAGATCTTTTACAATTGATTTATATTTCTTCTCAAGGGGCTTGAATTCCCTTAAAAAATTAGCGGTTAGAATTATCTGAAAGCTCATCAATAAGCTCTTGAAGTGTCTTGAGTTTCTTTTTCCCTTTCAGGTGCAATTCGATATCGCGGAATGCTTCCCTGAACCCCTTGATTATTTTTCGTTCTTTGGCTGTAAATGGTTTGAAGTGCTTTTCCCTGGACACTTCCAGAAAACTGATTGATTTCAAGAGTCTTTCCGCTTCTTTGGCCTTTCTTTTTGTTTTAACTCTTACAATATAAGTTTCCATAACCTGAAATTACAAATTAAACTACCACCTGCAAAGCAGGTGGATTTATGAATGAAGCCAAAGGCTTA
>CAZDUO010000135.1:0-5433 GCA_964508655.1 uncultured Chitinophaga sp. | reverse complement strand
TCTACACGCGTAAGATCGTCGGCAGCGTCAGATGTGTATAAGAGACAGACTATTCCCTTGTCGGTGATGATTGCTTTTATTTTGATGAAATGGTTTGGCATTACTTCCAACATCATGTCGCTGGCCGGTGTGGCCCTCGCTGTGGGCGACCTGGTAGACGGGGGCATCGTAATGGTGGAAAATGCCATGAAAACATTGAGTGGTGAAACCGATTAAAACAACAGGCTATGATGACCAAACAGGAAAGAGAACAAAAAATTGAAACATCGGCCAAGCTGATAGCAAAAGGCGTAGTGAGCGCCATTCTGATCATTTTGGTTTCGTTCAGTCCCATTTTGTTTTTAACGGGGCAGGAGCATAAACTGTTTTCGCCGCTGGTGTGGACTAAAACCTTTGCTATGATTGGCTCCGGCCTTATCTCTATTTTCCTGGTACCGGTGCTGATGGTGATGCTGATGAAAGGCAATGTGCGGCCCGAAAGCAGACATCCTGTTTCCCGCTTTTTCATTTTTCTTTATTCTCCTCTTCTTCGCTGGTGTTTGAAATGGAAAAAGCTTACCCTCTTCATCAGCTTTGCCATCGTGGCCGGCAGTGTTCCGCTGCTGATGAAACTGGGCCGCGAATTCATGCCGCCGCTCGATGAAGGTTCGCTGTTGTTTATGCCCGTCACGCTTCCCGATGTGTCCAACTCCGAAATCAAACGCATCATGCAGGTGCAGGATAAACTGATGCTCACCGTGCCCGAAGTGCAAAATGTTTTAGGTAAGGCTGGAAGAGCTAACACGGCTACCGACAATGCGCCCATCAGCATGATTGAAACCATCATTCTTCTGAAACCCCAATCTGCGTGGCGGGAAGGCATTACCAAAAACGACATCATCAACGAGCTGAATGCAAAGATGCAGATACCCGGTGTGGTGAACGGCTGGACACAGCCCATCATCAACCGCATCAACATGCTCTCCACCGGTATCCGTACCGATGTGGGAGTAAAAATTTACGGGCAGAATATTGATACCATCAACCGGCTGGCACAGGAATTCAGAAGAGCCCTTCAGGGGGTGGATGGTGTGAAAGATCTTTACGTGGAGCCGATAACAGGCGGAAAGTACATTGATATAAAAATAAAAAAAGATGAACTCGGCCGCTACAATCTATCCGTGGACGATGTAAATATGTTTATCGAAACGGCGCTGGGTGGTATGAACATTACACAAACCGTAGAAGGTCGGCAGCGGTTTTCGGTGAATGTACGGCTGGCGCAGGATTACCGCAACTCCATTGAAAAACTGAAACGGCTTCCGGTGATTACGATGAACTATGGCCCTATTCCATTGGGTGCACTGGCAGACATCGGACTGGCCGAAGGCCCACCCATGATAACTTCAGAAAACGCCATGCTCCGCGGCACGCTGCTCTTCAATGTACGTGACCGTGACCTTGGCGGCACGGTGGATGATGCGAAAAAAAGATTGTCGGAAGCCGTGAAGAATTTGCCCAAAGGTTATTATCTCGAATGGAGCGGCCAGTATGAAAACCAGGTGCGGGCCGAGCAGCGGTTAAAAATCATCATCCCGGTTGTGCTGCTCATTATCGTCATCATTCTTTATTTCACATTTCACACGTTCCGCGAAGCGGCCATTGTGTTAACGGCCATTCCCGTTGCGCTGGTGGGCGGGGCTTATTCGCTTTATTTCTATGAGGTAAATTTTTCCGTTGCCGTAGCGGTGGGCTTTATAGCATTGTTCGGCATTGCGGTGGAAACGGGAGTGCTGATGATGATTTACATAAACAATTCGCTTTTCAAAAAAATAAATGCGCTGCGTGCAAGCCAGCAGCCGGTAAACAAAGCAGCGGTGGAAGAAGCCATTTACGACGGCGCCGTGCTGCGGCTGCGGCCCAAGCTGATGACGGTGATTGTAAATATTCTCGGCCTGCTGCCCATACTGCTTGCCACCGGCCCCGGCAGCGATGTGATGAAACCGATAACTTATCCCTTCGTCTTCGGCCTCATCACTTCCACGCTGTTTGTGCTCATTGTGCTGCCGGTGATGTATGCCATGATTAGAGAGTATGAACTGAGAAGGTATGGCAAGCTGCAGATTGCAGAATTGGGGGATTAAATTTTATTAATGTAAACTGTTTTAGCTAAGAAGAAATTTTTTATGAACCCGGCAAAAGTATTTCTATTAAGCTTCCGTTGCGCCTGCCCGCCGTACAGGACTTTGGGAGGCGGGTCGCACTCTTCAGCGTCCGGTTCGCTATTCGGCATAGGCGAATTTTTATATCGGGTGACGCATCAAAAAAAACATTTAAACTTTCAACGATGAAAAAAGTTGTTTTTATATCAGTGATTTCTTTTCTGCTCTCAATGGAGCTGAAAGGCCAGCAGCAATTATCGCTGGCGGCACTGCTCGATTCCATCAAAGCCGCCAACCCGCTGCTGAAGATGTACGACAACGACATCCGCTCCATGGATGAAGCGGCCAAAGGCGCTTACAGCTGGATGCCGCCGGAGTTCGGCGCCGGCATGTGGATGGTGCCCTACAATGTAAACCGCTGGAAAAAAATGGATAATGGCATGGGCGGTTTTGAAGAAGGTATGGGTCAATTCATGCTTTCGGCGCAGCAGATGTTTCCCAACCGGAAAAAGCAGCATGCCGAATTTGAATACATGTCGGCCATGTCGTCGGTGGAAAGGGAAAAAAAGAATTATTCGCTCAACCAGCTCATTGCCGAAGCAAAAAGAAATTATTATGAATGGGTCATCATCCAGAAAAAAATAAATGTGCTGGAGCAGAATGAGCGGCTGCTCAACTTCATGATGCAAAGCGCTGAGATAAGATATAAGAACGGCCTGGAAAAAATCAATGCTTATTACAAGGCAAAAGCTGCTCTTGGCAATCTGGAAAAGATGAAAGTGATGCTGCAGAATGAGATGCTGCAAAAACGGATTGCGCTGAATACCCTTATGAACCGGGAGAAGCTGATTGAGTTTTCGGTGGACACGGTTTACACACTCAAAGATTATTCCCGCTATATCATTGACAGCACACAACTGGCGGAGACAAGAAGCGATTTGAAAGCGGTGAACAAAGAAATCCAGCTGAACTGGCTCAGGTTTAACTCCGAAAAAGCAAAGCTGAAGCCGGAATTCGGTATCCGCTACGAGCACATGTTTGGTTTCGGCGGGCTGCCTATGCAATATACGCTGATGGGCATGGCCCGCATTCCTTTTACACGAGGAGCATCAAGAATGTACAAAGCCAATATGGAAAGCCTGGTATGGAAAAATGAAAGCCTGCATCAGCAGCGGCAGATGATACTCAACGAAGCGGCAGGAATGGCCCAGGCCATGCGGAATGAAATTATTACAAAACAAAAACAAATCAGGCTGTATGAAGAAAAGATAATCCCGGCGCTGCGCAACAATTATTCGGCTTACCAACTGGCTTACGAGCAAAACACCGAAGAACTTTTTATGCTTTTTGATGCATGGGAAACTTTAAACATGACACAGGTGGAATACCTCGGCCAGCTTCAGGATTTGCTGAGGATGCAGGTGGAGCTGGAGAGGATATTTGAAATTAAATAACTATTTATGAAAAGAATTTCTGTTAATAAATTATCGTCAATGGGCAATGGGCAATGGGCAAAAAGAGGAAGCTTGCTATTATTAGTTACAGGTTTTCTTTTACTTGTTGTTGTTTTGTCCTGCCATAACAAAAAGCAGGAGAATCATTCCCGGCACCAGGCCGAAGCAAAAGAACTCTACACCTGCCCAATGCCGGAGGATTCGGTTTTCAGCAATAAACCCGGCACATGTCCTAAATGTGGAATGGATTTGATAAAGGTGGAGCAGGAAAATCATTCGCAGCACCAGCAAGCGGGAACCGACAACCAGAAACCTGCAAACGGCGATCAGTACACCTGCTCCATGCACCCGGAAATTATAAAAGATAAACCCGGCAACTGCCCCATTTGCGGAATGGATTTGGTGAAAAAAGAAACAGATGCAAAAAAGATTGAAGGCATTTCGCTGGAAACATTATTGAAGCCGGCCAACCAGTATGTGGTGGCATCGTTGCCGCTGATAGCGGCAAAATACAGCGAAGAGCCGGTGGAGATTGATGTGCCGGGTTACACGGCGTACAACACTTCATCGGTTGGAACCATTGCGGCCCGTACCGGCGGCAGGATTGAAAAGCTCTATGTGAAATACCGTTACCAGAAAATCAGCAAAGGGCAGAAGATAATGGACATCTACAGCCCGGAACTGGTAACGGTGCAGCAAAATCTTTTGTTTTTGCTGAAGAGCGACGCGGAAAACACTTCGATGATTGAAGCGGCGAGGCAGCGCCTGTTGCTGCTTGGTTTTTCTGAGCTGCAACTGAACCAGTTGATAAAAGCCGGCCAGCCGATGATGACAGTTTCGGTGTACAGCAATTATGCCGGGCATATTCATGAAGCGGGAACAATGAGTGCCATATCATCGCAACCGGCAGAGATGGCAGCAGAAATGCAGACTACACGGGAGCTGAATCTGAAAGAAGGCATGTATGTGCAGAAAGGCCAGGCCGTGTTTTCGGTGTATGACCCAAACAAACTCTGGATACTGCTGAATATTTACCCGCAGGATATGGCTTTTGTAAAAACAGGAGACAAAGTGCGGATTGTTCCGGAGTCGAACCCGGATAAAGATTTCCGTGCCACCATCAGTTACATAGAGCCCTTTTACAGAAAAGGAAGCAAGACGATTGCGGCAAGGATGAATTTTGACAATAGCAGTTTGCAACTGCCCATTGGCAGCCAGGTAAAGGCAACTGTTTTTTCAGGAGTGCACAAAGGATTGTGGTTGCCAAAAGAAGCAGTATTATCACTTGGCTTGGATAAAGTAGTATTTCTGAAAACAGAGGAAGGGTTCCGGGTGCATAAAATTGAAACAGGGCATGTACACAAAAAGCTGCTGCAGGTCAGGAGCGGTTTGAATGAAAAGGATTCTGTGGCAGCGAATGCGCAGTTCCTGGTAGACAGCGAGAGTTTTGTGAAGGCAGGCTCCCAAACCCAACACCCCCAAACCCCCTGAAGGGGGATTTGGCAATGCACAAGGCTGGCTTTTCGAAGAGCTCTTTAATAATTTGAAAGATTCTTTTTTGCAAGAATCAAAAAGCGAAACTCAATTTATTCTACGGAGTAATTGACGCTTCAGCAGCACCCCGGAGGGGCGTCCCGATAACTATCGGGATCAGTAGCCCCGGGTGCTAACCCGGGGTCATGTGATGATAAAAGGATAAGAACCCCGCAGGTGTTCAATATTGAAACAAGTGATTTATTAGTGGTAAAGAAAAAATGCAGAAATGTTCGATATGTTAAATAGAAATTCTGAAGTTGAACGGAGCCCCGAACAATCGGGGCAAGGGACGATGAATAGAA
>CAZDUO010000134.1:0-5464 GCA_964508655.1 uncultured Chitinophaga sp. | reverse complement strand
GGTTTCAGACGATTTGAACCGCTTTTTCTAAAAACCGAGGAAAACAGGAAAAAGGCGCCGAATAAGCGCCATTTCATTTTTTACAGGAATAAGTTTGATTATTTGTTTCTTGGTTTATCAAGCAGGTATTCAAACCTTTTGCCGCTATATTCAGCCATATCGGGAATAGCCTCCACTTTATAATCCCCGGCATCCAGTTTTTTCTTTGTTTCCTCAAAGGCATTGAGGGTAATTTCAATATCCTCATCAGTATGTGCAGCGGAGGGTATCAGGCGATAAATTATATGGCCTTTGGGTATTACCGGGTAAACTACAATGGAAGCAAAAACTCCGTAGTTCTCACGCAAATCCATTACCATGGCTGTTGCTTCTTCCACCCCCCCTTTCATATACACGGGTGTAACCGGCGAGTTGGTATTGCCAATATCAAAGCCCTTTGCTTTTAATCCATTTTGCAGTTTTCTTGCATTGTCCCAAAGTTTTTCTTTGAATTCAGGATGAGTTCGCAGGAGCTCAAGCCGTTTGAGGTTGCCCACTACTAATGGCATGGGCAGACTTTTTGCAAAAATCTGGCTGCGAATATTATAGCGGATGTAATCAATAATGCTGTGCGGACCGGCTACAAATGCTCCAATGGAAGCCATTGATTTTGCAAATGTGGAGAAATAGAGGTCAATTTCCGCCTGGCAATCCTGCTCTTCTCCGGCACCTGCGCCCGTTTTTCCTAATGTGCCAAAGCCATGTGCATCGTCAACCAACAGGCGGAACTGGTATTTGATTTTCAAAGCAGCAATCTCTTTCAGCTTTCCCTGGTCGCCGGCCATGCCGAAAACACCTTCAGTAATCACCAATATACCCCCTGCTCCCTGCTTTTCCACCAGGCTGGTAGCCCTTTGCAATTGTTTTTCGCAGTCATCCACATCGTTGTGTTTGAAAACGTAGCGATGCCCGGGATGCAGTCTTAATCCATCAATAATACAGGCATGGCTTTCTGCATCATAAACAATCACATCGTGACGGCTGCAGAGCACATCTATCAGGCTCACCATGCCCTGGTAACCATAATTGAAAAGCACACAATCTTCTTTTGACACAAATTCAGCAAGTTCTTTTTCAAGTTGCTCGTGCAGGGTGCTGTTTCCGCTCATCATGCGTGCACCCATGGGTAAGGCCAGGCCATATTTGGCGGCTGCATCAGCGTCGGCCTTTCGCACTTCGGGGTGGTTGGCCAGGCCTAAGTAATTATTCAGGCTCCACACAATCACCTCCTTACCACGAAATTTCATGCGGCTGCCTATTTCTCCTTCCAGTTTTGGAAAAGCAAAATAACCATGAGCTCTTTTACGGTGTTGTCCTATGGGGCCGTAATGTTTGAGTAATCGTTCAAAAATATCTGCCATATTAAATAGTTGGTTGATTCCGGGTTTTTAATAAAAGGGGATGTGCAAAGGTAAGGTTAGAGTGACTTTTGAAGAATTGATTTTTAAAAGCCTTCCTGCATGTTTGTTTGATAAATTGATTATTAAGATTCTGGCTTTTATATACTTAATTTTCATAAAAGAAAATCCCCCGGTTGAGCCGGGGGATACAATTCACCACTTGTATAACCATTAAACTTAATTATTTCGTTGAGGGCCGCCCCTGCCACGAAGGGCAGGTTCTATTTTTTCTTTCCAGGTATTAAAATTCTCATCACCCATTATGGTTTTAAGTTTGGCATCCAAAGCCTCCTGGTGCGGTTTCATTTTTTCAGCTACCTGGGCTCTTATTTCCTGGAAATTGCCACCGCCGCCACCGGCCATTACTTCTTCTCTTGCCTTATCCTGTTTTTTGTAAAAATCGAGCATCAGCTCATCAATCTCATTCATTTTTGCTGAATCAAGCTTGAATGCGCTGTCAATTTTTAAATGTGCTCTCTTCACCCTTTCTTCCGGTGAAGGCGGTTGAAAACCGCCACCCTGCGAAAAAACTGAAACAGCTGATACAAACAATGCTGCCACTAAAATGAATATCGATTTATTCATGAGTACTATTTAAAAAATTATTTTTTCCCTTTTTCCGGACCCGGGCCACGCCGCCCGCTGACTATTCTTTTTACAATCTGCTGTATAAAGCTGTCCATTTTTGCCTGCTGTTCCGGTGTGCATATTTGTTTCAGCGACTGGAAATAGCGGTAGGTTGTCATATCAATAGCTTCCTGCTTTTCACCAATCATTTCGGCATATTGACTTATTACCGAATCGCTGACATCCTGCTGATAAAGGAGTTTGAAAAATTCTTCTTTTGACTTTGCAAGCTCTTCAAAAAGGGGCTTCATGTTTTTGAACTGCCCGGTTCGTAGCGAATCGTATAGCGCCAGTTGCTGGTCATCGAGACCTACTTCATTTTTTACCCGCTGCAATGCCATTTTTTTTATTTCAGCATCCGTCATCCTGTGGGGGCGATGCGGCCTGTTGAACACAAAAAAGTAAAGCAGGCCGAAATTTGCCAGCAGCAAAACCGAAATAACCAGCAACAGTAATTTATGATTTTTTAAATAGCTCATTCGTTATTGAAATTTTCGTAATCGTAATTTTCGGCCGATGCAATAAGATTATATTCATTGGCAATTTCAGAAACATTGGCGCTGCCTGTATCTGTTGCCAGGTTTTCATTTGCCCCCGAACCCCATACGGCCAGCATATTGATACCCATCACCAGCAAAACAACAGCGAAGGCAATAGCCGGGCGGGTGATAAAGGAAAAGACTTTCTCCCAAACATTATCCTGCTGGCGCTGCATTTTTGCCTTGATGCGGGTGAACAGGAACGGGTTGGCTTCTGCCCTTTGAATGCCATCGAGGCTGTCAAGGGTTTTTTCTACTTCCTGCGTTATGTTTTTTCCAGTTGTCATAACCGTATCGTTTGACGTTGATTAATAAGTCATCCTTCTGTCAGCGGTAGTGTTTGGTATAGTAATCTTCCAGTTTCTTTCTCAGGTTAGCATTGGCCCTGCTCATCAGCGATTCCACCGCCGGCACGGTTGTATGCAGTACTTCGCTGATTTCGCGGTAGCTGAGCCCTTCCAGTTTGTGCAGCGTATACGCTGCTTTCTGGTTTTCGGGCAGGCTGCTGATGGCTTTAAAAAGAACCGTGGCTCTTTCTTTGTTATCCAGCTTTACACCCGGATGGTGAAAGTCGGGCAACTGCTCTTTTTTTTCCTGGTCGTGGCCGAAAATAGATTGCACAAACCCAAACCGCTTTTTTCTTTTGCGGCTGCGCAGGTGATCCAGCGCCGTAGTGGTGGCAATCCGGTAAAGCCAGGTAGAAAACTTTGATTCGCCTTTGAAAGAGCTGATATTTTCAAACACTTTTATAAACACATCCTGTGTAAGATCTTCAGCTTCGGTTTCGTTTTGCACTATTCCCAGCACCGTGTTATAAACCATATTCTTCCATTGCGCTACTATTGTTTTAAACGAAGACTCGTCGCCCCGTTTCAGTTGTTCCATCAGTACCGTTTCGCTGGTCAATGTTATTCATTTTTTAGCTGCCGGTTTTCAAGTTATGTAAAAAACTAATTCCGCCTGAAATCACCCATCATATTGGGATTAAAACCCGGCCGGGCCGGGGCCTTGCCGAAATTTTTCAGGTTGTAAGTAAATGTCAGCATGAAATATTGCTTCACCACTTTGGTGATTACGTCTTCCAGGTATGTTTCAGATACCGTACGGCTGATGCTCTGGTTCTGGTCAAGCAGATCGAACACGGAAATCCTGACTTCTCCTTTTTGGCCTTTAAATAATTTTTTACCAATCGCCATATTCCACAGCCAGTAGCTCTGGTTGAACCCGCCGCTCAGGCCGCTGTAGCGCTGGTTGGTAAGGTCAGTATTCAGCAGCCAGCCTTTTTTCGAAAGCAGGTTGAGCCTGGCGCTGGCAGTATGGGTAAAATATTTGTTATCCAACTCTGACTGCAGGCTGTTTTTTGCATTACTAAAATTGGCATTGTATGAAACAGTGTAATCCACATACTGGCTGATATTGCTTGCCAGCACTACTCCCGTGCTGTAATTGTAAGAACGGGTGATGCCTTTTTCGCCATTGAGCATACCCGGCGTACGATTGATTACAAATCCCCCATTCAGGTTCAGATTGGTTTTAATGAATTTCAGCGGCCGGGAATAGGTGACAAACATATTCAGGTTACGCTGACCATCAAGATTCAGCGGCTTGGTAAGTTGTGAGCCCCGGTAAAGTGTAACAGAAGGAGAAAGAACCGAGTCGTTCCTGGCAATGTATGTTGCGGTTGCAACATAGTTATCAGTCAGCGAGCCAAAAAAGTTTATAAAAAGACTGGTAAGTTTTCCCGCATCAGTAAACTGGTAGCGACCGCCGATACGATGACCGTAAGATTGCTTCAACTCCGTGTTTCCTGTTGACACCAGCAGCGGGTTAGTATTATTATATACGTCCTGCAACTGGTTTACTGAAGGCGGGTTGGTAAACGAGCGGTAAAAAATCCTGATGTTTTCTTTCTTTGACAGCGGCAGGTTGATTTGTACATTGGGCAGAATATTGGAGAAAGTTCTTTTCACATTTGCCGGGTAAGGAAATACCTGCTCACTTTTAAGAATGGCCGACTGTACATCGAAGCCAAATGAGATTTGATTGTTGCGGTCGCCTTTGCGGTAATTGATTCCGCCGCGGTGTGTGAGGTAAGTATTATCAAAAACATTGGAAAGGCTGGTATCAAACTCCGAATATTTGCCGCTGGCGTCTTCAAAAAGATAAGTTTCCCGGTCGGAGCTGTTGGACGAATATGATGGGTTGTACCTGAATTCAATGATGGCGCCTTTTTTGCCTACCGGCTCGGTGTAATTGATGCTGGTGGATAACTGGAAACCTTTGGTGAGTTGGTCGTTGAACTGGCGGGTGGTATCGCTCAGGTTGATGTTTCCTTTGTAATAAAGGCTGTAAGCATCTGTATAGGTTTCACCATCCTGGTTATTGATGCCCGTGTTCAGGTTGATAGAAAATGTTCTTCCCTTTTTTGGAAAAGAATGGCGGTAAAGAATATTGTTGTTGAAAAAGTATGCCGCCCGCTCGGACCTGGTGCTGTTCAGTGTGCGGCTGATGGGGTCAGCTTCCGTAAAATAATTTAACCCTCTTACTTCACTGTTGTTTTCAAATTTCTGAATATTGAGTGAGGGGGTAATGAGAATGGAATTGAATGAATCAATTTTCCAGTCGAACCGGAAACTGGCCCGGTGGTTATAATTGGTATTGTCCGATTGGGTCAGTTGATTCAAAAACTGGCTTGAATCCCCGGAAATAAAATATTCCCTGTTAATCTGCTCCCGGTTTATGGTATGCCGATTGTTGAAAAAGTAACTGCCGCTAACATCCAGTTTTTTACCCCATTTATCATTATAATTAAACCTGTCTCTTATACACATCTGACGCTGCCGACGATCTTACGCGTGT
>CAZDUO010000133.1:0-5635 GCA_964508655.1 uncultured Chitinophaga sp. | reverse complement strand
CCCAGCTGCGCAAAACTTGCCCCTACCCTGACGGCGATATAATTGCCAAAATTTTTCCTGAAAAATGCAGTAGCGGCTATTTTAGGCCTGTTCAGATGAGCCCGGGTATTCAGATCGCCAAAGTAATGGCCGGCGCCAATGCCGAATCCGAATTCGCCTTCCTGTATCACAGCTTCTTTTTGTGCAGGCAGCAAAAGCGGGGCAGTGCAAATAACCGTCAGCAGTATAATGGCTCGAAACATGATTGCAAAATAAGAATTCAATTGGTTAAAAACGAAAAAAACTGCGGCGGATTGCACAACTATCCGCTGATTTCACGGAATGTTTGCAATGGAAAAGCAGCCTCTGCTGGTTAAATCCGTGAAATTCCTGTCCATACTTTGCTACTCGGTTCAATTGCGCTTATCCAGGCCCCAGGTAAGTTTGTTGTGCAGGGTTTGCAAAAAATTATTCTCCGTCAGCCGTACAAGATTCAGCAGGAAGGATTCCTTTCTTACGGCCAGCTGTACGTTTTTGCTTACAATTTCCCTGCGGCTGTCCAGCGCACAGATCACCTGTTCGGTGCGGCTTTCAATTTCAAAAGAAATAATATTGGTGTCGGGCACCAGTATAGGCCGCACATTCAGGTTGTGCGGCGCCACGGGAGTGATGATAAAGCTGCCCGAATCGGGAAACACTATGGGGCCGTTGCAGCTGAGCGAATAACCGGTGGAACCCGTCGGAGTAGCCACTATAAGACCATCGGCCCAGTAGGTATTTAAAAATTCGCCATTCAGGTAGGTGTGAATTTTTATCATGGGCGCCGTATCCCGTTTATGAATGGAAAATTCGTTGAGTGCAAACGGCACATGGCCAAACATGGAAATGCTTGCATCCAGGTGAATCATGGTTCTTTTGTCAATCACATAGGTTTGGTTCTTCAGCGCTTTTACTGCAGCGGCCAGTTCGTTGCGGCCAATGCTGGCCAGAAAACCCAGCCGGCCGAAATTGATGCCCATGATGGGGATGGCTTTGTCCCGCACCAGTGTCACGGTATCCAGCAGGGTGCCATCGCCACCCAGGCTGATTACAAATTCGGTGTCTTCATTCAGATCTTCAGAAAGATAAAATGTGGACGTATCCGCCGGCAGGTTGATGCGGTCTTTTATTTCTTCAAAGAAAGGGAGAAAGATAACGGATGAAATTTTTTGTTTTGCCAGCTCATCAAAGAAAAACTGAATATCGTTGCGCTTATCTTCTTCCAGTACACGGCTGTAAATGGCAATCTTCATACATCGGGAGGAGTTTCAGTAAAGGGTCCTTCTGTGTAAATATAACCCGTTTTGACCTAACTGGTTAAAACTCCACTCGAGCTTTATAGTGAAATCATAATGGGTGATAATGTCAAGACCCACACCGCCGGAATAAAGCATGCGGTTGTTAAGCGAATTCTCCCCGGGTTGCGGATGATGCATGTAACCGGCGTTGGCGTACAGCTTTGCATAAATGCGGAAAGGAACCCGGTAAGGCAGTTCTTCTTTTTTTCTTTTTACATAAAAATTTAAATGCAGCAATTCTTTTGAAAGAGCGGCTTTCAGGTAGCCACCGGCCACCCCGTCCACCACATAATACTCATAACCCTGCATGTAAAAATCTTTATACCCCAGCAGGCGCTGGTTAAAGTAGGGCTGGCGGAAAGGAAGCTTCACAGTGCCGGAGGCCCTGATGCCGAAATAGGTATTGTTTGCAATTTGCCAGTTGCCGCTGGCTTTCACATTCAGCTGCCAGAGGTTAATAATTTTATTCAATCCCTTTTTTACAAACTGCACTTCGGCTGAGTACCCCTTCAGCGGGTAAGGAATATAATCCACATCATTAAAATTCACCTGGTAATACATTTCAGGAAAACCGATTCTGTCGCGGCCGTTTTTAAAATAAGCCGGGTTGAGCGCCACAATGGTGTCAGTTACATTTTCTTCAGTATAAGCAAGACCAAAACGATGCCGGGTATGGATGGCGGGCCGGTAAGTAAGCTCGGCAAATGCTTTAAAAAAAGAACGGACGTAATGACTGGTGTCTTTGAAGAAAACCTGTTTGTTATGAAGGGTTGTGTAATTCAGTTCCCTGTTTTTACCGAGTGCCAGTCCCAGGTTCATTCCCCATTGCATTTTTTTATCCATATAAGGGCGGTCGTAGCTGAGCGAAACCTGTTTGGTGTAGCCATTCATGAGCCACAGGTTCAGCTTATCATTGCGCCCGGTTGTATTGTTGTACAAAAGTTTTACGCCATAGTTCACCCGGTCGAGGCGGCCGTGCTGCTCCACCAGCCACTGGTTCAGGTTGCGGTCAACAAATTTGAAATAGGGAATAGGAAACAGGTACCAGCGTTCTTTTACTTCAATGAGAATATCCACGTTGTAGCCTTCAAAACTTTTAAGCGCCACCACCACTTCGTGAAAAAGCAGGGTATTCATCAACTGGCGGCGGGCTTCTTCAAACTTTTTTACCAGCGCGGGCAGCACATACTGCTCACCGGGATGAAAGGGAAGTTCACGCAGGATAATAATTTCTTTTGTTTTCCTGTTTCCGCTGATAATAATATCCCGGACAGTAAACGGGACATCTTCCCGGGCAGAATTTTTTGAAAGAGTGGAAATACCCGGATCAGCAATTACAGTATCAGGCTGGCCGGATAAAAATGTTACCGGTAAAAGTGCCGCTATCAGCATCACAAAAATTTTCCTCATCCGCTGCATAAGCCGTGGTCTTGATATCGGGTTACAAGATAAATGATTTAAAAAAATGAAAGAATAGAAAAATTCACATCACAGCCTGAGGTAATTCATCAGGTTATCATAATTGCTGCGCAGTTCGTTTTCATACAGTTCTTCGCCGAAATAATACTTCACATTGTATTCATAGCGCTGGAAAGTGGCAACGATATCTGATACTTCCGTTTTGTTGAGCTTGATGGTCACCTGCATTATACCGGTCCTGGAATCGGTGTACGTATTCAGCTGGGTTATTTGTGCATCGTTGGTTTCCACCAGGCGGCTGATTTCGCTGAAAGAATAATTGTTGCTTTCCATTTCAAGCACTATCAGGCCGCCGGGATCTTTTACATTTACAAATTCCGAAGCCTGTTTCAGCAGTTCACGGCCGCTTACCATGCCGAGCAGTTCTTTGTTTTCCCCGGTAACGGGTACAACGCTCAGCCTGTTTTCCACGGCTACCTGCAGCGCTTTCAGAAAATGATCATTTTCATTTACCGCAATAAGGGGAAAGTGGTCTTTGAATTCGCGGAGCTCAACCGTATCATCCATTGCCTGCAGCAGGCTTTCTTCACTTACCAGGCCTGCATATTTTTCTTCTTCGTCAACGGCCAGGTGCGAAACATGACAATCATTCATCATTTGCAGGGCATTGAAAACCGTGTCGTGCAAATGAAGAACAGGTAAGGACGGCGATATCAGCTCACGGGTTAACATGGATAGCGGCATGCAGCTAAGAGACAGCAACTCTCAGGCAACTGTTGCAGGCTCATTCAGCTTTTTCAAAAATTTGTGCAATATGATATTGAACTCGTCGGGCACTTCCATCATGGGTGCATGCCCGCATTTATCAATAAAATGCAATTCGCTGCCGGGTATCAGCTGGTTGAATTCACGGGCCACAAACGGCGGCGTTATGTTGTCATTATTGCCCCATATTAATAACGTCGGCTGACGGATTTGATTGAGTTCCTCGCCCAGATTATTTCTGATGGCGCTTTTGGCCAGCGATATTATCTTGATGGCTTTGATGCGGTTATTTACAATGCCGTACACTTCGTCCACCAGTTCTTTGGTGGCGGTTTTCGGATCATAAAAGGTCAATGCGGTTTTTGTTTTTATGTATTCATAATCGCCCCGCTTGGGGTAGCTGTCGCCCATGCCGTTTTCAAACAGGCCCGAGCTGCCGGTAAGTACCAGCGATTTGATGCGCTCAGGATGCTTAAGCACATGCACCAGTGCCACATGCCCCCCGAGAGAATTGCCCAGCAGGTGAACATTTTTATAATCTTTTGCTTCCAGGAATTTATGTACAAATTTTGCCAAACCACCAACCGTTGTATGCAGAATGTCAAGCTCAAAAAGGGGAAGAACCGGGATGACAACCTTATTGTGATGACGGAAATATTCAACCAGGTCTTTGAAATTGCTCAATGCACCAAACAACCCGTGCAGCAGCAGCAGCGGCTCTCCCTGGCCTTCTTCCACAAACCGGAATTTATCCTGTTGTTTTATCTCGTAGGACATAGCATTTTCCCCGGCAATTAATTTTTGCTAAAATAATTGATTTGCTGCAAAGTTGCGGGGTTAAGCGACTGCGACTTTACAAAATTTAACCGGCCACAGATATCTGGCTTGAGACAGAGCCAAAGAATTCTTCAAGGTCATGAAACATGTTTTTGAAAAAAGGGATAATTTTTCCCATTCCATCCATCAGCTTTGGCCCCCATGGCTGAATATAGGAGTAAGTAACCGATTCTTTTTTTGTTTCAGTGGTTAACAGTTCCACCTGGTCAGCATAAAAAATGATGATGCTGAAAATCAAAATATATAAAGCAGTATATAGTAAAATTCCTCCCAGGCGGTTTACCCAGCCCAGCATGGCAAACTCCACACTTTTCTGCAGCAACCCGGCGCCCCAGCGCACCAGCAGCACCACAATGAAAAAAACGACGGCGAAAGAAATTACCGGCAGCCATTGGTCAGAAACTTTTACTGCCTTGCCTATATAACCCGCCACCACTACAGATAGCTTCATGGCGGCTGCCAGGCCAATGATAAAAGCTATAACTGAAAACACAGCAATAATGAGCCCCTGGCGAAAACCTTTGATGGCCGCCAGGATGATTGCTACTGCCAGAATGATGTCAAGAACCATCAGTAAATTTTAAATAATAACGCCGCCGCCGTTTTTTTACTATGCAGGAAATGGATGATAATGTTAACCCTTCAACAAAAGTTCTTTCACCAAGGCCGAAATGGTTTTGCCGTCGGCTTTGCCTGCCAGTTTTTTTGTTGCCACCCCCATCACTTTGCCCATATCGGCCGGCGAAGCGGCGCCCACTTCACGTATGATGACAGTGAGTTCAGCCTTCAGTTCATCGGCAGAAAGTTGTTGGGGTAAAAATTTTTCAATCACTTCAATTTCTTCCTGTTCTTTTTGGGCAAGGTCGCTGCGGTTTTGCTGCCGGTAAATTTCCAGTGAATCTTTGCGCTGCTTTACCAGCTTTTGCAAAAGTTTTATTTCGTCCTCCTCCTTCAATTCTCCCCCGGAGCCTTCCGATGTTTTTGCCAGCAGGATGGCGGCTTTTATTGCCCGCAGGCTGCGCAGGCTTTTTTCATCTTTAGTCAGCATGGCGGTTTTCAATTCACTCATTACTTTTTGCTCAAGATTCATAGACATGTGTTTTTGGTGACTGTTTTCTGTATCGGATGTCTGAGTTCGCAAATCGGAACTTAGAGGTTGGAAATTAAGTAATATCTTGTTTGTTCTTTTTTGCTTCAGACTTCTGACCCTCCTTCGCAGATTTATCCAACGAGGCTTTTGCAAAGTTGGAAGCTACGGAGGGCAGGCTTCTGACTTCCGGCCTCCGGCCTCAGGCTTT
>CAZDUO010000132.1:0-5962 GCA_964508655.1 uncultured Chitinophaga sp. | reverse complement strand
TGAACGGAGCGTCGCAACGGAAGCCCAATAGCAGCACTTCAGCCGGCTACCCAAAAATCCCTCTCATAACTTACCTTTGCGGACTTTGAAAAGAAAGCTCATAATTTATAGATCATAGCTGGACAGCCATGAACCATTAACTATGAACAATGAACCCAAAATGAACTACGAAAACGAAATAAAGAAAAGAAGAACCTTTGCCATCATCAGCCACCCCGATGCGGGGAAAACGACACTGACGGAAAAGCTGCTGCTGTTTGGCGGCGCCATCCAGGTGGCAGGGGCAGTGAAGAGCAACAAGATAAGAAAATTTGCCACCAGCGATTTTATGGAAATCGAACGGCAGCGGGGCATTTCGGTGGCTACTTCGGTGATGACCTTTGAATACAATGGTGTTCTCATCAACCTGCTCGATACGCCGGGGCACAAAGATTTTGCGGAAGATACATACCGTACGCTCACGGCTGTGGATAGTGTGATACTGGTGGTGGACAGCGTGAACGGTGTGGAAGAGCAAACCCGCCGCCTGATGGAAGTGTGCCGCATGCGGGATACACCGGTGATTGTTTTCATCAACAAGCTGGACCGCGACGGTAAGAACCGGTTTGATTTGCTGGAGGAAATTGAAAAGGAGCTTTCCATTCACCTGCACCCGATGACATGGCCCATCAACAGCGGCAAGGAATTTAAAGGGGTGTATAACCTGCATGACAAAAACCTGCGACTGTTTACTGCCAATACAAAAGGCACAGATGAAGATTTGTTTGCCGTGCATGACCTGCACGATGCGATGGTGAATGAAAAGCTGGGCGAAAAAGATGCGGCGCTGTTGCGTGAAGATGTGGAGTTGGTAGATGGCGTGCATGGTGTGCTGAATGTGGAAGATTACCTGGCTGCGAAAGTAGCGCCGGTATTTTTCGGCAGCGCCATCAACAACTTTGGTGTGAAGGAGCTGCTCGACACATTTATCCGTATTGCGCCTGTACCACAGTGCCGGCCTTCGTCAGCAAGAGTGGTATGCCCGGATGAAGAAAAATTCAGCGGCTTTGTGTTTAAGATCCATGCCAACCTTGACCCGCGGCACCGCGATCGCATAGCTTTTCTGCGGGTATGCAGCGGCCGGTTTGAGCGCAACAAATATTTCCACCATGTACGGCTGGATAAAGACATCCGGTTCAGCACGCCGTATTCATTCCTGGCACGGGAAAAAAGCATTGTGGAAGATGCGTATCCCGGCGATGTGGTGGGATTGTTTGACACCGGCAATTTTAAAATCGGCGATACGCTTACGGAAGGGGAAAATTTTTACTTCACCGGCATTCCGACTTTCTCGCCTGAAATTTTTAAAGAGGTGGTGAACAAGGACCCGATGAAAACAAAACAACTGGAGAAGGGCCTGATGCAACTGACTGATGAAGGCGTGGCGCAGCTCTTTACCCAGCATGGAGGCAATAAAAAAATCATCGGCTGCGTGGGTGAGCTGCAGTTTGAAGTGATTCAGTACCGCCTGCTGCAGGAGTATGGAGCTTCAGTTCATTTTAATACACTTCCGTTTTACAAAGCCTGCTGGATTACCAGTGATGACCCCGGGAAGCTGGAAGACTTTATAAAATTCAAGCAGGCCAATACCGGGGTGGATAAAGACGGTCACCTGGTGTACCTGGCGCAGAGCGAATGGTTTTTGAATACCGAGCGGACGAATAACCCGGCGATTGAGTTTCATTTTACGAGTGAAGTGCATAAGAACTGAACCCCCTAAATCCCCCCTGAAGGGGGACTTTTTGCTTATGTACATGTTGGAGCAAATGAATTTAATTTCATCTCTTGAAAACAATTTCGCCGGTGATAATTTTTACAACAGAAAGGTTGATTGTACGCCGGTATGATTTTGCTACTGACGCGGAAAATTTTTTCCTGCTGAACAGCGATGAGGAAGTGATGCGGTATATAAGGAAAACGAAAACAAGGCAGGAGTGTGATGCGTTTCTGAAACAGGTAATAGCCGCTTATGAAGAAAGACCGGGGATGGGGCGCTGGGCAGCAGTTGAAAAATCAACCGGGAATTTTGTTGGCTCATTCGCTTTCATTCCGCTGGAAGGAACGGATGACAGCCAGCTGGGCTATGCGCTGCTGACGTCATACTGGGGCAACGGATTTGCCACCGAGCTGATGCGGGAAGGAATTAAATATGTTTTCAGCAATACTTCCATAAACGAAGTCTATGGCATCACCGAAGCGGCCAATCTGGCTTCGCAAAAAGTGTTGTTGAAGACGGGGTTTGTGTTGGATAAAAAATATAAGGAAGGGGAGAAGGAGATTTGGAGATTCAAATTATTAAGGCCTGATAATTTTTATTAAATCCGAACATGAAAGCCAGGGATATTATTAAGTTAATTGAGAAAAAATGAGAAAGTATCTTGTTGTTTATGAAAAAACAAAAACCGGATATTCGGCATATGTACCCGACTTACCAGGAGTAATTGCCACGGGCAAAACAAAAAATATGGTGGAAAAAAATATAGCAGGTGCTATAAAATTTCACCTGGAAGGATTAAAAGCGGAAAAGCTCAAAATTCCTAAAGCCCAGGCCGAAAGTGAAGTACTGGTGTTCGCAGTTTAATCTGACTACATTTAATATCCCAATATCCTGATGTTTCAGTATTTCGCGACCACTCCCGTATAATTGTGCGGCGTAATTTTTTTCAACTCCTTTTTTACAGAATTATCAATTTTCAGCATGTCAATAAAATGATGGATTGATTTTTTGTCAATATAGGCATTGCCCCGGGTGAGTTCTTTCAGGGCTTCGTAGGGGTGGGGATAATTTTCTCTTCGTAAAATAGTCTGAATGGCTTCAGCCACAACAGCCCAGTTATCTTCAAGCTGCTGGTGAATCATGCCATCGTTGATGATAAGTTTACAAAGTCCTTTTTCGATGGAGCGAAACGCAATCAGCGAATGGGCTAAAGGCACCCCGATGTTACGCAAGGCTGTGGAGTCAGTCAGGTCACGCTGCAGTCTTGAAACCGGGAGCTTTGAGGCAAGGTGTTCAAACACGGCATTGGCCATACCGAGGTTGCCTTCGGCATTTTCAAAATCAATGGGGTTTACTTTGTGCGGCATGGCCGATGAGCCCACTTCTTCTTTGTTCACTTTTTGCTTGAAATAGTCCATCGAAATATACGTCCACACATCACGGCAAAAATCCACCAGGATGTTGTTGATGCGTTTCAGGCAGTCGAAATGAGCGGCCAGGTTGTCGTAGTGTTCAATCTGCGTGGTAAACTGCATGCGGCATAATCCCAGTATTTTTTCCACAAACTCATTACCCAGTTTTATCCAGTCTGTTTTCGGAAAGGCGGCATAATGGGCATTGAAGTTGCCCGTGGCGCCGCCAAACTTGGCGCTGAAAGGAATATGGATGAGCTGTTCAATCTGGTTTTCGATTCGCTCAACAAACACCATCATTTCCTTACCCAGCCGTGTGGGACTTGCCGGTTGTCCGTGTGTGTGTGCCAGCATGGGAATGTCTTTCCATTGTTTGGCCAGCAGTTTCAGTTGGGTGTTCAGGTTGAGCAGGGCCGGCAGGTATTCATATTCGATGGCGTGCTTCCACGAAAGAGGGATGGCTGTGTTGTTGATGTCCTGCGAGGTAAGGCCGAAATGAATCCATTCTTTCACATCTTTTCCGCCGGCCTTTTCCAGTTCACTTTTCAGGAAATACTCCACCGCTTTTACATCGTGGTTTATTTTGTATTCAATCTGTTTTATTTCCTGTGCGTCTTCCAGCCCGAATTCTTCGGCCAGTTTTCTCAGGTGCTTTTCAGTTTTATTGGAAAGTTTGAAAAATTTCTTATCGGCAAGAAAAAGAAAATATTCTGTTTCCACCAGTACCCGGTATTTTATTAAAGCGTATTCAGAAAAATAGTCGTCGAGATGCTGCACCTGTTTACGGTATCGTCCGTCAATCGGTGAGATGGCTGAGAGAGTGGTTAGTTCCATGCTCGTTGCTGGTTGCTGGTTGCTGGTTGCTGGCTTGCCTGCTAAAGCTTTAGCGAAAGCAGGTTCCTGATTCTATGTTCCTTGTCCTTTATCTTTGCCGGGCAAAAATAATTCAATTGGGCAAGATTAGAGTTGGAATTGTCAGTTATCTGAACACAAGACCTTTGATTTATGGATTGAAGCTTCCACCCATTTCCAGCCAGGTAGAGCTCATTGAGGAAAACCCTGCCCGGCTGGCCGAGATGCTGAAGCATGATGAGATTGATCTGGGTTTGATTCCTGTGGCCGCCATTCCCGAGCTGAAAGAATCACACCTGGCGGGTCAATATTGCATTGGCACGGAGGGGGAGGCAGCTTCTGTGTGCCTATTCAGCGAAGTGCCGCTGGGGCAGATAAAAAAAGTGTATCTCGACTACCAGAGCCGCACATCGGTGGAGCTGCTGAAATGGATTATGCGGGAGTATTGGGGAATTCACCCTGAAATCATCCAGGCGGTGGATGAAGATTACCGCAAAGAAATAAAAGACAATACGGCGGGGCTTGTTATTGGCGACCGGGCCTTTGAGCAGCGGAAGCTCTCCACATTCTTTTACGACCTTGGCGCCGAGTGGAAAAAAATAACCGGCCTTCCTTTTGTATTCGCTGCCTGGGTAAGCAATAAAAAACTGCCGGATGATTTTTTAAAGTTATTTGATGAGGCAAATGCAGTGGGTCTTGGCCATATTGATGAAATCGTAGTATCCCATCCTTTCGATTTGTACGACCTGAAAAAATATTACACCCTGCACCTGAACTACCGGCTCGATGAAAGAAAGCAGAAAGCGATGGAGTATTTCCTGGAGGTGATAAAGGAAGGGTGATGAAATTTTAGATTTTAGATTTTGGATTTTTGCTGACTTTATACTCCGGAATTCTTTTGGCCGACAATACAAACCCGACATCATACTTCATACTTCAGACCCTCCTTCGCTAAAGCTTCGGAGGGCAAGCATCAGACTTCATATTTTAATCCATCCTTCGGGTATCAGATCCTGGGTGTCTTTTGGTCCTTTGTTAAACCATTTTTTGGGAGCAATAACAATTTTATCCGGGTTATTATTTAGCCAGGCACCCCACCAGCTGAAGCTGCTGTTGGCAATAATGTTGTGCCGGCACTGGCTCATCAGGTAGAGGTCTTCGATGTGGTTTTTTGTTATTTCACCGGAAACATAAACTGCTCCTGGCACTTGCAGGTTTTCTTTTACCCATTGAATGTCATCGGAGAAAAAATAAAAGTGAGGGTTGGGGAGTTTGGATTGGATGAGCCGGATGGCATGATGGTAGTAATCTGCAGGAAGTGTCCCATGATAATGCATCGTTATATCGTCTTTTGAAAAATCACCACGGCGGATATGAACAGCTATACTGTTTTTATCCCGCAATTGTGACTTGAATTCTCCCGCTATACCAGGTTTTTCTTTTTTTATAGAAAAATCATTTCGCAATTTTTCCTTAATTGGCAAAAAATATTTTTCGCTCTGGAAATACCCTTTTAGATAAACATCCATACCCAACTTCAATACAGCGTCATCAAAATGAAAATATTTTTCCCGGTAATATTTTCTTTTTTTAAGCGGTGACAGATATTGAAATGCTTTTTCAAAATTATGGGAAGGGATTAACCGGGTTATTTCACCCGGAGTGGCAAAAGATGCACGGAGGTTAAATGCATTCAGATCAAAATTCCTGAGTTGATAACTTTCAAAACTGCTGACATCCAATTTCAGTTCAGTGTTATTCAAGTCAGCAAGACAACGACCTGTTGCATATTGAAAAAGCTGATTGCCCAGTCCGCCTGATATATAGGAAATTATCATTTCTTTCCTGCAAAAACATGAATACCGTAACAAAGCAATTCGGATGAGCCTTTGTCCTTTTTTGAAAGCTGCTGAAGCAACCACAGGTTCAGATGAATAATAAT
>CAZDUO010000131.1:0-6154 GCA_964508655.1 uncultured Chitinophaga sp. | reverse complement strand
GCTTCACCCAAAGGCGATTTGCCCTTTATCGCTTCTTTCGACCTGGATTCAAAGAAACTGAACATCGAATGGCGCTGCGAGGAAACCCATTTTGAAAACATCGTCCGCATTATTGATTTTGACAAGCACCTGCTGCTCACCCGCCGCGAAAGCGAAAACGAAATACCCAACTATTACATCAGGGATTTAAAGAGCAACAGTCTAAAAGCCATCACTTCGTTCACCAATCCCTATCCGCAACTGGCAGGTGTGAGCAAGCAAAAAATAAAATACAAACGTGCCGACGGGGTTGACCTTACCGGCGATTTGTATTTACCAAAAAATTATAACCCGCAGCGTGACGGTAGGTTACCCGTCATCATGTGGGCCTACCCGGCCGAGTTCAATTCGCCTGACGATGCAGCGCAGGTTCGCGGCAGTGAGCATCGCTTTACATTTATCAGCTGGGGCAACCCGGTTTGCTATGTCACGCAGGGCTATGCCGTGCTCAACAATGCCGAAATGCCCATTGTGGCAACCGACAAAGACAAAAGACCCAACGATAATTTTATTGACCAGCTCCGCATGAATGCCGAAGCGGCCATCAACAAGCTGGATGAAATGGGTGTGGGCGACCGCAGCCGTGTGGCAGTGGGCGGGCACAGTTATGGTGCATTCATGACGGCTAATCTTCTTGCACACACCAATCTTTTCAAAGCGGGCATTTCCCGCAGCGGGGCTTACAACCGCAGCCTCACTCCTTTTGGTTTTCAGAATGAAGACCGCACCTACTGGCAGGCGCCGGAGCTGTACAATGGTATGAGCCCCTTTATGTATGCCGATAAAATAAAAACTCCCATACTGCTGGTGCACGGCGAGCTGGACAATAACACCGGCACCTTTCCCATTCAGAGCGAAAGGCTGTTCAATGCCATCAAAGGCCATGGTGGCACGGTGAAGTTTGTGCTGCTGCCTTACGAAAGTCACGGCTATGCCGCCCGTGAAAATATTCTGCACCTGTTGTACGAACAGTATGCGTGGGTGGAAAAGTATGTGAAGAATGCAGAGGGGGAAAAGCAGAAGGCGTTTAAGCCATGATAAAATAGTAACGGTTAGATTTGGGTTCTGAAATTTCGCGGTTGATAAAGTGTTGTATTTGCTAAACCCCGGTGAATCCTGCAAGAGCCCGGTTAACAGAGTAAAAATCGAAGCAGCAATATCACTTCAGCTATTTTTTTAAGTTTTGTATTTTCGATAATACAGATGTTGTTTGCAACTTCATGAAGACCTTACTACTAATAATTACTTTATTGCCTGGACACACGGTATTTGGACAATTTCAAATTGACCCAAAGGTTCAGCAAGAGTTTGACAGCCTCTTTAATCAGCAACCAAATAACATTCAGAAAAAGCGATACCTCAAAGGTTATGATGACGGTTTTACTTTGCTTTTAGGCTTCAAAGAAGACACTTTGAACATTCAAGATTTCACCCCAATAGTTCTCGACAGCTCAATTAAAATTGTTGCGATTGACGAAGATGCAAACGAATTGCCTGACCCACCAAAGAACACAACTAAATATAATCAATGGCTTACTTGTCAAGCAACTTTTATAAAGGACACTTTAGGCATTGGCTCATTTTTTGGACTATTTTCAGGAGTTGGCTTTTCAGTAAAAATTATTGGAGACAAAACCTTTGGTAATTTTTTTGAGTATGTACTGGGGGACAGTATTTACCGCTTCAGGTTGACAGACATTAAATCAAGCGACATTCAAGTTAAGGCACGGACAGAAAATATTGTTTTAAGTAGTATGCCTAAAAAGTTGGGGGACATTTTTTATGGTAAAGCAACACTTGTGACAGAACCATTTTATCGTGACGACGATGAATTTAAGAATGGCTATATTCATAAACGACATGTCATAACTTATCTATTCAGCTGCAAACTTACTAACGGTGAAGAAAAGTAGCGTAAAACAGGCGGTTTGGCTATAAGGTGGGGCGACCTGCAAATACTCATCGTCCCGTTCGCTAATCATCTTTAGTTCCAACCAACGAATATCGCTTAGCAATACGATAAACAATGAGCTTTTATTTATAAATTTAGCAGCGGTTACGGGCTGACGATTTTCAAATTCTGCCACATCGCCAAGCCGTAGCCGTCAATGCAAATAGATACCAGCCGAACAACAAGTGACAAGATGAAATGAACAAGGACGAAATAATATTAGCACAGACTGAACCACTGCTTGACTACTTCCGGAAACTGATACCATTAAATGCTCAGGAAAAGCGGCTGGTTACCGGGTTGTTCAAACCCCGGCTATACCGGAAGAAGCAATATGTTTTGCAGGAAGGCGACATTTGCAACCAATTCAACTTTGTAGTTCGAGGATGCCTTAGAATGTATAAAATAGACGAACAGGGAAACACCCATATTTTGCAATTTGCAACAGAAAACTGGTGGCTGGTTGACATCGGAAGTTTTCATGGCAGAAAGCCCTCTGAACTAAACATTGATGCTTTGGAAGATACAATGGTTTTGCAAATCAGTTACGACAATTTGCTTACGCTGTATACATCCGCACCAAAGTTTGACCGGATATTCAGGGTTTTAATTGAAAACAGTTTTGTTTCTCTTCAAAATCGTTTGCTTCAATATATTAGTTCGACAGCCGAAGATAAATATTTATCATTCCTGCAAACTTATTCCCATCTGGCTAATAGAATTCCACAAACACAAATAGCCGCTTTTCTGGGGATAACCCCGGAATTTTTGAGCCGTTTGCGTGGCAGCCAAAAACAGAAAAAGGCTTAATTTACATCAATACTATTTCTTAATGCAGTTCATTGGAGCAGGGCTTTACTCCAGGGTACTTTTGCACTATCAATTTTTTCTTCTACACAAAAGAAATAGTAATGAAAACAAACTCAAAAGCAGCCGTAATCGGCTTAGGCAACATCGGCAAATCAGTAGCCACAAATCTTGTACAGGCGAACCGCCCGGTAATTCTTGCAAGCAGAAAGCTGAAAGATGCACAAACATTAGCAAAAGAACTTGGACCCCTTGCAACTGCTGCCGAAACCGGAGAAGCTATCAGAAAGGCTGATGTAATAGTATTAGCCGTTTGGTTTAATACAATAAAAGAATTGCTTCAAACTTATGCGTCAGAATTTGAAGGTAAAATTATTGTTGACCCTTCGAACCCCATTGCGCCGGACGAAAATGGCGGATTTAAAAAAATAATAGACGCTGATAAATCCGCAGGACAAATCAACGCATCGTTCTTACCGAAAAATGCAAAATTGGCCAAGGCATTAGGAACATTAGGAGCAGCTTCATTGAGCAAACATGCTTTCAAATTACCAGGCAGATCGGTTTTGTTTTATGCCACAGACGATAACAGCATCAACAACATCGTAGAGGAGTTAATTACAGATGTTGGCTTTGCCGGACTAAGAGCAGGAGGTTTAGACCAATCAATCCGTATCGAAGTTTTTGGCGACTTACATGAATTTGGTGCATTAGGCAAAGTGGTTACGTTAGCCGAAGCGAAAACAAAACTGTAAGAAACATCATTGCTATACTACAAAATCATAAAATCATGAAAATCGTAAAACTATTATCAGTCTGCATCGTTTTCGTATTTGGTTTCTCTGCTGGAATTAATGCCCAACCCGCTGTGAAAGAAACAGCCAATTGGAAAAGATTAACGCTTGGGAAGCAAACTTTTGAATTGCACAATGTGACAGGAGAAATTATCAAATTTCAAGGCAAGAAGGTATTGAAAATAGAACGGGATTTAAATGCCATTCCTTTTGATGCAAATAACATAGAAAAGACAGTTGATGAACCGCATTATGCCAGGCTTCTTGGCTTAGATGACTTTGAAAACGGTACTATTGAAATTAAAATGTATAGTCAAATTCAAAATCCGCCACCTTATCCCGGTGTTGCTGGCTTTATAGGTATTTATTTCAGAGTTAAAGAAGACGATTCAGCTTTTGAGAGCATTTATGTAAGACCCAAAGTTGGCAGAGTCAGCAACCAGCTATTTAGAAATCATGCAGTTCAATACATTTCGTATCCGCATTTTAAGTTTGACACATTGCGAAAAATAGCGCCATTCAAATATGAAGGTTCAGCCCCTGTTGCATTAAATGAGTGGATTACAATGCGGATAGAGGTCAACGGTGAAACTGCCGAAATGTTTATAAATGATATGAAATATTCTACTTTCATTGTAGATAAAATGCTTGGCACCAATAAAAAAGGGGGAATCGGACTGTATGTAGACATTGGCACAATAGGTTATTTCAAAGATTTAAAAGTAACCAGGAGAGCCCTGAAGGTTAAACAAGAAACTGGTAACAAGGTAGACGACATTTAAGGAAATGTTCCAAAGTAATAGGCACATGCCCACAAGATGGTAGCCTGTGTATATAGGAATTCAGAGAAGGATCGCATCGTATAACTATATTTTCTTTTGTGGTAAAGCCATCCCTTTGGGAAAAGCAGGAGACCTGCCTGCCGGCAGGGCAGGTAATGGAAGGTTTACTCAATTACCTCTCGCCTTCGCCGGATATTCTCCATAGCAAATTTGCTTTTATGATATTAAACCTATCTTTCCCCCATGCCCACCCTTCTCGGTATTCCATACGACGCTAACTCATCTTTTCTGAAAGGCCCGGCGCTGGCGCCGGCAAGAATACGATTGATGGAAAAAGAAGGTTCGGCCAATTGCTTTGCTGAAAACGGAACGGAAGTGAAAGAAGGAACTGCTTACCATGATGCAGGCGATATTGTTTTCCCCGATGCCGGTGCCGCCGCTGCATTCCGGCTGATAAAAGAAACCACTGCTGCACATCTTGAAAAAAATGAGAACCTGCTCTGCCTCGGCGGCGACCACAGCATCAGTTACCCGGTGATTGATGCATATAGCGATAAATACAACCACCTGCACATCCTTCATCTCGATGCCCATGCCGACCTGTATGAAAACTTTGACAACAATCCCTACTCCCATGCTTCGCCGTTTGCACGTATTATGGAAACTGGCAAAATCGCTTCCCTCACCCAGGTGGGCATCCGCACCCTTACCACGCACCAACGCATGCAGGCGAAGAAGTATGGTGTGAACATTGTTGAAATGAAAAACTTCAGCCTGTCTTTTATTCATTATCTCAAAAGCCCTTTGTACATCTCGCTTGATATGGATGTGCTCGACCCGGCATTTGCTCCTGGTGTATCGCATCACGAACCCGGCGGTCTGTCAACAAGAGAACTCATTCACATCATCCAGTCAATAAATGCGGAAATTGCCGGAGCCGACCTGGTGGAATACAACCCGGCAAGAGATGTGCACGATGTAACCGCCATGACGGCGTATAAGCTGATGAAAGAACTGATGAGTAAAATGATTGCCCAGAAGCCATCTCAAGTGTGAAAAAGAAGTAACACGACGACCACAAAATTGAACACAAAGAACAGCGCCCTGAACATAAGAGATGATTTCTCCGTGTCCGTTGTGCTTTCTAGTGTCTATTGTGTTACCTACGACTTTTGAGATGACTTGTAGTTTCTTTACATTTATTGCCGCTATGAAATCTGCAGCAATCCGCATCATGACATTTGCCGGCGCAGCCCTCGGCTGGTTTGCCGTCATCGCACAGTTTTACCTGCTGATGAAAAATAGTACAGTTTCTGTTCCTGAAACTGTTTTCCGGTTCTTTGGCTACTTCACCATTGACAGCAACATACTTGTTGCACTCGGTTTTACTTTTCTTTTCCTGCAAAAAAATTCCCGGCCGGGCCGGTTTTTTTCAAAAGCAACAACGCTTACCGCCACCACGGTTTACATCACCATCGTTGGAATAGTTTACCATGTCATCCTTCGCAGCACCTGGAACCCGCAGGGACTGCAAAAACTGGTGGATGAGCTGCTGCACAGCCTCATCCCGGTTCTGTTTATTTTATACTGGGTGTTTTTTGTGCCGGTTGAAAACCTGGAATGGAAACATGCTTTTCCCTGGATGATTTTTCCCGTCATTTACATGGCTTACGGCCTTGTTCACGGCGCCATTACAAAATTTTATCCCTATCCGTTTGTAAATGTAAATGAGCTGGGCTACAAAAAAGCCCTGTTGAATGCTGGCGGCATCCTGCTGGTCA
>CAZDUO010000130.1:0-6163 GCA_964508655.1 uncultured Chitinophaga sp. | reverse complement strand
ACGCAGGTTGTGGTGCAGGTCAATGATGTAATCGAATTTTTCTGCCCTGATTTCCCTCACCATCAGATCCCGGTTATCTGCCAGCACATGCACTTTGTCAACATAAGGATTGTTTTCAACGATAGGTGCAAAAGACTGTTTGGTGAGAAAATGCACTTCCGCGTCTGCTGCTTGTTTTTTCAAACAGCGAATAACAGGCGTGGTGAGAACGATATCGCCAATGGAAGAAAATCGTATGATGAGAAACTTGGGCAAAGTTGACTTTGAGATTTTGGTCCCGATAATTATCGGGAGCGGATTTTAGATTTTTGATTTTATTTGAAGCCGGGGGCTGAAATTTCTGGTTGATTTTTGGCATTCAGGGAATCATTCCCCCTGCTTCCACATAGTTCAGGTCTTTATTGAATGTTTCCTTTGTGTAAATAGCAGCAATGATGGTAATCACCATCAGGATGATGGCTGCCAGCCAGCCCCCGGTAACATAATCCGTAATACTGCGCAATCCCTTGAATAAAGGAAGAATCAAAACCGTAAGCATGCCCCGCACCATATTGGGAATGGTAGTGGCTGCCGTTGCCCGCAGGTTAGTACCGAACTGCTCTGCGCCCATGGTAACAAAAATGGCCCAGAAGCCGGTGCCAAAACCCAAACCGGCACATATCCAGTACATGCGGTCGGCGCTGCCGTTCCACTGCGTAGTAAAAAACAACATCATAAAGACGGCCGTGATTAAGTAAAAAAGATACAAGGCTTTCTTTCGGCTGCGAAACCATTGGCTGACAAAACCGATAAGAATATCACCGGCCGAAATAGCAGCATAAGCATACATGATAGCTTTGCCCGAATCAATTTTTTCCCGGATACCGAACTGCTCGCCAAACTCTTTGGAGAAAGTAACCAGCACCCCGATTACAAACCAGGTGGGCAGGCCAATAAGTATGCTCAGCAAATATCTTCTGAACCGGTCGCGGTTGTTGAACAGCATGAAAAAATTTCCACGCTGTACTTCCATTTTCTTTACAGCATGAAACATGCCTGACTCGAAAACCGAAACACGCAGCAGCAGCAGCAGCATGCCCAGGCCGCCGCCGATGAAATAACAGGTGCGCCAGTCGAAATTTTCTTTCATGATAAAAGCAACCACGGCACCGGTAAGGCCAATGCCTGCTACAAACGATGTGGCAATTCCCCTTTTTTCTTTTGGAATCAATTCTGAAACCAGCGTGATGCCGGCGCCAAGTTCACCTGCAAGACCCAACCCTGCAATGAACCGTATCATCTTAAACTGGTCTGTATTCTGCACAAAGCCGTTGGCAGTATTGGCCAGCGAATAGAGAATGATAGAGCCAAACAGAACACTCAGCCTTCCCTTTTTATCACCCATCACACCCCAGATAATGCCGCCCAGCAGCAGCCCCGCCATCTGCCACATGATGATGCCTTCGCCTTCCGTAAGAATCTGGATATCGTTTAAGCCCAGCGCTTTGAGACTGGGTACCCGGGTAATGCTGAACAGCAGCAAATCGTAAATGTCAACAAAATAACCTAATGCGGCAACGATAACGGGAAAAGATAAAACGCCGTATTGTTTTCTTTCCATGGTCAAGAATTAGAAATTTCCGTTTCCTCATCCGGGTGCGACTTTCTGAAAAACAGCTTATACAAAACAGGTAAGGTGGTTACCAAAATGATGACAATAGTGATCGGCTCGATATACTCCTGCAGGCTGAAGCCAAATTTTCGCTGCACCCAGCTGTTCAGGTAATACCCTCCCAGCATCATGGACGATACCCAGGTAACACTGCCAATAATATTGTAAAAAACGAAATGCGCATAGTTCATCCTTACAATGCCCGCAACAATAGGAGCAAACGTGCGGATGATGGGAAGAAATTTGGCAAGAAAAATGGTACCCTTGCCGTATTTGTCATAAAAATTTTTTGCCCGGATAAGATGCTTTTTCCTGAATAGCCAGGTTTCTTTTCTTTCATACAGCAGCGGCCCGGCTTTTTTGCCAAACCAGTATCCCACCACATTACCCAAAACAGAGGCTATCATTACCAGCAAAATGATAATCATCCATTGATAAACCGGCACCGATTCATTTTCTGAAAGGCTTGTATTAAACAACTCGCTGGCCAGATTATTCATATACACACCTGCCGCAAATAGTAAGGAATCTCCCGGAAAGAAAAAGCCGACGAAGAGTCCCGTTTCGGCAAACACCACCAGTAAAAGGATATAAAACCCGCCATAATTAATTATCCAGTTGATAAACCGGTCAATAAAACCTCCCTGCAGTAAATAGATATCCAGAACCATATTTATCATGTGCCTGCTTTTAAATTTTTATTATCCGGCAAAGACATCCTTTTTTTCCCGGAAATAAAGCATGTGCTTGTTAATTTCCATACACAACAACCTGGCATAGCTACCCAATGGAATTTCTTTCTGCCAATGAGGCTGTAAAAGCCTACGCCAGTAAAAATCCTTTCACCGGTAATTTTAACTTGCCGGGGCTGCTTCAGGATACTACAGATGCCTCCGCTTCCAGTTTTCCCATCGATTTTGCAATCAGGGTAGCCACAGTACAGTCGCTGGTTACATTGGCTGTGGTGCGTACCATATCCAGCGGTCTGTCCACAGCAAATATAAGCGCCAGGCCGGCTTCAGGAATGCCGGCCTGTGCAAGCACTATCACCAGCATCACCATACCGGCACTTGGCACAGCTGCCGAACCGATAGAGGCCAGCGTGGCTGTAATAATGATTCCCAGTTGAGCTGTTAATCCCAATTCCATTCCAAATGTCTGGGCAATGAACACCGCCGCTACCGCCTGGTATAAACTTGTCCCGTCCATATTGACTGTGGCACCAATAGGTAAAACAAAACTTGCAATCTCATTATCTACGCCGACTCTTTTTTCAACCATTTCCATAGTAACTGGCAAAGCGGCTGCACTGGAACTGGTAGAGAATGCCAGCAGTTGTGCAGGTGAAATTTGTTTAAGAAACCGGAAAGGATTTCTTTTTGCAAAAACTGCAATAAGTGCAGGATAAAATACAAATAGAAGAATGACCAGGCCAGTTAATACTGTAACTGCATACCATCCCAATGCTTTGAAAATATCCATCCCCGGCGACTCGGCTACCAAAGCTGCCATAAGTGCAAATACCCCGAAAGGGGCGCCTTTCATTATTATATCAATCATCTTCAGGATGATATCATTGAAACTGTCAAAAAAATCTTTCAAAGGCTTTACTTTTTCTGCCGGCAGCAGTACCATGGCAATCCCGATGAAAAGAGCAAAGAAGATGACTTGCAACATGGTAGTATTGGAAGATGCGGCTTTGATAAAATTATCCGGAACAATATCTTTGATAAACTTAAGCGGACCACCGGCTTTTTCTTCGGCTGCTTTTTTGGTTGTTTCTTCCGCATTCACGCCATAAGTGGAAAGCAACTGAGTTCGGGTTTCAGTGCTGATGGCTTTCCCGGGTTTAATAATATTTACGATTGCCAGTCCCAGGCTCACAGCAAATACCGTGGTGAATAAATATAAGCCCACCGCCCGGATGCCGATCCGGGAGAGCCTGGAAATATCTTTCAGATCAGATACACCCTTTACCAGCGAAGCGAGTATGAGCGGAATAGCAATCAGTTTGAGCAGGTTTATAAAAATTTCTCCAAATGGCTTTATCCAATCCTGGGTAAACTGTCGCCCGCCGGAGAACTGCAGCGCCAGGATGGCAAACAAAATTCCCAGGATCATGCCCGAGATGATTTTGACATAAAGAGGCAATTTTTTCATGCAGGAAATATAGGTAAGGTTTCAAAACTAAAGGTTTGTTGTGATATAAAAGAAAAATCAGCTTGAATCTGTTTCCTGCCAGGCCCGTTAAAAAAACTTTTATTCCACATTTGGCAGAAATCACTATTTTACCGGCTGTTTTACTTTCGGATATTGATCATTCTAAATACAATAACCAACATTTATGAGCTTGTTTGTCAGAAAACCAATCACTCAACTTTTTGCTGAAGCAGCAGATTCAGAAAAAGGACTAAAACGAACACTTAATTCATGGGCATTAGTGGCTCTTGGAATTGGAGCTATTATCGGAGCTGGTCTATTTGCAAGAACAGCTGCAGCGGCTGCAACACATGCAGGGCCATCAGTTACTATCGGCTTTATTATCGCTGCAATCGGGTGTGCTTTCGCCGGTCTTTGTTATGCAGAGTTTGCATCAATGATTCCTATCGCTGGCAGTGCCTATACTTATTCCTATGCCACAATGGGTGAATTCATTGCATGGATCATTGGCTGGGATCTGATTCTTGAATACGGCGTTGGCGCTGCAACAGTGAGTAGCTATTGGAGCCAGTACTTCAATCGATTTCTAAACATCTTCGACCTATCCATACCGTATCAATGGTTTCATTCGCCATTTGAAACCGATCCGGCTACGGGAGTAACCGGCATTATAAATATACCGGCAATATTTATTCTACTTATTTTATCCCTGTTGCTTATTCGTGGTACAAAAGGTTCTGCAACTGTAAATAATATCATTGTATTTATCAAAGTCGCTATCATTCTTATATTCATTGCTGTTGGCTGGAGCTATATCAGACCGGAAAATCATTCCCCTTTTATACCTGAGCCCACGAAGTACACAAATCCGGAAACCAACGTTACCACAAACTTTGGCGGTATTATGGGTTTGCTGGGAGCCGCCGGAATAGTTTTCTTTGCGTTTATAGGTTTTGATGCTGTTTCAACTGCAGCACAGGAAACAAAGAATCCAAAGAAATCAATGCCGATAGGCATCCTGGGTTCACTGGCTATTTGTACGATATTGTATATTTTATTCTCATTTGTTTTGACTGGTGTTGCAAGCACTGAAGATTTCCGAACGCATGGAAAAGAGGCTTCTGTCACTTATGCCATTGAGCATCTTGATGGAAACACGGTTGCCGGTGACTGGATGCCCAGGTATGGCTGGCTTGCCGATCTGATCACAGTGGCAATCCTTGCTGGTTTTTCTTCGGTAATCCTGGTAATGTTATTAGGGCAGTCCCGTGTGTTTTACTCTATGAGCCGCGATGGCCTGGTCCCAAAAGCATTCTCAGATGTGCATCCGAAATACAGAACGCCTTATAAAGCAAACCTTATATTTTTTGTGTTATCGTCTTTATTCGCAGGATTTGTTCCGGCGGATGTTGTCGGAGAAATGACGAGTATTGGAACTTTGTTTGCATTTATTCTTGTTTGTGCAGGAGTATGGATCATGCGAGTAAGGCATCCTGAAATACCAAGACAATTTAAAGTCCCGGG
The DNA here is from genome assembly GCA_964508655.1 of uncultured Chitinophaga sp. GTDB lineage: Bacteria > Bacteroidota > Bacteroidia > Chitinophagales > Chitinophagaceae > VBAS01. The sequence goes on along the minus strand of CAZDUO010000130.1, from coordinate 828 downwards.
ACTTCCTTTTGTAGCAATATCAGGAATTCTTGTTTGTGCCGCTATGATATTTGGCTTAGGTTGGACAAACTGGCTTAGATTATTTGGATGGCTTGCTATAGGGATGATTATTTATTTTGGTTATAGCAAAAGACATAGTCATTTACAGAAAGGTAATCCCTGAAATTATTTCTTTCTTTTAATATTAAACCGCTCCAACACACCGGAACGGTTTTTCTTTTTATTTCATTGTATTACTTTTGCAACCCGAAGCGATTTCAGATTGCAGCTTGACGATTTTAGAATTAATTCTTGCCTCAAATCTGCAATCCAAAATCTAAAATCTGCAATAATAATCATGGGCCGAATATTTGAAGTACGCAAAGCCACCATGTTTGCCCGCTGGGACCGCATGGCCAAGCAGTTTTCCCGCATCGGGAAAGAAATTGCCATTGCCGTAAAAGCCGGGGGACCCGACCCCGCAGCCAACCCCGCCCTGCGCCGCTGCATTCAGAATGCAAAAAGTGTAAACATGCCCAAAGACCGGGTGGAGGCAGCCATCAAAAGAGCGTTGGGCAAAGAAATGCAGCACTATGAAGAAATCCTGTATGAAGGTTACGGTCCGCATGGCGTAGCCATCCTGGTGGAAACAGCAACCGACAATCATGTAAGAACGGTAGCGAATATTAAAAGTCATTTCAATAAAGGGGGCGGTGCCTTGGGTAACAGCGGGTCGGTTTCTTTCCAGTTTAAAAAAATGGGTGTGTTTAAATTAAAACCTGAGGGTTTGAATGCAGAGGACCTGGAATTAGAATTGATTGATTACGGCCTGGAAGAATTGGGTGAAGG
>CAZDUO010000129.1:0-6483 GCA_964508655.1 uncultured Chitinophaga sp. | reverse complement strand
GAAATTACTTTTATCACGGGCATCAATTACCATATTGCCAAAATAGGTAATGCTTACAGGCATTTGACCCGCTGTTTGCTGAAATAAAGCATATTTGGCATTCAGGTCAATTTGAGTTTTTTCTTTGGTGAGGCCTGCACCCACAAACAAATTTTTTATTGGAGCATAATTAATACCTAACCTGATGTTGGATGGTGCAAAAATTCCCCAGATATCTTCTTTTCCATTTTCAACCGTACCGAAGCGGTGCTGGATATCGAATTCAAGAGTACCTTTTGCCGGCACCATCACGGTTTGATTATCTGTCAGCCAAACACTTTCAAAAGTGTTTTTTACCGGTTTTGTTTTTTTCGATGGTTTTGATTCAGGAACATCCTGGGCAAACATGCCGCCTGCCATAAATGCCGCTGAACAAAACAGCATTATTTTGAAATACTTTTTCATAATACGTAGTTTAATTGTTTTGTGCACCCTGTTTTATCCATGCAAGAACGAGTGCATTATAATTTTTGTTGATGCCGCTTACAGGCATGGGTGTTCCCTTTTTGCCGGTCATCCACTGATATAGTTCACTGTTTGCAGGATCACCGGTGTTGATATAATTGCCGTTCAACAATGCATTGTATGCACTTGCGGCCGTCAGGTCCGGGGCTTTACCACCTGCGCTGTGGCATCCGCTGGAGTTGCAACTGTTGTTAAAAATGGGAATAATATCGCCGGTAAATGATACGGCTCTTGTTATTTCCTTACCAGCGTCAAATAAAACTGTTTTGTCTTTATAACAACCGGTCAGCAGCAGGAAAGATGTACACAGTGAAATAATCCCCATTATGAATTTATTTCGTGCCATGATTTTTATTTTGATGTTAACTCACGGGGTTATTTTTATTTCCTGAATTTTAAAATCAGGTTGGGTTTTATGGAATGGGCTATTTGTGCATTTTCAAAAATGGCAAAACCAAAATACTGATCAGACAAGGATGAAAAGTCAATATCATAAGCATTGTCACCAGTGTTTAAGGCCCTTTTAAATTCCAATATCCAGCCGCCATTTGTATAAGTTGATTTACAGGCAATATCTCCGCGGCTGCCACTATATGATGTAATAATAATGCCGGGGATGGCTTTTGGTCCAACGCCAGCACCGACTCTTTGATAATCGGTTCCAATGTTCGGATCAATAGTAGTTCCGTCACTTAGTGTAAGTACACCTGTTGCTGATACGGCAGTTACCGTTTTGGCTGAACCATCTGTAGTTTCAGATCCTAATATCCATCCGTAATTGGTTTTGCCGGGGATTATATATTTTGGTACTGAAGCGGTTGATCCGTTTACTTGCAAAGTTTGTTTATTGTCAGTGTATGCACCGGCACCGGCATCACTGAATCTTCCGTTAGGATAAGTATTGTTCTGGTATTGGTCATCAAATTGAAAACCGCCGTTTACACCGCCCCGAACAGTCTTCCAGTGCCACATATCAATTTTTTCTGTCGGGTAATTTGTGAAGTGACGGCTTGAACCATCGGAGGCAGGCAACCCGGTGTGGCAGGATTTATAACAGGTGCCATTATTCCACCCGGTTACTGAGTTATTGATATTCCATAACATGGCTAATTTATCTTCGTAAAAGGGTAGTCTTGTAATGGCCCCGCTGGAACTAAATGTGAATGTTCCGCTTTCCTGCGCCCATTTTTGTGTTGCCGGGTCGAAATACCAGGGCTGGCGAGTTAATGACTGGGTGGGGTCAGTCCACTCGGCAAGAAAATAAATATTGTTGTTGTCGTAAGCCGAGCGCAATGTAACAGAAGGGATGATGTTTCCTGTATAGCCCCTGAAAACATCACCTGTTACTTCAGGTACGGTTGTACTGAATTGAAGTTTGGGAGCGTTTTCCCACAAGGCATCAATGGTGCCGTCAATTGCAGGTGCTGTTGTTACTTTAACCGATACAAGGTCAGTGGAACTGTTGATGGGTTGGGGTATATCAAGTACCTGGTCGTCTTTTGTGCAGCTGATAACGTAACCCAGCAGTAATATAATGGTACTGATCACCCATACGAGTTTTGATTTTACGAGTTTCATATACCAGGGTTTTATTGAAAAATATTTTTTGCTTTTTAATCCGGGGCAAGTTATTCGCTCCTTTGTGACAGTTGTATGACATTGGGATTATTCGATAATGACTTTTGTCATATCCAGGAGGGAAAAATTTTTCCTGGTTTTTTTCTTTTCACCTCTTTCAGGTTACAAACTGCCGGAGGCTTATGAATTTAAAATGAAAGCAGTAATAACCTTAAAAATTCGGCGACATGTTTATCTTTTAATAAAGATTCTTCTACAAGGAAAAATATGAGTTTAATCATAAGCAGTAAGTGACCTATTGGAGCAGGATTAAGAGATGATGAAATCTGAAAAGACAAGCAGGATATTCCTGGTTTTTGATAGCAATACAGTCTGCCAGGGTTTCTTATAAAGTATATGACTGCTAATATAAGCCCGGGGGTAATTTTGAAAATATAATCAAAACGTCAACCGGAAGCTGCCAAATACACCAAACCTTCTGCTCGTTTCTTTTGGCAATGGTGTAGGCAGCACCCGCCACACAAAATCGAGACGGATGACGCGGAGAATATTATCAATGCCGGTGCCTAGTTCGAGATACGCTTTACCGTCGAGTGTTTGAAAATCGTAACCGGGTTTAAAGTTTAGCGCTTTGTTTGCTTCGCCCAGGCTACCCCAGAGCGTTTTGACGGTATAAAACTGGCGGAACTTCAGCTTGGGAATAAAGCGAAACAGCCCGTTACCGACATTGTGCTCGAAAGTGATGCCGGCATATTTATCATGAATGAATTCATATTTATTCATCAGGCTGAATGCATACTTGTTATAATAGTGTAATTCATTGCCGGGCGCAATATCAAGAAAAGTGTAGGGTAATGTGCCGTATGTTTTGCCCCCATATACATAAAACTCAATGTTGCCATACGGCGGAATTTTTATAAAATCGGTAACGCTGGCTGAGAGCTTGGTGTAGTTGTAAGCGCTTTTGCCAATGCCGGAAATTCCTTTCGTAACTCGGAACTCCGGGATTGGATAAGGACTGCCCAGGCTGGTGCGGAAAAAATTATTCTCCAGGAATTTTTCAAGATAGGCAAATCGTAAACGCAATGAGAGTTCAAAAGTACGCAACGGTTTGGCGCCGTCAATGGCAAAAGAATCTTTCGGTGGAATATTCTGCAGCGGGTTGAATTGCTTATGCACTGTTGCCAGCAGCCCCGAAAAACCGCTTTTTGTTTCGTGGAAAAATTCAAACCGCTTTTCATCAATCTTCATAAACTTAATAGGAATGCCTGATTTGCGTATAGCCAGTGCAAAAATGTTATCACTGGTCACTTCGCCGTAATAGCTCTGGCCAAAATCAAGATCATTTGTATAGGAACCGTATAAGTAAGTGCGTGGATGTTTTGCAGGAAGAAAAAATAATTCAGCCTTGCCTTTTACTTTCTGGTCCTTGAAGCCATAAGCAAGATAAGTATGCCACCAGAATTTTTTATCAAACCGGTAATTGGTGCCCAGGTCGAACCGGACACGGAATCCTTCCCATGCATTACCGGTAATCCAGTTGAACCAGGGACCTAACTGGTAGTTGCCGGTATTGAGGTAACCCGTAGCTATAAAGTTGAGTGTATTGGTGAATTTTTTGAAAACAGGGGCATTTGTCAGGGTGTCAATCATTTTAATAATGCCCCTTTCATTCTTTGTAAGCTCCTCGTGACGGGCTGCGGTCCAGAATTCTTTTTCTTTTTTCGGAGCTTCCGGCAGGGTGATTACTTCTTCGAGGATTTTGTTTTTACCCAGTTCATTTACCACGCTGTTATCGTTTACCACTATATTTTTATAGGTGGTTGTTTTGCGGCCAATGAACCCGAGGTTTTCTTTACCCACCGGCGTTATATCGGCTACAAATTTGTCTTTTGATAGGAACCAGGTTGCAGAATCGTCCAGCAGCCGGTATTCCTGTATAAGCGAAAGTGTTTCCAGGAAATTCACATTGGCGTCTTTACCCAGCCGCAAGTTCATCTTCTGAATGGCATATGTGCCGGCATGCACCCAGCAATCACCTTCAAACGTGTTTTCGCCGCGGCGTTTCGGTGTAAATACAAGATGGTAATACCGGTTTTTATTTACCACCTGCGTATCCAGTACCCGGTAATTGTAATATACATCACCATTATCACTGGCCGGGCTTATAAACAGCTTGTTCATTACCGGGATAAAGTTGTTATAAACATTCACATTCTGGTCCATGCTGCCGAGAAACTGGATGATGCTCTCATTTTTTATGCCATTGGTATTTACTGCCTTGATCACTTCACGGCGCTTCAACGGTTTTTTCTGGTAATAATAATCCGACAGTGCCTCGGTAAGATATGTGGGCAGAAAGGGAAGCCCTTCGGATGTATCAATATTACCGGTGATAAGATCGGTTACCGGCTTCAGCGGTTTAAACTTTGAAAACCGGTTAAAGTTGATATTCTTGATATCAACTTCCAGCTTGTTGTAAACCTCGTAAGAAAAATTATCAAACCTGAATTTATCATTACGGGGTTTGTTTTCCACTATTTTCCGCCACAGGAATAATCCCTTGTTCACTTTCGACTTCACTTTTGCTCCTTCAAGAAAAGTGCCCCGCTCCATGATGATTTCAATTTGCACGGAATCTTTTGAGGATGGGATAAATAGTTTGTAAGGCTGGTAACCCACGCAGGTTATCAGCAGCGTATCGGAAGGCCAATGGCTTAAATAAAAAGCAAAAGCGCCGGCCGAGTCGGAAAGCTTTCCGGTGGTAGTGTTCATAAACTGAACGGAAGCAAAGGGTATCCGTTCTTCGCTGTGAGAATCTTTTATAATTCCGCTAATAATTTTCCGTTGGCCGTCGGCAGCGGCATAAAGCAAAACAAGAATCAACAGGGATAAGGAAATTTTCAACCGGTAATTCGCCATATTACTGCAAAAGTAGCAGGATAACTATTTATCAGCCCGTTAATTTACCGGGCAGCGTCTGCTGCCTGCTATTTTTTATTTGGAAATGCGGGGAAAATGATTCTACTTTGTAGTTCAAAGTACTTTTTATGGACGACCAAAACCTTGTTCAGCCCGGTCAGCAGGGCGGCCAACAATCTCTCGAGTCAATACAGGATATAAAACGCATGATGGAGCGGTCATCCCGGTTCATCTCGCTCAGCGGGCTGAGCGGCGTGGCAGCGGGTATCTGTGCCCTGGCAGGAGCCTGGTTTGCTGCAAAAGAAATTGCCCTCTATTATAATGATTACAACAACAGGGGAGGCTTTGCCGGTGAAGATTTTCAGCACTTAAAACTTCGCCTGCTGGTAATAGCGCTGGCTGTACTGGCTGCAGCGTGGATTTCTTCTTTTTATTTTACCTGGCGTAAGGCAAGGCATAATAAACTCCCGGTATGGGATCTGACATCAAAACGGCTGACAATAAATCTGCTGATACCATTGGCAACGGGCGGGTTGTTTATACTGGCCATGTATCAGTACAATGAGTGGAAATTCATTTCGCCGGCCTGCTTAGTGTTTTATGGATTAGCGCTTGTAAATGCAAGCAAGTATACATTGACTGACATCCGTTACCTCGGGTTCTGCCAGATTATTCTTGGACTAATAAATACGCAATGGCCGGGTTATGGGCTTTATTTCTGGGCAGCAGGTTTTGGGGTGCTGCACATCGTGTATGGCTTTATAATGTGGTATAAATATGAAAGAAATTCTGCTATTCCGAAAGAATACTTCAAATAATAATATTAAGCAGGAGGAAGAATATTTAATAAAGAACATTTCAAAATTCCCCTTTAGGGGTCAGGGGCATGAAAAATCCAATCGTTGGTTTAAATAAAATTTTTGACAACCGCATTCGCCTCGGCATCATGAGCATACTGATGGTGAATGAGGAGGTGAATTTTAATGACCTGAAACAGATGCTGGAGGTGACGGACGGAAACCTGGCCACCCACCTGCTGAACCTGGAAGAGAACGGGTACATCAGGGTAAAGAAAGGATTTATCGGAAAAAAAACAAATACTACTTATTCTGTAACCAAGGCTGGCGAAAAGGCATTTACTGAACACATTACAGCCCTGGAGAGTATGATAAAGGGGGTAAAATAATTTTTATACAGCTGCTTTGGCGAAAGTGCTTTTTGAATTTTAAAATGAATAATCATGAAAACAACATCATTTAAAAGTGACGGGCTCACTGTGCTGGCCTTGATGCTGGCACTGCCCACCGCCTGGTTTATCCTGATTGCCGTTTTGAAATACGGGTTCGGTATTGACGGACCATTTGACTCACTGGCCCCGACCCTTGAAAGCTGGGGAATCAAGGAGTCACTGGGCTGGAATATTAACCTGCTGATTCTATTCGGCCCTATGCTGGCCTTCCTGCTTACCATTTTCCAGGT
>CAZDUO010000128.1:0-6881 GCA_964508655.1 uncultured Chitinophaga sp. | reverse complement strand
TGCCCTCCGAAGTCCCGATTATTCGGGACGAAGGAGGGTCTGATGCCTGCCCTCCGAAGCCCCGATTATTCGGGACGAAGGAGGGTCTGATTTCTGACCTCTGATCTCCGGCCTCCGTTAAATCACATTTTCCACTTTTACCAAATAGTCTTTCAGTTGCACTCTTGCCCGGTGCAGGTACACTTTCACCTGGCTTTCGCTCAGGTTGGTTATCTGCCCGATTTCCTGGTAGCTGTAGCCCTCGTAATCTTTTAAAAGAACCAGTGTCCGTTGTGTTTCGCCAAGGCGGGCCAGCGCTTCATCCAGTACTTTTTTCAGGTTATTGGCTGACCGGTTTTGCACCCGGGCGGTTTCACTAAACTCTTCTTTTAATTGTACCCGTTTCACTTTTCTTATATGATCAATCATTTGCCTGTATGCCACAGTAAATAGGTACGACTTGCTTTTGGCCGCGTCAATCTCTTCTCGGTGCCGCCACATTTTTTCAAATGAGGTCTGCACCACATCCCGTGCATCTTCTTCGTGCCTGAGGTTTTTCAGGATAAAGCGATACACATTGTCGGCGTATGCATTTACACACTCATTGTATTCCCTTTCAGTCATACTGCTTAGCTGGTCTGGTTTATTTCACTGTTTACCGGGTTTGGTCTGAATCATCCATTTGGCTCAGCAGTACGGGTAAACAGTCAGGCAGCAGGCAAAGGTACTCAACATGCCTGCACTGATTGTAATACGGCCAGGAGGAAAAGAAGTTACAGGAAAATATAAAAAAAACCCGGCTTTTGGGCTGCAGAATCAGTTGGAAAAGCCTGCGCTGGAAAAAAACTGGCGGCTGAGGGTTTCCCAGATCATTTCGCCGGAAGGGGCCGCCTGGTTATTTCGTTTGCAGCATTCTTCCATGCTTTCGGTGCAGGTTTCTTTCCGGTTCTGATTTTTTGTTGATGACCAAAGCACCAGGTAGCTACCTGCTATCAGCAGAAGTATGAGCGAAGCCCGTAACAGGTATTTTTGTTGCATGGTTGTCAATTTCATCATTTGACGAAGGTATTCTTCAAAATGTTACAGCAAATTTAATTTTCCATTAACCGTAATACAAAAGATTTCTGACGAAGAGTGTCATTTAGCCGGCAAAATGCAGGAAATTGGCGGTGAACGGATTGATGGTTTGATTGCCTGGTGGTTATTTTGATGTCATTATTTTGATGGAGTCCTCTTAATCATCAAACCATCAAACAATTCAAATTATTGAAATCAGCAACTTCTCATGCCCAGCCACCTTCTCTTTATATTTGTCTCCCAAACTTATTTTTTATGAATGAAAATTTTGTGCACCGCATTGCCGGTGAAATAGAGGAGATAAAGGCATCAGGGCTTTATAAAAACGAGCGGGTTATCAGCAGCCCGCAGGGGGCCGGGATTGTAGTAGGGGGTAAAACCGTGCTGAACTTTTGCGCCAACAATTATCTCGGTCTTTCATCGCACCCCAAAGTGATTGAAGCGGCTCACAAGGCTATTGAGCACCGCGGCTATGGCATGAGCAGCGTGCGGTTTATCTGCGGCACACAGGATATACATAAGGAACTGGAAAAAAAGCTAAGCGAGTTTTTGGGAACAGAAGACACCATTTTATATGCTGCAGCTTTTGATGCCAACGGCGGGGTATTTGAACCCCTGTTCAACGAGCAGGACGCCATCATTTCCGATGCGCTGAATCATGCCAGCATTATTGACGGCGTTCGCCTGTGCAAGGCACAGCGCTATCGCTATGAACATAATAATATGGACGACCTGGAGGCAAAACTTCAAGAAGCTTCCGGTGCAAGAAGCCGCATCATTGTAACTGACGGCAGCTTCAGCATGGATGGCACTATTGCCCAGCTTGATAAAATATGTGACCTGGCTGACCGCTATGATGCCGTAGTGATGATTGATGAATGCCATTCTTCAGGTTTTTTGGGAAAAACAGGACGTGGCACACACGAGTACCGCGGTGTGATGGGCCGCATTGATATTATTACCGGCACGCTGGGCAAGGCGCTTGGCGGAGCCAGCGGTGGATTTACCAGTGGCAGAAAGGAAGTGATTGACATGTTGCGCCAAAAATCAAGACCCTATCTTTTCAGTAACACACTTGCTCCATCCATTGTCGGCGCTTCCATTACAGTGCTCGACATGCTGACGGAAACAACTGCACTGCGTGATAAACTGGAGTACAACACAAAATATTTCCGCAGTAAAATGACCGAAGCAGGGTTTGACATCAAAAAGGGAGATCATCCCATTGTGCCCATCATGCTGTATGATGCCGTGCTGGCGCAAACCATGGCCGCCCGCCTGCTGGAAGAAGGCATTTATGTTATCGGCTTCTTTTTCCCGGTGGTGCCAAAAGGCCAGGCAAGAATACGTGTGCAGCTGAGTGCTGCGCATGAGCAGCATCACCTGGATATGGCAATTGCTGCTTTTACTAAAATAGGGAACGAACTGGGTGTCTTGAAATTAATAAGTACATAAAAAAGCCCCCAGGCTGCCGGGGGCTTTGGTATTATTTAAGCAGGAAAGAATTGACCGCTTTATCAAATTCCGCCTGCCATTTATTCTGCCCGCCTTTTCTTGCAGTGGTGGTAATTACATATGCTATCTTATTTTTAATAATAAAGTAAACCCGGCCGTCAATTTCCATATTGTACATGGTATGCGTATAGTCAACCCACTGTGCCGGTTCAGAATTAATAGTAGTTGACCCGCTGCCTCTTTCTTTATAGTTAGTCATCATTTTGGTCATATTGCTTTTCGACAGCTCCGTATATGCTTTCAAGCCCATGATCCCTGATTTTTCAGTAACGACATTTATATTTTCCCGAAAATCATCATCGCTGCCTTCCAGCGGCGACATCAGGATGACCGTCTTCAGGCCCATAGACGTGGTGTCAATTTTTGTCCAGCCATCGGGAGCGTCAATTTCAAATTTTCCCGAACCGACATTTAAATTGGGATTTTCCTGGTTTTTATTTTTACCGGCGTCCATACAGCCGGTAGCAATAATTGCTGTAAGGATAAAAGAAACTATAGATAGATAATGAAATGACTTTTTCATTTTAGTTTGCTTTTAAGTTCAGGTTGCCTGCCACCTGCTTTACTGCATCCAGTCCCACTTTTTCGCCTTCCACATTTACAAGAAAGCGATCCCCGGAAACAAAAGTAAGTTCGTAACGGTCGCTTGCCTTGCTGTACTTTTCTATGGCTTTGTTCCCGTTGAAGTCAACCGTCTTCTGGTAGCCGTTATCATCTTCCTGCTCAAAGTTCCAGAGGTTAAAGAAACGCATGGTGTACCAGTTGGCGCCCATTTCGCCGGCACAGTCCACTATTTCCAGTTTTATTTCTTTATCACCTTCGCCTTTATAAGTGCCCGACCCGACGGAAACACCCATTGCCGAACTTGTATTGAAGCTGCTGCGGCTCATGCCCATCACTTCAGACGGGATGAGGGCTTTCAGCTGTTCGAGTGTCAGTGGCTGAAGTTTCCTGAGCTCAGCAGCCCTGTCCTGTGAGTTTTCCATTTTTTCTGCTATTTTCTCAACAGCATCTTTTGCTTCGCCAAGATCAATGGTGGCGGTGTTGCCTTTATCGTCTTTAATGGTGATTTTGTCTTTATTGCTGTTGCATGAGGCAAAGGACAAAAGGGAAACAAGCGTTGAAATAAGTAATAGTCTCATAAGCGGGGTTTTAATTGTAAAGAAGTTTGTGGTAGCCTAAGTTAGGAGATTTACTAAGAATCCGGCCTGATTCCAGGCAATTTTCTTAATGCCGGATTAAAAATCAGTGCAAAGGTTATGAAATACAATTAACAGATATTATTTTCGTTTCTCCTCTGAATGACCGTTTATTCCAACCCTCCTTTGAATACCGGTTTTTAATTCACCCTTATTTAAAAAACAAACATGAAAAAACTGTTATTCGTCCTGCTGGCAGGATCGGTGATGGCGATGATGTTTTCTTCCTGTGCAGCTGTAAAGAGAGATTGTAATGGAGTAAGGCATTACAAGCTGAAAAACGGCATTTATCTTTGATTGCACTGTATTGTAAATTTCAATTGTGCCCCGGAAGTTTTCCGGGTTTTTTATTTCCGTACAAAAAATATACGGATTCCCAGTGCAATCAGAATACTGCCAGTGATGCGGTCCTGCCATTTCCAAAAAATTTTGTTTTGCTGCAGCAGCCTGCTGAAGTAGCCGGTAATGATGGCCACAAGAAGTAATATTAATGTTCCCTGCACATCGAACCAAAGCCCGAGAAAGATTATTTGTTCGCTGATATGAGCTGAAGCAGGATTGACAAACTGCGGAAGAAAGGAAAGAAAAAAGATGGCCACTTTGGGATTGAGCAGGTTGGTGGTAAGGCCCTGGAGGAAAATTTTTTTGTAAGAAAGTGAAGAAAGTTTTGCAATACCGGTTTCCGGCATTTTTTTATTCAGCAAAGATTTTAAACCAAGGTAAATAAGATAAGCCGCCCCGGCATATTTGATAATGCTGAACCAGAATGCCGAACCGGCGATGATGGCAGATAATCCCAAAACAGCAGCTGCCGTGTGAAAAAAACAGCCGCAAAAAATTCCCAGCGCAGAAAAAACACCCGCCCGGGTGCCCTGCGACAGGCTGCGGGCTGACGTGTAAAGCATATCAGGCCCCGGCGATAAATTGATGAGGATGCTGACGCTGAGAAAAAGATAAAAATTCTGAATACCGAACATGCGATAAAAGTACAACCTAAATCCTGTTTGCAGCTTCTTTCATTGTTTGATGCGGCCGCCACCTACCTTTGCCGGAAATTTCAGAAATGACAATGAAACGATTGAATGTATTCGGGATGCTGCTTGTTTCCCTGTGGTCGTGTACCCGGAATAATGTAAAAGAAGATAATACCCTTGAAAAATATTTTGCAGAAAATAAAGTAAACGGCTGCTTTGCTTTATACAATAATGCAACGGATCAGTTTACGGTTTACAACCTGGAGCGGTTTCGCGACAGCGCTTACCTGCCTGCTTCCACTTTCAAAATCGTTAATTCACTCATTGGCCTGCAAACAGGCGTTATCAGCAGCGACAGTATGCTGATAAAATGGGATGGCGTGCAGCGGAGTGTGGCCGGCTGGAACAAAGACCTGATTATGTACGATGCCTTCAGGGTATCTGCCGTGCCTTACTACCAGGAGGTGGCAAGAAGAATAGGAAAAGAAAGAATGGAATACTGGCTGGATACCCTGGGCTATGGCGCCGGTGTGAAAGACACAGCCTACCGGATTCAATCTTCTGTTGATACTTTCTGGCTCGACAATTCACTGAAGATTTCTCCCAACGAGCAACTGGGCCTGGTGAAGAAACTTTATTTCAACCAGCTTCCTTTTTTTAAAAATTACCAGGAAACTGTAAAGCAGGCCATGCTTTTTGAAAACGATGCCAACTACCGGCTGGGCTATAAAACCGGCTGGGGAAGTGCTGAAAACGGCATTCATCTTGCCTGGATGGTTGGCTGGATTGAAGAGAACAATCATCCCTATTTCTTTGTCCTGAATTTTGAATCGGCTGATGCGGGCGCTGATATTCCGGCCATACGAATTAAAATTCTGAAAGACCTTCTAAAGCAAATGGGATTTTTTGAAGGAAAAATGTAATGTGCATATTTGCCAATGTTTGCCTGGCAAACTCCTGTTGCAACAGGAGGGTGCTTATTACAGGCAGGTGGTTAATGATGCCTGTTCTATAGTAGCTTTGCAGGCTGAAGGTTATTGAAATCTGTTTTATGGAGTTTTACTGCGAATCATTAACGGAATACAAACGCCTCACCACAAGAGAAGTGAAGATTGGCGACCTGCTGCTGGGCAACCCCGATGGCAATCGGGGTCACCCCATCCGGGTGCAAACGATGACCACCACCGATACAATGGATACGCTGGCCACCGTGGAGCAAACCATCCGCTGCATTGAAGCCGGCGCCGAGCTGGTTCGCATTACTGCTCCGTCAAAAAAAGATGCGGAAAACCTGCTGAACATAAAAAATGAATTGCGGAAAAGAGGTTACAGCACACCACTGGTGGCCGATATTCATTTTACTCCCAATGCTGCTGAAATTGCTGCGCGGTTTGTGGAGAAAGTGAGAGTGAATCCCGGCAATTATGTGGACAAAAAAAAATTTGAGCTGGTGGAATACAGCGATGCGGAATATGCTGAAGAAATTGAACGCATCCGCGAACGGTTTACACCGCTGGTAAAAATCTGCAAAGAATACGGCACGGCCATGCGCATCGGCACCAATCACGGTTCGCTGAGCGACCGCATCATGAGCCGCTACGGCGATACGCCGATGGGCATGGTGGAAAGCGCCATGGAGTTTCTGCGCATTGCACGGGATGAGAATTATCACAACATTGTGCTGAGCATGAAGAGCAGCAACCCGCTGGTGATGGTGCAGGCATACAGGTTGCTTGTAAAAACAATGTTTGATGAATTCGGCGTATGTTATCCGCTGCACCTCGGCGTAACCGAAGCAGGCGATGGCGAAGATGGAAGAATTAAAAGCGCCGTGGGTATTGGCACGTTGCTGGAAGACGGCATTGGCGATACCATCCGGGTGTCATTGACGGAAGACCCGGAGTTTGAAATACCGGTATGCAGGGATCTGGTGAAGAGGTATGAAGCCGAAAGCCGGGAGCCAACCTTCCGAAACCTTAGCATAGAAGGGTCAGAAGTCAGTAGCCAGAAGGTAGAAATCGTTGGTCTGGAATCATTGGTTGTAAGTGGAGAAGTGACAACTGTCAGGCACCAGGCGTCAGACATCAGACCCTCCTTCGTCCCGAATAATCGGGACTTCGGAGGGCAAGCATCAGAC
>CAZDUO010000127.1:0-6957 GCA_964508655.1 uncultured Chitinophaga sp. | reverse complement strand
TGTAGCCCGTACGAGATTCGAACTCGTATCACCACCGTGAAAGGGTGGTGTCCTAGCCCTTAGACGAACGGGCCGTCTTCCTTCCAAAAAATCGGGGGGCAAAGATAGGTTTCAACACCCTTCCGGCAAAAAAAGTTTTATGCAAAAAAATGCCCTCCCCCTATTTCCGGAAGGGCATATCAAAACCGTCCTTATTGCTTATTATTTCTTTGCCAGATCAGATTTTTTGAAAATACCGGCCACCGCTTTTTGAATTTCCTTGCTGGTCAGGTTCCTGCTGTTTACTTCACCGGTAGTCCAGCCCTGCCACACCACTTTATCCGTTTTGGCATCAATCATGGTAATCGTTATGGTGCCTTCCTGAATAATTTTTTCGTACGACTCGTAACCGAGGAACTGCGATGGGTAATAAATTGTCGTATAGCGGCGGGTATACGGATTATACACCAGGCGACTATAAGGCTGGCTGTACACCGGTTCTCTCTTTTCTTTTGTTGACCGCTCCACCAGCACATCATAATCCAGCAACACATCGGGTTTGTTTTTATCTTTTTTCCAGCCGGCTTTTTCCAGTTCCTGTGTCACGGCATTGCGAATCTTTGTCTCCATCAAATCACTTTGATTTTCCAGTTTGGCATTGTCGCCATGCAGCCAGGTAAACGATTTATACTTGCCGAAGTTGGCATCTTCATCTTTCTCGATATGAGCCGGGGCCGCACAACCGGCTATCAACACAGCACCCATTATAGCAATGAGCCCTGCTTTCCAATTTATTTTTTTCATAGTCCAAAAATTTTAAGGTGATAATTCACTTTAATAAACGAAAATTTCGTACCTGCGTTTACTAACAGGTTGTGAAAAAACCGTCAAGGAAATTATAAGCCTGTAAAATTTTTTTGGGGCTCTCATCTTCCGTCTCTTTGTTCAGCTGAAGTCCGGGCTGCTCCGGGCTTCGGCCCCGACCGATAGCGTCGGGGCTGCCCCTTCGCATCCCGCAGCCCTTCAGCAGCAGTAATTCTAATCACCAGGTTCCCGCCACACTCCTGCTACACGATTTTTTAAAAAGAAAATTTCTTACCTTAGAAAACCTTTCTACTACCTTTACATTCTACTCCGCACCCTGTGTGCAATGTCACTCATCCTTCACCCCCTGAGACGCCGCACCTTTTACTTATTCGTTCATTTTTAAAATGCTGCTGTATGCCTAAGTTTATTATCGAACGGGAAATTCCCGGCGCCGGAAAATTTTCGGATGAACAGCTCCGCTCTATTTCACAAAAATCCTGCTCCGTGCTCGACCAGATGGGGCCACACATCCAGTGGTTGCAAAGCTATGTCACAGGCGATAAAATCTATTGTGTATATGTGGCACCCAATGAGCAGATGATTCGAGAGCATGCCGAGCGGGGCGGCTTCCCTGCCAATGTAGTGGCAAAAATTTCCCGCATCATCGACCCGACAACTGCCGAAGTAGAAGAAATGGCTACTGCCTGAAAAAGTTCCGGAGGGTGGGAAAAATCAGATCAGCCAAGCCCGGTTTCAAAATGCATCTCAGGAATTACAACATCATCAAAACCCTTACGCATTATCCGGGCTTTGAAATCTTGTTGTACATCGTAATCGCTATGTACAAGGAAAATTTTTTTTACCTGCTGCTTGTCCTGGCAGGCCAGCCACTGGCTCAGGTCTTCATAATCGCCATGAGCACTCATACTGCGGATGCTTCCAATCGCTGCATGCACTTCATGCTCCACTCCAAATATGCCCACTTCTTTTTTGCCGGCAAGCAACCGCCCACCTAAAGAATTGGGTTCACAATAGCCGGTAAGTAAAATTGTGTTCCGGCTGTTTTCAATATTATTGCTGATATGATGCTTTACCCGGCCGGCATCGGCCATGCCACTGGCCGAAATTATCACGCAGGGCTCGTTGCGGAAGTTCAGCAGCTTGGATTGTTCAACCGTCTTTATATATTTTAATCCTTTAAAATTGAAAGGATCATTGTCAGATTGCAGCACACGCTGAATCCTTTTGTTGAAATATTCCGGGTACTTTTTAATAATTTCTGTTGCTTCAATACTCAGGGGGCTGTCAACGAAATATTCAAGGTCAGGTAAACGATTCTCCAGCTCCAGCTGGTTGAGTGCATATAAAATTTCCTGTGTGCGGCCTACACTGAAAGCTGGCATAATCAGCTTGCCTTTCTTTTTCAAACAGGCTTTTTCTATCCATTGCAGCAAAAGATCGGGTGTAGTGATGTGCTGGTCGTGCAGGCTGTTGCCGTAGGTAGATTCCAGTATGATATATTCTGCCTGCGGAAAATCCTGCGGCGATTTCAGAATCACATCGCGGTAGCGGCCCACATCGCCGCTGAAGGTGAACGTTCTTTCCTTCCCGTTTTCATTTATCCGCAAATGCACGCAGGCACTGCCGATGATGTGACCCGCATCCGTAAACATGGCCTGTACACTATCCGATACTTCAAACCATGTATTATAATTTTCAGTCACCAGGCATTGCTCAGCTTTCTTTGCATCTTCTTTGGTGTACAGCGGAGTAAGGTATGGCTGCCCTGTGGCTGCCCTTTTTTTGTTCTCATATTTAATGTCATCTTCCTGTATTACGGCTGAGTCTTCCAGCAGCACTCCCGTTAATTCTTTGGTAGCCGGAGTGCAAAAAATTTTCCCGGTATAGCCTTCCTTCACAAGTTTTGGAATCAGCCCGCTGTGGTCAATGTGGGCATGCGATAAAATCATGGCATCAACCTTCTTCGGATCGAAACCAAAATGACGGTTGAGCGCATCAGTATCGTTGCCCATGCCCTGGAACATGCCGCAATCAAGCAATATCTTTTTGCCGTTTTTCAACATCAGCAGGTGTTTGCTGCCGGTTACGCATCGTGCCGCTCCGTGAAATGCTATTTTCATGCCCCCCTCCGCCCCCTAAAGGGGGAACCAGAACCATTCCACCCCGGGAGTCGTTAATTTGATATATAATAAAATGCTGAATGTAGTGCCTCTTTTTCTTCCTTTTCTTTTTTACCTCTTTGCTTTAAATGACCATGTAATATAAAACTCAGCCACCACTTCCCCGGCAATGTTTTTACCTACTGATTTTGCCTTTACAGTTCCTGGTTCGCCGGTAGTTATTGCTTTATCAATCATCTCTTTTATCAACGGGCCGTCTTCGCAGGTAAAAGTGGTTTTATCTGTTGCTTTTTTAAAATACTCTCCTTCCGTTTTAATCACCAGCATGCTCACGGCCGGTTTTCTTTTATATAAATGAGCCATGGCAAGAGCGCCGGTACTCATTTCGGCCGCCATGCTCAGGCATGCAAAATAAGTGCTGCGGAAAGGATTTTGCGAAAACCATTTGTAAGGAACAGTTACTTCACATTTTCTTTCATCAATAGCCTTTATCCGGACTCCTGAAAAATATGCGCTGGGCAGCCTGGAAAGAAGAAAGAGGCGAAACTTCAGCGGGTGTTTCATCATCCTGGCAAATGATTGAAAATATGTCTCCATCAAAATGAGGTTAAATTAACTGTGTGGCAATTGCAGTTATACTATCGAATATACGGAGATGGCCTTTTATTCCACCTGGTTTCTTAACAAATCATCGAGTGATTCTCTCCGGCGGATGAGATGCAGCTGCCTGTCATTAACCATTACTTCTGCCGGTTTGAAACGGGAGTTGTAGTGTGATGACATTTCAAAACAATAAGCGCCGGCATTACGGAATACAAGCAGATCACCTTCTCTTACTTCAGGCAGCAGGCGGTCCTCCGCAAAAGTATCTGTTTCGCAAATATTGCCCACCACGTTGTACAATTTCATTTCGCCCTGCGGATTTGAAATATTTTCTATTTCATGATAGGCACCGTAAAACATGGGTCGGATAAGGTGATTCAGCCCGCTGTCAACGCCTGCAAAAACTATATCTCCTGTATGCTTGATAACGTTAACCGTGGTAATAAAATATCCAGCTTCGCTTACCAGGTATTTTCCCGGCTCAAACCATACCTGCAGATGGCGGCCATATTTTTTTTCATACCACTCAAATTCTTCTTTCACTTTTTTACCCAAATAATCAATATCAGTTCCTTTTTCGCCGGTCATATAGGGCACTTTGAACCCGCCTCCAAGGTCAAGCACTTCCAGTTCGGGAAAATGCTGCGCCGCTTCAAATAAAACTTCGATGCCTTTGGCAAACACTTCCACATCCTGAATTTCGCTGCCGGTATGAATATGCAGGGTGCGTATGTGCAGGTTGGTTTGGTTTACTACACTGAGTATTTCCTTTATGTCTTCAACCGGCACACCGAATTTGCTTTCTGAATGGCCCGTTGAAATTTTCAGGTTGCCTCCGGCCATAATGTTCGGCCGCAGCCGTACACCCACCGGATAACTGTGTCCGAATGCTTTTCCGAATTTTCGCAGGTTTGAAATGCTGTCAATATTGATATGCACACCGGCGTTCTTAGCTTCCGTTATTTCTTCAAATGAAATGTTGTTGGAAGTATAAAGAATATTTTGCGGCGCAAAGCCGGCTTTCAGTGCCAGCTTCACTTCATTGATGGAACTGCAATCAACATGGCAGCCGATGGAACGGATATATTTCAGGATATTGATATTGGTCAGCGCCTTGGCTGCATAAAAAAAACGGGCATCCGTTCCGCTGAATGCCGATAAAAGTCTTTCATACTGTTCTTTTATCCGCCCGGCATGATACACATAAACGGGAGTGCCGAACTCTTTTGCGATCTCAATTAATTGCTGGTGGGAAAGTTCTAAAGGCATAGCTGCGAAGATAAGGAGCACATGCGGAATGCCTGTTAGCCTGAATAAGATTGCTGAACCGGTATACCTGATGAATTTGCCGGAAGTAGCGACAACCTATAAATCTATCAACGCATCATTGCTCAACTCTCTTCACTTTCTCCCTCATCTTTGTTTTCAATCAGCTCCCCGCTTTCTGTTACGGAAAAATTGGTGGATTCACCGGGTGCAGCCGTTTCAGGGCTTGCCGATGGGGAAGTGAAATCCGATTCATTCACAATGGTTGGTTCAATCGCCTGCTCAGCCAGCGCTTCTTTGATTTTCGGCAAATCGGCGGGTGAGTTGATGCCGAAATAATCCATAAAGCTTTTGGAAGTGGAATACACCAGCGGGTGACCGGGCAGGTTTTCATTGCGTCCGCTGATGATGATGAGTTCTTTTTCCAGCAGTTTTTGCACGGCATAATCGGCGCTTACACCGCGGATGGCTTCTATTTCGCCTTTGGTCACCGGTTGTTTGTAGGCAATAATGGAAAGCGTTTCCATGGCAGCTGCCGAAAGTTTTTTCAGAAATTTATCGCCGTTGAGTTGGGCCACTGTTTTATGAAATTCTTTCTTGGTAAGAAACTGCCAGCCGCCGCCGCTCATCCGCACTTCAAATGGATAATATTCCGATTTGTACTTCTCCACAATTCCCTCCAGCGCCGACTCCACCTGGTCAAGCGACACTTTTTCATCCATAAATGAAAATGCATTGTTCAGCAGGTCGGTGATTTCAAGCGTTGTCAATGGTTTGTCACTGGCAAAAATAAGCGCTTCAATATGCGGTATCAGATTGATGATTTCCATAACCCTTAAAATCTTACCCTCATCTTCCAAAGGGGCGTTAATATATACGGCGCTACAGAAGATGAAGTATGAATTGAAAAAATGATGATAAAAGAACTAAAAGATGAACGGACACCGACGATAAATGTCGGGTTTTACAAAGCGTCGCAACGAAAGTACAATCAGGGAACAAAAGCCGGTAACACAATTATCAACATTCACCCGGTAAAGCTGCTTTAAACAAAGGACATACCTGATTCAAGTTGCCCCTTTATGGGTGGCAGGGGGCGCCTTAACCCTGCAATGCTGCTGCCCCGCTTACTATCTCGGTCAATTCAGTAGTGATGGCTGCCTGCCGTGCCCGGTTGTATGATATGCGCAGCACCCGCAGCATTTCATTGGCATTGTCGCTGGCTTTATCCATTGCGGTCATGCGGGCGCCGTGTTCTGACGCATTGGAGTCGAGTACCGCTTTGTAGAGCTGTGTGTTGAGAATTTTCGGCATCAGCTCGGCCAGCAGCGCTTCTTTTGAAGGGTCGAAAATAAAATCGGCTTTGGCGCCGCCGGCTTTTTTTTCTACTTTAGGAATGGGCAGAAATCTTTCGACTTCGAAGCGCTGCGTGGCGGCATTTTTAAACTGGCTGTACACAATTTCCACTACATCAAATTGCTTTTCCCGGAAACCTTTCATGGCGGCCTGTGCAGCCTTCTGCACATTTTCAAAACTCAGGTGCAGGAAAATATCTTTATAGGTGTCGGTCACTTGGAAACGGTTTTTCAGAAAATGCTCATAGCCTTTCTTGCCAATGCTCCAGATGGTTACATTTCCTTTTTTGAACTGTTCGCTGTACCGCTCATTTATAGTTGCCTTGGCCAGTTTAATAAGGTTAGAATTGAAAGCGCCGCAAAGTCCGCGGTCGCTGGTAATGACAATCAGCAGCACTTTTTCTACCGGTCGCTCCACAGCCAGGCTCAGGCCGGCGCCACCTTCCACATTGCTCACAATATTGCTGAGCATCTCCTGCATTTTGCGGGCATAGGGCCGCATCTGTATGATGGCATCCTGTGCCCGGCGCAGTTTGGCGGCACTCACCATCTTCATTGCCTTGGTAATCTGCTGTGTGCTTTGCACCGACTTGATGCGGTTGCGAACTTCTTTTAACTGTCCTGCCATGAGGTAGATTTCAGATTTTAGTTCCGATTGCTATCGGGATTAGATTTTGGATTTTGGATTTCATTGAATTCCGCTGCATATCTCACTTTAAGAAAGCCAAAACCGGCGGCAAAGGTAAGGTGACGGGGGAAAAATACATGGAGGAATTTTGAACTGAAAAATCAGCAGTTTATTAAAC
>CAZDUO010000126.1:568-6999 GCA_964508655.1 uncultured Chitinophaga sp. | reverse complement strand
GTTGTGATTTGCTTTCAAATTCAGTTCTTACGATCTTTGATAACAACAGTTTATGCCAAATGGCTTGCCAGGCAAGGGTTTTCAAAGATTTTGCCCGCAAAAAAACCGCGAAATTTTGTCCCGGGATTATCATTCCGGGGCATTTTTTTTATGTTCGGATCATCAGAAAAGTTCCAACTGCTGCGGCACTTTGGCAGCGGAAGCAGCCTCTTTTCCCTGGAAAACCTCAATCATCCCGAATTGCTTGTCGGTGATGGTCATGATGACTACATGGCCTTTTTCGGGCAGGTTTTGTTTTACCCTTCTTATATGCACCTGTGCATTTTCGGCGCTGGCACAGTGGCGGAGATAAATAGAATACTGGAACATGCCAAAGCCGTCATTCATCAATTTTTTTCTGAACCGGGCATATATTTTCCGGTCTTTGGCCGTTTCGGTTGGCAGGTCAAAAAATACAAGCACCCACATAATACGATAGGCGTTTAGTCTTTTCGTGTTCATAAAGGCTCCGGGTAAAGGATTGCGAGGCAACACACAATTTTTTATTGTGCGTTGTTATTCTATGTTGCCGAAGCAATCTTCTCAATTATTTCAGCAATGGGTATAATATCTTCTTTTCATCTCCCGTAAAACATCTTGCCAGCGATGCCGAAGTTCTTTGTACCGCTACCAGCAAAGGGCTTGTCTCATCATCGAGCATTACATCCATGGCGGGTATTTTCAGCAACTGCACTTTAAATTCCTGGGTCAGCGTTTCCACATGTGAGGTTTTGTCAATAATGCCCCGTACTACAGAGTCAACAAAGGGCCGGTAGGGTTCCATTATATCGTCGGCCAGGCAATAGGCATTGTACCGGTTGCGGTGAAAGATGCCGAGGGTGGGCAAAAGCCCTGAACCAACCAATGCCCTTGCCACGCAGGCACGCAGAATAGCGTATCCGTAGTTAAGCAAATTGTTTGGGGGAACCCCCTCTCTTTTTCTGTAAAACATCCATGCCGGGGGAAATAAATGCTGCCAGTAATAGGCTGCTGCCCTGGCTTCATTGTTATCAGCATCCCCGCTTCTTACCGACTGACTGTAATTTTTCAGCAATTCAGCCGGTACATTATACCGGCTTAAAAGGTTGGCCTGGTTTATAATTTTTGCCTTTACGGTTTGCTGCCACAGTTGTTTTTTCAATGGTTCGGCGGCATCCACCTGCGCCCTGAAGCGTTCCGATTGTACGGAATTGCCGTCGAGATTCAGCAATAAACCCGTAGGGTGGTGGGTGGCATTGCAGGTAACCACCGCCGCGTTGTTCGCCAAAAGCCGGCCGAGCAGGTAATGGGAGATGGTGATCTGCTGGTGTTCGAGAATAAGAATACCTATGTCCTCAACAGGTATGGTTTTTTCCGGCATTTCCTCCATGCCTTTTATGCCGTTATAACTGATTACAAGCTGTTCATTCCGGCATTTCAGGTAAGCAGGGCTTTCAATGCAGATGGTCCGCCTGATCATGGGATATTGGTTTAACCATGATAAAACGGCCTGAATTGCGGAATTATTATTCAACCTAAAACAGGCTTGTGCTAAAACGCCTTGTAAAATGATTGAAAAAGAATGGCTCAAATAATGTAATGAAACAGGAACCTGTTACAATAAAGCAGACCTGGTCAGCTAATGCCCGCTGCCGGCAGAACAGGCATTCCTCCATTCCTGCAGCACATAGCTGTTGCAGTAGCTTTTCACCGGCAATCACCGGTTAGCATTTTCAGTTCCTCCGGAGTGTTCTGCTTGTGTCAGGGGTTTTGTGCCTTGCAAATATGCTTGCGTTGCATAGGCTATATAGCATTTGCCTTTGCCAGGATATTATCAAAACGGTCTATGCCGTCAATCAATTTCGGAAGGTCGTTGTCAAGCCATGTAAGAAAGGTCAGCATTTCTTTATATTGTTGTTGAAGGTCGCTAAGGTTACGAAAGATAGGTTCGTAATGGTAAACTCTGTTACGAAGTGTCCTGATACGATAAAGCGCATCTGCGATTGTGTCCCGCTGTCTAAGGTGTTTAGGTGTGTTAGGAAAAATAGTTCTTAATGGTTTCCAGAGAAGTCGTGTATAGTGTCTGTTGAAAAGCCTGTTCCAAAAGCCAAAGTTCAGTTCGGCAATAATTCTGTCTGCTGTAATGTTTTTGTGCTGTATCCTGATTTTTTGTTCGGCGTCTATAACAAAAGGCTGAAACTCGGCGGGAAGAAAATTTCTGAACCAAAAAGGGTCATTGAAATAATCTTTAAGCCTTTCATTAATGGCATTTCTCAGGCATACTTCAAGTACGGCCAAAACAGGGTAGAAGGCTTCTGATAATTCAATGTTGGCCTGATACAGTTTATAGGCCTTTTCAAAATCATTATCCTTCTGGGCAAGCTAAACATTGAATCTCGATTGTGATAGAAAAAATTTGGTTTGATTCTCGGTCATAATTTAATGGTCGTCAGCTACGAAGATAATTGCAACAAACCGGATAATCTTCTTATATTTGTGTCGTGATGCCAGTTCCTCCTCTCCCGGTCTTGTGCCGGTGATGAAACTGGCTTTAGTTTTTTATCCATGTTTCCGTTTGATGAATATTGAGGTAATCAAACCAATCCTCACAATCACATCCCCATATTCCAAATTTCCCTGTCCAAAGCAATCTTAATCAGGGGCTGAAATAGGATTGCTAAGCAAACACAGATGATTGCTTCTGTTTTCTGTCCTTGTTCATTTGATTTATATGCAAGTATGGCAAAACCTGTAAGTGCTGCAAATCTCGCCAGTTGATAATACTCATAAGGCATATCTGCCAGGCAAATAAAAAATAAATTTGAAAGAATGATTTTAATTTTTGACAAATCACTTTTACAATGTTGTATCGTCCGGTTCATTTTAAATGTCTCCGGGGGTCAGCCAGCGTGGCCAAAGTGCAAAGGGCGACTCCTCGGTATAAAAAATCTACAACAAAAAATTTTGATAAAACAATTTCATGTCATTGCAGTGCATCATACTAAGAAATGGGAGAAATAAAAAGTTACAAGCCAAATGTTTTTAGAAAATTGTGAATTGGATTTTTCCTGTTGGCGGGCGGGCGCACCGCCCGCAATGCAGTAAATGCAGACCCCTGGCAGACAGTTCCACTAAACTTGATGAAAGAAGGGAAGACTCCAGAAGTGACTTAAAAGAAACAGGAACATGTTACAATAAAGCAGACCAGGTCAGCTAATGCCCGCTGCCGGCAAAACAGGCATTCCTCCCATTCCTGCAGCTTGTAGCTGTTGCAGTAGCTTTTCACCGGCAATCACCGGTTACGCATTTTCTTTGCCTTGCTGATAACGGTATTAAGCAGCTCGCCGGCGGTTGCTGTATCCACACCTGCCTGTTCGGCCAGCGCTTCATTGTCGGGTTCTTTGCCGGCATTTATTGAGGGCAGGGCCAGTGCAAGAAATTTATTGAGCCTGTTCAGTTCTTCCTGCTTTTTTGCTTCCGGCTTTTCTTCAAAAAGCTTTGCATACCTGTCGGGCATAATCTTCCTTTTTAAAATATCCCCTGCCACAGCCAGCATGGCCAAATTGACCCGGATGTCGGCTTCGCTGCTGATGGCATAGCCCATTTGTTTCAAGGTCTGGGTTAAAGCGGCAAAACCGCGGTCAGTTGAGCTGGTGAGTAGCAGCCGCTTTGCTGGTTCATCATAATAAGCTATGGCAAAATGAGGATGATGGCTCCACCGTTTCAGTTTGTGCTGCGAAACAGTTCCTTCCTTTCTTGTTGTAAAATGTGCGCCTGCGGTATGGAACCGGTCAACCTGGTATTCGGCGGTTAGCAGCACCCGTTGATCATTATTTGTGAACACAAGAGGTATTCCGCATCCTGAAAAAAGCATGGAATAGGGTATATGATTCTGTTCAATGTCTTGTATAATGTCTTCCTCCGTTTCCAACCCGGGGTTCAATTCTGTAGCAAAGAAGAAAATATCATCAGGCTCAAAGCCCTTGAAATAAGCAATGGGACCGAACGTCTGCCAGCAGGCGCCGTTAAATGCCAAGAGGTTAAACCATAACAATGGCTTTTGAGTTTGATAAATGTCAGCAACACCTGGTGAATGTAACAGAAACGTTTCGCCGGAAAGAATGTCTTCCATATTGAAGAAACCCCTTGCCGGATTTCCGGTGATCAAGCTGAAGCTGAACCGCCAGGGATAATGCAGTTGCTCCAAAAGAAAATGCATTTGTTCTTTATCCAGTTTTTTCAAAGCGCTATGGCGCAGGTATTTATTAAGCAGCCCGTCATTTTTAAAAATACGATGGGCTATATATTGTGCTTTTAGTGTACTGGCCCAGCCATGAGGCATCTTTTTCGTAATATGCCGGTACCGGGAAAGGCGGTGGTCAACTTCTTTTTCCAGTTTGTCCTGCGCAGCGGCATAATAGATCAGGAAATCATCAACCACTGTTTCGGATATCCTTGAATTTTTTTCACATATCAAACGGAGACGATTAAAATCAGTCATAGGAAAAATGATTGCTAAGCGGCAAAAGTAAGGGCATTTTTTTTAGGCATCGTAACCGGCAGAGGAGTGAAATCTTTAAAACCGAAAATGAGAGCATATTCTTTTTAAATCCCGGGGCTAAATCGAAAAGTTGATTCCTCTATTCCAGATGCCCCATCCTCTTGCATTTCATCCCATGTTATCCCGTACGGAACACCGCCTGATGTGTATCCTGCAATGAAAGCAAATTCATGGTCTCCATCAGTATTTTCTGCCGCTGCTTGTTTGCGCTTCGCTTTCATCCTGGCCTGCGCTGCGATGGACTGCCTGACCCGGGCCTCATATTCGGCGCTGATATCAGCACCACAAAGTCTTAGTTCTTTGATGGCACAGAGCAAATCCACTTTGAAGCGATTTGCATAACCTTTCACCATTCGTTTTCCTTTGTATTCACTGATCCATTTACCGGCTGATTGCAGACGCCTTTTCCTGTTCATGTCAGTCTGTTTTTTCAAAATTAGCTCACCAACAGGTTCTGATGCTGGAACCATTACAGTGTCGGGTAAAATTGTTTTGCAGGCCGGATATTGCCGAGACGGTCAACTTCAATTTTGATGCAGCTATCCTGAATCCTGTTCGCCTTAAATTTTCTATTCTTTTTTAGCAAAGACCCCGTGATATAACTTTCTGTTAGTTCAAATGGACTGCAATTTTTGTTTGTGCCAAATTCAAATATTCCTTCTTTTGGTATTTAGTTAGCAAATTCAATTTTTCCGATCGGAGTTACTTTAACCTTTATTGGGCTTAGTTCTTTCCATCTTTCTGAACTTTTAATGTTAATATTACCATCTTCACTTTTTGCCGCATAATGTTTACGAAATTGAATGTCAAAGGATGTTGCCGAAATCATGGTTACCTTGAAAAGTTTCTCCTGTAATTGAAAAACTTCTCCGTTTGCAATCTGAGTTTTCATTTTTTGAGTGAACTCAGTTACATCCTGAGCATCTGTATTAAGGATAAAATAATCTCCATTTCTTAGTTCTTCTAATTTTGAGAGCCGCCCTGGTTTGAAATCTTCCCTGCCGACTCCCTGAAAGAATTCAAGTCGTGTGTTCTCGTCATATTTCTCCGGGTTTATTACAAAATAAAAGGGAACCGTCTCAACGTAAATCTTTCCAGTTGTTTTATCCAAATGAATAATGGCATGGCTTGTATTGCCAAAGCGGAAATATGCGCCCTTCCTAATCGGATAGAGATTTGCCTTTTCATGTGTACGAACATTTTTAACAGGGATATAAATTTTTTCCTGATAAAACTCATCCGGAAGTTTTTCTGATGGATCAATGCTTTTTGCATTAATTTCTTTAATCCGATTTTCAATTATGGTTTTAGCAGGTTCGGTAATTTTCGAAATGTCTCCATAGGTCAGTTCTTCAATTTTCTTTCTGATCCGTTTGCCGCTTTCATTTCGTTCATTAAAAGTTACTTTTTTAATAGGTATTCCAAAGTTGCTCAAAGATGCTCTAATCTTTTTTTCAAAGAATACTGATGGCATGGGAATATCCAGATCAAAAAAATCATTCATTACTGCATCTTCAAATTGTGAGTATTGGTCTTCCCCAAATTCCTTTTTAATGTTTTCTATATCTGCCGGCTCTTTGATAATCTTTTTGAGAGTATCGGTAACAGCATTTTTTATAGCATCATCTTTGATTAATGACACTTCATTAAAGCGAAGAAGTTTCCCGCTTTGTTTTTTTCCTTCTACTGCTTTTGTCAGTTTTCTGTTTTCCTTTCTATTTAGATTTGCTACTATTTCACATTTGATAATTTCTTTTTTCCCTTTAGCAGTAACTGTATACAGCAATTTTTCTGAAAAAGCTTCTTTGGGAATGGTTTCG
Source organism: uncultured Chitinophaga sp. (assembly GCA_964508655.1). Taxonomy (GTDB): domain Bacteria; phylum Bacteroidota; class Bacteroidia; order Chitinophagales; family Chitinophagaceae; genus VBAS01. Next base: position 600 of record CAZDUO010000126.1, on the reverse strand, counting down.
TCATTTCCATTATTGACAATGCCTTTTTTTTC
>CAZDUO010000126.1:0-558 GCA_964508655.1 uncultured Chitinophaga sp. | reverse complement strand
TTTTTTCAATCATTTCTTTAATCGTTTCGTCTTCAATTAACGCTACCTGAGAAAACATAAGTTTCGATAAGGGAACCGGCTTTTCAACATCTCGGATTTTGACGCTTTTCAGCTGTCTTTCTTCTTTGATTTCATCGAGAGGTTCCCAAGAATGTTTTAGAGAATCAGGTATGTTGTTTTTCCAATCTTCCGGAGTAAGACCAATAAACGGTTTCCTTTGAGAAAATTTTACACCCCGATCAATTTCCTTAAAGGCATTTGCTTTGTGCAGTGGTCCCCTAACTGAGACTATTTTTATTTTCTTTTTAATTCCCTTCTGATATAGTGTCTTTTTGTATCGGGTTGTTTTTTTATTTCTCTGTTTATCGTAAATCGCAATGTTTTGTATTGCTTTGATGAATTTGTCCTTGAATTGAGAAAGCCCCCAAGGGTGGTAAAGCGTACCTTTTGGCTTTTCTTGTTTTCTATGTTGAGCCAGTTCCTGATAAATGCCCAGATTGGTGAAGGCTATGATCTGTCTCTTATACACATCTCCGAGCCCACGAGACTAGGCATGAT
>CAZDUO010000125.1:0-7204 GCA_964508655.1 uncultured Chitinophaga sp. | reverse complement strand
ATAAAAAATATAAAGCCAGCGGCCGGTATCGGCGGTTACAGGATAAACCAGCTGCACCCTGTCGCCACGAATATAGAATTGGGTGTTGCCTGAAACAGAAGAATCCACGTACAATGTATCAGCAGCAAAAAAATTCTTCACCTCTCTGTTTGCTTTCACTTCTATTTTTAATGAATCGCCAGCCGCCACCTCGATGATGCCTTTTGCAGGCTGGTAGTAAGTGATACCTGATTTGATGTAGCCGCCATAGCGGAAGGGATTTTGATTGAATTCCCTGTACACCGGTGTTTCGGCAAGCAGTGTCCATTGCGGGTCTTCCGGGTAATGATCCTGTATAAATTCTTCAGGCGGTGTTAGAAAATAAATATCGTTGTATTGAGGTACATACTGGTTGGAGTAAGAAATAAAACCGCTGGCCCATGTTACATCCAGCAAATGCCAGGCGCTGTCGAGGTAAACTGCATTCCAGGTATGATTGACGCTGAACCTGCCGGAACGATTGAGATTGGTGCGGGCATAACCATGAATGACTTCGCAGCGGATACCGGCCTTTTCGCAAAGCGCTGCAAACAGGCGTGAATACCCGTCGCAAAAAGCAACTCTTTTCCTCAGCACCTTGGCAGCCACTCTTTCATTCAGCGGCGGCAGTGTGGCAGCGGTATCGTCAGCATCTTCATAAAACAGGCCGGGGCTTTTTTTATTGCGGTTATAAATGACAAGGTTGTAATCAACATTTTCAGTTATCCAGCGAAAGAAGGCCCTTGCTTTTTCACGGTCGGTTTTTCCAAGCGATGACAGTTGTTTTGCCAGTGAGTCAAGATTATCGCTGCGGATGTTTCCCGCTTTTCTTTCAATATCATGATAGCCCGGTTGGGAAAAAAGACCGGTAGCGGCGATTAAAAATATAAGAAGAAGACTTTTCAATTGTCAAAAATCCTGGTAAAATTAAGAAGAGATTTTATCAGAGACTTGAAGCAGACCGGAGAGGGCAAAAGAAAACGGGGCTCCTTTGACAGGAAACCCCGTTGGAGAAATAATCTTTACTTCAGGCATGTTCCAGCACTCCTTCGGCCTGGTACACTTTCAGCACCGGGGGTTTGGCCAGATTGCCCCGCACCTGGTCCACCAGGCTTTTATAAACGCCGGTCGACTCGTAGGCATCGGCATCTTCCTGGTTGTCCCAAACGGTCATGGAAATAAAATCATCCTTTTCATCTGTGGGTTCCAGCAGCCTGCAATCAAGATTGCCTTTTTGTTTTCTTACCGTGGGAATAGCCACTTCGTTGTAAAATCTTTTCGATTCGGCAAGCGCCCCCGGCAGAAACTGCAAATAAGTGAGCCGTACAATCATAGTACCTCCTTTTATTAAAAGTGAAGAATGGCAGTTTTCAGAGGAGGTATTTTTTTCATTTTACCGGATTACACTGCAGTAAAAGTTACGACAGAAACCCCGATGCAGCCAATTTTTTTTGTAAATAAACAACAGCCTCTTTGAAATGGACTTCCATGGCATTTGCTTTACCACAGGTACCTGGCACCGGCGATACAGCATTTCCACCAATGCTTTATTTTTTCTTTACAGCCGTACCCGTGGGAAAACTGCCCGGGTTCAGGTTCATGCTGTAGGTAAAATGTGCGGCAGCCGGGTTGGGAATCATTCTTACCAATGGTTTCAGCAGGAATGGGCCGGGGCTGTTATCAGGATACGGCTCTACAGTTATTACTCCCATTCCGCCCGAAAGATTGGTAGGGAAACTTAAACCCTGCGGGGCATTCACAATAAAATCTTCACCCGGAAACGGAGGCCCCGGCAATGGCCCGCTGAAGGGAGCTGCATTGTCGGCCATATTTCCATTCATAAATACACCGGTTGAAACTGGCTGACCACTGATGACTGCCCAGCCTTCGTAGCGCCAGCCTGCAGGCAGGGCGGGTAAATGAAGGCCCGCAGCCGGTGAACCGCTGCTGTTATTGATAAACCAGATGCCGCTGAGTTCATCAGCAGTGGATGCAGTGGTAGGTGTGGCTAAAAGAAAATGACCGGTAGCCATGCCGAAACCTGTGTTAAGCGCTGCAGGATGGGCAATGCTTAGCGTGGCTGTGGTTGAAGAAAAATTTCCTCCCAGCAAATGCTGATTGCTGGGGCCGGGGTCGGCATCGGGGTATGGCTCAATGGTGAGAACAAAGGCTGCAGCATCTTTCAGCTTGCCAATGGGTGCAGGCACTTCAAAAATGGTTTGCGAAAGTTGACCTGCTCCGTTTACAGTAAACACTCCGGTTGACACGGGACTGCCGTTGATAATAACCCAGCCTTCGTAGCGGGCATTCGGACCCAGGTCCTCAAGTCCCGCTATGTTCAATTCCAGTTCGTCATTTTTCAGTTTATCATACCCTGCCACGGCAGCTATTTCTTCATTTTGTGCCGGTGATGTTTCCAGGTCTTTCTGGCACGCAGCCAGTAATAGCAGCGGCAATAGCCTGCCGCCTGCCCGTTTTAATTGCAGTTGCATAGTTGAAGGTTTTGTTTTAGAAATAAATAATGGAGGATTTTCCACAGGCTACTGCTCCAGCGGCGCCGGCTGGGCAATTCACTGCGACAGAACTGTCGTATGATTTACAAAAAATCTGCTTGCGTGGTTTGGGAAAAAAATATTTTTTATTTCTTGCAGGTGTCCTATTTTGAACTCCCTAACTGAAACCCGGCGATTGAGCACAAAAATTCAATACAACGAAGCAGAACTGGTGATGGCTTTAAAACAAAAAGACAGCGCCGCCTTCCGGCATTTGTATTTGAATTACAGGGGGTCGCTGTTTACCATCATCAGCCAGGTGGTGCCCGAAACGGAAACTGCCAACGATGTGCTGCAGGAAACTTTCATCACCATCTGGAAAAACATTGACAAATACGACCCCGGCAAAGGAAGACTGTTTACCTGGCTGCTGAACGTGGCAAGAAACATGGCCATCAATAAAATCCGGTCGAAAAATTATAAGAATGCACTGAAAAACGAAGACATCGGGAATTTTGTAAATAGTATTGAACAAACCGGAACAAATCAACCCAATATCAACCGGATTGGTTTGCATAAAGAAGTATCCCGGCTGCGTGATGATTTAAAAAATGTGCTGGAGCTTTCATATTATCATGGTTACACGCAGGAAGAAATTTCCAAAGCATTGAATATACCTTTGGGAACGGTGAAAACCCGGCTGCGAACAGCCATACTTGAATTAAGAAAACAATTTCAGGAAAAATGAATATCCGTGAATACATAGCATCAGGCATCGTGGAGCTGTATGTGATGGGGCTTTGCACCGTGGATGAAAAGCGGGAAGTGGAAAAACTGCGCAGAGAGTACCCGGAGCTGGAAGCAGCCATCCGTGAGTATGAGCTGGAACTGGAGCATAAACTTCAGCAGGAAGCAAAATGGCCTTCGCCGGAAACGGATAAAAAAATTCTGGCATCACTTGATGCACTAGGCAAAACGGATACAAATCAGCCCGGGCAGGCCGTAGTAAAAAAAATGAACTGGCTGAAACTGCTGGCTGCGGCGGCCGTGCTGTTATTAATTGCAAGCGTTTATTTTTTGTACTCACTCAACCGCGAAAACAAATCGCTGAAGCAGCAACTCAGCGAAATGAAGAAGCAACCACAAACTTTACCTGCGTCAGATTACAAAATCATGCTGGACCCCCGGATAACCCCTGTGGCTATGTACGGCGTAGGCATTCATTCCATTTGCCGCTGCACTATGTTTTGGGATAAAAAAACCGGCAAGATGTACGTTATCATTCATCATCTGCCGCAGTCATCGGCACAGCAGGACTACCAGCTATGGGCCATGGTAAATAACCAGCCGGTGAGTGTGGGCATTCTGCAGGATGAAATCCGCGGCCGTTTTATTGAAATGAGCAATGTGCCGGCTGATGCCAATGCATTTATTGTGACCCTTGAAAAAACCGGCGGCAGCAATCAACCCACCCTGGAAGAAACTTACCTGAGTGGGAAGATTTGATTTCTGAAAAAGGCTTAAAAGCTATCTCAAAAGTCACTTTAACCAGATTAACCATAGATAACATGGATTTTATTTCACTGATTTCACAGATTTTAGTATAAAACAGTTCACAACCTGTATACTTAAGCTGTGAAATTTGTGGTCAGAAAATAATTTTGTGGTGGCTTGTAATATCCATTTCCGCCGCTTTCCGTATCAGGGCAATCATTTCTTTTTTAAGAAACAGGAGGCCTGTAGCCATTGCTTATACGCATACAGCCCAGACCAATGACAGAGAATTCAAGGCTGCAGTTTCCGGTTTTTTTAATGGCACTTTTGTTCCTGTAATCATTTTTTTAAAAATGACAGACCAACGCGAAAGAAACGCCGGAGACAAAGATTATTTAAAGGAAACAGGTAATTACTAATTTCAAATACTTTATCAGATCGGTACAAACTCCATCGTCCGGTCTACCCTTTCGGGCTCGCAGAGGCCATCCACCCATTTTTTATTGTAGCTCTTTACCAAATACTTTTTTTCATACGCCTTGTTTATTGCCCCTGAAATGCTACCAATATCCGCAGGTTTCAACCCTTTAACAGGAATTATTTCCTTTTCACATTTTACGCTACCATTATGGCCGTTTAACAGAGCGGAATACCAGCTTCTTTCAGCTCCATAGTAAGAGCGGCCAAAGATTCTGCCGTCTACTACAACCATCCATATGCCTGTAAATTTTTCTCTCCCCTCTCCTGCCCGCACACTGGTGATCTGCGTTTCATTGATGCATTTCAAAAATGCTTTTGAGAATTTTTTCATAAATAAATATTTGGCTGTTTACAATACCACCTGCAGCCAGCATGACTACTCCAATTCAAACCTAACCGTTACATCACCTGTACCCAATGCATCAGCTAATCCCGATACATCTTCAATACGTCCAAGTTTTGTATAGCTGTATGATGTCCGGAAAGTTGTATAGAATAATACCAGCGTGCTTGATCCATAAAGCATAATGTCGCCACTTTGTATAGTTCCTGGGTTGGAAGAATTGTTTGGAAGACTTTTTGCCAGGTCAAAATACTTTTCGTTTCCGTTCAATTCAATCATATCAATTGTAAGCGGTAACAATGCTTTAAAGGCTGTAGCTGCCGGATTGTTGAAAAGCGTTGCGTTGAATGTTTTTGGCCCTACTGTAATTTTCATTTTATAGCTGACAGAATCACTATTATTAAAATTAGGAATTTCTGCGTTATTGCCTGCCTGATTGTTATTGCCACAATCTTTCCCGCCGGTAGAGAATAACACGATAGTGAGAACACTTATTGATAAGGTTCTCATTTTTCCAAACAAGCATTGTTTCGACCAGGATGAATCAAGTATTGCAATATTTTGATTTATTCAAAAAAAGGAGCCTTATTGCTCCTTTTTTTTGAAAACCTATTAATTCCGCATAACTCAAAATGCCTTTTCCGTATTTGGCTGAATAGCTTCATTCAGATAGGGCTGGTTATAATGCCGCTTGCCGGTCGTTTTGTACAGCGCATTGGCCACAGCGCCAAACACGGGCGGGAAAGGCGGCTCGCCAAGCCCGGTGGGATCAATATCATTTTCTACAAAATGAACGTCGATCTTTTTTGGCGATTCACGAAGCCGGATCATTCTGTAACGATTAAAATTATTTTGTTCAGGAGTACCTTCTTTAAGAGTTAATCCACCATAAAATGCATTTCCGATTCCATCAACTACTGCACCCTGTACCATATTAATAGCTGCATCAGGGTTCACTACAATACCACAATCAACTGCACTAAAAACTCTTTCCACATAAGGCTGGCCATCTCTTTTTACAATATCCACTACATGTGCCGCATAAGAATTGTGACAGAAATAAGCAGCTACTCCCCTACTGTATTTTTTATTCTCCGGGTTATTCCATCCGGATTTTTCTTTTACTAATTTCAAAACACCTGCATATCTGTCCGCATCGTACTCATTGTTTTTACCAACAGGATTTTCTTTGGCTCGTTTTAAAAGTTCTAATCTGAATTCTATTGGATCCTTACCCATTAGTTCTGCTATTTCATCTAAGAAAGATTGTTCTGCAGCTGCATTGAAATTTGATCTCGGTGCTCTGAATGCTCCGATGGTAATGTTAGTTGGTATTTCCCAACCTTCAGCAAGATAGTTATCAACTGTACCGGCAGGAAACCTGTTTGCATGAATGGGATGTTCTGGAATACCTCCGCCTTTTACATGAAATGCTATTAAATTTTTATTCGCATCGAGGGCAGCACGATAAGTTGCCGTATACATCGGACGATAAATACCATACGTCATATCATCCTCTCGTGTATACATAAGTTTGACCGGCGCTTTTACTTTTTTAGAGATAAGCGCTGCTTCATAGATATAATGTCCGTAAGCTCTGAGGCCAAAGCCTCCACCCATACGAGTCATCTGAATCTCGATCTTGTCGGCTGGTAAGTTTAAAAGTTTTGCAAGTGTAGGTTCTGACCAACCCGGTGCTTGCAGTGGACCCGCCACCAATGCTTTTTCATCGGTAACATGAGCGAAAAAATTCATTGGCTCCATGCAGTTATGTGCAAGAAATGGTGCTGTATAAGTTCGTTCGATAACCTGGGCCGCATTCTTAAAAGCTGTTTCGGGGTCGCCATCTTTTCTTAATTGTTGTGCTGGCTGCTTTGCATATTCCTTCATCTTTTGCAACTGGGCATCTGTACTTTCCAATGTTCCCGGAACTATTACTTCTCTTGCTGAACCCCTGCCTCCGATCTTATCTTTTATCTCACCGGAAGGTTCCCATTCTACTTTTAATTTCTTTCTTGCATTCATTACTTCCCAGGTTGTATTACCCACTACTACCAGCAAATCATTGAATGTTCGTGTATCGAAACCACCCTGCTCAAATCCATCTTCATATAATTTCAAACTAAAAACATCTTTGATGCCAGGCATTTTTAAGGCTTCAGTTGCATCAAAAGATTTTAGTTTTTTACCGAAAGCAGGCGGATGTTCAATCATAGCAATCAGCATTCCTTCCTGTGTATAATCCAATCCAAAAAGAGGTTTGCCGGTTACGATTTTTAAACCTTCAACATTTTTCTTTGATTGTCGTACTACATTAAAATTCTTTGCTTCTTTTAACTTCATTCCTTTTGGAATAGGAATATCCGCAGCCTTTGAT
>CAZDUO010000124.1:0-7291 GCA_964508655.1 uncultured Chitinophaga sp. | reverse complement strand
AGTAACTGCCGCTAACATCCAGTTTTTTACCCCATTTATCATTATAATTAAACCCTATAGAATTTGTCTTGCTTACACCGGGTTGCTGGCCGATAAGAAAACTATTGCCCCCGCCAAAGCCACCTCCAAACCCACCGCCTCCGCCGCCAAAGCCACCACCACCTTGCCTGCCACCACCTTGTCCTCTGAATCCACCACCGCCTCCGCCAAAACCGCCGCCCCCGCCGCTGCTTGTCACACCCAGCAGATCCATTTCAGCAAAATTCTGCTGGTTCACATCGTTGGTAAGGGCAACAATTGAAACCCGGGAATTGTTTTTGAAATAACTCATATTGCCCCCAACCAGGTAATGATTGCTGGTGCCGTAGCCGGAAAATATTCTTCCAAACTGGCCATTGCGCATATTAGGTTTTGTCACGATGTTGATTGACTTAGCCGAATTACCATCATCCACCCCTGTAAATTGCGCCTGGTCGCTTAGTCGGTCAAATACCTGGATTTTATCTACAATTTCTGCAGGCAGGTTTCTTAAAGTAGCTGTGGCATCATCGCCAAAAAAATCGCGGCCATCCACCGTTACTTTTCTCACCTGTTCACCGCCCACTTTCACCTGGCCATTTTCCACGGTCACACCGGGAGCTTTTTTCACCAGGTCTTCTGTATTGGCGTCAGGATTTACTTTTAGCTGGCTGGCATTAATTTCTACCGTATCAGCTTTTTGCTTTACTATCGGCGGCGTACTTACTACAGTTACACCGGTTAGTGTTTTTGCTTCTTTATTTACAAATATGTCGTCAAGTTTTTTTGTCACAAATTCCCAAACCACTTCTTTCTTCACAACTTCGTAACCCAAAAAAGTAATGACAAGGTTGTACTTGCCGGGATTGATATTTTTAAACTCAAATGCGCCGTTTTTATCGGATAAAACAGTTGCAGAATCCCTGCCCGCAATCATTTTTACAGTGGCCCCCGAAAGAGGCTGTTTGGTTTCAGCATCTTTAATTACGCCACGCAAAACCGGTTCCTGGGCAAATGCCGTAAGTGAAAAGCAGAAAAATAAGGCGGTTAAAAGTTTGAGTTTCATTGCAAAAATTTAGCTCATAAATTTAGACGCTCTGGCTGGCTTTAACCTTCGGGCTTTCAGGCTGAAATGATAAGTGGTGTGCGGAAGGTGAAAAACCTGAAAAATTCCGGATTTTTAATGCCTAAACCAAAACACTATGGCACACCCTCATGCTTTTTTACCCGGCGCTTCCAAAAGACTGGAGGCTTTATCCGACGGCGTATTTGCCATCGTCTGCACACTGCTTGTTCTTGAAATACGTGTGCCTGAACTGGAAAAAGGATTTTCGCAAGAAGAACTAATGCACGCCATGAAAGAAATCCTGCCTTCCTTCATCGCTTTTGTTTTCAGCTTTCTGAATATCCTCATTTTCTGGGTCAATCACGATGCTATCAATAAAGTGATAGTACGCTACGACATTAAAACAACCTATCTCAATATCATTTTTCTGCTTTTCATCAGCCTTATTCCATTTACCACTGAATTTATCAGCACTTACCCGGAATCGTTTATTGCTATCACCTGCTACGGGTTTGTTTTATTTTCCTGTTCGCTGGTAGCTGTGATTATGTATCACCACCTGGCGCTAAAGGCAAATCTTTTTTTACCTGAGGTTACCCTGCATTCACGCAAGAAAGTAATGCGCCAGGTGATTACCGGGCCACTGCTGTTCGCCATCGCCATTGTGGGCGGGCTTATCAGCGTTTATATCCCGATTGTGATTTATATCGTGACTCCTGTCAGTTTTATGTTTTTACCGCAGCTTGATTTTGACACAAAACAGGAAGAAAAAGAGAAAGAAAAACATCATAATGCCTGATTGATACATTTGATTCCGGATTGCAGTTAACTTTATTGTTCAAAACATCATCACATGAGACGGATTATTTTGTTACCCATTATTTTTTTTATGACGAACTATTCTACTGCACAACCTACCCAAAAGCCGCCGCTGCACGGAAAAAACTGGATGGCAATAACCGGTAAACCACTGGCGGCCACAGCCGGCGCCATTATTTTTCAGCAAGGAGGTAATGCAGTGGATGCAGCCTGTGCCATGCTGGCTGCCACCTGCACCATGTGGGATGTGCTGAGCTGGGGCGGCGAAACACAGGCACTCATTTATAACCCCAAAACAAAAAAAGTGATTGCCATCAATGCGCTTGGTGTGGCCCCCAGCGGTGCTACAGTTGAGTTTTTTAAGAGTAAGGGCTATGAATTTCCTCCTGAATACGGGCCATTGGCTGCCGTCACTCCCGGCACTCCCGGCGGAATTTGCTACATGCTTGCCAACTACGGCACCATGAGTTTGAAACAAGTGCTTGCGCCGGCAATGGAACTGGCAGCGGGTTATCCCATCGAAGCACAAACGGCCAACTCGATGGAAAGAGGTAAAGAAAGAATAAAACAATGGCCTTACAGCAAAGCTGTTTTTCTTCCGCACCTTGGCGAAAAAAGAGAAGCGCCGGAAGCAGGTGAAATTTTTGTACAGAAAGATTTGCTGGCAACATTGCAAAAAATGGTGGAGGCTGAGCAGAATGCATTAAAGCAAAAGAAAAGCCGTAAGGAAGCCATCATGGCTGCTCATGACCGGTTTTACAAAGGCGATATTGCTAAAGAGTTTGTACGCGGCTGCCAGGAGCAGGGTGGGCTGATAACCATGGATGACCTGGCAAAATGGAAAGTGATTGAAGAAGAACCCTTGCATGTAAACTACAAAGGCATTGATGTGTATAAACTACAGCAATGGACACAGGGACCTATGCTGCTGCAGTCGCTGAACATTCTTGAAAATTTTGATTTGAAAGCAATGGGCTACAACAGTGCAAAATATATTCATACACTTTATCAAACGATGAGCCTCACATTTGCCGACCGTGATTTTTATTACGGCGATCCTTATTTTCCGCCGGAAGAGCCGATTAAAGGATTATTGAGTAAAGAATATGCAAAGCAACGGGCACAACTGATAAAGTGGGATATGAATGATCCGGGCATCGGCCCCGGCGACCCCTATCCCTTTGAAGGGAAAACAAATCCCTGGCCTGAGTTGCTGAAAAAAAGAAATACTTTTTCAGGCGAAGACAGCCGGAATTTTTTACCCTCGCATGATTCCACTGTTGCTTTTACAGACAGTGAATACATGGATCGCCTGCTGCGGGGAACCACATCAGTGGAAGCTGCCGACAAAGAAGGCTGGGTGGTTTCCATCACACCCAGCGGCGGATGGTTGCCTGCATGCATTGCGGGGCACACGGGTGTGGGCATGAGCCAGCGTATGCAAAGCTTTGTTCTGGACCTAGCCATTAATCCGTTCAATGTTGTAGAACCCGGTAAAAAACCAAGAGTAACACTCACTCCATCCATGGCGCTTAAAGAGGGAAAACCTTTTTTGAGTTTTGCAGTACAGGGCGGCGATACGCAAGACCAGAACCTGCTCCAGTTTTTTCTGAATGTGGTTGAATTTGGAATGACGGTGCAGCAGGCCTGCGAAGCTGCAAACATCAACAGCAACCAGCTTTGGTTATCCCTGGGGGGCTCAAAAATGAGCGACCGCCAGCCGCGGCCGGGAGAAATACTGGTAAGCAACAGCACACCCGAATCAGCAAGAAACGAACTGAAGAAAATGGGATATAAAGTAACCACCGGTAACCGCACCAGTGGCCCCATCAATGCAATTTATTTTGACTGGAAACATGGTACTTTTTGGGGAGGAAGTTCAAATAACGGAGAGGATTATGGAATTGGGTGGTAAGCCCTTTGTCCACTCCGGCGGAATAAAAGCTATGGCAGACAAGACCCTTATTGAATAGTGGTGTTATGAAAAAAATGAACAAATAAGAAAAATCTTCTTAGCATAACCCGGATTATAAAATCAGCCACTGAGTGATTTCACATACTGGTAAATCGCATCCTGTGCAGCCATAGCCGGCACTCCTTCCGCAGCTGCTATTTTTTCATTTGTATAATCGGCTTTGAACAGGACAGCCTTCCTGTTATCGCTGAGCTGAATCTGCAGAATATGATTGAGTTCTTCTTTCATCTTTTCATCATACACGGGAAATACCACTTCAATGCGGCTGTGCAGGTTGCGGTTCATCCAGTCGGCGCTGCCCATATAAAATTCCGGCTGCCCGTTGTTGAAAAACATAAACACCCGTGCATGCTCAAGGTAGCGGTCCACAATGCGGTGAATGGTTATGTTTTCACTTTGGCCCGGCACACCGGCAGCCACACAACAAATACTGCGCACAATCAACTGTACCTTCACACCTGCATGGCTGGCTTCATACAGTTTTTCAATCATGCCCCGCTCCTGCAGGTTGTTTAGCTTGATGATGATGTGTGCCGGCAAACCTGCCTTTGCATTTTCAATTTCCCGGTCAATCAATTTGCGGAACCGCTTCACCATATTGAACTGCGAAACCAGCAGGTGATGGAAATGAATTTTGCCAAACTCCTCCGGCTGCAGCCGCGACTGCAGGTAAAAAAACAACTGCTGTAGTTCATCGCTCAGCTCGTTGCTGGCAGTAAAAAGAACATGGTCAGTATAAAACCGCCCGGTGGTTTCGTTGAAATTGCCTGTAGCCAACAGCGAATAGTTTTTCATCCGTCCGTCTTCAAACCGTTTTACAAGAGCCATCTTTGCATGCACTTTCAGCCCGGGAATGCTGTTGATGATTTTCACTCCCGCTGCTTTCATCTTCTTGCTCCAGCGCAGGTTATTGGCTTCATCAAATCTTGCCTTCAGTTCTACAAACACGGTCACCTTCTTCCCGTTCTTTGCTGCGCTGATCAGTGCATTGGCAATATGCGAATTGGCCGCCACGCGGTACAGCGTGATGTAAATCTCTTTCACTTTCGGGTCAATGGCCGCCTCGTTGAAAAAACGCAGAATATAGTTGTACGTATGATACGGCAGGTGCAGCAAGCTTTCTTTTTCGCTGATGGTTTTGAAAACTGACCGGTAATTATTAAAACCGGGATGAGACATTGCAGGCCATGAATGGTAAATAAGTTTTTTACCGGTAGGGTTGGGCAGGCTGCCCAAGTCTTTCAGGTTGTGATAACGGCCGCCTTCCACCATCTCTTCTTCACGCAGGTTAAAATATTTTTTTACAAACTCCCTTGCTACCGGTGGCATGCGGCTGTCAAACAAAAACCGTGTGGCCGGGCCGATGTCTCTTTTTTCCAGTTGCTTTTCTATTTTGTCGGAAATATCGCCGGTGAATTCATCTTCGATGTTCAGCTCTGCATCACGGGTAAGTTTTACGCTGTAAGCGCCATGAATTGTATAGCCGGGAAATACTTCATAAAGATTATCCCGGATTACATCATCGAGAAATAAAAGATAATGGTTCCCGTCAATTCTCGGCAGTTCCGAAAACCGTGGCAACTGGTCGGAAGGAATATTCAGCAAGGCATATTGCCGTGCAGCCGGATCTTGTGCCGGTGAAATATCCACGATAAAATAGAGATAGTTGTTTTCAAGAAATACATTGTCGCGGTTTTCTTTTTTCAGCATCACCGGTTGCAGAAAGGATAATACCCTCGATAAAAAATATTCCAGTACGGTTTCCTTGTGTTCAGCACGGATTTCATCGCCATAATAAAGATGAATATTGTTTTCATTCAATGCCGGCAAAATCTGCTGAGCCAGTATTTTTCCAAAATCCTCCAATTGCCGCTGCACGGTTTTCTTAACTACATGCACCAGGTCTTCCGGGTACTCATCCCGCAAAGAAGTTTTTTTGGCATGAATGGCGGTAAACGCATAAACAGATGGCATGCGGACCCGGAAAAACTCATCGAGGTTGGAAGAAAAGATGGAAAGAAACTGGATACGGCTGTACAGCGGCACCGATTCATCGGCCGCCTCCAGCAGCACCCGGTGATTGAAGCTGAGCCAACTCAGGTCGCGGTTGAGAAAATGGAATTGTTTGTCGGCCATGAAGATGGTTAGAGTAACTAAGATAGGATATAACTGAATTAATTTTTTCAGGAGGCTGTTCCTGGCTTATGAAAATAATGAACATGAAAGAAGTGAAAGTAACTTTGGTTTATTTTTGAACTGCAAATCATAACGGGATTAAAATGATTTCAAGAGAATTTAAACTTATTTTTAAAAACAGATTTGCTTATCTCATACCGGATAATCCCCTTGGTTTTGAAAGACTTGGCCTGAAAGAATTTGAAAACACATCAAATAAGCCGGCATACTGGATAATAAAAATTATAAATCATATAGAACCTGAAAAAAGAATATTTTGTTCAGTGCTTTCCTATCATACCGGGGAAACAAAATTTCCTGCACCCCAACTATTGCTTGCAGATAAACTGAAATTAATTGAAACTGTTTCATTCCGCAGTATTGACACAGCCGGTTTGTTAAAGACGCTTGCTCCCAAAACGATTATTCCTGCTAAACCCTTACCAGAAATACCTGAACACGAATATGAACCTGAACCGAATATTCTCCGGGATCCTGTTCAGCATTACCGGTCTGCACCGGAACATTGCACTATCTCAAAAACTTTTTTTGTACCCGTAAAAGAAATCCGGTTTATTCTGGGTGGTGCGGTGTTTTCCAGGTATTTCAGGGAATATGATCAAACAATGGAATTTGTTATTCATAATTACGACCTGCGTGAAGAATTTGATGCTGTTAAAAATTATTTTATCAATGCCCTTCAAACAAAAAAAATACAGGTGAGAGCATCCCTTGAAATTGATAATAATAAAATAGTGTCGGCAACAGCAAGTTCACCTGAAATTGAAAAAATAGACAAACAACTGATCGAAAATATAAAGTTTGATTTTGTAAGAAGCATCAAAAAGAAAGTTTTGACCGATGTTGACAAAAGTCTTTTTACAATGGAAGAATATTTCGAAACCTTTGGGGCGGGAAACTTAAAACCCACTGTTTTTTACCAGGATGAAAAAGAGCTCTTTGAGGATATTATAAAAATCACCCAAACAAAACATTACCGGCAACTGCGTTTTCTTTCAGATAAACATTCCTATAAGACTATGAAACTCCGGTTCGTTCAAAAGCCTTTTTCTTTTTTATTCTTACTGGAAGGTGAAAAGAATTATCACATCGTATGGGAAACACTGGATACAGAAGAGGCAACTTATATCTGGCACGCCGAAAAAAATATTCAGGCCTTAAAACAGGCTTTAAAAAAAGTAGAAGATATCATTAATGTAATCAAAGTGCAGGGTAAA
>CAZDUO010000123.1:0-7609 GCA_964508655.1 uncultured Chitinophaga sp. | reverse complement strand
ATTTTACCTGCCAGTAACGCATCTTTCAGATGCAGCGTATTCACTACCCCGCCTCGTGACGTATTCAGTATCCAGGGTTTTCGCTGCAGCGAGTTGAAAAAAGCATCATTGGCCATGTGGCGGGTTTCACCGGTCAGCGGCACATGAAAGCTGACAACATCTGCATAGCGGCATACCTGTTCAAAGCTGGCTTCTTTCACATAGTCTTTTCCGAATCCGAATTTGTATTTATCGCAGGCCAGCACAATCACATGAAACGACTCCAACAGTTGTGCAAAGGCGCTGCCGGTATTTCCATAGCCGATGATGCCTACGGTTTTTCCGGAGAGCTCTGTACCGCGGTTTTCATCCCGCAGCCATTTTCCTTCTTTCAACTCCTGCTGCACGGAATTTAGTTTATTCATCAGGCTCAGCAGCATGCCAAGGGCATGCTCGGCCACTGCATTCCTGTTTCCTTCGGGGCTGCTGATGCATTTTATGCCGCGGCTTTCGGCATAGTCCACATCAATCAGTTCCATGCCGCTGCCCAGCCGGCCAATCCACTTCAGTACTTTCGATTTTTCAATCAATGTCTTGTCCACTTTCACTCTTGTTGTCACTACCAGGCCTGCAACGTCTTCCATCATTACGGACAATTCATCGTAGGTGATGGCAGGCCTGTACAACACATCAAACCCTTTTTCTTTCAGTTTGTTTATAAAAAAATCATGCGTCTTTGCTGTAATAATTACCTTACTCATGTTTCATCCTGTTTCATTTTAAAAGTCAGTTGTGCAAATTCGGAAACGCTCAGTTCCTCGGCACGCCGGTTGAATATTACTTCTTTCAGTGTTTCCATATCAAACAAATCCCTTACTGCATTGCGCAGTTTTTTCCTGCGCTGGTTGAAGGCTGTTTTCACCAGGCGGAAAAATAATTCTTCGTTTTTCATGCCGGGAATATTCTTTTGCGGCAGCAGCCGGATAACGGCGCTCTTTACCTTCGGCGGTGGCGTAAAACATTTTTCATTTACTTCAAACAGATATTCCACGCTGAAAAAAGCCTGTGTCAATACACTGGTTATTCCGTACACCCTGCTTCCTTCTTTTGCCGCCACCCGCTGCGCCATCTCTTTCTGAAACATCCCGACCACACATTCCACATCATCTTTCCAGTCAAGTATTTTAAATAAAATCTGTGAAGAAATGTTGTATGGAAAATTACCAATAACCGTGAATGTACCGCTGAAAGGTTTTTCCATCTCCAAAAAACTACCGGCAATTATCTTGTCTTTTAATTGCGGGTAAGTGTGTAAAAGAAAATCCACCTTCTCGACGTCCACTTCCACTGCTTTAAAATCCGTTTGGCTTAATGCAAGCAGGTAATTGGTTAATGCTCCGCTGCCGGGGCCTACTTCCAGCAGCCGGCTGTGCGGGCATTGCTGGAGGGCGGCCACTATTTTTCTGCAGATGTTTTCATCTTTTAAAAAATGCTGGCCGAGCGATTTTTTCAGCGTGTACATGGCTGCAAATGTAGTAGCTGCAGCCGAAGTTATATTACACTAAAAAAACCTCCCCGCAGCATGAGGGGAGGATTGGGTTTTAAAATAAGCAAGAACCGGCTATTCGAGCACCACGAACCTGGTACTGAATGTTTCCTGCTGAATTTTCAGTACGGCATAATACACGCCGGGTTGCCAGTTCTCACCAACAGCTAATGTAAAAATGTTGACGCCTGGTTTTATCATTTCATTCATCACGGTCACCGGCCGGCCGTACATATCCACGAACATGATTTTTGCCGGCCCGGCGGCCGATGATGTTACAGTCAGCTGAAACTTATTCCGTACAGGATTGGGTGCAATGGCCAGTCCGGCTTTTAAGGCGGGTTTCAATACGATCCTGATAATGCGGCTGTAAGAATATGTATCATCATGATTAATGAGGCGGATGCGGTAATCAACAAAGGGAGAACTGATATCGGCAACAGGCTGCATAAATTCATAGGCAGCTTCCTGGTTCAGGTTATGACTGGCTAATACTACGGCCGCTTTTTCAAAATTCACTCCATCGGTACTTCTTTCCACGATAAAGTTTTTTACCGAAGCGTTGTTTACCACCGTCCAGCGGAGTGAAACATTCTTTTCGGCAGTATAATAGTTTCCATAAAATGTTCTGAACATGCCGGGCAGCACAGCACAATCGTTATCCCTTGTTACAACCACCGTATCGGTAGCATACGGGTTGCAACCCGCCATCAGTTGTTGTGTCACTATGTAGGTTCCGGTTGCGTTTACTTCAATGGAAGTGCCGGTGGGAGGCGTCGTGATATTTCCATCAATGGTAGTCCAGGTATAAACCGACCCGGGGCTTGGGTTGGTAACATAAATCATGGTAGTAGCAGAATCAGGACCGCAAAAAACCGGGACCTCAGCCTGTGCATCGGCCCTTGGCGCCAGGAACAAATCTATCGGGGCAATAAAGTCTTTCAGCTCTGCCGTGAAAGAGGCAGAAGCTCTTGTTTTCACCACCAGCCTGTTAAACGGCGAGCCACATACATCGCCACCCAGGTTGGTGGCAGGGTCAAGCCCCAGTTTGGTAAGATTCACTGAAAATTCCATGAACTGGTCTTTGACATAGTTAGTGGTAAGGCTGTTGTTTTGAAGTACCAGCTGAAAAGGACCAGTCCATGTATTATTATTGCAACCCATTCCAGTATAAAACGCACCGGCTGTTTTTGGTAAAATGCTGGCATAACCATACGGGGCGCCGTTGTAAGCTCCATCGTATTGGCCCGACCAGTTGAACTGTGCCGGAGTAATACTTAATGTAGTTTGCGGTATCCATATACGGGCTTCAATATTGGTAAGTGTTGAACTTTGGTATTCGGCTGTAAAAATGATATCGCCGGCTTTGGTCACATTGCCTGCACCATCAAACTCCCAGGATGTATGACCCATATCATTGCCATAGCCATACCAGCTTGCCGATGCCCTGTCATAATAAATATCCGTCTGGTACATTTCAAAATCAAAGTAGCGGTTTCCGGTCACATTGTCCAGTGAAAGTGCGCCGAACATCCATAGTGAATCCGTAACATTGGGGCCGGCACGGCGTATGTGCATGAATACATCGAGAATATCGTTTTTATCAGGAATGCCCTGTATGCCACCGGTCCAGTTAGCGGGGCTCATGCCGTTTTTATCAGAGCCGGCGGTGAATACTGTTGAATCATTGCCGTGATAATCCCGTACAAACAAGGCATCGAGCCAAATCCTGTTGTTGATGACACTGAATTTGGGCTGACTCATCGAGCGATACAATGGAGCCATGCGCCGGGGCCAGGGGGAAGCATCGCTTAAATAGCCTGCAACGATGGCTGCTGCGCCGGCGGTATCAATAACAAAGTTTCCGGTACCGGCTGTACCATTATTGTACCAGTCATCGTTTCCGCTTTGTACAAACCCGTTGAAAAAATTTGTCCGAAGGTCGGCATCCACCCCAAACCCTGCCCGTATCACCGGTGTCGTGATTTGGGCTGATAAACCTGCCGGCAACAGGATGAGTAAATAAAAGTAGCGTAAAAAATTTTTCATAAGCATGGGTTTAATTCACACATTCATACTCCTCAAATAGCAGGCAGAGGATGCTGACCGGTGGTTCCGGCCTTCATCCATATCCTATCCATGCTGAACAATACGGATTACTTCAACAGGTGAATAATAGATTGTACCGTCCGTCATCATACAGGCGATGCGGTAATAAATATATCCCGGGAAAACAGATATATCCTTCCAGGAAAATTTTTCTGCATTATTGCAGGGCGTTTGATTGATTATATCAAAAAATTCCCCGTCGTAAGAACGTTCAAGAATAAAGGATGAAATTCCTGCGGGTGAGTTCACGCCCCAGTTCAGCACCACATTTTTTGCCTGGCGGTGAATGCGGAAATACCTGAACGTTTCCTGGCTGGTAACAGCAACAGCAGCGTCAGATTTTTTAGCGGGAAATTTTTCCATACCGGTAAAAGAATACCCGGTAAATACAATAAATGCCGCAGCAAAAACCAATAGCTTTTTCATAAGGTAGAATTTTAAGGATATGAAGATATTTCTGCAATTTGTTTTACGCAAGGAATAATTACCAGTAAAATACCCCCGTGCAATGGCTCATCTTTTCCGAAGAATTATATGGTACAGTTCAATAAAAGATACGGAGCAGGAATTAGCATCTCTCCGCTACATAAGCAGAAATGATAAGTGAAAATATATATTAATGCTTAGGCAAACAGGAAATTGTGATTCTAAGTACGAATCACGGCTTTTTTTAAATTCAATACATTTGCCAAATACCCAACACATGCATACAACAGCAAAACCAGTAATCGGAATAAGCTGTGGCGACCTGAATGGGATCGGTACAGAACTGGTAATTAAAACATTTTCTGACAGCCGGTTGCTCGATTTCTGCACACCGGTTTTTTTCGGATCAAACAAACTGATAAATTTTTACCGCAAATCAATACCGGATGCCGGTTTTAACTGGCAAAACATCAGAGATTTCAGCCGGCTGAATCCAAAACAACTGAATATTTATAATTGCTGGGAAGAAGAAGTGATAATTCAGCCAGGCCAGCTGACAGAAACCGGAGGTAAATATGCGGTAAAATCGCTGCTGGCTGCAAGCGATGCTCTTAAAAAAAATGAAATACAGGGATTGGTAACAGCGCCAATTCATAAAAAAAATGTTCAGTCGGCAGCATTCAGTTTTACCGGGCACACACCATTCTTTAAAAATTTTTTTGGTGTAAAAGAAGTTGTCATGATCCTGTTTGCCGGCGATTTCCGGGTGGCATTGCTTACCGAGCATGTGCCGGTAAGTGAAGTAGCCCGCTTTGTTACAAGAGATGCGCTGTTAAATAAGCTCAGCCTGTTGCACGATAGCCTGAGAAAGGATTTTGGAATTGAGAAACCTAAGATAGCAGCGCTGGGGCTGAATCCTCATGCCGGTGATGAAGGATTAATCGGCAGTGAAGAGGAATCAGTAATTAAACCTGCCATAAGAGACGCAAAACAGAATAATATGCTTGTATCGGGTCCTTACAGTGCCGATAGTTTTTTTGCCAGGCAATACCATCTGCGTTTTGATGCGGTACTTGCTATGTATCACGACCAGGGCCTGGTGCCCTTTAAAACCCTGGCATCAGGCAGCGGTGTAAATTATACAGCAGGATTACCGGCAGTTCGCACTTCACCCGACCACGGCACTGCTTTTGATATTGCCGGAAAAGGGAAAGCAGATGAATCTTCGTTTCGCACTGCAATTTTTGACTGCATCTCGATAATCAACAACAGAAAAGAATATGAGGAAAACAGAAAAAACCCTTTGAAAAAACTGACAACTGGTATTCTTGCCAACCAGGAAGATGAAAAAATTGAGGAGAATTAAAACAAAATAAATCCTGCGGCAAAAATTAATTTACCCACAGTACGCTCCCACAATACAGTCAGTTTGTTTGCCGATACAAATTTTTAATTTGAGAATTCCTGCCTTTCCTGCATTTCATTACTTTTTCTTGCTGGGGAAAAAATCTTCAAAAACATTGCAGGTACGAAATTGAGGTATTATATTTACCACCGATTAGTAGAAATCATGTATTTTATGAAATGCCACCTGCGTTTTACCAGGCTAACTGGAATAAGTCAATTGCCAACTAAGTTCCCTCTTTTTTATTCATTTTCAACAGGTAAATCAATGGTGTAGGCTTTAATGAAACTATTGTTTCGGAAAAACATTTTTACCAATATCTGAAATATCCTGATTAATAACCTTAAAATTCAAAAAAAATGAAACACCTTTTCAAGACGGCAATCGTGGCAACAGTAATTGCCGCTTCATTTGTTACGCTTTCATCTTTCCTGGCCGACAAAAAATCCGAAACCGCGGTTACCGATGCCTACTCTATCACTCTTTGCTCCAGAATCACAGCGGGAACCAACACAGAATGGACATGGCAAATTACTAACCCCAATCCCGGCAACGGGCAAAACGGAACGCTGCAGGACATCAGTCACTGGAGTGTGCCCCTGAATGCCGATGCAGAAGCGGCACTGGTATCTGCACAGTACAGTTTCGATGGAGTTACCTGGCATGCTGTAAATACCAGTGTTGATCGGGATCCCAGCATCAGGGCCTGCACAACCGTGGATGTGCTCAAGTTTGATATGGGGACTTCCGGCAGCGCACCCACTTATTACCGGGCAACTTTCAGCCAGGATTTTGTGGTAAATCCATTTGCCAAATCATGGGTTAAAACCGGTGGTGGTCTTCAGGGTTGCAACCTGTATTATTTTTCCGGTATGGGTTCCAGGCTTGATTAATACATCAGTACCAAAATGAATTAAACGGCTGCGGTTTACGCAGCCTTTTTTATTTTAAATCTGATCCGATTGTTGGGAATGAGTAAATTTTCTATTCATCGAAAAATTTCCCTGCACATTTTACCATACAGTTATTCTGTAATTTACCAGGTATATTCTCATGATTAAAAAATATGATTAATATAACCCGTGTCTTAAATTTACTACCACATAAGTCATTAATTCTTTACCCTATAAAAACTGTACTATGAAAAATCTTTACAAAGCGCTTATTGTTTTATCAGTATTATTGCTTACACTCACACAGATTTCTTTTATCAGTAAAAAAATCAATTCTTCTGCAGCGGCCTATATTATTACGCTGGTAAGTACTGAAACAGCCGGCACTAACCAGGTGTGGACCTGGACAGTGCATAATCCGAGCCCCGGCAATGGTGCAAACGGTACGCTGCAGGATATCAGTCACTGGAGTTTGCCGTTATGCCCGGCAGCAGAAGCAGCCCTGGTGTCGGCCCAATACAGTTACGACGGAAACACATGGTTCACGGTTGGCGCCACTATGGACCGGGACCCATCAATAAGAACATGCACATCCAACGATGTGCTGAAATTTGAAGCGGGCACCACCGGTACTTCGCTTACTTATTACAGGCTTACATTCAACAAATCTTTTGCAGTAGACCCGATGGCTGTATCTTATATCAAAACCGGCGGCGGCATCAAAGGCTGTAATGTGTATATCTACCCGGGTGTAGGTTGTTACGAATTGCCTACTGCGCCAAGAAACGACTGATTATTTTTTCCCGTAAATAATTTTTTAAAGGCTGCCTGCAGGCAGCCTTTTTTATGCTGCTGATACGGAAGCTGCAATCATTTTGTTTAAAAATTTCATAGCCAGTTTGTTTTTTTTACTTCCTGTTCAATTTATCATTCGTATATTTTCGAATAACGTGTGCTGAAGAAAGTAGAATTACTACCTGCAATAAAAGTTATCCTTACTTAGAAATTTTTCTTAGAAAAGTTATGAGAAACAAAAAGCGAAAATTACTTTTACATCCTGTTACTTTTAATCCAGTACCCGGATATGTCACTTCTTCCATCATACTCCGCAGTGTACCCGTAACGGAATCTTCTATAAAAACCGGTTGATAACTCAGTGTAGAAATCTGAATAAGTAGTAAGCTTATTCAGATAGCGGTAATTATTTATCAGCATGAATTTAAACTGAGTAATCATATTCAAATTTAATCA
>CAZDUO010000122.1:1909-7840 GCA_964508655.1 uncultured Chitinophaga sp. | reverse complement strand
AGTTCTTTCATCCATACATCATGCTGTTCAAACCCTTTTTCAAGCTGAGTCAGCGCTTTTCCCTTTTCTCCCAATGCCATATAAACGGCTGCCAGGTTAAAACCGGAAAAAACAATGGAATCAGACCGGTTCATCAAATCGTTCAGGATTTTCATTGCATCCTCCCTCCGGTTGGCACGGGCATAAGCGTATCCCAGTATGGCCTCGTAGTGGGCCGACACAGACATGATGGCTGATTGATTCAGCGGTTCAATAGCTTCAGCATATCGCCCCTGCGCTATGTAAAGCTCCCCGATATTATGAAGAATCAACGAATGATTGGGATGAACCTTCAATGCCTGCTGCAGCTGCTCATCTGCTTTTGTATATTGTTTTGCATAAATATAAACCTGGCCTATGTAAGCAAGAATGACGGGTGAAAGCGGGTCAAGCTCCCTTGCTTTTTCAAGGTGTTTAATTGCATCGTCAAATCGTCCGATAAATCCAAGCGTTCGACCATACCACTGATAAGTGATGGCATAACCCGGATTGAGTTCAATGGCCCGCAGGAATGCTTTTTCTGATTCATCCCAGTTCCATTCAAACGATAATTTCCATACACCCAGCGAAGAATAGGCTTCAGCCAGCTTGTTGTTTAACGCCAGCGCTTTTTGTATGGCTTCATTCGCAAGCCCCCCGGCTTCCTGCTGTGGCATACCACCCTGTTCGCCCAGCAGAATATAACAATCAGCCAGTGCCGCATAGGCCGGAGCATAAGCAGTATCCTGTTCGAGTGCCTTCTTATAACTTTCAATGGCCCGTTTATAACTCTCTATAGTTCTTTGATTCCAGAAATGACGGCCAATTAAATAATACTCATAAGCACGGGCATTCACTTCCGGCGAAGTAACCAGCCTCATCTGGTCCTGGGGAGATAGTTTGATTTTAATCTCACCGGCAATTTTCTGTGCCACTTCGCTATACAGGGCAAGAATGTTTTTTAATTCCCGGTCAAACTTATCGGACCAAAGATGTTTTTCCAAAGTGCCGTCAATCAACTGTACTGTGATGCGTACCGTATTGCCTTCCCGTATTACAGAGCCTGCAATAAGCGCCTTTACGCCCAGCTCTTTTGCAATCTGGCGCAAGGCCTTTTTTGTGTTTTTGTATTGTACTGTTGATGTTCGGGAAATAACCTTCAAAGCACTTATTTTGGAAAGTTCTGTAATGAGTGTTTCATGCATGCCTGAAACAAAATATTCCTGGTCGGGATTACCGGAAAGATTTTCCAATGGTAAAACGGCAATCGAATCCAGGGTGCTGCTTTTTCCCGGAAGTTGGGTTAACAACAATATGGCCAGTGTAAGGATGATGGCTGCTATTGCCAAAGCAACAATCTGTACTGATTTCTTTTTAAATAAAGCCGGCAGGGAAATATTTTCCGCAGCGGTTTTTCCGCTTATTTCCTGCGGCAGAGGAACCACCATGCCTTCGTTGACTGCCGCATATACTTCAACAGGTTGTTTTACATTTTTTAGATTAAACTTTCCCAGCAGGCTGGCTTTAATGTCACGCTGGTTTTTTATTTCATCATATACTTTGCCGGAAAAAAGTACGGCGCCCGGAACGGAGAGTGATTCGATGCGGGAGGCGATGTTGACACAATCGCCATAAATACCTTCGGTATCGTACACCACATCGCCGCTGTGAATGCCGATTCTTAATTTGACTTTGGGTTCTTTTTGTAATTCATGCTGGATGGCTACACCACAGCGCACTGCATCCGCTGCACTGCCAAACAGGCTCAGGGTGCCATCGCCAAAATACTGGATAATGGTTCCATTATGCGCCGGTACAAGTGTTTCGAGGGTTTTCTTTTGCCGGGTTCTTAAAAGTTTTGCATGCACTTCATCGTCCTGCATCATGGCTGTATAGCCCGTCATGTCGGCAAACATCACGGCGGCCAGCTTCCGCTGCCCGGCAGAATTAGTATCAAAGAATGCTGGCATTGACTGACGGGATTATTTTTCTTTTCTGTTCTAAGCTCAAAAATTACAACTATTTCCGATAATGAAATCCGCTGCACCGGATTTGCAGGGCTGGTCAAAATGTTTTTTTCAAATCAGGATTGGTGACGATGATATAATCGCCGCGGTAACTTTCCTTTTTCCACCCGGCCAGCATCGGGTCAGCAATATTGAATAAGGAATTACTAAAACAGGCTATGTTCAAAATTCTTAGTCTTTTATTCCGCAATTGCAGCTGGGCAGCTGTGCCCAGTTTTTCTTCGGTATGAAAGCCGCCCACGCAATGAAAAATTTTTTTGCCCTTGTTCTTTTTTAAAAATTTATAAATGCTGTAAGCCATACCTGCATCCCACAGGCTCTGGCTGTAATATACCCTCGGATTATCGCCACCGGGACTTCCCTTCATCACTTCAAAAAACTTTTCGCGGTAGCGGCCGCTCAGTGTGTCGTAGGGCAATGGGGGTAAAAATTTCTTTGCATCCTTAGATAAACTGTCCAGCGACTGCGTTCCCCGCCGGCTTACAAGATTCACATACCGGCGCGGCGGATTGGCGGCAATCACCGGAATTTTATTTTGCTTCGCAAATTCCACCATCGGCCGGTAATCTTTATAATTATTCCAGAGCCGGGCATCCCGTGCCAACCGGCTTTCATCAATAAATCCGGCAAGGTATTCGTCCAGCACCAGCTGGTTGTCGGTTTCAAACATTTCAAGGCTTAAAACAATCTTGCTTCCGTAACGGATGAACAGCGCTTTGAAAATTTCCGCCTCCAGGTAATGCCCCACGCTGTCGTTATGCTCTTCGCCAAAAAGCAGCACATCGGCGTTGGCCATGGCTGTCACAATTTTGTCAAAAGAAACAAGCTGCTTCGAGCGGGTGTCATAGATTTTGAAATGGCTCTCCATATTTTGCTGAGGGAATCCTTTAATTGTCAGCGATAGCAGCCAAAGACAGGCAAATTGTTTCATACAGAAAATTTCACTGAAAATACGTTTTTAAAAAGTCATAAGACGGATTGATCTCTGTCAGTCCTTTCGTCAAGACTCTTTTCCACTTTGCGTAAACCGTTTTTCTCAAACCGTAAATGCAGTTAAGTTGTGTAATTGATATTTGCCCCCGAAAAATCAACACTATGAAGAAAAGGTTATTGTTCTTTACTCTAATTTCCGTTGTTTCATTGACTGGCTTTGCCCAAACCGATGAAGCTAAAATTTTTCATGACGACTCTACCAAGCCCGTTCATAAATATTTGCCCGATATTACCGTGGTGGGCCGCTACAGCAAAAGCGACTACCAGCAGATGCCTGAAGTAGTAGGCACCAGCATTTATGCCGGTAAAAAAAATGCACTCATCGTATTGGATAATGTGCAGGGCAACGTGGTGACCAACACCATGCGCCAGGTGATGGCCAAAGTGCCCGGCATTCACATTTGGGAAAGTGACCCCAGCGGCATCCAGATTGGCATTGCCGCAAGAGGTCTCAGTCCCAACCGCAGCTGGGAGTTCAATGTGCGCCAGAACGGTTATGATATTGCTGCAGATCCTTTTGGGTATCCCGAAGCTTATTATAATCCGCAGTTGCAGGCTGTGCAGCGGATTGAAGTAGTGCGAGGCCAGGGCTCGTTGCAATACGGCCCGCAGTTTGGCGGACTGGTAAATTATATTCTTCGAAACGGCAGCGAAATCAACAAGCCTTTTGAGTTTGAAACACAGCAGACCATTGGAAGCAATGCATTGTTCAATTCTTATAATGCCATTGGTGGCGAGACAAAGAAGTTTCATTACTACACTTTCTTCGACCACCGCAATGGGGATGGCTGGAGAAATAACAGCCGCTACTATACAAATGCCGGTTACGGCACATTCACTTACCGCTTTACCGGAAAATTTTCGCTGACAGCCGAAACCATGCATTCGCATATCCGCAGCCAGCAACCCGGCGGACTTACCGATGCGCAACTGTACAGCGATGCGCAACAGAGTTTCCGCAGCCGCAACTGGTTTGATATTACATGGACCACGCCGGCACTCATTGCCAACTATCAAATCACTGAAAATACAAAGTGGAATACAAAACTCTTTGCTACCCTCGGCAACCGCAACAGCGTAGGCTTCCTGCAGTCCATCACTACCAAAGACAGCATTAACTCCGCTACCGGCAACTATAATAACCGCACGGTGCAGATTGACCACTATCGCAACTATGGACTGGAGAGCCGCATTCTTACCGATTATGCATTGGGTAAAATGGATAACTCGTTGTCTGCCGGTATCCGTCTTTATACGGGCACCACGCACCGCCGTGCCGATGGCAAAGGAACTACCGGCAGCGAGTATGATGTAACTGTGATTGGCAATTACCCGAGAGATATTGAATTTGATTCAAAGAATGCCGCCGTGTTTGTTGAAAATATTTTCCGTTTCTCCGATAAGTTTCTCCTTGTGCCTGGCATCCGTTATGAGTGGCTCGAAGGTGCAGCTTCCGGTATCAACGGGTACAGCAGCGGCCAGCCTGTTTATCTGCAAAACATCAGCCGCAGCCGCAGCTTTTTGCTGGGCGGTATCGGTGTGGAGTATCATATTGGCAACACAGAGTTTTACGGAAACATCACGCAGGCATACCGTCCTATCCAGTTTGCCAACCTGCAGGCCCCGCCCACTACCGATGTGGTGGATCCGAATCTCGAAGATTCAAAAGGATACAATATTGATTTTGGCTACCGCGGCAAGGTGAAAGACTTTTTGCAGTTTGATGTAAGCGCCTATTACCTGCAATACAACAACCGTATCGGAACAGTTACAGTTACCGGCACGCCTTCGTATCGTCTTATTACCAATGTAGGCAACAGCACCAGCAAAGGTATTGAGAGCTATGTGGAGTTTAACCCGGTTCGTGCATTTACAAAAAATACAAAGACCGATCTGATTGTATTTGGTTCTTACGGTTACACCCGTGCCCGTTACGGCAGCGATCATAAAGATGCTGCCACCAAAGGCAAGAAGGTGGAAAATGCACCGGAGCATATTTTCCGCGGCGGTATCACGGCCGGTTACAAAGGCATCCTGCTCACGGCGCAGCTCAGCTATGTGGGAGAAACCTACAGCGATGCCAACAACACAGTGACACCGACCACCAACGGCAACAACGGATTGATTCCGTCTTACACAATTACAGATTTAACAGCCACATATAAATTTTCCAGGGGGCTGAACATAAAAGCAGGAGTTAACAATCTGTTTGATGAAAGATATTTCACCCGTCGTGCCGGCGGTTACCCCGGCCCCGGCACCCTGCCCGCTGACGGAAGAGCATTTTTTGTGAGTGTGGGAGCGAAATTGTAAATAATGTAGACGCCATGCATGGCGTCTCAAATAAAAAATGATAAACAAATGCCGGTTGTAATTTTTTTGATTACGACCGGCATTTACGTTTTATGATGATTATCGTGTTGCCTGTTTACCCGCAGAGACACCATGCATGGCGTCTCTGCGTCACCCCACAAATGGGGGTGGCAATTTTTGGTATGATTTGTTTAAATCACCCGTTATAGAATTTGTCTTCCACCCATTTTTTTGGATTGTTGATGATGTATTGCGATATGTAAACGTATTCCTCATAGCTGCGGATGATATGGTCATGGAATCGGGCCTGCCATCCGAAATCAATGTTGTGTTTTCGTGCATAGGTGGTCACCGATGATTTGTAACCACGCAAAATTGAACCCAGGTTTTTTGATTGCGGGCCGAATGTATTGAACGGGGCGGATGGGTTGGGTTTGTTTGGTCCGTTGGATTGGTTGTATTCGTTTGATTGATTGGATTGATTGGATTGATTGGATTGATTGGATTGATTGGATTGATTGGTAGAGACGCCATGCATGGCGTCTCTACCAATACCGGCGTCATCACGAATACCGGCGTC
>CAZDUO010000122.1:0-1809 GCA_964508655.1 uncultured Chitinophaga sp. | reverse complement strand
GGCGTCTCTACCAATACCGGCGTCATCACGAATACCGGCGTCATCACGAATACCGGCGTCATCACGATCCGTATTTTGCCGGGTATTGTATTTATTTTCCCCAATTATCACAATGCCATGAAAATGATTGGGCATAACAACAAATTCACCCAATTCCAGGTTCATATCGGGTCGTATGTGTGGTGTTTTTAACCATTCTTCATTTGCAATTTTTCCCAATTCATTTAAATACATTTCCCCATTCCTGATTTCTCCAAAATAACATTCACGGTTTTTTGTACAGATGGTAATGAAATAAAAACCCGGTGAGCCGTAATTCCAGGTTTGCAGCCGTGCCGAAGGAATCCTGTACCTGTTTCTGAATTTTTTCATTCAGGGATTTTTGTTTCCTCACATTTCCGCAAGGCTCTCCCTCGTCGCTTCAATTGTTCTGTCAATATCGGCATACGACAAAGCATTATTCAGGAACCAGCTTTCAAATGCTGAAGGCGGTAGATAAATGCCACGCCTGAGCATGGCATGAAAATATTTTTTAAACTGCTCGTTATTGGCCGAAGAAGCCGATGCAAAATCAATCACCGGGTGGTCGCTGAAATGAACGCTTATCATCGAGCCGATATGATTGATAACATAGGGCTGCTTCCATGCTTTGAACACTTCATCCAGCCCGTTGTACAGGTATTCTGTCTTTTCATCCAGTTCTTTAAAAATGGCAGGATTGTTTTTTAATTCTTTCAACACAGTATAGCCGGCAATCATGGCAATCGGGTTTCCGCTCAGCGTGCCAGCCTGGTACACGTTGCCCAGCGGTGCTATGTGCTGCATGATTTCCTTTTTACCCCCAAAAGCGCCTACCGGCATACCGCCACCGATTACCTTGCCGTAAGTAACCAAATCTGCTTTTATACCCAATCGTTCCTGCGCACCCCCGGGAGCTAAGCGAAAACCCGTCATTACTTCATCAAAAATCAGGACGATATTTTCTTCATCACATAGCTTTCTCAATTCTTCCAGGAAACCCTGCTGCGGCAAAATGCAACCCATATTTCCCGCTACGGGTTCAACGATGATGGCTGCAATTTCTCCTTTATATTCTGCGGCTATTTTTTTTACCGCATCCAAATCATTGTAGGCTGCCGTCAGCGTATCATTCGCCACACCCGCAGTCACTCCCGGCACGGTTTGTATGTTGAATGTAGCCACACCGCTTCCGGCTTTTACCAAAAAAGAATCGGCATGACCGTGATAATGCCCTTCGAATTTTATAATCTTGTTTTTCCCGGTGTAACCTCTCGCCAGTCTTATAGCACTCATGCATGCCTCAGTGCCGCTGCTTACCATGCGAATCAAATCCACACCCGTCATGCTGATGATGAGCTCAGCCATTTCAATTTCCAGTTCCGTCGGTGCGCCGTACGACGTGGAATATGCTGCATATTCCTGTATCGCTTTCACCACCGGTTCGTGGGCATGTCCCAGTATCATTGGCCCCCACGATGCGATATAATCAATGTAGCGGTTGCCATCCACATCAAACAGGTAAGCGCCTTTGGCATTTTTAATAAACACCGGCGTACCGCCAACGCTTTTGAATGCCCTTACCGGCGAATTCACCCCGCCGGGGATGGATTGTTGTGCCCGCTCGAATAATTGCTTGCTCTTTTCGTTCATGGATTTTTTTTGTATTCAGTTCTGATAGTTATCGGGATACCCTGATTGAACTTCCGTTGCGACGCTCCGTTCATCTTCCTTTTCTCTATTCAACTTTGTAAGTCACGCAAAGCCGCAAAGATAAAATACAAAAGACGC
>CAZDUO010000121.1:0-7891 GCA_964508655.1 uncultured Chitinophaga sp. | reverse complement strand
AAACGAGATATGATTTTAATATCACCAGTTCCGATAGCTATCAGGACAACTCCGGTCAGGCATCGTCCCGCTTCAATCGGGATCCTTTCATCTGCAGTACTGCTATTATGCTTTTTTATCAGCAGTTACTTTTTACAGGCACAGCAAAAAACTTATTGCAACCCTGTTAACTTGGATTATGGCTATACTCCCATTCCCAATTTTTCTACATGGGGCCGGCATCGTGCCACGGCCGACCCGGTAATTGTAAACTATAAAGGCGACTATTTTTTATTCAGCACAAATCAATGGGGCTACTGGTGGAGCAGCGATTTGCTCAACTGGAATTTTATCTCACGGAAATTTCTGCGTCCGTGGAATAAGGGAACTTATGATGAACTCTGTGCTCCTGCTGTCGGCATCATTGGCGATACCATGATTGTATTCGGCTCCACTTATACCAGCACATTCACAATCTGGATGAGCACCAACCCGAAAGCAAACGAATGGAAACCGCTGGTTGATTCATTTGCCATCGGCGGCTGGGACCCTTCTTTTTTCACCGATGATGACGGCCGCCTATACATGTACAACGGCAGCAGCAACCGCTACCCGATGTACGGAATCGAACTCAACAGGAAAACGATGGAGCCCATCGGCACAAGAAAAGAAATGTATCTGCTTGAACCATGGCGCTATGGCTGGCAGCGTTTTGGCGAACACATGGACAATACTTTTCTCGACCCCTTCATTGAAGGCTCACACATGACAAAGCACAATGGCAAATATTATTTGCAGTACGGTGCACCGGGCACAGAGTTCAGCGGCTATGCCGATGGAGTGATTGTGGGTGATAATCCATTGGGGCCTTTCACTCCGCAATCTGACCCGGTAAGCTATAAGCTTGGCGGTTTTGTACGCGGTGCAGGCCACGGTGCAACATTCCAGGACAACAATGGCAATTACTGGCATGTGGCTACCACGGTTGTTTCGGTAAAAAATACTTTTGAAAGAAGACTCGGTCTTTGGCCCGCCGGGTTTGATAAAGATGGGGTGATGTGGTGCAATACGGCTTTTGGAGATTATCCAACCTATCTCCCCTCACAATCCCCCCTCTCCGCAAGGAGAGGGGCCGGGGGTGAGGCGTTGAGGCCCGGCTGGATGCTTCTCAATTATAACAAACCCGTCCAGGTATCATCCACTCTCGGCGCTTATGTTCCCAATCATGTGGTGGATGAACTGGCAAAAACTTACTGGAGCGCCGCCACAGCAAATAAAGGAGAATGGATACAAACTGATTTGGGAAATGTTTCTGCTGTACATGCCGTTCAAATCAATTTCGCCGACCAGGATGTGGACAGCAACCGGCTGGGAAAATGGAACGGACAGTATCACCAGTACATCCTCTATTATTCTCTTGATGGCAAAAAATGGAATGTACTTGTGGATAAAAGTAAAAACATGAAAGACGTGCCGCATGATTATGTAGAGCTTGAAAACCCGGTACAGGCCCGCTATATCAAACTTGAAAACATTCACATGCCCACGGGCCGGTTTGCCATCAGCGGGCTGCGTGTATTTGGCAATGGCAACGGCCCAAAGCCCGATGCTGTGCAGGGGTTTATTGTACTGCGTACCGAAAAAGACAAGCGAAGCGCATTTATAAAATGGAAACCGGTGGACAATGCTTTTGCCTATAATATTTATTACGGCACGCATCCTGAAAAACTGTACAATTGCATCATGGTGCATGCCAACAATGAATACTGGATGAAATCAATGGATACACGGGCAACCTATTACTTCAGCATCGAAGCCATCAATGAAAACGGTGTGAGTGAAAGGAGCAAGGTCATTGAAGTAAAATGAGTAAAATATGTAAATGAAAGCCAAAGAGGCGCTGAAGCACAGAATTCAGCGTTTCAGAGATTCTGAGTTTCTGTGGCTATGAAAATATTTTTAAGATTAAAACTATAACTGATGAATAGAATCACTTTGAGTTTAGCATTGTTAATTGCCATTAGCGCCATGGCCCAGCAACCGCAGGAGATCATGATGAAAACGTTTGTGGATGATTTGATGAAGAAAATGACGCTGGATGAAAAAATCGGGCAGCTCAACCTGCTCACTCCCGGCTGGGGATTACCTACCGGTGCTGTAGTGAGCTCCGATGTAGAGAAAAAAATAAAGGAAGGAAAAGTAGGCGGTCTGTTTGGAGTAATTGGTGTAGAGAAAATAAAGCAGGCGCAGCAGCTCGCCATTGAACAATCAAGGCTGAAGATTCCGCTCATCTTCGGTTCTGATGTCATTCATGGTTATAAAACCACCGTACCCATTCCGCTGGGCCTTGCTGGCAGCTGGGATATGAAGCTGGTGGAGCACAGTGCAAGAGAAGCAGCCATTGAAGCCACAGCCGATGGCTTGTGCTGGACATTTTCACCCATGGTGGACATAGCCCGCGACCCACGCTGGGGCCGCATAGCCGAAGGCTCCGGTGAAGATGCATATCTCGGTTCGCAGGTGGCAAAGGCTATGGTGAAAGGTTACCAGGGCAATGACCTCGCTGCAAACAATACACTCATGGCCTGTGTAAAACATTTTGCATTGTATGGCGCTGCCGAAGCGGGTCGTGATTACAATACCACCGACATGAGCCGTGTGAGAATGTACAATGAATATTTGCCGCCTTACAAAGCGGCTGTGGAAGCCGGCGCAGGCAGTGTGATGAGTTCCTTCAACGAAATTGACGGCGTACCCGCCACAGGAAATAAATGGCTGCTTACCGATGTGCTGCGCAAACAATGGGGCTTCACCGGGTTTGTGGTTTCCGATTACACATCCGTTAATGAAATGACCCATCACGGCATGGGCGATTTGCAAACCGTATCGGCACTGGCATTGAATGCGGGTCTTGATATGGATATGGTGGGAGAAGGATTTTTAACCACGCTGAAAAAATCACTGGCTGAAGGAAAAGTTACCCATGTGCAGATTGAAGAAGCCTGCCGCCGGGTTCTCGAAGCAAAATATAAGCTCGGTTTGTTCGACGATCCTTACCGCTACATTGATGAACCGAGAGCAAAGAAAGAAGTGCTGACCAGCGAAAGAAGAAAAGCGGCAAGAGAAATTGCTGCCCGGACTTTTGTTTTACTGAAAAACAACAACCAAACGCTACCGTTAAAAAAAACAGGCACCATTGCATTAATCGGCCCGCTGGCCAGTGATAAAAGCAATATGCTGGGCACCTGGGCTGTAAGCGGCGACCCGCAAATGTCCGTCCCCGTGCTGGAAGGAATGAAAAATGCAGTGGGCAGCGGAATAAAAATTCTTTATGCCAAAGGGGCCAACATTTCCGACGACACGGCATTTGCAAAAAAGGTAAATGTGTTCGGAACAAGAATTGACATTGACAAACGAACCCCGGAAGCCTTGCTGAACGAAGCATTATCGGTAGCTAAAAAATCTGATGTCGTTGTGGCTGTAGTAGGCGAAGCGTCAGAAATGAGCGGTGAAGCAGCCAGCAGAACTGAGATTACCATTCCTGAAAGCCAGAAAAAACTGATCCGGGCTTTGGCAAAAACAGGCAAACCGCTGGTGCTCGTAATAATGACCGGCCGCCCGCTGGCATTGACGGAAGAAAATGAACTGGCAACCTCTATTCTTGTAACCTGGCATGCCGGCATGGAAGCAGGCAATGCTATCGCCGATGTGTTGTTTGGCAATTACAATCCTTCGGGAAAACTCACTGCCACTTTCCCAAGAAACATCGGGCAGGTTCCTATATTTTACAATCACAAAAACACGGGCCGGCCTTCGGCGCCCAATTCACCCAAGTTTCAATCCAATTATCTCGATGCACCCAACTCACCGCTGTTTCCTTTTGGTTATGGGTTAAGCTATACTTCATTTTCTTATAGTAATATTTCCGTAAGCAAAAACAACCCGGTGGGAAATGAAACCATCACGGCTACGGTAACCGTGACCAATACCGGGAAATATGATGGCGAAGAAGTAGTGCAACTTTATATCCGCGATGTGGTGGGCAGCATCACCCGGCCGTTAAGCGAACTGAAAGGTTTTCAGAAAATCAACCTGAAGGCCGGCGAATCCAAAACAGTTACGTTCAGCATTTCACCCGATGACCTGAAATTTTATAATTATAACCTGGAGTATGATTGGGAGCCGGGCGAATTTCATATTATGATTGGTGGCAATTCAGCCGAAGTAAATAAAGCAGTCATCAACTGGATTAAATAAAATTAACTCATACAAACCTGGTTTTACTTTTAATAAATTTGCAATCCCCTTAGCCATCTTAGCTCAGTTGGTCAGAGCGGTTGTTTCGTAAACAACAGGTCTGGGGTTCAAATCCCCAAGATGGCTCAACGCATTTCAGCAAACTGGTATTTGAACATTCCGGCAATTTAACAATATGACCATTTAACCGTTACTCTCCCGTTTCCAACCATTTTTTTTCCGTAATTCTGCTTTTTAAGTAAGTTTATTTTCCAAAACATCACACATAATGAGAAAGACTATTCTGCTTGGCGCTTTCAGTGCCGTGATCTGCCTGTTTGCAGCAGCTCAAAAAATCAGCCTCGAACAATTCAAGAACTGGAAACCCCGCAACATCGGCCCGGCCGGTATGAGCGGCCGCATCACGGCTATTGATGCCGTGGTAGCCAATCCTAATATCATTTATGTAGGCGCTGCTTCAGGCGGCGTATGGAAAACAGAAAACAGCGGTCACACATGGACGCCTGTTTTTGATGAACAACCCTTACAAAACATCGGCGCTATTGCCATCCAGCAAAGCAATCCCAGCGTAGTGTGGGTGGGTACCGGCGAAGGCAATCCCCGCAATTCACTCAATCTCGGCGCCGGCATTTTCAAATCACCCGATGCCGGTAAAACATGGAAGCGGATGGGACTTGAAAAAACCATTTGTATTCACCGGGTGCTGATTGACCCCGTTAATCCCAACACGGTTTATGTGGCTGCCATTGGCAATCCTTATGCTGAACATTCCGAAAGAGGTGTATTTAAAACAACTGACGGCGGCGAAACATGGACAAAAATTCTTTATACAAACGATACTACCGGTTGCGCCGACCTGGTGATGGACCCTTCCAATCCCAACAAACTGATTGCTGCCATGTGGCAGTTCAGAAGAACACCATGGAATCTGAAAAGCGGCGGCGCCGGCAGCGGTTTATTTATTACCGTTGACGGGGGAAAAAACTGGAAGAAGCTGACCAAAGATGACGGCTTGCCCGACGGGCCGCTGGGAAGAATCGGGGTGGCTTTTGCCCGCAGCATGCCCAGCCGGGTATATGCAAAAGTGGAAGCAACAAAAAATGGTTTTTATAAAAGTGATGACGGCGGTTTTAAATGGACACTGGTAAACAGCGATCCTGCACAGGTAACCGACCGGCCTTTTTACTACAACGAAATTTATGTGGACCCGCAAAATGAAAACCGCATTTACGATGTTCACTCCACCATTACACTCAGCGAAGATGCCGGTAAAACATTTACCACGCTGATACCCTATTCCGGCATTCACCCCGATCATCATGCCTGGTGGATTCATCCCAACGATCCTAACCTGATTATTGAAGGCAACGATGGCGGCATTGGTATTTCAAGAGATCGTGGCAGAAACTGGGTGTTTGATGAAAAAATACCCGTCGGCCAGTTTTATCATGTGAATGTAGATAATGAAATTCCCTACAACGTGATGGGCGGTATGCAGGATAACGGAAGCTGGCATGGCCCTGCCTATACCTGGACCAATGGCGGCATCAGAAACTATTACTGGAACAATGTGGGCGGTGGTGATGGATTTGATGTGATGCCCGATGCCGAAGACGCCAGCTGGGTGTACAGCATGAGCCAGGGTGGCAATGTAGGAAAGCGAAACTGGAAAACCGGCGAAAGCTGGTTTATCAAACCCCCGGCACTTGATCCCAATCTTACACTTCGCTGGAACTGGAACTCGGCCATTGCCCAGGATCCTTTTGATAAAAAAACAATTTACTACGGCAGCCAGTTTCTGCACAAAAGCACAGACAAGGGTATAAACTGGGAAACCATTTCCCCCGACCTTACCACCAACGACACAGTAAAGATTGCGGCCTTTCAAAATACCGGCGGACTTACACTCGATATCACCGGTGCCGAAACACATTGCACCATTCTTGCCATTGCCCCTTCGCCGAAAGAACAGGGCGTGATTTGGGTAGGTACCGATGACGGCAATGTGCAACTGACAAGAGACGGTGGAAAAACATGGACGAATTTTCGGGGAAAAATTCCGGGTATGCCTGTTGGCTGCTGGATTCCGCAGGTGAAAGCTTCGTCGCACAACGCAGGCGAGGCATTTGTAGTAGCCAATGATTACCGCCGCGGCGATTTCAAACCCTATATTTTCCGCACAACAGATTATGGAAAAACATGGACAAGAATGGCGGATGAAAAAAGAGTAACCGGCTATGCTCTTTGCATGATCCAGGACCCGGCAGAACCTAATCTCCTGTTTGTTGGCACCGAGCATGGCCTTTGGATAAGTTTTGACAATGGTACAACCTATGAGCAATGGAAAAACGGTTATCCTTCCGTTTCTACTTATGATATGACCATCCAGGAAAGGGAAGCTGATCTTGTAATTGCAACCTTTGGCCGTGCCTTGTGGGTGCTGGATGATATCCGCCCGTTGAGAAAACTTGCAGCAAACAAAGGAGTGGCAATCACAAAAACTGTCACTGTTTTTCCTGCACCTGATGGCATACAGGCACAATATAAACCTGCTACCGGCTATGAATGGAGTGTGCTGGGCTTATGGGATGCAGAAAACAGGCGGCGCGGCGCAGCAGTTTCTTTTTATATAAATAAACCCAAAACACCCGATACGGCTGCAAGAATACAGCCATGGGAAATAGTACCTGCGCAAATGCAACCGGCTGTTGCCCCGGGTCAGCAGGGCGGTGGTCGTGGCGGCTTTGGTGGTTTCGGACAAGGCGGCCCCGGCAGCCGCAGGGGTGACAGCGCCATGGTGAGAATTTATAATGACAGGAATGAACTGATACGAACACTGCGCTGGAATGTTGACAGCGGATTCAATCGTCAATACTGGGGCATGGAAGAAAAAGGAGTTCGCCAGCCCGGTTCACCTAAAC
Source organism: uncultured Chitinophaga sp. (assembly GCA_964508655.1). Classification (GTDB taxonomy): domain Bacteria; phylum Bacteroidota; class Bacteroidia; order Chitinophagales; family Chitinophagaceae; genus VBAS01. Next base: position 734 of record CAZDUO010000121.1, on the reverse strand, counting down.
CGCAACCCGGAGCACCCGAGCCGGGAGGCTTGCAGGTGTTGCCCGGCACTTATAAAGTGGTGATTACTTATGCCCGAAATTCAGATTCCGCTTATGTGACGGTGAAAGACGACCCGCGGCTCGGCAACCGAAACGAAATAAAAATGGCACAGCGAACTATGTACGACCGCCTGAGAAAAACGGCTGAGAAACTTACCGAAGGTATGGATCGCCTGGCTGAAGCGGAAGAAGTGTGCACCAAAATGCAATCGCAGATGCGCGGCATTGAAGGAAAAGAAGCTGACACGCTGAGAAAATCAACCACCAAAATGCAGGATGAACTGAAAGCAATTCGGGAATTCATCAATGGAAAAACTTCTGAAGCGCAAGGCATATCCCGCAATCCTTTCCAGGTAACGGTGATGAGCCAGATGCAGCAGGCACAGCAATCCATCGGCAGCAAGATGGTGGCCCCCGGTACGCAGGTGGAAATACTGGTTGGCAATGCGGAGAAAGCCGTGAGCGACGCCATTCAGAAATTAAATGAATTCTTTGATGGCAAATGGAAAGATTACCGCAGCCTGGTGGAAGGCACCAAAGTGAATTTGTTTAAAGAGTATAAGCCGATTCAATAATTTTTGTCATAAAGTCTCTTGAGATTTCAACGCAGAGTGATTAAAGAGATTGCTCTGCGTTTTCTTTTTCCTGACTTCCTAATTTTAACACCCGAAGCCAAAAAGGGTGGCGACTAATTT
>CAZDUO010000120.1:0-7892 GCA_964508655.1 uncultured Chitinophaga sp. | reverse complement strand
ACCCTGTTCATTCTTTCCTGCGAAGCAAGGCCGAGCCGGTAACTTAATTCGGTCAGCCGCAGATCGGCATTATCTTGCCGAAGCAGGGTTCTGAATTCCGCCCTCGATGTAAACATCCGGTATGGCTCCTCGGTTCCTTTACTGATTAAATCATCAATTAGCACCCCAATATAGGCTTCGCTTCTTTTAAGTATTACCGGTTCCAGGTTCCTGATTTTTTGATGTGCATTTATTCCTGCCACTAAGCCTTGGCATGCAGCTTCTTCATACCCGGTTGTGCCATTTATTTGGCCGGCAAAAAACAGGTTTTCAATAAGTTTTGTTTCAAGGGTGTATTTAAGCTGTGTTGGAGGAAAATAATCGTATTCTATTGCATATCCGGGTCGGAACATTTTTGCATTCTCAAACCCCGATATATTACGAATAGCTTCGTATTGAATTTCTTCGGGTAAGGACGTAGAAAATCCGTTTAAATAAACTTCTATGGTGCTTAAGCCTTCAGGTTCAACAAAAAGTTGGTGCCTTTCACGATCAGCAAACCTGTTGATTTTGTCCTCGATGCTTGGACAGTATCTTGGCCCAACGCCTTCAATTCTACCTGCAAACATCGGACTTCTGTCAAATCCGGTTTTAAGAATATCATGAACTTTTGGATTGGTATACGCTATCCAGCAGCATTTTTGTTTTTCCGGTTTTTTTGTGGGTAAAAAAGAAAACCCAACAATTTCTTCATCGCCAGGTTGCTCTTCCATTTTACCATAGTTCAGGCTTCGCCCATCTATCCTAGGGGGCGTTCCGGTTTTAAGCCTGTCGCTTTCAAATCCAAAAGCAACAAGTTGCTCTGTAATGCCTGTAGCAGCTTTTTCTGCTATTCTACCTCCACCAAAGTTTTTTTCTCCTATATGAACTAAGCCGTTCAGAAAAGTGCCATTTGTAAGTACCACTGCTTCAGATAAGATTTCATGTCCCAAGCCTGTCTTTACACCCACTACTCTGTTGCCTTTTACCAATAGCCCCTTAACCATATCCTGGTAAAAATCGAGATTGTTTGTTTTCTCCAGCATTTCTCTCCACTTCCAGGAAAACAGCATCCGGTCATTCTGAGCTCTCGGGCTCCACATAGCAGGTCCTTTCGATCTGTTCAGCATGCGGAATTGTATCATCGTTTCATCTGTTACAATTCCGGAATACCCGCCCAATGCGTCAATCTCCCTTACTATCTGTCCTTTGGCAATTCCACCCATAGCCGGATTGCAGCTCATCTGGGCTATGGTTTGCATATTCATTGTAATTAGCAATACCTTAGAGCCAAGGTTGGAAGCTGCAGCAGCAGCTTCACAGCCGGCATGACCGGCGCCTACCACCACTATATCATATTTCGGAAACATAGGAACCTGCAAAGGTATTTTTATATATCAGAAATAGTTAAGCAGGCTCCATTCATCTTCGTCAGCACATCAAAATTTATTATGTGTCACGTGAAACACTATTGAAGTAGCGGGATAAGTAAAGATTTTCCCTTTTTGCCATAATCTTCTTTTGCATTATAGTTTTATCTGAATAGCCACACAAATGAAGTGCTCCATGAAAAATAACCCGTAGAAGCTCGGCTGTAAAGCCGGATTTTAAATTCAATGAATTTTCTTTAATCCTGTCAATACTGATATATACATCTGCAATAACAGGGAGATCGGGCTTCGATAATTCAAAAGTTATTATATCTGTTAGAAAGTTATGCTTCAGGAATTGCTTATTTATATTAAGTAGGTATTTGTCTGTTGTGAATATAAAATTAATGGTTTCCAGCTGCTTATTTTCACTTTTGAAAATCTCAACAATAAAATCTTTTAATTTATTTCTGTTCTTCAAATGAATTTTTACTCTATCTGAAAAAAAATAAACTTTAGGATTTGACCTGAATGGCATAATTTCAAAATTCGTAATAAAATGTAGTTCAGCGAATTTAGCTTTGTATTCAATTTTTTATGAAACTGTCAGAACTAAAGCCCGGCCAGGAAGCAATTATCAGCCAGTTTGACAATAATGAGATTTTCCTCAAGCTTATGGAAATGGGATGTGTACCCGGTGAAAGAATATATCTTGAAAAAATCGCTCCTTTAGGTGACCCAATATCAGTAAATATTTCCGGTTACTCCCTAAGCCTGAGATTAAATGAGGCTGAACATATAGAAGTCAATTTAATTAACTGAATATCAATATTTTAAATGAAGATCGGGCTGTATTTTGGCTCTTTCAATCCTATTCATATCGGCCATTTGATTATTGCCAATTACATTTTAAACGAAACAGAACTTGAAAAAATTTGGCTAATAGTATCGCCTCAAAATCCATTTAAACAAAACAGTAGCCTTCTCAATGAATTCGATCGCCTGCATCTGGCAAGACTCGCAACGCAAGACGACACAAGAATAAAAGTCTCCGACATTGAGTTCAAACTTTCTAAGCCGTCATATACTTCAAACACCATGGCTTATTTATCAGAGAAATATCCGCATCACAGGTTTTCCATCATCATGGGAAGCGATAGTTTTCAGAACTTAAAGAAATGGAAAAACCATGATTACATCTTAGCCAACTATCCAATTTATGTTTACACAAGACCCGGTTTTGAAATAAAAAAGAAACCGGGGCTTAATCTGCATGTTCTCGATGCGCCGCTTATTCAAATCTCCGCTTCACAGATAAGAGAGTATATCAAGAAGGGTAAATCTATCCGATACATGGTGCCCGAAGCAGTGAGAGAAGAAATAGAAACCAGAAAATTTTATAAAAAATAGACATTAGAAAACATAACCAAGCAACAGGCATCCTACCACTATAAGCGGAGGTGGAATCTTTGTGTATTGTAGCAGTGTAAATGTGCCGGCAATAACAATAGCATTTATTAAACTCCCCAGGCGTATATCGAGCAGCGAAATATCTTTCATCAGGTAAAGTGTTGAAGCTACCATAATGCCGACTACCACAGCATTTATCCCTTCAAGCGATCGGTAAACTGCAGCATACTTTTTCAGATTGTGCCATATCGGGAAGAAAAACAAAACCAACAATGCACTCGGAAGAAAAATCGCAACAGTTCCTATTATGCAACCCACAACCTGCATAATCGTTCTTTCTTCCGGCGTTTTTCCATACTCCTTCATTGCCATGCCCCCGGTAAAAGAAGCAATTGCAAAAACAGGTCCGGGCATTGCTCTTACTATGCCCATTCCCGTGTACATATCATCTTTATTTATCCTTATCACCTCCGGGTCCTTTTCTTCTATTGCATAGGGACGAACGGAAAATTGTTCATACATCATTGGCATTAATACCTGCCCCCCGCCAAACACAAGACTACCCATACGGTACGTATTCTCAAAAAGGTTTACCGGCGCACGGTTGGGCCAATCATTTTTTTTAGCCGTCTGACTAAAAAATCCCGCTGTAATAAATATTATTCCAAATAACCAAAAGTTCCACCATTTTATTTTTTTTGGCTTTTGCTCCATCTGCGGAATACGTTTACGACTCAGGTTAGTGGTCACGCCTCCCAAAACAATCAGCATAGGAAATACCCAGGGCTGCTTAAATAATAGATAAGTGGCCACTGCACAAACTCCCATAATCACCCATGTGATTGTATTCCTGATGGTGATTTGAAATGCAATAACTGTAGCATAAACCAGGAAACCTACCGCCATCGGCGGTATGAATTTGAAAATATCAACATGCAGGGCCTTTTTATCTATATAATGAAGCAGAAATGACAGGGCGCCCATCAGTGTGCTGGCAGGTAAAATCCAAATGATAAGCGTGAGCACTGCAAGCGGCACACCACCTCTTTTATAACCTATAAGTGTTACCGTTTGTGTAGATGAAGCTCCAGGAAGCAGCTGGCAAAAAGCATTATATTCTATAAGTTCCTGCTCGGTTACATAAGGCCTTTTCCTGGCAAAGGTTTTTACCATCATGCCAATATGTGCCTGCGGCCCGCCAAAAGCAGTAACACTATAAAGAAATACAGCTTTTAAAAATGGTATATGCCGCAGCAGCATGATTGACTAAAAGTAAAAAAAATAATTTCAATCACACGGCGGCATAAAATGAAATATTATTTCCGGTAATTTCAACAAAATTTTTATTACATGATAAATTTCATTTTACCCCTTTCGCTGTTGATCATTTCATCTGCACTTGTTGCACAGAAAAAAACAACAGATCTGTCGGAAAAAATAAGTATTGCTGCCGACAATATAGAATCCAAATGCATTGCCTGGCGCCGTGATATTCATCAGCATCCCGAGCTGGGAAATAACGAGTACCGTACAGCCAAACTGATTGCAAACCATCTCCGGTCGCTTGGAATAGAAGTGCAGGAGGGTATTGGTAAAACCGGTGTTGTTGGAATTTTAAAAGGTACAAAACCCGGTCCTTGCATCGGTTTGAGAGCTGATATGGATGGATTGCCCGTTGTGGAAAGAGTTGATCTGCCCTTTGCCTCAAAAGTAAAAGCCACTTACAACGGGCAGGAAGTTGGCGTGATGCATGCCTGCGGTCACGATACGCATGTGGCCATACTCATGAGTGTAGCAGAAATTTTATCCGGTATGAAAAACGAACTGAAAGGAACCATCAAATTCATTTTCCAACCCGCCGAAGAAGGCCCACCCGAAGGTGAAGAAGGCGGCGCCCCGCTGATGATAAAGGAAGGTGTGCTGGAAAATCCCAAAATGGATGTGATGTTTGGTTTGCATATCGGCTCCCAAACCGATGTAGGAAAAATAACTTACCGCAGTGGGGGTGTTATGGCTTCATCGGATTGGTTTACTATCAAAGTAAAAGGAAAACAAACCCACGGCGCCAGCCCCTGGGGCGGTATTGACCCCGTGGTAGTTTCTGCACAAATAATAAACGGGCTGCAAACTATTGTGAGCCGTCAAACCGACCTTACAAAAAACCCGGCGGTGATTTCAGTGAGTACCGTGCATGGCGGTGTACGTTCCAATATTATTCCTGAAGAAGTAACCATGACAGGCACCATCCGTACACTGGATACTGGCGTGCAGCGCATCATTCATGAAAAGATGAAGCTTACCGCTGCAAAAATTGCCGAAGCGTCCGGCGCAACAGCCGAAACGGTTATTGAAACCAAAACACTGGTCACTTACAACGACCCGGCGCTGACAAAACAAATGATACCAAGTTTGGTAAAAGCTGCCGGCGAGCAGAATGTAATGGAAGTGCCGCCACAAACCGGCGCTGAAGACTTTTCCTACTTTGCCGAAAAAGTTCCTTCGCTTTTCTTTTTTATCGGGGGCAAGCAACCCGGTGTGGACCCGACAAAAGTTTTTCCGCATCATACTCCCGATTTCTGGATTGATGAAAGCGGCATGAAGACCGGCATCAAGGCATTTCTGCATCTCGTGTTTGATTACATGAATGTGCAGACTGCCGCGCCATCGGCAACACAGAAAAAACCGTTTTGATGAATAGCTACGCTGATGACGCAGATTGAGTAGATTAAGACGGATAAAATCTGCGATAATCAGTTATATCAGCGTCATCAGCCTTCCTGTTTTTATAAATATAATTACTGTTTTATGAGAAAAAAAATTTCCTGTTGTTCAGCTTGTTCAATGTATTGTTGGTACAGGTACCAGTAAATGAATAACAAAAAAAGTAAATGAAAAATGACCATCACCCCCACCCAATAAACCCCCAAGCTCACAACCTACCACATAGGTTTACTCTATGCTCCTATGTGCCTATGATTCTATGGGGTTAAAATAACCGGAAACAAAAGTAAAAATCAAAATTAATGCGGTAGTAGAACTATTATAAAAGATATAGCCCCCTCACCCTACCACCCCATACACCACCCAGCTCATCAAATAAGCCAGCCCCGTCATATAGATTAGCTGAACAAGCGGCCACTTCCAGCTGCGGGTTTCACGCTTTACTACGGCAAGGGTGCTCATGCACTGCATGGCAAATACATAAAATATCATCAGCGACAGCCCGCTGGCCAGTGTATAAACCGGCGTGCCGTCTTTCCGTACCGCCGCTTTCATTTTATCACGCAGCAAAAGATCATTTTCTTCATCGCCTACGCTGTACAGCGTCGCCATAGTGCCCACAAACACTTCCCTTGCTGCAAACGAAGTGATCAGTGCAATTCCGATTTTCCAGTCGTAACCCAGCGGCGTAATCACCGGCTCAATGGCTTTGCCGATGATGCCTGCATAGGAGCTTTCCATCTGCACGGCATCCTTTTCTTTTTCCAGTTTGGCCACATCGGCGCCGGGCTGTGCTTTCATTTGTTCATACTGCTGTGCCAACCGCTGCATCGTATTACCCGGGCCAAAAGAACTCAGCGCCCAGAGTATCAAGCTTATTATCATGATTACCTTGCCCGCATCAAACACAAAAATCTTTGCCTTGTTCACCATTGTATGCACCACATTGCCCCAGCGTGGCGAACGGTAAGTGGGCAGCTCCAGGATAAAAAAACTTCTTTCCTTGATTTTTATAAACCACCGGGCCACATAAGCCACCAGCAGCCCCATAAACAAGCCCAGCAGGTAAAGCCCCATCATCACCAGGCCTTGCACACTTAAAAACCCAAGCAGGTAATTGTTGGGAATTACCAGTGCTATCAAAATAGTAAACACCGGCAGCCGCGCCGAACAACTCATCAGCGGCGTGATGAGTATGGTCAGCAGCCGCTCTTTCCGGTTTTCAATGCTGCGTGCACTCATGATGGCGGGCACGGCGCAGGCAAACCCGCTTATCATCGGCATCACACTTTTACCATTCAGTCCTACACTTCTCATTAAACGATCCGAAAGAAAACTGATGCGGGCCATATAACCGCTGTCTTCGAGCAGCGTGATAAGCCCGAACAAAATCATTATCTGCGGTACAAACACCATGATGCCGCTCAGCCCCGCAATCACGCCATTGATGAGCAGGTTGCTCCACCATGCTGACGGCAATGAAACAGAAAGCGCCGAACTCAGTTTTACAAAACCCAGTTCAATCCAGTCCATCGGGTACTGCGCTATCAGGAATACACTTTGAAACAAAAGGAATAAAACAGCCAGCAGAATCACGTAGCCCCAACGGCGGTGCAGCAGTATGTTGTCCAGCTTATCGGTCAGCAGGTTTTTTTCAAGCGGGTCGGGCTCCACCACGGTGTGCTGCATGATGGCTTTGATGCGGGCATAGCGGTCGGTTATTTCTTCGGCCTGCGAAAGCGTTTTATTTACCGGGATATTTTTTATCGCATCTTCAACAATGCTTTTTATCTCCGGTTTTACGTCAAGCTCTTTATGATTGAAGGCAAGATGCAGCGCCTTGTAGTCGCTGAGCTGCGACAATTTTTCTTTGATGGCCTGCACGGTGCCACGGCCCCAATAAGCACCCGGCACAAAATTGCGCAGGTTTCTTTGCCCGAGGTGCGCCGCCAATTGCGTCAGCGTTTTTTTTAATTCTTTAATTCCTTTATTCTTTCGCGGGTTCACCGGCACCACGGGCACACCCAGCTCACGTTCCAGCCCCGCCACATCAATCTCCACTCCTTTTTTGTGTGCAAGGTCCATCATAGTGAGCACCACCACGGTGGGCATTTTCAGGTCAATCACCTGCGATGCAAACAGCAGGTTACGCTTCAGGTTCGATGCGTCCACTATCACCACCAGTATATCGGGATGCTCTTCATGTTCCTCATTCAGCAGCACATCGTAGGTCACCCACTCATCGTGCCGTCGCGGGTACAGGCTGTAGGTGCCCGGCAGGTCAAGAAACTCGGCCCACAGTTTTTCATCCAGTTTCCCGTCGCCCACTTTCAGCTCCACCGTCACGCCGGGTAAATTGCCCACCTTCTGGTT
>CAZDUO010000119.1:0-8783 GCA_964508655.1 uncultured Chitinophaga sp. | reverse complement strand
ACCTGCTGATTCTATTCGGCCCTATGCTGGCCTTCCTGCTTACCATTTTCCAGGTGCTGGCTGTCGAATTTCATTTGAATAAAGAGGAATGGAGGCTGCATTTCACTGTGCAGAAAAAATGGTTCCCGCTGCTGGTAGCTGCCTTCAGCATCGGGCTGCTGGCCATACTTTTCATTTATATGCTCGGGGAAAACTGTAACTGCTAAAAAAAAGAGGAGTAATGAAAAAGTTTTTTACATCGGTTGAAAATGCCCTTGCCGGCATCCGCCTGTTTATACTTAAGGACCGGAATGCAAAAATTGAAATCATCCTCGCTGCTGTTGCCATCCTGCTGGGATGGATAACAAGAATCCCGGCTATCGAGTGGCTGTTCGTTTTGCTTTGCATCGGGCTGGTGCTTTCGCTTGAAATGATGAACTCGGTTATGGAAAGATTTTGTGATATGGTGACAACCGGGTTCCATCCGAAAATAAAAATCATCAAGGATGTGGCGGCAGGCGCCGTACTGGTAGCTGCCTTGTTCAGCCTTATCATCGGGCTTGTCATTTTTATTCCTGCATTGCTTAAGCTATTTAGTCATATTAGTTAATTATGGACAAACGTATCATTCTCCCCATTGGTTTTACATGCCTTTTGCTGGCAGTCCGGATTATTATAACCGGCGAGCTCACTTATATTTTTCTTGCGTGGAATCTCTTTCTTGCCTGGATTCCCTATGCCATCAGCCAATCGGTAGCAGGAGGAATCAGCCGGCAGCGGTGGAAAGAATTTACATTGCTTGGATTGTGGCTTTTGTTTTTGCCCAATGCCCCCTACATCATCACCGATCTGCTGCATTTAAAACACAGAGCTCCGGTTCCATACTGGTACGATGTACTGCTGCTTTTCAGTGCTGCGTTGAACGGGCTGATGCTGGGCTTTGCATCTTTGCTGAAGGTGGAACAGTTTCTTGCCGGCCGGTTCAGTAAACGGGTTTCCACTTTTCTCATTCTTTGCACATTCTTTCTTTGCGCCTTTGGTATTTATGCCGGCCGCTGGCTGCGCTGGAACAGCTGGGATGTTTTTCTGAATCCCGCTGAAATAGCCGGCGATATTCTCGACCGCCTGCTGAATCCCTTTGCACATTTCAGAACATGGGCAGTTACCTTATTGTTCGGCTCATTCCTGTACATAGCCTATTTCACACTCAAAAATTTTATTTATACTAAAACCAGTAAAACCTGATAACATGGAAACAAAAGAAACAGGCACTACTTTGTCTTCTTTGTTCGACAAAGGAAAACTATTCATCAAGGCCGTCATCATTTTCTTTATGGCGCTCGGGCTGTGGATTCCTGCCGTATTGATTATGGACCTGGTTAAGGAGAGGAAAGCCCGGCAGAAAGAAGCCGTGGCCGACATCAGCAGCAAATGGGCGGAGGCGCAAACGATAACCGGGCCGGTACTGATGGTGCCTTATAATTTTTATGCAAAAGATGATAAGGGAAATCTGGCAGTGGTAAAACAGAAAATTTATTTCCTGCCGGATAAATCGGAAATAAAGGCAAAAATTTTACCGGAAAAAAGATACCGCGGCATTTACCAGGTGATTGTTTACCGCAGCGAAATTACCCTCAGCGGAAAGTTTAACCTGCTGCAATGGCAGCAATTGAAAATACCAGGGGAAAATATTTTATGGAATGAAGCGGTATTGCTTTTTGGTGTGAAGGACAACATTCGTGGAATTAATGAAGACCTCCAGGTTACATGGAATGACAGCAGCCATGTGTTTTATCCGCAGCCGGCCGGGTTTTCGGGCATGCAGGATGCTTTTATGACTGCAGTTAATCTGACACAGGAAGCGGCAGGGAAAGAACATTCTTTCTCCATGCAGTTTTCGCTCAATGGCTCGCAGCAGCTGATGATGGCCGCGGCAGCAAGAGAAAACAAATTGCAGATACAATCAACATGGAAAGATCCAAGTTTTACCGGCATCAAACTGCCCGATGAACGGGTGATAAACGAAAGTGGTTTTTCAGCCAGCTGGAAATTCATGAACCGTTCAGTGCCGCAGGTGTGGGATAATAATTTTTACGACCTGTCGCAAACCACGTTTGGCGCTGACCTGCTGATACCGGTGGATAATTATGATAAAACGGAGCGTTCGGTAAAATATGCGCTGCTATGCATCATCCTCACCTTTGCAGCATTTTTCCTGATAGAGTCCATTTATAAAAAGAGTTTGCACCTTGTACAATACGGTTTGGCAGGACTTGCGCTGGTGCTGTTTTATACCTTGCTTTTATCCGTTTCAGAATACCTGGGATTTAATTCCGCTTACCTGGTTGCGGCAGCGGCCACCATCGGCCTTGTTACCTGGTTTGTGGGCAGCATTATGAAAAGCGGGAAGCTGGGTACTTTTATCGGGTTTGTGCTGGCAGTGGTGTACGGCTATATTTTCACCATTATCCAGTTGCAGGACTATGCGCTGCTGATGGGAAGCATCGGTTTGTTTATTGCACTTGCCATCATCATGTATTTTTCAAGAAAGCTGCAATGGTAGTTTCGTTTCCACCAGAATAAAAGATGTATGAAAAAAGTATTGGTAAAAATAAGAATGGGTATGCTTGTCTTTTTAACCCATAGAATTGCTTTACCCATGCTGCGGCGTCTGCGAAAGCCCAATGCATTTACTCATAACATGGATGATTTGAAATCCTTTTCTCCCGGAACACTGGGTAATGATCTTTATCATTTTCTCCGGAGCAGAAACCTGCCAATGCTGAAGCATTATGCCCGTCACGACCTCAAGCATGTGCTGCTTGGATACGACAGCACGGAAGAAGGCGAAGCCTGCCTGCAGAGTTTTATGCTGGGCAATGGCCGGGTTTCATTTCCTGTGCTGGCAACCGTATTGTTCAGCCTGCTCACCATGCCGGAGCATTGGAGTAAAATGAAGAAAGCATTTCTTGCTGGCAGAAAATGCAACCCGGTTCATAACTGGCAATGGAATGAGATGGTGCATTGCATGACTGGGGAATTAAGAAATAGAATAAAGGAATGATTGCCGCGGTAGAATGATTGCCACGGAGGCACGGAATTCATGGAGTAACAATTTTACGATATCTTCTGTGACTTCCGTGCCTCGGTGGCAATGGAAAAGCTAAACAGAATTACCGAACCCTGAACGGAGCGTCCCTCCTGTGCTGAAGCTTCGGAGGACAGGCGCAAGGGACGATGAAAGCAATACAAAAGCTGACTTCAAAAAAATAAAAAAACCTCTCATAACAAGAGGTTATAATACATCTAAAATCTGATCCCGATAACAATTGAGACTAAAATCAGAAATCCAGCCCCATCGCAAAATACCATAGCGGCTTGCCTTTGAAGAATCCGTTCATCTCCCAACCGGCATCGAGGCGCAGAAAATAACCGAGCAATGTGCTGCGGGCGCCAAAACCATAACCACCGGCAAAAGGCCCGATGCCCCCGGCTTTTATTTTCACCACAACAGGATTGTTCGGCAGGCTGTACAAAACAGAGGGCCTTTCAATTTTATCATAAGCGCCGTTCCATGCAGTGCCCAAATCAAAAAACTGCACCAGCTGGAAATTGCGCAGGAATGCATTGTTGATTGGTTTATTAAACAGGGTACTGAAAACCGGCAGGCGGATTTCGCTGTTCACCACTACGGCATTGTTGCCATTGGCTACATTCTGGTTGAAGCCCCGCAGGTTTACAGCCAGCGACTGGAAGGCATAATCCACATCGGGATCGGGCTGGTTAGCATCGTTGAATCTTGGGAATAACCAGTTGTCAACGCCGCCTAAGTAATAAATAATTTTTTCGGTGCCGAATGAAATATCGAAAGCGCCGCGTACGGCCCAGATGAGATTGCGGTAGATGGGCAGGTAATGACGGGCATCGCCGCCGATATTTAAAGTATAGGGATTATCCTGCGAACCCACTTTGTTGAGGCGGGTATTCCAGTCAACATAAAACTTATACCGCAGGCCGTACCAGATATTCAGCGCCGGGTTGATGGCATCGTCATGCACATACTCTATATGCAGCAGGCCGTAGTGATAAATGGAATCTTTTTTTGATAAAGTGGTTGGCGGCAGGTTCAGATCGTCGGCCAGTATCACTATCCGGTCACTCCGGAAAGCGGCATTGAATCGGATGCTTCTTACCCGGTCGAACGGATAAGCAACACTGCCCTGGTAAAGATTAGTAAACAGTTTGCTGATGAAATCACCATCCCTGTCGCTGTATATAACTCTTTGCGAGTTGCGGTAATAAGTAAGCCCGTAGTCAATTCTTTTTTTCAGGTATTGCGTGGTCAGTATGTATTCGTTGTCTTTCAGGTCGGTGCTTAGTCGGAAGCCGCCGGCAAATTTCCAGTCTTCAAACAGGTCGGAAGTGCCAACCCGCAGTATTCCGTTAAACGGGTTTCCGTTGCTCAGGTTGATGGGCCCCGCACCGCCGGCATAGGTCTGGTAGCGGGTGATGAGCACATTGTTGTTGAAGCCACTGACGATATAGTCGTTGAAAAACTTGGGTGGCCGGTATTCAAACAGCTTCGATTTTTTCAGTACCGGCTCCCGCTGCGGCAGCTGTACCGTTTCCACCACACGGCCCAGCTGCGATGTGTCTTTTTTCTCTTCCTGGAATTCACTTTGAAAAAAGTCATCCTGCTTTTTGGTTGAATCAGGCGGAGGTTTAATGTCGGTTTTGCTTTGCGCAAATTTTTCTTCTTCCATCACCTTCTTCATGTACTCTGTAGGCCGGGCCTGTATGTTGCGGCGGCGCAATGTATTTTCATCCACCCGCAGGCGGTAAAGAAATTTATAATCGCCCTGCCGCACCACTTCGCTTACCTGCTGGTTGTCGCCGGCGGTTCTTGTTTCCAGCAGGCTGCTCTGGTAATTGGTGATAGGAAATACATAGGTAGAGTCGCTGGTGACCGAAAAGAATGCGACGGAGTCAATATCGGATTTGCCCCATTCTTTCAGCAGCGAATCCACCACTTCAATCGTGGGATTGCGCAGCACTTCATCGCCGATAAACACCAGCGTATCCAGCCCCGCTCTTTCTGTAGCAAAAAAACCGGCATAGCGGTTGGCAATCCCGTTTTCATTGCTCACAAAAGTGAAATGTGATTGGTTGTACTGCGATGGAAAGCGGGCATTGCCCTGCTTCAAATCGGTGAGTTGCGAAATCTGTTTGAATTCTGAACGGTTCCAGTTGTCAACCAAAAAAATATTGTAGCGGTTGCGGGGCAGTGAATCATCGCTGCTGCCTGCTGTGGCCGAAGGGCGGTTGCTGGCATAAATGATTCCTGTTTTATTCGGGAAGGCAACAAACGAAGCATCGAGGTCATCATACACATCATTGGTAATTTGTTCTACGCTTTGTTTATCTATTTTATAAACAAAAATATCCGTCTGCCCGCTTTTCACGGCGCTGAACAGGAGCGTATTGGCATCAAGCATGTACTTCATGTCCTGCACCTGGTCAAACTGGTTCAACTCCACGTTCACCACTTTAAAGCGGTTCACCACATCGTACACAAACAGTTTTATTTTCCCTTTTTCCCAATACAGCACCGCCAGCCTTGAGCCCCGGCCATCCCATGCCATGATGGGGTAGTTGGGATTTTTTTCATCTTCCCTCGACCGGGCGCCGAACTTCAGCAGTATTTTACGGTTCACAAAATTTTCGTTCAGCACCACGCAGTAGCGGCCCTGTTTAAATTCCACCACGGCATAACTCATGTTGCGGGGCACCGGGTTGGCATTGAAGCGGATGAAATCTTTTTTTCTTATTTCTTCGGTTACCGACAGCTGGCCCTTGGGCACCACGCGGCGGCCGCGGATATCTTTCAAATACTTGTTGCTTTCTTCCAGCATGAAGTCGGACAGCAACATTTTAAATTTTTTCTTTTTGGTCACCCGGTTGCTGGCGGCATTCAGGTTGCGGTACACACGGGCCAGGTAAAGCATGTACGTGGTTTTGCTTTTACCATATTTATCGGCAATATAGCGCCAGAAAGCTTGACCCGCCAGCAGCGGTTTTTCGTGGGCAAAATGGTAAAAGTTATTGTAACGTCCGCTCAGCAGCGCCGATTTCAGATCGTCGTCAAGCTGTGCACTCCAGTTTTCGGCGGCATAAGCGATGTAGCCGTCAGTGAGCCATTGCGGCAGATCGAGCAGGGCCTGGTTAGCGGCAAACTCGCCGAGGTCGTCGCCAAACAATACATTTTGCACCAGCACATTGGCAATGCCCTGGCGCACCTGGCGCTTCAGGTTTTCGTGGTTGCCGTCGAAGAAAACCACAATTTTATTATTCACCAGCTTGGTCACGCCGCCGGTATTCTGCCAGTCAATGCCCAGGCCGATATTGCTTTGCTGAAACTCATCAAAGTTGTTGTACACAACAATATTGGCCCGCCGCTGCAAACCATATTCTACAAATTCTTCAATACTGGCCAGCTCCTCCTCGGCCACCTGCGCCACGTATTTACCCAGCGCCAGCCCGTCCTGGCTGAAGTAGGTATTGAAATTTTCGCTCTGGTAAAATTTCCAGCTGAACTTCTGGTATTGCACACGGTTTTTGCCAAACTCTACCGTATTCACCTGCGCCTTTAGGGAAACTAAAACTGCTGCATAAAAAATAAGACTTAGTATTTTCTTCATAAGATCTGTTCTGTTTCGTCCCGATAGTTATCGGGATGTAAATTAATCGGATTTTATTTTTTTAAAGTTGCTGTGCAATATGCGGTAATTTTTTTTTGGAGGCCGGCAAAAAAGCCCTGATGAGACTTTTGTTGCGACGCTCCGTTTAACGTCCCGGAATTCTAATCATCACAGGCCGGGGGCTGCTTCTTCGTTCTGCAACTGTTTCCAGGCATTTCTACTTTTGGGTTTCTACACATCATTCCACCCATTCAAAATACTTATATTCAAGAATCATGCATCCCCTGTGTGGGGCGGATAGGGAACATTTCCTTCGCATGTTTAAAAGAACTTGTTTGGGCAACAAAACTATTTAACTGACATCATTCTACACAAACCATTAGTCTCATTTCTTACTTTTGGTTTTTTGTACCTGCCACGTCTCCCCTTTGGGGTCCCGATAGCTATCGGGATAGAGGGGCTTCGTGGTTCTAAAGTACGGAAAACCGTTCATGTTAAGCGTTAAACAATTTACATTTAATCCGGTGGAGGAAAATACCTGCGTTTTGTACAACGAGGCGGGTGAGTGTTGTATTATTGACCCCGGCTGTTATTTTACGCAGGAAAAGGAGGAACTGAAAAGCTTTATTGAGAAGATGTGCCTGCAGCCGGTGCTGCTGCTTAATACCCACTGCCACCTCGATCATGTGTTCGGCAACAAATGGGTGGCCGAAACATGGGGGCTCACGCTGCACATTCATGAAAAGGAAAAAGTCATGCTGGACTTTGCGCCGCAGGCAGGGGAGATGTGGCAGATGCCGTTTGAGAATTATGAAGGCGGGCTGATTTATTTAAAAGAAGGAACGGCCATCAAACTGGGAGATGAAGAACTTGAAATCCGGTTCACCCCCGGTCATTCGCCCGGCAGTGTTTGTTTTTATCATGAGCCCGGCGGCTTTGCCATCAGCGGCGATGTATTATTTAACGGCAGCATTGGCCGCACCGATCTTCCCGGCGGTGATTTCAAAACGTTAATCAACAGCATCCAGACACAGCTCTTCACTTTGCCGGATGAAACCAAAATCTATTCCGGTCACGGGCCGGTGACAACTGTGGGGTTTGAAAAACAAAACAATCCTTTTGTAAAGTTGTATTAGCGGAGTCGTTTCTCCCTCTCCGCCAGGAGAGGGTTGGGGTGAGGCGGATTTGAGAAGATGAACAATCCGTTTGTGAAGCTCTATTAGCGGAGTGTATTATCCTTCTCCTAAAGGAGAAGGTAGCCGAAGGCCGGATGAGGTGGTTTGAGAAGACAAACAATCCATTTGTGAAGTTGTATTAAAGAATCAACCATTCTGATTATTCTTTAACTCCTTCCCACTTTTTCGTAACTTTCTATTGCCTAACACCGAACCATGAACCGGCTGCTTCTTACAGGGGTTTTGTTGGTCATATTTAATTCTTTCGGGATCTCACAACCTGATCAGGACTATTTAGAAAAAAAACGCTTACGTAGAAAAATCGACTCCCTTCAGAACCGACAGCAAATTGATTCATTGCAAAAAGAAATCAGTAATGTAAATGAAGATACGATTCTTGTAAAGAACCTATATCGGCTTTCGCTCCTCTACTCTGAGCCTTTTTTGGTTGACTCAGCCATGATTTATTCTCGCCGGACTATACGATTGGCAGAAAAACTAAAATATCCGACTGGCCTTTCGCAAGGCTATAGACAACTGTCATTGGTTTTTAGTATGCAAAAAAAGTATGATTCCTCAGTTATTTGTTTGCTGGAAGGACTTGCTATATGTAATGATAATAAATTTTATTATGAAGATCTTCAGCTCCGGGTTGGATTAAATCACCTCTACTTTTTACAGGGAAAATATACGGAGGCTATGAAGATTTCGACTGGAGGATTGGCAACTGCAGAGAAAATTAATGACAAGGAAAGAATGGCACATTTTAATAATGTGTTGGGATATATAATGATGAAACAGCAGAATTTTGATCAGTCAAGGAGATATTATACAACGGAACTCAGGCTGGCACAGGAATTAAAAGATAAAGCCGTGGAAGCACATGCCCTCCTCAATCTTGCTGACCTGTCCATCGCTGAAGCGAAATTTC
>CAZDUO010000118.1:0-9257 GCA_964508655.1 uncultured Chitinophaga sp. | reverse complement strand
GACTTCTGATTATTGAATCCCACTACTAACTCCTCCTGTCCTTCCCGAAACTCACTTTCACCAGCTGGGTTTCGCTGCTGTTGAACTGGAAATAAAAATAAATACCGTTTTTAGCCAGCCGGTAACTGTGGTCAATATAGCTTTTCGATTCGCTGTAGCCTTTCAGTTTTTTCCTGATTGAAGCAAGCGTGGTACTGCTGTTGATACTGAGCTTATCCACGGTAAGGCTGCCGGTAAAGCTGCTGCGGGGTACCACTTCATTTTTTTCAGGCATTGAAAAATGTACTTGTATTTCAGAAACATTGCCGGATGGTACTTTATTATTAGTGCTTTCAAATAAAACAACACCCATTTCATCATAGGTATGGGTTCGGTTAACTCCTTCGCGGATGCGGGCAGATGTACCAAGGTATTTTACCGCTTTTGTCAAAGTCCAGTCACCGGCCACATTGTTTTTCTTGCCCATGTTGACGACTCCTTTTTTTATCACAATGGAAACATCGGCAGGCGATGGCTGTGCCATGGACATTAATGAAGCAAGCAACGACAACAACAATAAAAAAGTGATTTTATTCATATTGCATATTTTAGTTGTGCAAGATTGCACCAGGCATATTATAAAAAAATACTCCCGCCGGAGTATTTTTCAACTTTTTTGTTTACTCTTTGATTTAAACCACCTCAACCTCAACCTAAACCTCAACCTTAATCTTAACCAATCTCCATTCCCTCACTTTACAACTCCAAACTTTTCCTGCCAGGCCAGCATGCCGCCCACCAGGTTTTTGGTGTTTTTAAAACCCATCGCCTCGAGAAACATACCGGCCTGCCCGCTACGGTTGCCGCTGCGGCAGTAAAAAATAACTTCTTTGTCTTTCAGGTCTTCTATCTCTTCAATCTGCATAGTTTGTATTTGACCAAGTGGCAGCAGCACACCTCCAATATTGAACTCGGCATTTTCATAAGGTTCCCGCACATCCACGAAGTTCAGATGCTCACCGGCATCCAAACGCCTTTTCACCTCTTCCACAGTAATATTTTCCATAAAATAATATTTATTGTTGTGGTAAATTATGCGCTAAGGTATCAATTACAGGCCGATCTAGACTCAGCTTTACGTCAATTGTTTGCCCCGGTCTTATTTTTGTTCTTTTTCCTTCTTCAGAAAACCGCGGGGGATACTGTTCGCGGATGTAAGCATTCATTGTATCCGTTACCCCGGCCTCTAAAAGCACTACCAGGAAACTCAGCCCGTTTGATTCCAGTAAGGTTTTGGCATCGCTGAATTTCATTCCCACCAGGTTGGGCACTGAGAATTCAATCTCGCCAATTCCATTTCCCAGCACCAGTGAAATCACACTGCCCTGCCGCAGTTTGGTTCCCGGGGTTACAGGGGCTCCATCACACCACTGTTCCAGTACAGAATTTTTTGCAAAGTCAGGTTTGAAAGTAGTATCGCCAATACGCAGGCCCATATTTTTCAGCTGCATTTCAGCATTGCGGTAACTGAAACCGATGAGGTTGGGCATTTCCACCTCCGGAGGCACCTGCCTGTTGATGGTAAGATATACGGTGCGGCTTATCTTCACCAGTGCATCACCTTCGGGCACCTGCTTAAGTACCGAACCTTTTGCCAACGTGTCGCTATAAATGGAGTCCTGTATTTCAATATCAAATCCACCTTTGCGCAATACTTTTTTAGCCTCATCGTAAGAAAGCCCTACTACATTGGGAACAACCCGGTTTTTACCATGCCGGGTGAGCGGCCCCAGCAAACGGGATAGTAAAAACAGGAAGATGACAATCAGCACCAGGCCGGCAAGCAGGTTTATCCAAAGCGGTTTTTTTGTTATAAACTGAAACATTGTAATGGGGTTGGAAATTCCGGTTGCCGAAAATATGTTTCTACCGGCAATACGACTCAAATAGTTTAATTAAAACATTCTTCTACCAGCCGGGTATAAAATTCCTTCAGGCTCCAGCCCATCACTTTTACCTGCTGGGGCACAATGCTGGCTTCACTCTGGCCCGGAATGCTGTTTATCTCCAGCATATAGGGGTGAGCGGTTGCCTCCTGTAAAATAAAATCAATACGAACCACACCGCGGCAATTGAATACAGAATAAATTTTCCTGGCAGCTTCCCGGATTTTTTCTGCCGTCGTTTCATCAATGGCTGCAGGCGTCACTTCGCTGGAAGCGCCTTCGTATTTCGCTTCGTAGTCAAAAAAATCTTTTTTGCTCATCACTTCGGTGATGGGCAGCACCAGGATGTTTCCCCGGGTTTTAAATACGCCAACTGTCATCTCCCTTCCCCTTATCATTTCTTCTACCAGCACCTGGTCGTCTTCTTTAAAGGCTTTGCTGATGGCCTGCTCCAATGCAGCAGGCTCATGCACCTTGCTCATGCCGATGCTGCTGCCTCCGTTGTTGGGTTTTACAAAAACGGGGAACTTCAATTCATCAGTAACCTGCTGCAGGGGTACGGGGTTGTGCTTAAAAAGATGAAAAGATTTTGACACATGAATGCCGGCCATGGCAGCAATAGCTGTGGTGTATCGCTTGTTGAATGTAATGGCCGAAGTGGCAGCATCACAGCTTGTGTAAGGGATCTTCAGTGTATCAAAATATCCTTGCAGTTTGCCGTCTTCACCCGGTGTGCCGTGCATGCCAATGAATACGGCATCAAACTTCAGTTTCTGCCCGTTCAGCAACAGGGAAAAATCATTTTTGTCCACTTCGGTTTTTTGCCCATCGGCCAACTCGTAAAACCAGCCCTGCGGGTTGATGTCAATTTTATACACATTGAATTTTTCCCTGTCGAGATTTTTGTCAATGGTAGTGGCCGATTTATAGGATATAACCGCTTCGCCGGAAAAACCCCCGGTTACAAGGGCGATGTTTTTCTTCATGTGTAGTTTGAATGGATTTACTGACGCAAATATTGAGCAAAAATTGTAATACAGGAAAACTAATCTGAAAAATACAGGGATTTATAACATCCCTTTATCGTAATGAAAGGGCGATATCCTGTCTCTGCAATGAAACGGGGTCATCAGTTGAGTCAAATAAGAAAGGTGAAGGACGTTCTCCCTTCACCTTTTTACAGCGGAACATATCACCCGCCTGTTTTCGCAGCTCACTTGCCGCATTATTTTGATGAACTAAAGTTAACTCAGCCGCCTGGTTTTTCCTGAAAAATCCAGGATTAATTTTCCACAGCCTTGTCACTATTTTATCAAATATGCAGTTTGTCTTTTTTGGCCAGCAGCTCTTCCACAGTTTCTTTGTACATTTCATCGGGTACGCAACAATCAACCGGGCAAACGGATGCGCACTGGGGCTCTTCATGAAAACCCTGGCATTCAGTGCACTTATTGGGAACAATATAATAAATATCCGTGGCTATCGGGGGGTTTTTCTGGTCTGCATCTATCACAGTGCCATCCATCAGGGTATAAGGGCCTTTTACGGTATTACCATCTGCAATAGTCCACTCCACGCCACCTTCATAAATTGCATTATTGGGACATTCGGGCTCGCAGGCGCCGCAATTGATGCATTCTTCGGTAATCTTGATTGCCATAGCTTTTAATTGAGGGGTTGGGAATTAATTTTGCACACAAATATAATTTGACCGGATGAATTTACAAGAGAGAATCCAATTACTTGCCCGGCTGGGAAATTACATGTTATCCGATGAACAACACTGGAACGACGTTAAAGTAAAAGCCTCACAGCAGAATCACTGGTTCACTGCAGAGTTTATCGGGCTTGCAGTGAAAAATATAGCCACGCAGTTTTTAGATAAAAATATTCTTGAGCATTGGACCGCTGCTTATCACTTGCCCGAAAAAAACCCGCAACCTGCATCTGTTGGCGTAGTGATGGCCGGCAATATACCGCTGGTGGGCTTTCACGATTTTCTTTGTGTATTCGTAACCGGAAACAAAATCCGTATAAAACCATCTTCAAAAGATGACGTGCTGATAAGGCATCTTGTTGAAATACTCTCATCCTGGAATGCAGAATGCAGTGAACTCATCCGGTTTGAAGACTTGCTGAAAGGCTGCGATGCATATATTGCCACCGGCAGCAACAATTCATCCCGGTATTTTGCATATTATTTTGGCAAATATCCCCATATCATCCGGCGCAACCGCACATCGGTTGCTATTCTCGACGGAACAGAAACCACCGGAGAACTGGAGCTGCTGGCCGATGATGTGCACCAGTTTTTCGGAATGGGGTGCCGCAATGTGACCAAAATATACGTACCGCCGCATTATGATTTTATTCCGCTGCTTGAAGCTTTTAATAAGTATGATTACCTGTGCGACCATCACCACTACAAAAGCAATTACGATTATAATCTGGCCTTGCACATTCTGAACAATCAATTCTATATGGCCGGCAAATCTGTGCTGCTCGTTGAAAACAGTTCCGTCTTCTCCCCCATCAGCCAGTTGAATTATTCTTTTTACACAGATAAAACTGCATTGGCAACAAGCCTGAAAAGTGCCCCGGATCTCCAGGGTATCATCGGACATGATTTCGTCCCATTTGGTAAAGCGCAATGCCCGGCAATAAATAATTATGCAGACGCTGTGGATACTTTAGAGTTCCTCCGGTGGCTAAATTCACAGGCGGCTTCGGTTAATCTGTAATTGTTATTAACTTTGTTTGTCTAAGTACGAAGACCTTGGTAAATGAATTGTTAAACTGATCCTGCGGACATTTTTTCAGGCGCCGTCTTCGTTATTTTGTGATGGAACAGAATTTGAAAACTGAATATAAAATTTCCTGAATCATGAAACTGAAACATGTTTTATTAATCATTGCAGTGAGCAGTATCTCTGCCATTGCCAGTGTTTGGGGTTATTCCAAATTTATCCAGCCGAAAAACATAGCCGCTGTACAAGCCGACGGAAAAACGCCTGCCAACTATGCAGGATTCTTTGACGGAAAAATCAGCAGCCTGCCTGCCGAGCTTGATTTTACCAAAGCTGCTGCCACTTCGGTGCAGGCTGTTGTCCATATAAAAACAAAAATACCTGCCCGCAAGGTGAGCAATGATTTACCCCGACGAAACCGCGGACTGTTTGACGACTGGTTCGATGACTTCTTCAATTTCGGACCTCAGATTATACCTGAACAAAGAGCATCGGGCAGCGGTGTGCTTATTAGCGATGACGGCTATATAATAACCAACAACCATGTGATAAGCGATGAAAACGGCGGCATTGCCCAGGAAATAAATGTAACACTGCACAATAAAAAAAGCTACAAGGCAAGAGTAATCGGTAAGGATCCGAGTACAGATCTGGCCGTATTGAAAATTGACGGCACAGGTTTTCCCTATCTTATCTATGGTAATTCCGATGAAGTAAAGCTGGGGCAATGGGTGCTGGCAATCGGCTACCCGCTGACACTTGAAACCACGGTGACGGCGGGCATTGTGAGTGCACTTGGCCGCTCCATCGGCATCAACAGCCGACAAAGTACTATGCCCGTTGAGTCGTTCATTCAAACTGATGCAGCTGTAAACCAGGGTAACAGCGGCGGCGCACTGGTATCCACCGATGGCAAGCTGGTAGGAATTAACTCCGCCATACTTGCTCCCAGCGGCACCTATGCCGGTTATTCATTTGCCATACCGGTAAATCTGGCCAAAAAAATCATTAACGACATCATTGAGTTTGGCGATGTGCAAAGAGGTTACCTGGGTATTCAGTTTGCCGGCAATATGACCGAAAACCAGATGAAAGAACTCGGTATTAAAGAAAGCGAGGGAGTTTACATCACAGCAGTGCCTTCCGATGGCGGCGCTTATGCAGCCGGTTTGAAAAAAGGCGACCTGATAACCAAAGTAAACAACTCACCCGTGACAAGCGGGGAAGAGCTGGTTGCAAAAATTGCTTCATACAGGCCCAATGATAAAATACAGATTGCATATAAACGCAGCGGAAAAGAATACAACACCACCGTTACACTCAAGAGCAAAGTAAGCACAGTGGCGGAAGTATCAACAGAAAATATTGAAGCTAAACTGGGTGCCGACCTGGTTACACTGGATTCAAAAAAAGCAGATGAATACGAAGTGAACGGTGGCGTGGTAGTGAAAAAAATCAGGGAGGGCGGTAAGCTGAGCAATACAAAGATGGACGATGGATTTGTAATCACAAGTGTAAACGGTAAAAACGTGAAATCTGTTGAAGAATTAAGTAAGATCCTTAACAATGCAATCGGCACAGTACGCCTGGAGGGATTTTATCCCGGCTACCGGGGTACATATACTTATCCGCTGAATTTATCCGAAGAATAATTTTAAAATCCAAAAACATCGAACCGCCCGGCATACCAGGCGGTTTTTATTTTGAACCAACCAGCCAGTCCCATGGCCTGAGAGAAATTTTTGTATCCCCGTTGATACGAATTTCTTCACCAGTAAAAACATTTTTATAAAAACCCGACATTCTTTCATCCGGTATAGTACATTCAATAGGATACGGTGATAAATTAAGCAGTACCAGCACTTCCCTTTCGCCTTTCTTCCTGTGGTAAGCAAATATTTTATCCGCCCGGGCTGTTTGCAATCTGCCAGGGATGGTTTCTCCGTCAGCAGCTCTGAGTGCCGGATGCTTTGTATGAAGCTGAAGCAGGGTTTTGTAAAAATCATGCAGTTCACTTTTTTCTTTCCATTCAACAGTGTCTTTTTCAAAAAACCTCAGCCGCTTTTTGTTTGGCAGCTCCTGGCCGCTGTATACAAGTGGAATACCATCCCAGGTAGCACACAACACTGCAAAAGCCATTGCCGCCTCCCCCATCCTCTCATATTCACTGCCGCTGTGCGAATTCTCATCGTGATTGGAAGTAAAAAACAGGCGTAGCGCATTTTCAGGAAAATTGCTTTTATATCTCTGCAAAACAGCATACAGGTCTTCTATGCTGGCTTCCTTTCGCCAAAAGGCTTCCATGGCATGCAGAAACTCCCAGGTATAGCTGGCATCAAACACTTCGTGGTAATGCGGATCTTCGGTTTCAGCAAGCCAGAAAAGTTTTTTTAATTTGTCGAGTTCGGCTCTTGCATGGCCCCAGAATTCAAGCCGCACCAGATGAGCCATATCGCAACGGAAACCGTCAATGTCAAAATTTTTTACCCAAAAGGCCATAGCTTCGGTCATAGCCTGCCACAGATCATGATTGTGATAATCCAGGTGAATCACATCCGCCCAGTCGGGGTATGGAGGGCGGAAATTTCCATCCTCATCTTTTGAAAAAAAATCAGGATGTGATTGCGTCCACACATGATCCCAGGCTGTGTGATTGGCCACCCAGTCAATGATGACTTTCATGCCGAGTGCATGTGCCTGCTCCACCAGGTTTTTAAAATCATCCAGCGTGCCGTATTCAGGATTCAGCGCTGTGTAATCGCTGATGGAGTAATAGCTGCCAAGTGTTCCCTTGCGGTTCAGCTTGCCGATTGGCTGCAACGGCATCATCCAAAGGGTTTCCAATCCCATATCCCTCAGCCTTGGCAAATGAGCGGCAAAAGCATTTAGTGTTCCTTCTTCTGTGTATTGACGGATGTTTACTTCATAAATGTTGGTATGATATGCCCATTCTACCGTGGAGAAATGCTGATGCATAAATTGACAGAATTACTAATGGGTGAAAATAGTAAGAGTTGGGGGGATGGGAGAATTTCTTTTATTATTATACGAGGATTAAAAACTACTAATATCATTATTATCCCTTGTAAATTCATCAGCCGGTCTGCCAGTTCTATTCCAGTTATCTTTGTCCTATGAAAAGCTTCGATGTACCCATCATCTACCGCAGCCCGCTGATTACAGCCATTAAAAAAAGGCGAAAAGAAGAGGACCGGTTGAAGAAGGACTTTACCCCTACCCTGCTCGACTTTGGCCCGCTGCAGATTTTCCTTGCCCGCCATTTCGGCTTTTGCTACGGAGTGGAAAATGCCATTGAAATTGCTTTTCGTACGGTGGAAGAAAACCGCGAAACCGGCAAAAGAATTTTCCTGCTGAGCGAAATGATTCACAATCCACAGGTGAATGCAGACCTGCAGGCGCACGGTGTTCAGTTTCTGCAGGACAATTATGGTCATCAACTGATTTCCCCCGATACGCTTACGGCTGATGACATCGTCATCATCCCTGCCTTTGGCACCACGCTGGAAATGGAAGAGAGAATCAACCGCCTGGGCATTCGCACCGAAAAATACAATACCACATGCCCCTTTGTAGAAAAAGTATGGAACCGCAGCCAGCAGATTGCCCGGAAAAATTATACCGTCATCATTCACGGCAAGCCCGGGCATGAGGAAACAAGAGCTACTTTTTCACATGCTTCGGCACATGCACCATCCGTAGTGGTAAAAGATATGGGGCAGGCAATACAGCTGGCCAAATACATTTCAGGTAAAAATCCCGGTGAACAGTTTTATGAAGAATTCAACGGGCAGCATTCAAAAGGTTTTGATGTGACAAAGGACCTGCAGCGCATCGGCGTGGTAAACCAGACTACCATGCTGGCCAGCGACACGCAGGCCATTGCCGATTACCTGAAGCAGGTGATGATGGAGAAATTCAATCTCACAAAAGAAAATATTGAAGATCGGTTTGCCGACACCCGGGATACACTTTGCTATGCCACCCTCGACAACCAGCAGGCCGTAAGCGGCATGCTGCAGACAGATGCTGATCTTGCAATTGTTGTGGGCGGGTACAATTCTTCTAACACGACCCACCTGGTTGAACTCTGTGAGGAAAAGCTGCCGGTTTACTTTATTAATAACGAGGAAAAAATTCTTTCACCCAAAGAAATATTGCATTATAATTTTCACACAAAAGAAGAACTGCTCACCCGGGATTTTCTGCCGGAAAAAGAACCGGTGAAAATTTTACTTACCAGCGGCGCCAGTTGTCCCGATGCATTGGTGGAAGGAGTGATTAATAAGCTGGTGAACTTTTTTGAAACAGATGTAACGATAGAAAGCCTGATTGAACAATTTGTATAGCACCTTCCTTTACCGCATCATCCATCCCTTTTCTATTATGCACACCTTTGCCAAAAAAAAGGGAATCAATGTATGTAAGGCTTACTGCTTCAGATAAGGTTCAAAACCAAATTATGAATGAAAACCCGACTTAAGTCTCCCCTTTAGGGGGACAGGAGGTATCACTTATACAGCATCTCATAATACTCATGCGCCATCCGGTTGCTGTCGAACTGGAA
>CAZDUO010000117.1:0-9701 GCA_964508655.1 uncultured Chitinophaga sp. | reverse complement strand
GGTCTGATCCTTCGTGAAAGTTATATTTGACTTATAATAAAGACCTTTAATTAAATACCCTGTTATGAAATTTTTTTTCCCGGCTTTCTTTGTTCTTTTCCTTTCGTTAAATCTCTATTGCCAGCATGCACAGATTACTTTTTCCGATGATTTTAAAATAGCGGAAAAAGAATACAAAGATCAAACGGTAGCTCATTCGGTGTATCATAAGAATAGTTTTTATACTGCTACTAATTCCGGGGTTAGTATGGGCAAGTGGTTGTTTACAAAACTCTATGATGTGAAGTTCGCTATCACCATTGCTAAGTTTGACAGGAGTATGAACAAGATAAAGGAGATTGAACTTGAAAATGGTTCAAAATCCTTCGGCCCCCTTATGCCCGAACTGCTTCTGCTGAACAACCAACTATTCCTGGCCTATTTTCAGAGCGACAGCAAAACTTCTTTTAGTTTGTTTTTGGCCCTGGTGGATGAAACCGGCTTAACGATTAAAAAATCAAAAAAGATCTGCACTATCCGGCAGGAAAACGTCGGTATCTTCAAAATTATGGAAGTGTTAAAAGGGGGGCTGGTATATTTCTGCAATTCTGCTGATAATAAGAAAATTCTTGTTGCCTGTAAATCGTCGCCCAATAACCTGCAGACATTAGTGGCAGATGACAGCCTCAGCATAGTAAAACAAACCAATGTATCCATTCCCAACTCAGAATTTCAAATTTCATCAGCCGTTTTAACCGCTGATAATCTGGAGTGCATGGTGCTCGATTCCGAACATGAAACAAAAATCGTTTACATCAGCCCGGATGGTAAAAAATCCCAAAAAACATTAAAAGCCTCCGGAAATTTAAATCCCTGTTTCACCAATGTCACCCTGTCGCGGGATGGCAAAAGCATTTACATTTATTCTGCTACTTCGGTATCAGGCGGGGATGATGATGCGTGCAACGGGCTGCTCATTTCACAATTAGATTGCAGTACCTTACAACTTTCCAGGCAAATGGCTTACGAATTTCCTCCCGAATTTATACAAACAATTTCCGAAAAAGGAGGTGGTTCAGCTCGCAAGAAAGAATACGCCATGTTTACCTTTACACCCGTCCTGGTTGAACTGGGCAATGGCACCATAGCTATCCTTGGATGTCCTGAAAAAGTGAATATTTCTATTTCGACATCAGCCCCCAACATGAATGGTCAGACCAGCACAGTGGCCACCACCACTTTAAATGTGGGACCGGTAATCGCTTTTTTTCCGGATTTGAACGGCAAATCTTTTGAATATGTAATAGTACCCAGGCGAATCGTATTTTCAAAACGCCAGCGAAGCGGATCCGGAGCAATTCAAATAGTACAGGCGCCCGGCATGTCGCATTCATCTGCCAGCTTTTTTACTGCCCGGTCGGGCGATGATATCGTTATATTTTACAATGACAACGAAACAAATTTGGCTAAAAATGAGAATGAAAAAATAAAATCAACGTACAATCCTTATAATCTTGTGTTGGCGGAAGCGGTAATAAATAAAGATAAAAAGCTGCAATACCGCAAACAGGTTGGAGAAAACCTGAAAGACAATAAAACCTATTATTTAGGTTATGCGGTCCCCAATTCCTCTTCGTCAGTTGTTTTTCCTGTTGGCAAGGAAGGAGTAGGGTTTAATGCCATGAAGATGTTCTTCACCAACTGGTGCTTTATTGATATAAAATAGTACTCATTGATTCCCCAAGACAGAAAAACTATTTCTGTTAATTTTATGCCTCTTTGATTGTTTCATTTTCAAATTTTCAAATTGGCACATTTGCACATTACATCCAAACTCCCCTCCGTCGGCACCACCATCTTTACCACGATGAGCGGGCTGGCCAGCCGGCACAACGCTATCAATCTTGGCCAGGGATACCCTGACTACCCGATGAGCGAAGAACTGATGGATAAAGTATATGCAGTGATGAGGAAAGGCTGGAACCAATATGTGCCCATGCAGGGTTATATGCCACTGCGGGAATCACTGGCTGAAAAAGTGGAATTTCTTTACAGCACAAGAGTTTCTCCTGACACACAAATCACCATAACTCCCGGCGGCACCTATGCCATTTATACTGCACTTACCACCGTGCTGCAGCCGGGCGATGAGGTAATAGTTTTTGAACCGGCGTATGACAGTTATATCCCCAATATTGAAATCAATGGAGCCATACCGGTGCTTGTAGATTTGAAATTTCCGGAATATAAAATTGACTGGGAAGAAGTAAAGCAAAAGATAACACCCAAAACAAAGATGTTAATGCTGAACAGCCCGCACAACCCCACCGGCGCTGTATTGCGTGAAGAGGATATGCGGCAACTGCAGGCGATTGTGAAGGACAGCAACATTTTTATCCTGTGCGATGAGGTGTATGAACATCTCATATTTGACAACATCCCCCACCAGTCTGTACTGCGTTATCCTGATTTGCTGGAAAGAAGTTTTGTTTGCTTTTCATTCGGCAAAACCTATAACTGCACCGGTTGGAAACTGGGTTATTGCATCACATCTCCGGAACTGATGGTTGAGTTCAGAAAAGTACACCAGTTCAACTGTTTTTGCTGCCACACACCGTCGCAGGTGGCGCTGGCAGAGTATTTGAAAAATAAAGAAGCTTATTTATCGCTCAGCAGCTTCATGCAGCAGAAGCGGGATTATTTTATTGAACTGATGAACGCTACACGGTTCACGATGCTGGAGAGCCGGGGCAGCTACTTTATCTGTGCTAAATACGACCGGATCAGCGATGAAACGGATAAAGATTTTTCTATCCGCATTACAAAAGAATTCGGCGTGGCTACCATACCGGTTTCTTCATTTTACAAATCGGGAACCGATAACAAGGTGGTGCGCTTTTGTTTTTCCAAAAAAAATGAAACGCTGGAAGCAGCAGTGGAGCGGTTGAGGAAGATTTGAGATTACCTGAGCTGCGAAGCGGGAACTTTTTTTACCCGGCCATGTTTGTCTGCAATTACCAGGTAGCCGTGTTTCTTTTTTTCTTCGGCTACAAGTTTTTTTCTGGTAGCCTCAAGCCCCTCTTTTGTCAATTGCGAAAAGGACTTTTTTATAGCATTATTTTTTCCCATACTTCAAAATTAAGAATTTCCGTTTTGCCCTTTTCTTTTTTAGCCACCCATTGATAATCACCGGCCGAGTTGTCAATAATCAGCCATTCATGGGCAATATTCAGAAACGAAGAAATGTTTTTAATCCCTCTATGGAAGCGGCGTACAATAATTTCATCCGGGATGTTGTGACCTCCTTCAGACACTCTTTTCTTCACCCTTTGTTTTGCGATGGCTGGGCTGCTGAGCCATAAAAATAAAAGAAAATAACCTTTTTGCCTGGCCTGATTCAGAAGTCTTTTATATGAAAGTGTAGTTAGTGTCGTTTCAAATCCAAAATCTTCTTTCTCTGCTATTAATTCTTGCAATCTTTTAAGCATGAGTTTGCCTGCCTTGAAAGCTACTGTTTCGGGTGCAAACGGTGAAAGTCCCTTTGCAATTTCGTCTGCATTTACAAACTGTATCACACCATAATAATCCGGTAAAATGGTTTTTGCAGCCGTGGTTTTTCCTGCTCCGTTTGGACCCGCTATGATGTACATTACCGGCATATTCAGAAACAAGTTAATCATTTACCTTTAACGCAATGCTACATGATCCGCGATACAAAGGAATAGCTTTTATGCTGCTGGCAGCATTGGGGTTTTCCGTAATGGGCGGCGCGGCAAAAGCTTTGAAAGAAAGTTTTAATGCCGGACAGCTGGTGTTTTACCGCAATGCGGTCGGTTTACTTTTTTTATTGCCCGGGTTGTTTATTAAACCGCCGGTGCAGCAGGGTGGCAAGCCGCTGCGCCTTGCCTTTCGCGGACTGATGGGTACCCTGGCACTTTACACGTTGCTGTATTGCATCCTGCACATTCCGCTGGGCACAGCCATGAGTTATAATCTCACGTCAGCTTTATTCATCGCTATATTTTCTTATTTTCTTTTTGGAGAATATCATGGTAAACGGGTGGCGCTTGCAGTTGTACTTGGCTTTGCCGGCATGCTGCTTATCTATAAACCCGTGATGTACCTGCCCTGGTATTATCACCTGGCCGGACTGATATCAGGCATCACTTCCGCTATCGCCTATCTTACCGTACATCGTCTTGCAAAATATTATGACCCGAGAGTGATTGTGCTTTCATTCCTGCTGAGTGGCTTCCTGGTTCCACTTATCAGTATGATGATTCATTACACCTCCGGCATACAAACCGACGGTCTTTTCATTATTAATTTCCGTATGCCTGCCGGGTTTGAGTGGTTCTGGATATTACTGATGGGCCTCGCAGCGCTATTTGGTCAATATTTTGTTACCAAATCTTACGGGGCGGACAAAGCCGGCATCGTTTCCATCTTTGGTTATTCCAATATTATATATTCCGTTTTTATCGGCATGCTGCTGGGCGATGCTTTCCCCGACTGGATGAGCTGGACCGGCATTTTCTGCATCATCGGCAGCGGGATAATCATCTCCTTTGTTAAAAGAAAATCAGCCGGCTGACTTTTTTTAAAAAATAACGGGTAAAATTTGTTTGTCTGAAGTGCCTTATCGTATATTTGCGATAAGGGATTAAATAAATCATATAACAAATTCCAATGGCCATACACAAAAAAGAGGAGTTTACACTGAAAGAGCAGGAGCTGGCAGCATTTGCCAAAGCGCTGAGTCACCCGGCCCGCATTGCCATACTGAAAGTGCTGGCGCAAAAAAATGAATGCATCTGCGGACAGATTGTTGATGTGCTGCCGCTGGCGCAAAGCACCGTAAGCCAGCACCTGAAGGAACTGAAGATTGCCGGCCTGGTTGACGGCACTATTGATGGTCCGCGAAGTTGTTATTGCATCAACTGGAAAGCTTTTGAAAAATTTAAAGATGCATTCAGTTTTCTATTCAATAAGCTGAAAACACAAAATGAAAAAAGCTGTTGCGGACAGGCTGAATAGACTTGTTTCAGCATACGTGTCAGCGCCAAACCGGATAAATCTATTCGGACAGGCAACAGAAGCTGTGTAGTGATTAAAATGCCGGCTCATAATCAATTAAACAAAATAAAAAGTAACGTCATGAAAACAGAAACTGAAATCAAAGACCTGGTCAAGGAAAAGTATTCACAGATTGCCACGCAATCCAAATCGGCAAATGCAGCCTCCTGCTGTGGCGCCACTGCCTGCTGCGGTGATGATGTTTACAACATTATGGCCGATGATTATTCAAAGCTGGATGGCTATGTAGCTGATGCTGATTTGGGACTTGGCTGCGGGTTGCCCACTGAGTTTGCAAAAATTAAAGAAGGCGATACGGTGGTTGACCTGGGCAGCGGCGCCGGCAACGATGCCTTTATTGCAAGAAGAATTACCGGTGAAAAGGGGAAAGTAATCGGCATTGATTTTACCGAAGCCATGATTGCGCGGGCAAGAGAGAATGCGGTAAAACTCGGGTATAACAACGTGGAGTTCCGCCACGGCGACATTGAAAGCATGCCGCTGTTCAGCAATAAAGCTGATGTGATTGTTAGCAACTGTGTGCTGAACCTGGTACCCAACAAACACAAGGTGTTCAGCGAAATTTACCGGGTGCTGAAACCCGGCGGTCATTTCTCCATTTCTGATATTGTGCTGGAAGGTGAGTTACCTTCCAAATGGAAAGAGGTAGCCGAACTGTATGCGGGCTGCGTAAGCGGCGCCATGCAGAAAAATGAATACCTCGGCATAATTGAAGAAGCCGGTTTTACCAATATCACGTTGCAAAAAGATAAAACGATAACCATACCCGATGAAATACTTGCAGAGTATGTAACAGCCGAAGAAATCAGTGAATACAAAAAAGGCAAAGTGAGAATAACCAGCATTACCGTGTATGCGGAAAAGCCGGCCAAGGACGAAAGAAAATGCTGTGAACCCGGCAGCGGTTGTTGCTAATCTGCCGGTCCTGCTGACGGAGTGTATGAAAACTTTTTTTTGGAACTATTTTTTTAAATAAAAGTAAAGCCATGAAAACAACAAGGCAAAAAGACCCCGGCTGCGGATGTGGATGCTGCGGCGGTATGGTTGATTAAGTGACGGTAAAAAACTCCGCAGCAGCACAACCGCTTGCGGAGTTTTATTTAATTTACAGGCATGAAAAAGAAACTCCTTTTTGTGTGTGTGGAAAACAGCAACCGTTCTCAAATGAGCCAGGCATTTGCCACTATGCTGGGTGGAGAAAGTGTGGAAGCCTTCAGTGCGGGCAGCAAACCATCCGGTATTGTGAATCCCAAAGCAATTGCTTCGATGAAAGAACTCGGTTATGATTTAAGCAATCACGCAAGTAAATCACTGGAAGAAGTAAAGCAGTTTGCTCCCTTTAATGCCGTGGTGACGATGGGCTGCGGCGATGCCTGCCCCTGGATGCCGGCTAAAAAATTTATTGACTGGCAAATACCCGACCCCAAAAACATGGAGCCTGCAGCGTTTAATAAAGTGAGAGATCTTATCCGCGACAAGGTGAAAGAGTTGCTGCAAACCATTTAGTTTTGCCAAAACTTTTTTCTTGCAACCGATCATCTCCCGCACCACATATATTTTTCTTTATTCATTACTTGGTATTGTTTATATCGCCGGGCTTTTTGTACCCCTGATGGATAACGACTCGGCGCATCATGCCAATATCGGCCTGCGCATGTACCTCACCGGCGATTATGTAAACCTGGTTGACCATCGCGGCGATTATATTGATAAACCGCATTTTCTTTTCTGGATATCGGCACTGAGCTATCACATCTTCAGTGTCACGGGTTTTGCGTACAAGTTTCCTTCGTTCCTCTTTACCATCCTCGGTACGTATTCTGTTTTTCGTTTGGGAAAAGAACTGTATAACCACGAAACGGGCAAGCTTGCTGCGTTGATTGCCGCTTCTTCGTTCTGCCTCATACTTGCCAACAACGATGTGCGGATGGATGCCATACTCACCGCCGCCATTGCTTTTGCCAGTTGGCAACTGGTGGCTTATGTGCATCACAGAAAATTTATTTTTCTCTTTGGCTCAGCTCTCGGACTTGCCATTGGTTTTGCCACCAAGGGTCATGTGGGTTTGGTCACGCCGGTAGCCGGTATCTTCTTTTATATTTTATATAAAAAACAGTGGCGTCTGTTTTTTGACTGGCATTGGCTGGTTGTAATCTTCCTGTTTTTACTTTTTATATCGCCGGTGCTGTATTGCTATTACCTGCAGTTTAATCTTCACCCCGAAAAAATTTCGCAGGGCATGAAGGGGGTGAACGGTGTGAAATATATTTTGTGGAGCCACAGCTTCGACCGCATCAGCGGGCACGAACGTTTTGGCGGCGCTTTGGGCAAAGAAGATAAATTCTTTTTCCTGCACACTTTCCTGTGGACCTTTGCGCCGTGGTGCTTTGTAGCGCTTCTCGCCGTTGTGCTGCGGGTAAAAAATTTTTTCCTGCGCAAAGAAGAGTGGCTGAGCACAGGAGTTTTCCTGCTGCTGGCGCTGCTGATAAATTTTTCCAATTTCAAATTACCCCACTATATGCCCATACTGGCGCCGGCCACCGCATTGATGGCCGCACATTTTTTTGCGCAGCATTGGAACAATGAAAAGTGGCAAAAAATTTTTTTTATTCTTCAAACAACTGCCGTTGTTCTGTTGCTTGCAGCCACCGTATTGATAAACACATGGGCATTCCCCGTCAAAAATTATTTTTTGTTTGCGGGATTGATGGCTTTTCTTACTGTGGTTTTTTATTATCTGTTCAGCAGGCTTTTTTCTTTGGTTCAAAAAGCAGTAGCGGTATCTGTGGCGGCTATCGCACTGTTTTTCTTTTTACTCAATACAAATTTTTATCCGCAGCTTCTCACCTGGCAGGGCGGCAAATCGTTGGCCGATAAAACGAAGGATATTGCCGACCCGAAAGATGTTTATTTTTGGCCCGTTACTTTCAGCTCTTCGTATAATTTTTATTCCGCATCGCTGCGGCAGGTGTATAATGATTCGCTTTTACAAACAGGAAAAAAATGCTGGCTGGTTTATTCCAAAAGCCTGCAGCCGCAGATTGATGCTGCCGGTTTTGTTTTTGGCAAAACATTTTCTGTTCCCGATTACGAAATCACAAGACTGAATAAGCGTTTTCTTGACCCGGCCACCAGGAAAGAGACACTGGATGAAATGATAATGGCAGAGGTGATAAACAAAAAGCCGGTACTGCAATAAATCTAAGTTTTTACATATCGGGAAGCGGGATCCGTCCGTCTAATACAAATCAATTTTAATTGTTGTATCTATATAGTTCACATCTTCGGTATCGAAAATTTTTTTAAATTCAACAAGCGGAATATACGATTGCGCCCACAGCATAGCCTCGCTTCTTGTAAGCCATTTCCCGAATCTTGCTGCTGCCAGTTCAGAATTATAGGAACTCTCCGTCCATAAAAAATAAGCCCCTTCGCTGCTTTGTTTTAAAGAAACAGAAACCCTGTCGTCTTCTGATGACCCCGGCCGGTCATAGATATAGAGTGTTTTTGCATCGTCAGGAAATAATCTCAGCATATCCTCTTTGGGCAATATTTCCCGAAAGCGGGAAACCACTTTTGAATAGGCCGAAATATCAGCTTCTATTATTTTCAGTTTCCGCTTTTCGGCTGAAATTTTTTTGGCCGAATCAAAAATTTTGGGCAGCGTAGTGGAAAGCGTTGCGGCTGCCCCTATTAAAACGCCTACCCCGGCAGGGGCCAGGTATTGTTTCAGCAGCGGTTTTAAAAAACTTTCCTCCGGGCCGTCAGTCTTTTTTATCATTTTTTCTTTTTTTGTTGTGCTGTGTTCCATTACAGGTTGTCAACCAGTTCTGCAAATTTGCCCATCTCCAGTCCTTCCAGGAAATGTTGGCGCTGAAAGCGGTCGTCATCGCAGCCGGTTATTTTTGCTTTATTCTCTTTGCATATTTTAAACAATGAATAGGATACGAGTATTTTAAATTTCATCGCCTCCCGCAATCCCCGTCCTGCTATTTTCCGGAAATTGTCTGTGTACTGATATTCTATTTTCATCTTGTTTGAAAGTACAAAAATTACTTTTTGCCCATCTGCATTTGTTATCACTTCCTGCAGCATCAGCTCCCGGGCTTGTGCTGTGTTTTCAAAAATTCTTCCGGGGACTGCCGTGTAAATCATAATGCGTTTGTATACCGCCTTCTGACTTTTTTTGGCCGACGCCGATACAATGCCAGCCCCGGCTAACAAAACTATCCTGATAAATGCTCTTCTGCTGTTTCTATTACTCATTGACTTATTTTTTTTGAAAATATTAAAAAAAGGAATCCATAGTGTTATTTTATCAAAAAAGTCCTGCTGCTTTATTCATTGAGCCGGCCGCAGCAAATAGGTGCCATTGGCTTTGATTTTGGAAAAACTTTTTCCATACCCGGTTACGAAATCACCCGGCTGAAAAAAGCTTTCTTGATTCCGCTGCCAGAAATGAACCTTTGGATGAAATAATAATGGCAGAGGTTTTGGGAATAAAAAAATAGGTTTACTTCAGTTTTTCAAGCGAATATATTTTTCCGTATTGATCCGGTTTATTCCTTCGCCTGTTTTCCTCGGTTTTTAGAAAAAGCGGTTCAAATCGTCTGAAACCCTTGTCA
>CAZDUO010000116.1:0-9703 GCA_964508655.1 uncultured Chitinophaga sp. | reverse complement strand
TCCGACACAGTTTGAAAGCAGCTGGCAGCTTCGGTGGGCAGGCCATCTAACAATTCAACTCAATCAGTTTCTTCAAACACTTCTCCGCCCTCCCGCTTTCGAGGCTCTCCACGGCCGCATTATATGCTTCATCATAACTTTTATAATTGCCGGTGCAATGCAGCGCCATCGCGGCATTGGCCAGCACCACGGCATTCTGCGCCCAGCTGCCCTCGCCTTTCAGAATCTTTGTAAAAATTTTTGCGGCCTCTTCCACCGAACTGCCGCCGTAAATATCGGCCGGTTCCACCATTCTTTTACCCAGTTGTTCAGGAGTCATGATTTTCTCGCCTTCATTGGTGATCACTTTGGTATCATTGGTCAGGGAAATTTCATCATAGCCATCGAGGCTGTGAATGATGGTAAATGATTTTTCTGTCTGCTGAAGCAGGTAATTATAAATCCGTGCCATTTCAAGACTGAACACTCCCACCAGCTGAAACTTCGGGTGAGCCGGGTTTACCATCGGGCCCAGCATGTTGAAGAAGGTCCGCATGGCGAGATTCTTACGAATCGGTCCCACAGTTTTCAGTGCCGGGTGAAACATCGGAGCATGCAAAAAGCAGATATTCGTTTCTTCCACTTCCCTTTTTAATTGTTCATTTTCATTTTTGAATTTATAACCGAGCTGCTCCATCACATTCGACGCTCCGCTGATGGATGAAGCGCCGTAGTTGCCGTGTTTGGCAACTTTCTGACCTGTACCTGCCACAATAAAACAGCTCAGCGTGGAAATATTAAATGTGTTTTTTCCATCACCGCCCGTACCAACAATGTCAATGGTCTGGTGACCATTGAGCGATACCGGCACACAAAGTTCAAGCAGCGCATCCCGAAAACCCATCAGCTCATCAATGGTAATACTGCGCATTAAATACACGGTCATGAAGGCAGTAATTTCATGCTCGTTGTAAACACCCTTGCCGATATTGACCAGCACTTCCTTAGCCTGCTTCCGGCTGAGTGTTTTGTGCTCGAATAAAAATTGAAGAATTTTTTTCATAAACACCATTTTCAAATTTTCAAATTGCGAAATTTTCAAATTATCCTCCAAGCCAGTTGCGAAGTATATCTTCCCCCATCGGCGTCAACACACTCTCCGGGTGAAACTGTACGCCCTGCACATCAAAAGTTCTATGCTGCAAAGCCATAATCATTCCATTCGCATCTTCGGCAGAAATTTCAAGCTCTGCCGGAAAACATTCTTTACTCACCACCCATGAATGATACCGGCCAGCTTCAAACTCATTGGGCAAACCATCAAACAGATTCCGGCAAAGGTGAGTCGTTAAACGTGCATCATCCACATTACTCACGACTGACGGCTCACGACTCACGACTCTCACTTTCGTCGCCACTCCATGAAACACTGAACTCAGGTTCACCAGCTTTCCTCCAAATGCTTCACCAATTGCCTGGTGACCGAGGCAAACACCGAGAATGGATTTTGTGGGTGCATATTCTTTTATCAGCGGCAACAGCAATCCCGCTTCTTCAGGAATACCGGGGCCGGGTGATAAAATAATTTTATCATACTCCTTCACCTTCTCCAGCGGCAGCTGGTCGTTGCGGTACACATCCGCTTTCTGGTGCGTAATTTTTTCCACCAGGTGCACCAGGTTGTAGGTGAAGGAATCGTAGTTGTCGAATACTAAAATTTTCAATCGTCGTATTTTTTTAATGTTTAATGTCCAACTCTCAATGTTCAATTTTCAATTTTTAAGACAGCAAATTGATCATTGAAAATGTTCTAAATAATGTTTTCTGCGAATTCTATTGCTTTTTTCAAAGCTCCCAATTTATTATTTACCTCCTGCAATTCACTTTCCGGTTTGCTGGCCGCTACTATACCGGCACCGGCCTGGTAATACAGCGTATTGCTTCTGCTCAGAAAAGTGCGGATCATGATGGCATGATTGCAACTGCCGTCGAAACCCATGAAGCCGATAGCGCCGCCGTAATAACCTCTTGCTGTCGGCTCGAACTTATCAATCAGCTCCATGGCTTTTATTTTCGGCGCACCGCTGAGGGTGCCTGCCGGAAATGTTTTTGCCAGCAGTTCAAACGGGTTGCTGCCGGCCCGCACCTTGCCGGTCACCTCACTTACCATGTGAATGACATGACTGTAATATTGAATTTCTTTGTAATGCTCCACACCTACATCATCGCACAGGCGGCTCAGGTCGTTACGGGCAAGATCAACCAGCATCACATGTTCGGCGTTTTCTTTTTTATCGCCTTTCAGCAGTTCTGCAGCCAGGTGATCTTTATCATCATCACCGGTGCGGCGGAAAGTGCCCGCAATAGGATGCACCACGGCTTTGCCATCCTTAATTATCAGCTGCGATTCCGGCGAAGAACCCATCAACTTATAATCGCCATAATCAAAGAAGAACAAATATGGCGACGGGTTAATACTGCGCAGCGAGCGGTACACATTGAATTCGTCGCCGGTAAAGCTTTGCTGAAACCGCCGGCTCAGCACTATCTGGAACACATCGCCGCGATGACAGCCTGCAATTCCTTTCTTCACGATGTCCATGTAATCTTCATCGCTCATGTTGGATGTTTCCTCTCCTTTTCTGCTGAACGGGTACACCGGTACATCTTTGCTGCGGATAAACGACTCCAGCAGCGGCAATTCGCTTTCGATTCCTTTAATATGGTTTTCGCAAATGAACAGTTCGTCTTTAAAATGATTGAAGGCGATGACGTACTGGTAAAGGCGGTAACGCATGAGTGGTATAGCGGTGGTGAGTGGTGACCCGATAGCTATCGGGTGGTGAGTGGTGAGTTTAATAGTATCAAAGAATTGTACTGCGTCGTACGTGGAATAGCCAAACAATCCCTGGGCAAACCGGGTTTCCTTTGATTCGGAGGGAAGCGCTTCAAAGCGGTTGGCAAAATTCCAGATGAGCTGAGGCACCTGCATGATCTCAGTGATGGAAACCCGTTCAGGTTTTTCTCCGGGTAGTTTGAACTCAATACTCTGCAGTGAAGTGATTTCAATACCACCGATGGCATTTACACAAATAAAAGAATAGCTGTTTTCCACTGTGTGATAGTCGGTGCTTTCCAGCAGGATGGTATCGCGGAAGCGGTCACGCAGCCGCAGGTAAATGCTCACCGGTGTATATACATCGGCCAGCAGTTTTTTGCAGGTGGTTTGAATTTCGATTTTTTTCATGCCTTTCCGATTTGTTTCATAGCAGCACAGGCGTTGAACGGAGCGTCGCAAATTAGCTTAATCGGAGATCCGCCGGCCGGCTGCCAAATAAAAAACCCCGAGATTAGTCGGGGTCTGAATATAAAATCAGCAATACCGTAATGACCTTACAGAACCCCGGATGAGTTTGTATGCCACCACCAGTAATTTGCTGTCATTTGTTTCATTGCAATGCAAATATTGGAATAGATTTTCTTTTTAGCAAATAAAATTTTTAGTTTTAAAACCGATTCGCAAAAATGGCTGCATGAAATCTTTTTTTACTCCCCTGCTGTGCTTGCTGTTCCTCCAGCTGAAATCACAATCAAACGATAAATATATTTTGCTGAAACCCGACCGGGTATTTGATGGCGAAGAAATACATACCGGTTGGGTGGTACTGGTAAAAAATAATTTGATTGAAGAAGCAGGCCCGATGAATTTCAAACTGCCGGCAGGCACTGAAATAATAGAATTGAAAGGAATGACCCTGCTGCCGGGCCTGGTGGAAGGTCACTCCCATTTATTTCTTCATCCCTACAACGAAACAAGCTGGAACGACCAGGTGCTGAAAGAAAGCCGGGCCGAGCGGCTGGTGCGTGCCGTGAATCATGCACGGGCCACACTGATGGCAGGTTTCACAACTGTGAGAGATTTGGGAACTGAAGGAGCTATGTATGATGATGTGGGATTGAAAGAATCAATAATGAATGGATTGACGCCCGGGCCCAGAATGATAATAGCCACAAGGGCTATAGTGGCAACGGGGAGCTATGGCCCGAAACTCTCTGCCGATAATGAAAACATAATAGGCGCTGCCGAAGCTGACGGCGAAGATGCGCTGATAAAGGAAATAAGAACCCAGATTGGCAAGGGCGCTGATTTTATAAAACTGTATGCTGACTACCGCTGGGGCATTTACCAGGAAGCACAGCCAACATTTACGCTGGATGAACTAAAGAAAGCTGCAGAAGTAACCAACAGCAGTGGAAGAAAACTGGTGGCGCATGCTGTGACACCAGAAGCAATGAAGCGGGCGACACTAGCCGGCGTGGCCACTATTGAACACGGCGACGGAGGTACAGAAGAAGTGTTTCAACTGATGAAAGAAAAAGGCGTGGCGCTGTGTCCTACCATTTCGGCGGGAGAATCTATTATGCAATATGCAGGATGGAAAAAAGGAATTGACCCCGACCCGAAACGAATTGCCGATAAAAGGAAAAGTTTTTCCCTTGCACTAAAGAGCGGTGTTACCATCTGTATGGGTGGTGATGTGGGCGTGTTTGCACACGGTGATAATGCCAAAGAAATGGAGTTGATGGTGGAGTACGGAATGAACCCGCTTGATGTGCTGAAGTCTGCCACATCGGTAAATGCCGATGTATTTGGTTATGCTGAAAAAATTGGTCGGATAAAAAAAGGGTTGTTTGCTGACCTGGTGGCTGTGGAAGGCCACCCGGGGCAGGATATTAAAAACATAAGGAACGTGAGGCTGGTGATGAAAAACGGAATACTTTATAAAATACCTT
This sequence comes from uncultured Chitinophaga sp., assembly GCA_964508655.1. GTDB lineage: Bacteria > Bacteroidota > Bacteroidia > Chitinophagales > Chitinophagaceae > VBAS01. The sequence continues at coordinate 4,930 of CAZDUO010000116.1, read as the reverse complement.
AACCATTAAAAAAAATTTTATGAAATCATTGATTGCAGTCTTCGCGGTTTTCTTATTAGCAATACTGCTCTCCTGCAGTTCACAGAAAAAATCTTCAACAGCCTCGGCAGAAAAATCTTCAGCTTCATCATCACCCGCAGGGAACCCGACATTGAAAAAACTGAATGCCAAAATGCTTGATGAAAACACGTTTCTTCTCGAAGGCATTTCTGACGACTCCACTTATGGATATGACCAGAAGAACCCTATTAAAGTGGGCGGCGGCGCTTCGGGTCCCACCAACGAAAGAAGATACCTGAATGCACTGCTGGGCCCCAACAGTGAAAGCATTACTTATAACCGGCTGGGAAGTTGTTGTGCTACGCCCAGTGAAAACGGCCTGATGGGGTATGCCATGCTGGATATTTATGAAATAAAATACACCGGGCTGGAAAAGCCAATCAGACTTTATATAAATATGTATGACCCGGGTATACTGAAAGCACCGAAAGGATTTACTTACCGTAAATGACGGGCTTAAAGTTTTGTTCTTGCCCGCACATACTTTACATCGCCCGGTGTAATGATGCTTGCTTTGTTTCCAAAACTGTTTCGTACGTAAGTGAGCACATCGGCAATCTGCTGGTCGGTAAGATTATTGAGCGGCGCCATCGGGTTTTTGAAATTCCGCTCCGGCATATCGGCAAATTCATCGCTGCCGCGCAGCACAATGCGGATGGCTTTTGTTTTGGTGCCTACAACAAATTTTGATTTCGACAGCGAAGGACTCATCCGCGGGGCGCCCAAGCCGTTATCCATGTGACAACTGAGGCAGTGCTGGTCATAAACTTTTTTCCCCCTGTCCATAATTATTTTGGGCGCAGGAGAGGGTTGCCAGCCCACAAGAATGAAAAATACAAACAGGGAGAATAAAAACAGGATTTTTCGTTTCATAGATTACATCAATTGCTTTTATACGTCACTTTCCAGATTCTTCCTTTCTGGTCATCGGAAATAAACAATGAACCATCGGGCCCCTGTGCCAGGCCGCATGGCCGCCAGGTGGCGCCTTGCGGTGTTTTATTGGCCCCGGCAAATCCATCGGCAAACACTTCATACTCGTCGTTGGGCTTTCCGTTTTTAAACGGCAGAAAGGTTACGAAATATCCCTGTTGCTCCCGCGGCGCCCGGTTCCATGAGCCATGCCAGGCTATGAATGCACCATTCTTATACTTTGCCGGAAACTTATCAGCAGTGTAAAACAGCAAAGCATTCGGCCCCCAGTGACCCGGAAAAGCATAGATTGGCATTCCTTTTTCATTGCATCGGTCAGATCTTTTTTTGTCGCCGCCGTATTCAGGGCTCACGACTTTTTTCTTTTGAAGATGATCGTAATAACAATACGGCCAGCCGAAGTCCATCCCTTTTTTTACCAAAAACATTTCTTCTGCCGGCAATTCCACACTTTCGTCTATTGAATACAAATCGGGATAGAGACGGTTGAGATCATCGCGGCCGTGCTGCACTACGTACAGTTCATTCACTTCATTGTTCCAGTCGAGCCCGACAATGTTTCTTAAACCCGTCGCATAACGGATACCTTCAGCATACGATTGGTTTTGTTTATCCGCTTTAAACTGCCAGATGCCGCCGGCTGTTTCCAGTATCGGGCAAGGGTCCATTCCTTTTGAGCCAGTTTGCCTGTCTTTTTCCTGGCAGGAGTTGGACGGCGCCCCAATGTTTACATAAATATTACCGGCATTATCCAGCGTGATGGATTTGGATGCATGTTGCCGCCGGTTTACCAGCCCGGTCACAATCAGTTCACCTGCCGTATCCACATCGCCATTGTCTTTTAATTTATAACGATACACTTTTTCGTTTGAAGAAGCATACAGGTAACCGTTCTTAATGGCAATGCCGGTTCCGATATAATTACCGAAGCCGGTAATAGTTTCTGCAACACCGTCTTTATTATTATCCTGCAGCCGTAAAATACCCCGGCCTCCATTCAAATCTTCCAGCTTGGCAAACACATCGCCGTTGCTGCTGGCAACAATATGGCGAACGACGCCAAGATTATCGGCAAATACTGTGGCGGTAAAACCTGCCGGCAGCGTGATGCCGCCATTATCTGTTTGTACAACAGTTTCCTTTTCTTCTGAAGAATCACCGGCGCAAAAACTGAGAATAAAAATGGAAACCGTAATAAGTATAAGCGGGAAGCGATTCATATAACATGTTTGGGATAAAATTAAGGCATTAGCGGACACGAAAATAACTACAACTTATCTCAAAAGTAGTCTTAACACAGAGATTATGAGAAACTGAGCTGCACAGAGATACTGTTTCAGAGGTAAACTCTCAGTGTAACTCCTATACTCTGTGCCACTGTGTTGTGATTTTTTATTTTTAAGATAGGTTCTGCCCTGTCTGCAATAAAATTTTACAAATGGTGAAATAATTGCCTGCATCCCTCTGTAACTTCGGTGCAAACCATGGGTCCGGATGCAGCACACTTTCTTTATTACCTGGATATTTTTCATTTTATTTTTCTCCGATACAACAGATAAACCCTCGACGGAATGGAAGCTGGTATGGAGCGATGAATTCAACTACACCGGTCTGCCTGATTCCACCAAATGGAATTACAATGTGGGCGGGCATGGCTGGGGAAATAATGAACTGCAGTTTTACACTGAAAAAAGATGGGAGAATGCCCGGGTTGAAAATGGCCTGCTTGTTATTGAAGCAAGAAAAGAAAACTGGCAGGGTAAAAATTACACGTCAGCAAGGCTGGTGACCAAAGGCAAGGGCGACCCGAGATCTATCGGGTGGCAGTACGGAAAAATTGAAGTGCGGGCAAAACTTCCCAAAGGCGTGGGCACCTGGCCGGCCATCTGGATGCTGGGCAGCACCACTCCCCTTAAATGGCCCGACGACGGGGAGATTGACATCATGGAGCATGTGGGTTACGACCAGGGAAAAATTCATGCCTCCGTTCACTGCAAAAAATATTACCACAGCATCGGCACGCAAAAAACCGCTTTCACTATGGTGCCCGATTGTTCGGAAAATTTTCATGTGTATGCGGTGGAATGGAATAAAGACATCGTCAAAGTATCGGGGGATGGCAATGTATATTTCACTTTTACCAATGAACACAGCGGGTATGAAGCGTGGCCTTTTGATAATAAAATGTATCTTTTACTGAACATTGCCGTTGGCGGCAACTGGGGCGGGCAAAAAGGCGTGGACGACAGCATCTGGCCGCAACGAATGGAGGTGGATTGGGTGCGGGTGTACACACCCAATAAAACCCCCGACCCCTAAAGGGGAGTTACCGGAACATTCCTTTCATTGCTGAATTAGTATTTAAAAGTTGAAATACCTGTATGATAAAAGCTAAAAAAGAAATTAAAGATTACAATGATGAGTAATGAATAAAAAGTCAAAATGCTTACTTACAATTATTGAATAATTTACAAAAGCCCGGCCTCTTCTCTACTCAAGGAGAGGAGACTAAGAGGTGAGGCCTAACACACACACATGAAAAAACTTTTCTTCCAACTGCTGCTGGTTGCTTCAGCAACACTCGTTGCACAGGATGGCTACAAAACGCCTCCGAAAGAAATCATGGATTTAATTCTTGTAAAACCTACTCCAAACGTTAGCGCCGATGATAAAGCGGAGTGGCTCCTGTTCAGCCAGGGAGACAGTTATCCTTCCGTGGAAGAACTGGCCCAGCCCGAGCTGCGCATAGCGGGACTTCGCATCAACCCCAACAACTTTGCACCCAGCCGCCAGAATTTTATCAACGATATCTGGCTCAAAATCGTAGCTTCAGGTAAAGAATTTAAAATTAGCGGACTTCCCTCACCACTGAAAGCCGGCAGCATCAGCTGGAGTCCCAACGATAAAAAAATTGCATTTACCCATACCACCAATTCTCGTATTGATTTGTATGTAATAGACCTGGCGGCAAAGCAGGCAATAAAAATAAACAAGCAGCCGCTGAACACCCTCATGGGCGGTTATCAGTGGCTGGATGATAATACAATTTTATACCGCACTGCTCTAAAACCCGCCACTTCCGCTCCGCCAAAACCCCCGATGCCCGACGGACCCACCATCCAGGAAAATTATGGCAAGGCTTCTCCACGCCCCACGTTCCAGGACCTTGTTAAAAATCCATACGACGAAAAACTCTTTGAGTTTTATGCAACCACCCAGCTGGTAAAAAATATAAACGGCGTGGAAACCAAAATCGGGCAGCCCGCCATTTATGGCAGCTTCAGCATTTCTCCCGATAAAAAATATTTGCTGCTGCGATTAATCAAAAAGCCATTCTCCTACCTGGTTCCGGCAAATGGATTTCCGGCTTCCGTAGTCATTACCGACTTAACCGGCAAACAAATAAAGCTGCTGGCTGCACTACCTTCATCAGAAACAGCGCCCAGCGGCCGCGACAATGTACAGAACCTGCCCCGCAGTTTTGACTGGAGGGATGATGAAGCTGCTACTGTGGTTTGGTGCGAACCGCTCGACAGCGGCATGATAAATAAAAAAACAGAATACCATGATGCTGTGTATGCACTCAGCGCTCCATTCACAGGTCAGCCGGCAATGCTTTTTAAAACCCAGATGCGCTACCGCGGCACACAATGGGGTAATGCCACCCTCGCTCTTGTCAACGAAGGCCTCTTCAACAAACAGCTGACAAGAATCAGCCGTTACAATCCCTCCACCGGCACGCTGGAAACACTGATCGAACGAAACACAACCGATGCTTATTCCAGCCCTGGCAATCCCATCACGGAAAAAAACCAGTGGGGGCGTGAAGTAATTAAGATGAGCAAGGATGGCGACAAAATAATGATGAACAACAACACCGGTGCTTCACCCAAAGGCGATTTGCCCTTTATCGCTTCTTTCGACCTGGATTCAAAGA
>CAZDUO010000115.1:0-10506 GCA_964508655.1 uncultured Chitinophaga sp. | reverse complement strand
ATTTTTTATAATGATGAAGCGGTACTGCGCTACAGGCTGAATATTAAAAACGCAAAGACAGGGGCTGCGTCTGTTGTCAATAAGTAATTTTCAACTTTTTAAGATTAGGTTTATTGCAAACAGGCCTGTTGGTTTATTCTCTTTTTATTCTCTCCATCTGTTTCATAAAATTTTTGTGTAACCCGGTAACACGCCATACCTCCTGTTGATATAACACCGGAAACTAATTAAAAAACTTAAAAATTTTTTTTATGAAACAATTACTCACTAAAACCATGCTTGGCTTTTTTGCAGTGGCTATGATATTATTCTTTGCCTGTAAAAAAGAAGTTATCAACCCTCATGATGATGATTTTGGATTTAAAACAAGACCCGTTTATTCCACGCTTGCCCAGTTCAGGCAGGGTATTGCCACCGTGGCCAATATGTGCCAGATGCGCCAGTTGGTGGCTTACGAGGATACCACCAGCGAAGGCCTGCCCGATATCCGCGGCCGCAAAACATGGCTTGCACACAAGGCTTACGCTGTTCTTGAAAAACTTGACCAGAACCTGATAGAGCAGGCTGTGTACGATGTGTTTCATTTTGACGGCGAAACTTTTTCGCTCATCTCGTACCTGATGAAAGCCTACCTGGCCGGCAATATTTCGGCGCAAACACTTGCTGAAATTGCAGCTTACATACCGCTGCCGCCTATACCGGTTGCCAATTTCACCCCGCCGGTAGAAAACGTGCCGGTGGACACCCCCATGGAAAACTGCTGCGACAAAAGCAATCCCAAGCTGGATATTCTTGTCACCTGGGTGTATAAGCCTGCCTGCGGCAATTATGAAAAGAAGTATTCAGGTTATGCTGCCGGCAACACACTCACCGGAATGGATGGCGGAAAGATTTATAAGTTCACTCCCGTAGTTACCGGCGATCCCTGCCCGGGCGGTGTGCTTACCAGTTCGGTTACCGCACCTGCCGGTGCATCGTACGGTTATTCAAAAAGCGCCGATGGCAGCATCAACCTGCTTCCCGTTTCCGGCGGCACTTACACTGTTACGTTTACCTATTCCAACTGCGGCAAAACGGTTACAAAAACTTTTACGCTGACGGTAAAGTAAGTTGGTTAATTGAAATAAAGCAGCAGGGTCTTTATACAAAGGCCCTGTTTTTTATTTTGGTTATTTTGATAAGATAATTTTGAAACCGGCTTAAGTTCCCTGATGAGGCTTTTGTTGCCCCGAATGTTCGGGGCTCCGTTCATCCTCCGGAGCCTTGATTGGGCTTTTTCTTCAGCAAGCGAAGCAAGATTTTGCAGCGGCAACACGGCTTAAGCATCCCCCTCAAAAATTTGCACCACACAGGGTGTGAACTATCATGAATTTGCGATACAGCACAGGCAGCATTTGACTGCATGGTAGCTATCGGGTCAGCAGGTGCAAAAAGATGAACAGAAATACGGTACGATGTCCCGATAGCTATCGGGAGGAGCGTCGCAAGGGACGATCAATCAGGGCTCAAAAGCTCACTTCATAATTATTATCTTTGCCCACTTATGCCAGAAACCATTAAAAAAGAAGAACGCAGTCTCAATTTCATTGAAGAAATTATTGAGGAAGACCTGAAGGCAGGCCGCTGCCAGCACATCATCACCCGATTTCCGCCTGAGCCGAACGGCTATCTGCACATTGGCCATGCCAAAAGTATCTGCCTCAATTTTGGCCTGACAAAAAAATATGGCGGATATACTAATCTTCGTTTTGATGATACCAATCCTGAAACAGAAGAAACCGAATATGTAGAAAGCATCAAGGATGATGTACGATGGCTGGGGTTTCAGTGGAAGAATGAATTGTATGCTTCGGATTATTTTGAGCAGATTTATGAATATGCAGTACTACTGATTCGCAAGGGGCTGGCCTATGTGGATGACAGTACATCAGAAGAATTGGCGGAGCAAAAAGGAACACCGGCTGAGCCCGGCCGCCGCAATAAGTATGCAGGGCGCAGCGTGGAAGAGAACCTGGATTTGTTTGCCCGCATGCGGGCCGGCGAATTTGCCGACGGCAGCCGCACACTACGTGCAAAAATTGACATGTGCAGTCCCAACATGCTGATGCGTGACCCTGTGCTTTACCGCATCAAGCATGCCCACCATCACCGTACGGGTGACGAGTGGTGCATCTATCCCATGTACGATATGGCACATGGCCAGTGCGACTCCATTGAAGGTATCACGCATTCCATATGTACCCTGGAATTTGTACCACATCGTGAACTGTACGACTGGCTGATTGAGAACCTTGAAATTTTTCCTTCGCATCAATACGAGTTTGCCCGCCTGAACCTCAACTATACGGTGATGAGCAAAAGAAAGCTGCTGCAGCTGGTGAATGAAAATCATGTGACCGGTTGGGATGACCCGCGGATGCCGACCATCAGCGGCATGCGGCGGCGCGGCTATACACCCGAGGCCATACGTGAATTTTGCGACAGGGTAGGAGTGGCCAAACGGGAGAACATGATTGATATCGGCCTGCTGGAATTTTGTGTGCGGGAACATTTAAATAAAATTGCGCTGCGCAGGATGGTGGTGTTCGACCCGGTGAGGGTGGTGATTACAAATTATAGTCGTGTAGAGACGCATTACAATGCGTCTACCGGATTGCCAGATAAAGATGAGTCTCCAGTAAAGGAGGAAGAAAATGCATCCCGGAAAGAATGGGTAAAAAGCGAGAATAATCCGGAGGATGCAGGTGCAGGATGGAGGGAAATTCCTTTTAGCGGGGAGATTTTAATCGAGCGAAATGATTTTATGGAAAACCCGCCGAAAAAATATTTCCGGCTGGCGCCGGGCCAGATGGTGAGGCTGAAAAGCGCCTACATCATCCGATGCGATGAAGTAATAAAAGATGCTTCAGGAAAAATAACAGAACTACGCTGTACCTATTTCCCCGAAAGCAAAAGCGGCAGCGATACATCGGGCCTGCATGTGAAAGGCACACTGCATTGGGTGAATGCTGCCGATGCAGTGGAAGTGGAAGTGCGGGAATATGACCGCCTGTTTCGGGTGGAAAACCCGATGAGTGAAGAAGGCGATTTCAAAGAGTATATAAACCCCGGTTCATTGAAGCTGGTGAAGGGATATGCTGAACCGGCTGTTAAAAATGCAAAAGCGGAAGAGCGGTTCCAGTTTTTGAGAAAAGGATATTATTGCCTGGATAAGGATTCTTCTGCAGATATGCTCATCTTCAACCGGACTGTTACATTGAAAGACGACTGGGCAAAGCAGGCGAAGAGGAGTGCTGAGTTTTGAGTTTAGAGTCATGCGGTGTCATGAGCAATTCATTTACAGTTTTTCCACATTTGTTATTTTTTTTACTTTTTACTTTTAACTACAACTTATCTCAAAAGTAAATTCAACACAGAGAGTATGAGAAACTGAGCTACACAGAGATATTGTTTCAGTGGTAAACTCTCAGCGTAACTCCTAAACTCTGTGCCACTGTGTTGTAATTTTTGATTTTTGAGATATGTTCTGATTAATTCATTTTTGCCTCAACTCAGTTCCTTATATAGTTACAATCATACAGGTGTTTGATCTTTGTCAGGCGGGCTGGTAACCGTAAATAATACTTTTGGTTAAAAGTCTGTATGAGCTACGTGAATATACTGCAGGCCGGCACCGATCATACCATGTGGATGAAAGGGCTTGAATTTTATAAAGATGAACTGGACCTGATGCAGGCAAGGCTGGAAGAAGTGGCTGATAAAAACAGTTCAGAAGAGGCAGGCATAGGGGTGGAGCATTTTCAGAACCAGTTTATGATTCAGCAAAAAAACATCAGCGACCTGAAACATGAAGTGAAAGCTTATGTAAAAGCACTGACCCGTGATGCAAGTAATAATGCCGGCGAGGTAGATGAATTATTTATCCACCTGGCTCATCAGCTGCGTGAACGCTATGAACAACTGGAGCTCATCATGAATGCCCTGCGCCATGAGTTTAATGATTTTTTGAGCAGGTGGATGTAGAACGAAAAAACTTATTTATACTCTCCAAATACCCCCCTCAATTCACCGGCGATTTCGCCAAGGGTTACTTTGTTTTCCACCGCTTCAATTACTGAAGGAATTAAGTTTTCGCCGCTTACGGCCTTATCGTTGAGCTGTTGCAGTAACTGATCCACTTTGCCTTTGTCGCGGTTTTCTCTCAGCCTTTTCAGTTTTTCAATCTGTACATTGCGGATGCTGTCATCAATCCTCAGAATGGGAACAGGTGTTTCCTCTTCCACCTGGAATTTATTTACCCCGACGATTATTTTTTCACCCGTTTCAATTTTCCGCTGGTATTCGTATGCGCTGCGGGCAATTTCATCCTGGATAAATCCTTCTTCAATGGCATGCACGCTGCCGCCCATAGCGTCAATTTTTTCTATCAGTTTCCAGGCTGAATGTTCCACTTCAGTGGTCAGCGATTCAATAAAATAGCTGCCACCCAGCGGATCCGCCGTATCGGGTGCGCCGCTTTCAAACGCTACAACCTGCTGCGTACGCAAAGCAATGCGGGCTGCTTCTTCAGTTGGCAGGCTCAGCGCTTCGTCATATCCATTGGTGTGCAGCGACTGTGTGCCACCCAGCACCGCTGCCAGCGTTTGAATCGTTACTCTCGCAATATTATTCAGCGGCTGTTGTGCCGTCAGGGTGCTGCCGCCTGTTTGCGCATGAAAACGCAGCATCATTGCTTTCGGATCGGTGGCGCCAAGTTCTTTCATCATTTTTGCCCACATACGTCTGGCCGCTCTGAACTTGGCCACTTCTTCAAACAAATTATTGTGGGCATTGAAAAAGAAAGAAAGCCGTTTACCAAACACGTTGATGTCAAGTCCTTTTTCCATCGCTGCTTTTACGTAGGCTTTACCATTGCTGAGCGTAAAAGCAATTTCCTGCACAGCCGTGCTGCCTGCTTCGCGGATGTGGTAACCGGATATGGAAATGGTATTCCATTTTGGCAATTCATTACTGCACCATTCAAAAATATCGGTGATGATTCGCATGGAAGGTCCGGGCGGGTAAATGTAAGTGCCCCGGGCGGCATATTCTTTCAAAATATCATTCTGAACGGTGCCGGAAATTTTTTTCAGGTCGGCGCCCTGCTGTTTTGCCAATGCCACATAAAACGAAAGCAGGATAAAGGCTGTGGCATTGATGGTCATGGAGGTGGAAACATCTTCGAGCCTGATGCCATCAAACAGGGCCTGCATGTCTTCAATGGAATCAATGGCCACACCCACTTTGCCCACTTCACCTTCGGCCAGCGGGTGGTCGCTGTCGTAACCGATTTGGGTGGGCAAATCAAAAGCCACACTTAAACCGCTTACTCCGTGAGAAAGTAAATAATGATACCGCTTGTTGCTTTCTTCTGCCGTGCTGAAGCCTGCATACTGCCGCATGGTCCACAGCTTGCCGCGATACATATCGGCCTGTATGCCGCGGGTGAAGGGATAGACACCGCCATCTTCTAAAGGCGGGTAATGGGATGTGTCTTTTTCTGTGTAAATTTTCTTTATCTCAATCCCACTATCGGTATATTTTTTTTCCTTGTACATTTTCTATTTGAGTTAGCTTCTGATACTCCCCTTCAGGGGTCGGGGGCGTGGGGTTCTATTTCATCAGCTTTCTTGCTTCATAGTTCAGCGCTTCGAGCACAATATTGTGCAATGCTTTTTTATCATGGGTCATCAGTAATTCTATAATTTTTTTTCCGAGGTCAGTGCCTTTTGCTTCAGCGGGCAGTGTATGCGCCACCTGGTTTATGATAAGCATGTTCTGCTCTTTCAGGTTGCTTACAGCCTGCCAAGCCACAGGGCTTACGTACAGTTGCTGCGAGCTGTTGTAATCAAACTCCTGTTTGATGCTTTCGAGCATCAGCAATTGCATTTCTTTGGCCGAAAGCCCGGGTTGATTGGCACGGCTCACCAGGTTGGGCAGCGCAATGCGTTCTGTGAGTATCACCAGCCGTTCATAAGCCTGTAGTTGAAGGGGCCTGATATTAAAAGGGGTTTCACCCGCCCGTTTTTCTTTTTTGGTGTACCACATGAAAAAAGTAACCGAGGATATCAGCAGTGCAGCTACAGCAATTACAAGGCTTAAAGTAGTTTCTTCCATGATCGGTTGTCAGGTTTTAGCAAAAATACAGGCAAATGGCCTTCTTTCCCGGTTTAGAAAACCGCGTCCGGCTTTTGTTTTTATTTTTGCAGATAAATTAGAAAAGATGACCGTGTCAACAACTAACCCAATAACGCTTACTGAAGGAGCCATTATTGAAATAAAAAAATTGATGCAAAAGGAAAGCCATGACCCTTCACAATTGCTTCGCATTGGAGTAAAGGGAGGCGGTTGCTCCGGAATGAGCTACCTGATGGGTTTTGATTATCCTACCGAAAAAGACTTTGAGTTTGAAATAGCCGGCATCCGCTGCATCATGAACAAAGCACATGAAATGTACTTGCTCGGAATTGAAATTGACTGGCAGGATGGATTGAACAATCGGGGCTTTGTTTTCAAAAACCCAAATGCCAGCACCACTTGCGGTTGCGGCAGCAGCTTTGCTGTGTAAGACTTTATCCCCTGTCCTCACCGAGGCTGGGGAATTTTGATTGATTCATTTCTTTTTAATAATAAAGCCTCTGCAGAAAATACAGAGGCTTTCCAATTTATTTCAGATTTTCCTGCTATCAGCTTTTTGCTGTAGCTGGTTTCATTGCCGGTTTCCGGGCTGTGCCAGTTACCAGTTCTGCTTTACCCAGCGGTTTGTTCCTGGCAAGGTCTACCAGCACCGGTGCCGCCACGAAAATGGATGAGTAAGTACCGGTGATGACACCAATCAGCATGGCAAAAGCAAATCCTCTTGTTACTTCCCCGCCAAAGATGAACAGGATAAGAATGGTGAGGAATACCGTAAGCGATGTCATAATGGTGCGGCTCAGCGTATCGTTAATGGCCCGGTTGATGATGATTTCTTTCGGCTGCCCGATGAGAGTGCGGCTGTATTCACGAATCCGGTCGAACACAATCACTGTATCGTTCATGGAGAAACCGATAACGGTGAGCACAGCAGCAATAAAATGCTGGTCCAGTTCAAGCGGGAAGGGCACTACATTTTTCAGGAAAGAAAAAGCAGCCAGCGTTACCAGCACGTCGTGCAGCAGGGCTACGATGGTACCCAGGGAGTACCGCCAGTCGCGAAAACGAATGAAAATATAAAATGCAATGATGAATAAGGCAATGAAAGTCGCTTTTTTGGCGCCGGCTTTCAGGTCATCGGAAATAGTTGGCAGCACTTTTGAAGAGCCCAGTTTATGTTTACTGTCGAAGGTTTCGTAACTGACGGGCGGCAAATGATTTTTCAAGGCCTCAAAAAGTTTTACTTCTACCAGCGAATCCACCAGTTTTCCTTCCCGCGGGTCGTTGATGAGGTAGGCCGTAGTAATATCCAGCTGGCTGGAAGTGCCATACGTTTTTATAATGGGGCTTTCACCCAGTGCTGTTTCAAGGTCTTTACGGATGGCTTCCACATTCACCGGTTTAGCGGCATCAAACTTAATAATGAAGCTGCGGCCTCCTTTGAATTCCACGCCCTGGTTGAATCCATTGAAATAGGCACCGACACCCAGCGCCAGTACCACCAGTGAAATACCATAGGCAACTTTCCTGTACTCAATAAATTTGAAATTGGCATGCTGGAAAATTCTTTTGCTCAGGGCAGTAAAATAGGTCAGGTGTTTTTTCTTATCGGTAAACCAATCAGTAACCCAGCGGCTCACCAGTATGCCGCAAAACATAGAAAGCAACAGACCCAGAATCTGGGTGGTTGCAAATCCTTTTACCGGCCCAAGACCAAAATAGAAAAGAACAATAGCCGTAAGCAATGTAGTGATGTGCGCATCCAGCACCGGCGGAAGTGAACGACGGTAACCATCATTAATGGCAAGCTGGTAACCTTTGCCCCGTGTCAGTTCCTCTTTGATGCGTTCGTAAATAATTACATTAGTGTCAACCGCCATGCCGATGGTAAGTACAAGACCTGCAATACCCGGTGCAGTAAGCGTGGCGCCCAGTCCCGTAAGTACACCCACAGTAAACAGCAGGTTCAGGATAAGAGCAATGTTTGCAATCCACCCGCTTGTATTGTAGTAAATAAGCATCAGCAGGAAGATGACAATAAATGATATGATAAAAGCCATGCTGCCGCCTTTGATGGCTTCAGCCCCGAGAGTTGGACCAACCACCTGCTCCTGTACAATTTTTGCCGGAGCCGGCAGTTTTCCCACTTTAAGAATGTTCGCAAGGTCTTTGGCTTCTTCCACAGTAAAATTTCCCCTGATTTGTGAACGGCCTCCCTCAATTTTTTCATCAGCTACGGGTGCCGAATAAACAAGATTGTCAAGCACTATGGCAATGGGAATACGGTTTTGGGCACTCTTGGCAGTCAATGTTGCCCAGTCGCTGGCGCCTTTAGCATTCATGCTCATTTGCACTATCGGGTTGCCGGTAATGGGTTCATAATCCTGGCTGGCGTCGGTAATTACATCGCCTTCAATCGGGGGTTTATCAGAGCCATAGGTTTTGATGGCATACAGTGCCAAAAAATCATTTTTCTTTCTGGTTTGATCATTTGTTTCAGCAATACCATAATGAAACCTTACATCGGCCGGGAATTTGCTGAACACACCTTCCAGGTTCAAGTATTCTCTCAGCTGGGCCGTATCTTTTATGCTTACAAAACCAATAGGTGCTGGGTATATTATTTTCCCGGTTTGCGGGTCCTGCGATGGTTGTACAAACTGGATGTATTCTCCCAGCGATCTTTTGGTTTGCGTGGCAGGAACTGCAGCTGTCGTGTCTGGTTGGGTTTTGGTAGTATCAGCAGGAGCAGCTCCGGAAGTATCAGAGGCCGGTTTAGTGCCGGTCATAATATTACTGAACGCCTCATCGGCAGCAAGTATTTCATCCTGCAACTCGCCAATGTTATATACTTCCCAAAACTCAAGATTGGCTGTTGACTGTAAATATTTTCTAACCCTTTCTTCATCATCTATCCCGGCAAGTTCCACGGTGATGATTCCTTTTGCTTCATCAAGATTGATGTTGGGTTGGGCTACACCAAACTGGTCAATACGGCTGCGCAAAACCTGGAAAGTCCGGTTAATGGCTTCGCCGGCTTCGGCACGTATTACTTCAAGCACTTTATTATCGGAAGCATCAATTTTTATTTTATCAGCATTGGCGGCAGAAAAAATGGCTGCCAGTTTGCCTTCGCCTGCCAGCTTTCTGAATTCAGTATAGAAAAGCGAAATAAAATCAGCATCGCTGTTGGCCTTTTGTTTATTGGCTGTTTCCAGCGCCTGCAGCAATTGCGGGTTGCGGGAGTAATTGCTCATGGAGCGCAGCAGGCCGGTAAGTTCCACTTCCATGGTCACGTTCATACCACCCTGCAGGTCAAGACCGAGGTTCAACTCATTTTTTCGGGCATCTGCATAGGTAGTGCCCCACCAGGTCACTTTCACATCTTTGGTGCTGTCCTGGAGTTTGCGCATTCTTGCTTTAAATATTTCTTCCAGTGAATCAGGATAATCGGCAGGATCGGAATATTTTTTTGAATCGGGATAGCGGGCCTGCACATAAGCAATGGCATTTTTTTCCAGCTTGCTTTCATGTTTGCGCACAAACCAGGTGTACGACAGCAGCCAAACAGAAATAATAATCAGTACAATGGTGAAGAAAGCTACTAAACCTCTTAATTGCATACAGGTAAGAATTTTCTTTTAATGCCGCTTGTTCCTTTCTCATCAATTATTTGGCGAGCGGCCGGTTTTTTTTAAAAAGATCCGCCTTTGCTATCCAACTACGTAAAAGCTCCGCTGGACAAGATGCTATGGCGAACAGGGCGGCAAAGATAGGGTTTTCGGTCAGAAAATATGGATAAAAAATGAGGGGTAAGTGCCGTGGTTTTCAGTAATTAAAACTCTGTTTTACTTTGGATAAAATGGTCTAAGTTTAAGGCATGATCAGAAGCTCCGTTTTCTTTTTTTTCGTGCTGCTTTTTATGGCATCGTGCAAACCGGTGATACAAACCAGCCGCTCCGGAAGCGTTGACTTCAAAACTGATTCTGTTTTATCGGAAGGCGGTATTACACATCGCTACCTGTATGATGTTTTAAAACAATATCCGCAATATTTTGCTTCCGTTTTATCAAACCCTGAGCATAAAATACAGATTATTTATACCCGGATTGACCGCCGCAGCAATGGCCTTCCCCGCTTCACCGATTTTTATTTCAATGTAAATGACGCTGCCTATTTCTACCCGGCTTCCACCGTGAAGCTGCCGGTGGCGGCGCTTGCCTTGCAAAAGCTGAATGAGCTTAACATTCCGGGACTTGATAAAAATGCGATGATGATTACCGAGGCGGAATACAGCGGGCAGACAGAAGTGTTCAACGACCCCACTACCCC
>CAZDUO010000114.1:0-10718 GCA_964508655.1 uncultured Chitinophaga sp. | reverse complement strand
TAGTAGTAATAATAAGTTTTAAGTGATAATTTCATGGGGCAAGTCTAAAGGACGTAAAAGAATTGCCCCGCCGACCGCAAAGATGTGAACGTTGGGGGTAATTGGGTAAGACTATTTACGTAATTGAGTAAGGGCCTATTGCAGATTGGTGAGTAAAGTTGTGTTATTAAAGCAAAATATTGAAATGACTAACAAGATAAAAGGTATTCCCGATAACTCATCTCGCATTATTCCAAGGTTGGTATGCACTGACGGTGCCGCTGAAATTGATTTCTGCGTTGAGGCATTCGATGCGGTTGAACTCAATAGACGTTTAGGTCCTGATGGCATGATGGTACATGCCCTGCTCACAATCGGCAGCGAGATGATTATGATCGAAGGCGAATGGCCTACTCTGCCCAGCCGTGCACCCCAACCGGACGGAAGCTCTCCTGTTGTGATTTTCTTGTATGTTGAAGATGTAGATAAGACAATCGAACGAGCCGTTGCTAAAGGGGCTGCGGTTATCGTACAGCCACAAAAGCAATTTTGGGGTGATCGGATTGCTTGGATAATGGATCCGGCCGGCCATGTCTGGACAATTGCTACTCGCATTGAAGAGACCACCGCCGAAGAACGTTCGGAGCGGTGGGATGCAATTGTGAAGAAGAAAGATGCGTGAGTGTTGCGGCGTAAAACGGCTGAACGATTCAACTTTGCCCTTACACCTTCTCTATGAGAATTGTAGTAGATGGGATTTCGCAATAAGATATAACAACTTAAGGAAGTCCGACTACCACCAACAGCGCATCCTATGTATATAGGAATTCAGAGAAGGATCATATCATTCAATCATATTTTCTTTTGTGGCAAAGCCATCCCTTTGGGAAAAGCAAAAGATAAGAGAAAGTTTTGGTTTCGCTTACCTCCTGCCTTCTCAGGATTTTTCTTTGTTCATAGCCATCCTGCTCTTTGCCTTTGCTTTTGTAATGATTTATCTTTTCTTAAATTTTGCATCGGCTATTGGATTATAAAGTCTGTTTAAACAGAAATAATTTTTTATGTATAAAAATTTTACTGGAGGATTAATTGCTTTTCTGATTCTTTCATGCAATCAGGGCAGGCAACCGGAAAAACCTGCTGCGGTAAATTTTGACACCACATACCAGCCCGCTGTATTTACCGATGCGACCCGCACCGAAAAAATAAGCATGGCTTTTCCGGTAATAGATAAAATTTTTAAAGACTTTGCCGATATACATCACCTGCCCGGCGTGGCCTATGGCATGGTGGTGGATGGCAAACTGGTGTATAAAAACAGTATCGGGTACACAGATATGGAAAAGAAAATCCCGGTTACTTCTTCCTCTCTCTTCCGCATTGCCAGCATGAGTAAAAGTTTTGCGTGCATGGCCATCTTAAAATTGCGGGATGAAGGAAAATTGAACCTTGACGACCCGGCTTATTTCTATATTCCTGAATTAAAAAATTTAAAATACCCGACTGCCGATGCGCCGCACATCACCCTGCGCCACCTGATGACGCATGGCGCCGGTTTTCCGGAAGACAATCCCTGGGGTGACAGGCAGCTTGCCGATACGGATAAAGATTTGATTGAATTAATCGGTAAACAACTTTCATTCTCTAATCCGCCGGGCATTGCTTATGAATACAGTAATCTTGGTTTTGCATTGCAGGGAAAAATTATAACCCTTGTATCGGGTATGCAGTACCAGGAATACATTAAAAAAAATATTCTTGAACCATTAGGCATGAAAACCACCACCTATGAATACGGCGATGTGGCGCCGGATAAACTGGCGCACGGTTACCGCTGGCTGAATGAAAAATGGAACGAGGAAGAGTTGCTGCACGACGCTAAAGACGGAAGCTGGGGCGCCATGGGCGCCATGATTTCATCAATCGATGAATTTGCCAATTATATGGCTTTTCATCTTTCGGCATGGCCGCCAAACAATGCACCGGATAACGGGCCCATCAAAAGAAGTTCAATAAGAGAGATGCATCATCCGTGGAGATGGAATGGTTTTAACACAAATTATAAATATCCTGATGGAAGAAGTTGTGCCGTCAGCACCGCCTATTGCTATGGATTAGGATGGATGAAAGACTGCGATGGCAAGACTTATATTGCTCACAGCGGCGGACTGCCGGGCTTCGGCAGCCAGTGGCGCATCATGCCGGAGTATGGCATCGGCATAGTATCCTTTGCCAACCGCACCTATGCGCCGATGGGTTTTGTAAATCTGAAAATACTGGACACCCTTATTAAAATTGCACAACTGCAACCCATGCAGTTGCCCCCTTCAAAAATCCTGGAGCAACGAAAAAATGAACTGGTAAAAATTTTACCCGACTGGAACAACGCAGAACAAACCGGCATTTTTGCCGAAAATTTTTTCCCTGATTACCCCATTGACACACTGAGAAAATATGCACGGGAGCTGTATGCCAAAGCCGGGAAAATCATTTCGGTAAAAGAAATAAAACCCGAAAACCAGTTACGGGGCTCTTTTATTATTGAAGGAGAAAAAACGGATATTGAAATCTATTTTACCCTTTCGCCGGAAAACCCGCCGCTGATACAGGAGTATCATATCCGGGGGATACCGAAGCAATAATTTTTTCACCGCAGAGAACATGAGAACGCTGAAACAGCGCAGAGAGCTGCTGCGATAATTCTGCGCTTTTTCCTATTCTGCAGCATTTCTTTGGGAACCGTTGTAACTTTAGTTTATCAAAATTGAATTGTGATAACCAGGCTCCGTAAATATCTACTCCTCCTGTCTGTTATCGCATTATTGCTTTGCGGCCATTCAGCCGTTGAAAAAAAATCCGGCAAAGAGAAATTTTCTTCAACTCAAAATTTACATGTCATGAAAATCGAGAGCCCTGCTTTCAAACAGGGAGAAAGCATTCCTGCAAAATATACCTGCAAAGGCGCTGACATCAATCCGCCGCTGCATATTGCCGATGTGCCTGCCAATGCAAAATCGCTTGCACTCATCATGGATGATCCCGATGCACCGGTGGGCACCTGGGTGCACTGGCTGCTCTGGAACATACCGCCGCAAACCACGGAGATAAAAGAAAACAGTGTACCCGCCGGCGCTGTGCAGGGTAAAAACTCATGGGGACGTTCCACTTACGGAGGGCCTTGCCCGCCATCGGGCACGCATCGTTATTTTTTCAAACCGTATGCGCTGGATGCATTGCTTTCCCTTTCTTCTTCCGCCGATAAAGGGCAGCTGGAAAAAGCAATGAAGGGGCATATACTGACACAGGCTGAACTGATGGGCACTTTTAAAAAATAAGAACGCCGATTATGCAGATGAAACGGATTTTATCCGCACAAATAAGCCTGATCAGCGTTTTCCGCGTTGCCATTAACGAAATCTGGAAAGAGTTTTCGCTCATCAAATTCCCTGGATAATTGTTGCCATGGCCTGCTCATCCATTGCGGGCATGGTTACCGTTCGCACATTGCCCTGCATGCCGGTTTGCAGCATGATGCGGTAAGCCGTATCGCTGTCCGGCGCTTCAAATAGTACTACCACATCATACGGCCCGATGGTCCAGTAGATGTCAGTGATTTTACCGCCGACAGCTTCAAAAGCTTTGCGTGCTGCATTGGCCCGGTTGATGGTGTCTTTGGCATTGCGGATGCCCTGGTCGGTCCAGCTGAGGAGCGCTACATACTTTGCCATATTAAAAGTTTTTGGTTACAGAAATAAAAATGTCCGGGGTGCGGCAAAGGGGGTTAGTAAAGGAGGGATTAATTATTACATGTGTAAATTGAAGGTATTAATTCTTTTTCATTGCTGATTCAACCTGGCGGATGAATGCAGCAAAATATTCATGTGCATTATTATTCAAAACTATTATTGTTTTCTTTTTATCAAGGTAGCGGATGATTTGGGTTTTGTAGCCGGGGTTGTCGCCGGTATGGTAAACAATTTTTCCCAGCACAGAATCGGTTCGCAGCATCCAGCCGAAACCATAGTTGGATAAACTGTCGTTGTTCAGTTTCATCGGGCTAAATGCTTCCTGCAAAGTAGATTGCCTTACCAGCTTTTCTGTGTATAAGGTGTTATCCCATTTCAATAAATCTTCGGCAGTGGAACTGATGCGGCCGGGACCTTTGCGGTTACCCAGCCAGATGGTATAATCAGATGAAGGAAATGAATCGGCACGGACATACCTGTCTCTTTCCTTCACATAAATATGCCCGATGGCGAAATTGATTGTTGCTTTTTTCTGTTCCAGCGTTCTTATGCCGGTGCTTTTCATTTTCAGTTTTCTGAAAATCCATTTACGGCAGAGTTTAATAAAATCACTGCCACTGGCTTTTTCTGTAATACTGGCCAATAACAAATAACCCGTGTTGCTGTACTCATATTTTTCACCGGGTTCAAAATGTTTGGGCGGCGCATAGTTGTTTAAATAAGCAATACAGTCGTCATTGCCCGCCACTTTGTTTTTGTCCCAGTACTTATCCATAATGTCCTGGTAATCGGGCAGGCCGCTGGTATGCGTCAATAAATTCCGGATGGTAATCCCTTTGTAGGGGATGTCAAGATATTTTTCTACCTGGTCATCATAACTGAGTTTGCCTTTTTCTTTCAGCATCATGATGAGCATGGCGGTGAACTGTTTGGAAACGGAGGCCAGCTCAAAGATGTCGGAAGTCTGCAGGGGAATTTGTTTTTCAAACTCACGGCAGCCGATAGCTTTGTGATAAACGGGTTTGCCGTTTTCAGCAACAAGTACAACGCCGCTGAAATTTCCGGGGAATGAAAGAAGGGAATCAAATTTATATTGCTGCGCCGATGAGGAAAAGAAAAATGCGGGAAGGAGTATTAAAAGAATGCTTTTCATGTTTATTCCAGGTGATATTCTTTTTTTACCAGGTTCATTAAACTGATGGCCGCCGGCCGGAATACCTGTTCAATCCGCTCAATGATTCTTAAATCGGTGGCTTTAAAATAGCCCAGCCGGGTGATATATTTATTCATTTCGGTTTTGTTGTTGCTTAAAAGCGGTGGTGTTTTTTGCGGCCTGGCAAAATTACTTTCGGCAATTTCATTCATGGCCCAGCCGTCAAACAATTCTTCCGTGATCCGGAACAGGTCAGTTAATCTTTCAAAGCGATGGCTGATGCGGATGTCCAGTTCTTTTAATGATTCGTAGTAAAGCGTTATGGAGTCCAGTACATTTGATTTGCGTATCAGCCTGAAGCCTCCTGAGCCTTTCAGCTGCTCAAAAGTCCTGTTGATATACTGAACGCTGATACCCCTGGATGTGATGCTGCGTGCATGATAATATAGTTCTTCTGTCGGGTTGCCGGGATGATAGGATTTTAATAAATAAAGGAGAGAATCCATCCGCTGCTGGTTGGCTATATTGGCCTTGTTTGCCAGCTGAAAGAAAAGCGTATCCGCCTTCAGGTCCTGGATAAATAAGCGGAGATAATCTTTTTCTCTTTTTTTCTCTATCACATGTTCCAGCTGGTACTCTGCCAAAAATCCACAAAACACGGCAAGGAATAACATGAGAAATTCCCAGAAATAATGGGTCCATTTTTTGCGAGGGGTATGTGAGTGGTGATGAACTTCCATTTTTAGCTTTTATAATAGCTGTATATAAATGCAGCAGCAAAACCGACAATCATATAAATCACAAGACGGATGACCCGTCCTTTGGTTTCCGGGCTCATACAAAATGATTTGATACCTAAGTTAAGGAAACAAAAGCTTTATAGCTGTTCCGAACCCGGGCCTTTTAATGTGCGGCCGCTACGGGTGCCGTTATGTACTCCGTTTTCCAACACGAGCTGGCCGTTTACCAGCACATATTTAAAACCGGCGGAGTATTGGTGAGGATTCTCAAACGTGGCTTTATCGGTCACTTCATTAAAATCAAATACTACAATATCGGCAGCCATTCCTTCCTTTAAGAGCCCGCGGTCTTTCAGTTGAAATTTTTGCGCTGCCAGCGAGGTCATCCGGCGTATCATTTCTTCCAGTGCAACCAGTTTTTCTTCACGCACATATTTTGCAAGTATCCGTGCATTGGTGCCGTAAGCCCTGGGGTGCGGCATACCGCGGCCCGGCACCGGCACCCCGGCATCAGCGCCAACCATGTTAAATGGATACTTTATAAAATAGCGTACATCATCTTCGTGCATGCCATGATACACCATCTGCGCACCGCCGGCCAGCATCATATCCAGTATGGTTTCGGCTTCCTCTTTTGCTTTGGGTTTTCTTCTTTTCAGCTTATTTATTTCTGAAATGCTTTTGCCGTTCAGCGTGGTGTCGGCCGCATGACTGGCCACCACGGCATAGCTGTAGTTTTTGTATTTGTATTCTTTCAGCTGTGCCAGCATATCTTTTATGATTCGTTTGTGCAGATCCGGGTTTGCAATTCTTGCTTTCAGCGAATCCTGCCCGCCGGCCAGGGCCCAGTCGGGCAGCCGTACTCCCAGGTTGGTGCTGCTGGCAGTGTAGGGATACTGGTCAATCGTCACGTCATAACCTTCTTTTCTTGCTGTTTCTATCAGGGGTAAAGTTTCTTTGCTGCGGCCCCAGTTGGCCCGGTGGCTCACTTTGAAATGCGAAATCTGTACGGGAATGCCTGCCTGCCTGCCAATGTTGATGGCTTCATTGATGGCATCCACCACTTTCGTTTCTTCGTTTCGGATATGAGAAGCATAAATGCCATTGTATTTTACTGCTGATTTTGCCAAACCAATTACTTCTTCAGTATTGCTATACATTCCCGGCAAGTAAATAAGCCCTGTGGATAAACCAACTGCTCCTTCTTTCATTGCCTGCGCCACCAGCTCTTCCATTTTCTTTTGCTCTTCCACAGAGGCCAGGCGATTGCCAAGCCCCATCGCCAGTCTGCGTACCGTATTGTGGCCGATAAGTGTGGCGATGTTGATGGAGGTTTTCATACTGTCGAGCCGGTAAAAAAAGCGTTGGATATTTTCGGCCGAGCCGCCGCAGTTACCGGTGATAACGGTGGTGACCCCATCATATATATAATTGCCGGCTGCGGGGTTTTCAAAAATGCCGCCCTCTATATGGGCATGCACATCAATGAAACCCGGCGCCACAATCAGCCCTTTGGCATGAATCACTTTTGCAGCCGTTACATTATTCAGTTTGCCGATGGCGGCAATCTTTCCGTCTTTCACGGCCACATCGCCATAATACCAGCTGTTACCGGTGCCGTCAATAATTTTTCCATTGAGAATAAGTACATCATATTGCTGTGCAAAAATTAATTGAGACAAAAAAAGAAATACCAGGAATTGTTTCACTTTTAAATAACACTCATTTTTTTTTATAAAAGTTGTATTCTTCGTGGTACTCTTCGGATAGTGAAATGTTTTCATGCGTATCATTTTATATTATATTCTTTTCTGATCAGTGAATCAAGTTCCTGGTTCTTATCCAATGCCCATTTTGAATAATAAAGTTTTACCTGGTCGGTAAGTTGTGCAAAGCGCTGCAGGCTCCTGTATTCTTTAATCGTTGCTTCATTATAGGTGATCAGTTTTACTTCTTCCGGGAAATGAATACTGTCAGTATGATGGATATATCTCCTGGCATCATCATAAATAGCAAACACCAGGCTGATATCAAAGATGGCCGCCGACTTGGTTAGAGCGGGCTGAACAAAACTCCAGCTTTCTATGGAGGAACCATAATTCTGCGCCTCACGCATCAGCACATCGTAATCAAGTATAGCATTCGATACATTCTCACGGGAAAGCAGCCTGAAACCACCGGAGTTTCTCAGTTGGGAAACGGTGCGGTCGTGATAGCGAATGGTGATTCCATCGCTGATAAGCGAAAGGAAATGATATAATTTTTTTTCCTTTCCCGCCAATGGTTTTTGCAATAATTCATTAATCAGTGAATCACTGTATTTAACAATTTCCGGACCTTTTTCAATATTAAAAGCAAGAGAGGCGCTGTCTTTTTTCAAATCTTCCAACAAGCTTTTCATGAACTGTTTTTCCCTGTCTTTTTCAATCTTATGCTCCAGTTGATATTCCGCCAGGAAACCGCAGAACACAGCAAGGAATAACATGAGAAACTCCCAGAAATAATGCGTCCATTTTTTACGGGACGTGTGGGTGTGTGCATGTACTTCCATAATTAATATTTGGCTGTTTTCATTTTTAAAGCGATTTGAATTTATGTAATGATTATAGAGCCGTAGGCTCGGTTACATTTACTAAAGTCGGACTTCAGTCCAACGAAAAGAGCTATTCTATGAGTTGAGTGCCAGCGGCACGATACATATAAGAACAAATTAGCCGAGCCTTCGGCTCTCAGTTACTTTCTTTGTGTCATTGCAACGGATTGAAATCCGTTGTTAAGATATAAAACCGTGGCTACGCCACTACATATCACACAGAACATAGCAAGGAACAACATTAAAAACTCCCAGAAGTAATGGGTCCATTTTTTACGGGCAGTGTGTGAATGGTGGTGTACTTCCATGAGCAGATTTATTGTTTATAGTTTTTTGTTTATCGTTTGGCAGCACTGCCCCCCTCACTCTCCCGGGTGATAGGTTTTTTCCACATGCTTTTCTACATCCTCTTTATAATACAATACATCTTTGAACTGACCTTTTGTGTACATCAAAGCCTGATCAGTAAAATGCGGTGAGTCTTCATGGCCACTTTGCCCGCCTGTAAGCAATGATTTTGCTTTAATTCGTTTTCCAAACTCCACTGCACAAATAAAGCTGTTCCCGTTCACGCCGTATCTTTTTTTAGTGCCGGGATAAGAACGGCTGGTATAAGAAGGCAGCATGCCCCAGATGGAGGAAACAAAGCCAACAGGTATGCTGGGTTTATTATCATCAAACTTATTATCAATATCCGATGAAATACGCTGAAAGCGGTTTACTTCACCCCAGGGTAGTTGCCAGCGGCCGAATTTGCTTTGCATTTCGTTAATAGTTGTCAATAATGGATGCAACAATTCACCCGGTTTTGCATGGGCTGCAAAATATGTTGCCTTATCCACCTGGTCGGCTTCTTCGTCATCATTCACCTGCGTACGCATGATGGCGGGTAAAATTTTTTGGCCCCACTCCAAAGCCAGCGTGGTGGCAATAGAGTTTTCGCCGCAGCGGAAATCCCATCCTTTCAGCACCGCAATGGGCCCCGCCAGCAAGGCAAACAATGAATCGCTGTAAGAAACATTTTTTTCAAACGCTTTTATCAGGGCTGGCACCAGCACTTCAAATGCTGCCAGCCTGGTGTCGTACCCGGCTTTGATCACTTTATCAATAGTATACCTGGTTCCTTCGCTTAACACCCTTACGGCATTGATGCCCCGGAAATTTTCTCCATCCGGCGCCATGTAAGCAGGATAATTTTTTTTATCCGGACTATTTGCACCTGCAACTGTAAATGGTGTAGAGTTACAATTCTGCAACCAGCCATTTGATGGATTAATGCTTAAAACAGTTTCGCTGATATTGTGATAGCCTTTCCATTCAGTAGCAGCTATGCTTCCATCCACTGCTTTACTCCAGCCAAATATTGTATCTCTTGCAGGAATACGGTTACCGTGCCAGTACGCAATATTTCCTTCAGCATCGGCATACAAGGTGTTATTGGAAATATTTCCTTTCAGATCCAGGGTCTTTTTAAAATCTTCCAGCCCCCTGGCTTTTGTTCTTTGCCAGCATTGAATCAGTCCGTTCATCAGGCGGTTGTCAGCTCTCACACTCAGCCATTGGCCATTACGTTTTGCCATGATGGGGCCATGATGCGTAAACAATGTGTTGAAGTTTGTTGTTTCAAAACCGATCCCTTTTTTAGCAGCGATAGAAATTCTTTTTACCAAAACAGGCTTTTGTTTTCCGTCGAATTCATACATCCAGCCGCTATCTTTTCTTGAAATCTTTTCAATGTACGCATCAGCCGCATCCACCCCGCTGCTTGTATGCATCCATCCGCAATGTTCATTAAAACCCTGGTAAATGAAAAACTGCCCCCAGGTGACGGCCCCATAAGCGTTCAGTCTCTCTTCACTCACCATATGCACTTCGGCCCGGAAGTAAAACGTGACATGCGGGTTGATATAAAGAATGGCATTGCCTGACTCAGTGATTTTTGGAGAAAAAGCAAAACCATTAGAACCCGTCAAAACCTCTTCCTCATCCTCAACTTTAACCTCTACCTCACCCCTTCCTTCTTTCAACGCAGCAGTGGGCTCTGAAGAATAAAAATTTTTCAGCTCATTCACCGATACCCCGGCCGTGTTGATAGCGCCGATGCTTCCATCCGTCCACAGCAGCGGGTACCAGGGCTGAAAACGATGAAGCAAAGCGGGTTTCACCTGTGGATTTTTATAAAGGAAAAAATTAATGCCGTCGGCAAAAGCATGGCAGAGTTGTTTGAGCCATGCCGGCGCATTCTTATAATCTTTCACGGCATCAGCAGAATCAAGAACAAGACGATGAAGCAAATCGCTGTACAATTCCGCTTCGCCTTTCACTTCGGCCATGCGGCCCAGCTTTTCAATATAGTTCATCTCCACCCGCTTGAAATCATCTTCACACTGGGCATACATCAGGCCAAACACGGCATCGGCATCCGTTTTTCCATAAATATGCGGAATGCCATAGTTATCGCGGATGATGGTTACCTGTGTTGCCTGTTTTTCCCAGCGGCTTATTTC
>CAZDUO010000113.1:0-10765 GCA_964508655.1 uncultured Chitinophaga sp. | reverse complement strand
AGATCATGCCTAGTCTCGTGGGCTCGGAGATGTGTATAAGAGACAGGCCTCTGTGTCAGCCTGAAACATAATTCCATGTTTGCCAGCTTTACCATCCTTGCAAAAGGTGATTACCCGGCCGAACTGAAAATTCCCATTCCGTTTTCGCTGGTGAGCAATGATACGAGCAAAGATAAATTGGTGGTAATGCCCGCCTACTGGTTTATGTACAACATGTATGCACTGGCACGCAACGAAGAAAAATATGAAGCAAGAGACAAGCGGCAGGATAAATCGCTCTTCATCGAGTATGATTTCCTGGCGCCCGACAGCATCAACGAAGTGTTCGCCGCACTGGAGTTGCTGAAAAAATATACCGGCCAGGCTTACGCACTATTGAAAAAGAAAAAAGTGAATGACCTGCAGGCCATTTCAGCCGGTGAAAAACTGCTTGAAACAAAAGACCCGGTTGTGGATAAGCTGGAAATAAAGGCTGATGGTTTTGAAAACAGCCATCGTAAGGTGGTGCTGATGAAAGTGCTGCAGGCCTATACCATTTTCAAAGAGCTGGTTGTTTACTACGGCGTCAACCAGTTGCTGCAATACGTTTGGAAAAATAAGGTCAGCAACTGGGAAAAACTTTATGAAGCCCTGCCATTCAGGGCAAGAAGAAACCAGTGGGTGAATGTGGGCGGACAGCTGATTCCCGAGCCGGCCATCAGCACACTGAAAAAAGATATTTACTCAGGCAAAATAAAAAGCTGGGATGAGGTGCATGAGTTTTATTTCACCAGCAGCCGGCTTTATCACGAACAGAAATTTCAACATGCTTTTGCTTCCTTGCTTGAAATTTGTAAGCTGAAACCCGTGGAGTTTGACAAAAAAATTTTCAAACAACTCATTCAGCAGGCGCTGGCCACAAGGGAGTGGATGGTAAAGGGCATTTATGAATCAAGGGCAAAAGATTATCACAACCCCTTCCGCCGGATGCTGTACCACAGCCGCAAACAAATGGAAACTGTGACCGGCAGGCTGGATGAAAACAGTTTTATTAAAAAACAAATTGCCTGGATGAAAGAATACCGGAAGAAAACAAATGAACTGGTAAAAAGATTTTCAATCTGATTCGGGAGTAACGGGAAGCTTGCTTCGCTGTGCTCGCAAGGATAATGATTATTTGTAATCCCTGCTGGTAAACGGATAATAAAGCGCCGAAAACCCCGCCTGGTAGCAGGCTGAATAAAAAAGCAGGTCGTATACGTAGTGCTTAAATGGTTTTTTCCCCTCCCCTATTTTTATCACCAGCGCTGACATCAGCGCACTGCGGTGAATAAAATTATTGAGATGATACTGGTCGGTAAACATCACCAGCAGCGATGTGGACAGGAAAAATTTCGGGCCATTGTCGGGGTTACCGCCTTCATATTTGTTTCGCCAGCTTACTTTGGGGTCAAACCACTGCTTATTGGCACCCGGAAAAGTTTTTTCAAAAATCGGGTAATTGAACTGCAGCGTTTCATTAAAGCCTTTGGCTGCGCCGCTCACAAATACCAGTGAACCGGTAAGGATTTTGTTCTTATCAATTTTCCATTTCTGCTTGTTCTCCGTTTTTTCCTGCGCCTGTGCTGCTGAGGCGCAAATTAAAAAAGCGAGTAAAATTATTCTCATAAAAAACTGTTTTAAACAATGCTGAGGATGCAGCCATTTCGACTGCAACAGTTTTTCCAATACTGCTAAAGGATAATTTTCTGCTTGTTGATTTTTGATAAGATACCCCCAACCGGGAGATAGTAAGGGGGTACGGAAGCAGGATAGTTTCAAAGGATAACCATGTTAAATTAAAAACTCAATGGCAGAAAGAGAAATAAAGACATGAGAAATTTTTTCTTTGGGTAGATTTACTATATGTTTCCGGTCGAATAAAAACGCAACATCCGTTTTATTTTTTTCTGAAAAAAAGCCGGATTGGCACGCCGCGGAAATTAAATTGCTGCCGCAGCTGATTTTCCAGGTAATTTTTGTACGGCTGTTTTACATCATCAGGATAATTGCAGAAAAAAGCAAACGAAGGAACCGGTGTCGGCAGCTGGGTCACGTATTTTATTTTTACCGGGTGACCGCGTACTACCGGGGGATGGTAAGCATCCATTGCCGCCTGTATTATTTCGTTAAGATCTGAAGTGGGAATTTTTTGCCGCCGGCTTTCATACACTTCCATCGCCGTTTCAATCACTTTGAAAATTCTTGTTTTTTCTTTTGCAGAAATAAACAGGACAGGCACATCGGTAAAGGGTGACAGCTTATTTTGTAACTCTTTTTCATAATCCCTTGCCGTATTTGTCTGCTTCTGCACCAGGTCCCATTTATTCACCAGCACTACAATGCCCTTTCCTTTTCTGGCGGCAAGACTGAAAATATTTACATCCTGCGCTGAAATACCTTTGGCAGCATCAATCATCAGCAGGCACACGTCGGCTTCATCCACTGCCTTAATGGCGCGGATGACGGAATAAAACTCCAGGTCTTCGTACACTTTTGCCTTCTTACGTATGCCTGCCGTATCAATCAGTATAAATTCTTTCTGAAATAAATTGTAATGCGTATGAATGGTATCCCTTGTGGTGCCGGCAATTTCGCTTACGATGGTTCTTTCCTTTCCTATCAATGCATTCAGCAGCGACGATTTGCCCACGTTGGGCTGTCCGATAATGGCAAATTTGGGTAGAGACGTAAAATGTTGCATCTCTACAGAAATATCCTGTGGTATCAATTCCGTAACGGCATCCAGCAGTTCGCCGGTGCCGCTGCCGCTTATGGAGGAAATAAAAAATATTTTTTCAAACCCCAGGCTGTAAAATTCTGAAGCCGCCAGCATCCTTTCACTATTGTCCGCTTTATTTACAACGAGGAAAACAGGTTTTGAGCTGCGCCGAAGCATGCCTGCCATGGCCTCATCCAGGTGGGTGATGCCGGTGGCTGCATCCGTCATAAACACAATGGCGTTTGCCTCCTCAATGGCGATGGCCACCTGCTTGCGAATTTCAGTTTCAAATACATCATCGCTGCCGGGCACAAAACCGCCAGTGTCAATCACGTTAAAACTTTTCCCGTTCCACTCGGCCACGCCATATTGCCGGTCGCGGGTCACCCCGCTGGCATCATCCACTATGGCCTTGCGCTGTTCCAACAGCCTGTTGAAAAAAGTGCTTTTGCCCACATTGGGCCTTCCGGTTATCGCTAAAGTAAATCCCATGATGATGTAAAAAATGCAAATTTACTCAGGGCAAATCATTTCGTCTTGCCGTATTGTAATAATTGAGAAATAAAACAAAGTCGGCCTCTTTCTCAAATCGTAATTTATGTTCGCTGATCCAGGCGGCAAAAGCCGAGGTATTTGGCAGGAAAGAAAACACATTATCCTTGTTCAGCTTTTTTATTCTTTCATACTTCTCTCTGTATTGCAGAAAATATTCAACCTGGTCTTCAAAGTAAAATTTTTTAATCGTACCAAAGAGTGAGTCTTTAGCTTTTACCAGCCGCCGGGTAATTTTCATCAGTTTTGCATTACCCTGGTTAAGCTCCTGCACATAGCAGGTTTTGCAGGTGGCTTGCTTGTCAATCTCCGGGATATTATCCCTGAAAACGGTGGCGATGGCGTTGCTGTCAGCATCCTGCATAAAAACCACTTTGTTCAATGTGCCGGGAATAACTGCCTTTTCAACACCGCTTTTATCAAGAAAATGGACTTCATTGTTCACAAAGTTGAACCGGGCCCTGTAACTGCCCAGCAGCGTATCCCGCTGATCGTAGAGATAGGCTTTTGACCATTCGCTTTTCCAGAATGCCGAGCCCCTTATTTCATCGTAAGGTATGGTGCGTCGCAGCCCGTCACTGCCATACACCACCACGCTGCTGAAAGCATCCCGTTTATTCTGAACGGGCCCCACTTCAATAAACACTTGTGCGCAGAGTTCTGAAAAATTTTGGCTTAGCACGACTACAACGGCTATGAAGATTTTAATCATAATTTTTAAAATGGCTTTTTGCTTTCTTTAATTGACCCTTCATCATCCAGCCGGGCAGATGAAAACAGTTCAATCAGCCCGGTTTCTGTTTTGCAATTCTGCTTATTATCGCCGCAGTAAGCAGCTATCTGCTGCCTGATAAGAGGAAAATCTGACTGCAATTGCTGCATGCCCTTGCGAACTTCTGTCATTGATTTGTTGACTCTGTTATAAACATAATAGACCGTTTCCTCCGCAATCCGGTAATAAATCTGGCCGTCAAGGGAGCGGTTTTCCTGCAGCTGTTTGGTTACTTTTTTCAACAGTTGCAGATCAGTACCGCCAAGATACTGGTAAAACGTTTTGGCTGTGAAATTCTTTACGGGAGGATAGCCATTTCGAAACATCAGCATGACCTGCCGGCCGTTTACCGTTTCCGGATAGCTAAATTCACGGTAATGATCGTTGATGAAATACTCCTGTTCCCCATCAAGGATATGCAATTCATGGCTCAGTGCGTTGAACCGCATCGGAATGCTGTCAACCACGGCCCCGTTTTTCAGCCTGATAAAACCCGCCTGCCATTCGGGGTTTAAGAAAACACTGCCTTCAATCCGCTTGTTGGTAGAAAACTTCAGGCCATGAGAATTGAGCAAAGCTGCATTTACAATATTGCTTTCACCTGAAACAAGTTGAAATGAACCGATACCATTAAACCTTGTTGGCGCATCGTCGGCTGTAAACTGGGCCATCGGACAATAGGGCAGTAAAATACCACTTAATATCATCCATGCTTTTGTCATGACATTACGCATCATTTACAAGTTACACTTTTTATAGCGACCCGGTGTTTCAGCTATACCCAAATTCCCTGAGCCAGGTTTCGTTGTCCCGCCATTTCTGCCGCACTTTTACAAACAACTCAAGAAAAACTTTTTGCTGCAGGAAAGCCTCAATGGCAATACGGGCTTCAGTGCCCAGGTTTTTTATCATGCGGCCGCCTCCGCCGATGATGATGGCTTTTTGCGTTTCCCGCTGCACAATAATGTCGGCTGAAATTTTTACAAGGGAAGTTTTTTCTTTGAATTCTTTTACCACAACGGCAGCGTGGTAAGGAATTTCTTCTTTATACAGTTCATAAATTTTTTCGCGGATGAGTTCAGATACAAAAAAACGGGTGGGTAGATCGGTCAGCTCTTCCCTATTGTAAAAAGGTTCGCTTTCAGGCAGAAATTCAAGTATGGCATTTACCAGTTCCTCTTTGCCCACTCCCAGCAAGGCAGAAATACAGGCTGTTTTCCTGCAGTAAGATTTTGCAGAAAAAAAATTTACCAGTTGGCTCACCCTGTCTTTGCCAGCTTTGTCAATTTTATTGATGACCACTATGGCCGGCACTTTCAGCTTCAGCGATTCAAAAATTTTATCCGTCTCTGTTTCGTCCTCATCTGCCCCCACCAGCAGCAAAGCCACATCGGCATCTTCCAAAGCATTTTTTACTGCCTGCATCATTTTTTCATGCAGCTTGTATTGGGGGTCGATGATGCCGGGAGTATCTGACAGAATGATTTGGCAACTCTTGTTGTTGAAAAATCCTTTTATCCGGTGACGTGTGGTTTGTACTTTGGATGAAACAATGGCCAGTTTTTCTCCCATCAGCATATTCAGCAAAGTGCTTTTGCCGGCATTGGGTCTGCCGAAAATATTTGCAAAACCGGTTTTCATGCAAAGGCAGTAAAATTAGAAGAATAAAATGTTTGGCAGGTACCCGTCGCAGGATTATCTTTGCACTCCACATCGCGAAGTAGAGCAGCGGTAGCTCGACGGGCTCATAACCCGTAGGTCGGGAGTTCGATCCTCCCCTTCGCAACTAAAAAAGCGTCCCGGGTTCCGGAACGCTTTTTCTTTTGTGCCCTTCATGTTTACGATTTGCGTGACACATTGCTGGCGCCGCTGGTTTTGATATCCCTTATCAGTCCTTCGCCTTTAAACCTGACACTGCTGGCGCCGCTGGCACTTGCATTCAATTCTTTATTTACCGTAATGGAAATGGATGAAGCGCCGGATGCTTTGGCATCGCAATAGTTGGTAATTAAATCAAAGCCTTTAAAATCGCTGGCGCCGCTGGCTTCAACCACCAGGCTGGCGGCATTGCCCGTAAGAGTAACATCGGAAGCCCCGTTGATATCTACTTTGAGCGTTTTTACATCCACCTTGCCTTTCAGATCGCTGGCGCCGGAAAAAACAATTTCCAAAGCTTCGGCAGAAATGCCTTCTTCCATAAATACATCGCAGGCGCCGCTTACATTCAATTTATCCAGTTTCTTTACCGAGATGTAGGCTTTCAATTTCAGTTTGTCGCCTCCCAGGCTTTTCCAGAATTTCTTTTCATCTTCAAACCGGATAACGAGTACACCGTTTTCTACTGAAGTTTTAATGCGCTCCCTGTACTCGGCTTTCGATGCGCTTACGGCCACCGCTTCTTCATTGGCCTGGGTGATGTACACATCAAAGGCATTGGAAATTTTTATGGCATGAAAGCCCGTATGATTGCGGGGCTCAGCATTGGCATCGTTTATGGTTTTCTGTGCAATTAATGCTGCTGCAAACAGCATCGCTGTCAACATCACAGGTATTTTTTTCATACACTACTGTTTTTTATGCTGTAAAAATTATCTGCTTACTTTTTTAATATTACTGCTGCTGGTTTTGATGTCGCGTATCAGCCCGCTGCCTTTGTAAAACACATCGCTGCCGCCACTGGCACTGGCCGAAAGTTCTTTGTTGACCGTAACATGCACATCGCTGCCGCCGCTGGCTTCCACATTGCAAATGTCGGCCGATAGCTCGTATCCGCTGAAATCGCTGCCGCCGCTGGCATCAATATTCAACCGGCCGGTTTTGCCGGAAATAGAAACATCACTGCCGCCGCTGGCTTCCACTTTCAGTTCGCTTAGCTCCACCTTGCCTGAAAAATCGGAGCCGCCGGAAATGCGCAAATCAAGTTTCGACACTTTAATCGTTCCATCCACATCAATATCCGAACCGCCTGAACCTCTCAAGGCATCCAGTTCTTTAAAAGATACATAAGCTTTCAGCTTGCGGTTGCCCCAGTCAACCCGGAAATTAGTATTCCATTCGTACCAGATTTTCAGCACGCCGTTTTTCACTTCGGTTTTTATTCGGTCGCGGTATTCGGGCTTTGAGGCGCTGACTGCCACCGCCTCGCTGCCCTGGCTCAGGTACAGATCAATGCCGCCCGATACTTCAATGGCATGAAAGCCTGTTACATTTCTTTTTTCTGCATTGGCATCGGTTAGTGTTTTCTGTGCCGATACCGCAATCATTAAACTAACTGCAAATAATAAAATGGGAATTTTTTTCATGTGTATTTTTTTATTTTAAATTTTTGTCACATGGACCCGAATCTTCGGGTCGCCATAAGATTTTCATCGCTGGTTGGTATAATAGCTCGAAAATTTTATGGTTCATTTCATGGCTACACTTTTAGATTTTAGAAACATTTCCGCCGGTATTGGTTTTTATTTCCCGTATGCCGGCATTGCCTTTATATTTTATATACCCGCCTGTGCTGGCTTTTACGTTCAGCTCTTTTTCTACCGAAATAAAAAGACCGGCACCTGTGCTCATATGCACATCGCAGGTGTTGGCCTGTAAATCTTCTCCCATAAACTTACTGCCAGTATCGCCTTCGGCATCCAGCTTATCCACTTTGCCGGTGAGGATGATTTTGGATCCGGTGCTCTGGCTCACCTGAATGGTGCCAATGTTCACTTCTCCTGCTACAAAGCCACCGGTATTAGCGTTTATTTCAAGTGTTGTTGTTTCCAGCCGGCCCTCAATCTTCACTTCAGCGCCGGTACTTACACGCAGCCGGTCAAGGATTTTATACGAAACCCATGCCTTCAGTCCCTTGGTTTCATTCACCCGGTTTACGGCACCAAGCTTTGTTTCATAATAAATTTTCAAAATCCCATTTACCACTTCAGTCACTATTTTATCGCGGTATTCGGTTTTTTTAGCGCTTACGGCAACTTCTTCAGTACTTCCCTTTGTGAGTACCAGCTCGATGCCAGTGGCCACATCAATGCCATGAAAGCCGCTGACATTTCTTTTTTCCGCATTGGAATCGTTGATTGTTTTCTGTGCAAAGGAGGTGGAAACAAGCCCTGCAAGCAACATAAATGACAAGATGGATTTCTTCATAAACTTTGATTTAAAGATTATACGAAGCGAGGTGTAGAAAGGTTACAGGTTTTTTGAAAAAAATCTTCCCTACATTTGCCCCCGAACTTCAGTGTTTCCCCGGGGTGTTCCGACACAGTTGGTCGGGACTGAGATCAAACCCGTCGAACCTGATCAGGGTAATGCCTGCGCAGGGAAGGTGCAAAACATCTTTCGTTTCCCCCTGTTTACAGCATTTCCCTTCATTTTAAACCTGAAAACTTTTAAAAAATGAAGAGGATTGCCATTTTATTCAGCTCAGCCTTTGTCTGCTATTTGACATTTGGCCAAAACAACGACACAACAAAACGGGACAGCTTCCTTTTACTGGAGCCTGTTGAGGTAAGAGCCATCCGGGCCGGCGAAAATTCACCGTTTACCAAAACCAATCTTTACAAAAAAGAAATTGAAAAGCTGAACCTGGGGCCCGACCTGCCCTTTATTTTAAACCAGACTCCATCGGTGGTGATAAACTCCGATGCTGGCAATGGGGTGGGGTACACCGGCATCCGCATCCGCGGCTCCGACGCATCCCGTATCAATATTACTTTGAATGGAGTACCTTTTAATGATGCAGAAAGCCAGGGAACATTTTTTGTTGACCTGCCCGACTTTACTTCCTCCATCAGCAGTATACAGGTACAGCGGGGTGTGGGCACATCATCAAATGGTGCGGGGGCTTTTGGCGCCAGCATCAACATCAGCACCAACGAAGTGAACCTGCAGCCGTATGCCGAATTTAATAACAGCTATGGTTCATTTAACACCTGGAAAAATACAGTGAAAGCCGGCAGCGGACTGGTCGGCGAACATTTTACTACTGATATCCGGCTGTCACGCATTACAAGCGACGGCTATATTGACCGGGCCAGCAGCAACCTGAAATCGTTTTATTTTTCCACCGCTTACCTGGATCAGAAAAATTCGCTGCGGATGAATATATTTTCCGGCAAGGAAAAAACCTACCAGGCGTGGTATGGTGTAAGCGAAGCCGACCTGAAAACCAACCGCACCATTAATTATGCCGGAATGGAAAAACCCGGCGAGCCATACGACAACGAAACCGATAACTACTGGCAGGATCACTACCAGCTTTTTTACAACCGGCTGCTTGGCAGCCGAATCAAATTTAACCTCGGTTTATTTTATGTAAAAGGAAAAGGGTACTACGAGCAATACAAGGCCAATGAAGCTTATGCCGATTATGGACTACCCGAACCGGTTTACGGAGCGGATGTGATTACCCACACCGACCTGGTAAGGCAATTATGGCTCGACAATGATTTCTATGGGAATATTTTTTCGCTGCACTACAAAGACAATATCTCCCAGTTTACTTTCGGCGGCGGGTGGAATCGCTATGAAGGGAGTCATTTCGGCGATGTGATTTGGGCAGAAAAGGGTTTGGCTCTGCCGGGCCGGTGGTACGACCTGGATGCCGGTAAAAATGATTTCACCATTTATTTTAAAGAACAAACAAAAATCGGCCAGCTGTTTTCAGTTTTTTATGACCTGCAATACCGCCGGGTGAAATATGACCTTAATGGTTTCAGGAATAACCCGGATTTAATTGCAAATAATAAATACCGTTTCTTCAATCCAAAAGCCGGAATCAGTTTTCAGAAAAATAACTGGTCGGGTTACTTTTCTTATAGCCGGGGACAAAAGGAACCCAATCGCGACGATTTTGAAGCCGGGGTGAACCAGCAGCCCAAACCTGAAAAGCTGAATGATTTTGAACTGGGCTTTGAATCAAAAAATAAAAAGTACAGCGCCGGCATTACACTTTATTACATGCATTACAAAGACCAGCTTGTGTTAACCGGCAAAATAAATGATGTAGGAGCCTACACCCGAACCAACATCCCGAAAAGCTACAGGGCCGGCATGGAACTTACCGGCAATGCGGATATTACTCCCCGTCTGAAAGCTGCCGGAAACATAGCACTTAGCAAAAACAAAGTGCTTGATTTTACCGAGTACATTGACGACTACGATAACGGTGGCCAGAAAACCAGTTTTTATTCATCGGCCGATATTGCTTACTCTCCCAACATCATTGGCAGCGCTGTGGTTACTTTTATCCCCATAAAAAATGCTGAACTGAGTTTGATTGGCAAATACGTGGGCAAGCAATATCTTGACAATACACAAAATGAAAGCCGGCGGCTGCATGACTATTACACCCAGGATGCAAGAATCATTTACAGCATCAGCTGCAAATGGCTGAAAGAACTGAACATCATCCTGCAGGCAAATAATATGTTTGACAAGCTCTACGAGCCGAACGGCTACACTTTCAGTTACTATTACGGAGGAAACTTAACCACTGAAAATTATTACTACCCCATGGCCGGAAGGAATTTTTTGGTGGCTGTGAATGTGAAATTATAGAAATTGATGGCGGAAGCTGCAAGCCGGAAGTCAGAGATCGGAAATCTGATGTTGATAATTTTATATCTTGATAAGCCTTTTTTCACTCTGACTTCTGACCCTCCTTCGTCCCGAATAATCGGGACTTCGGAGGGCACGCATCAGAC
>CAZDUO010000112.1:0-10765 GCA_964508655.1 uncultured Chitinophaga sp. | reverse complement strand
AAATTAAAAAACCAATTCAAAATATCTTTGCCTCATGGCGGAAGACCTCATCATAACAAAAGGCACCAAAGAAGAACAATACCAGTCATTGCTTCCCCAAATAAAAGGTTTGCTGGCAGGAGAACCCGATTTGATTGCCAACCTGGCTAATGTGGCTGCAGCGCTGAAGGAACAGTTCGGCTGGCTGTGGGTGGGTTTTTATCTGGTAAAACCTAGCGGCACTAAATCTACGGAGAGTGAAAATGATGAACTGGTTTTAGGGCCCTTCCAGGGCCCGGTAGCCTGCACAAGAATAAAAAAAGGCAGAGGCGTATGCGGCACAAGCTGGGCGAAAGCCGAAACACTGATTGTACCTGAAGTAGAAAAATTTCCCGGGCATATTGCCTGCAGCAGTTTATCCAGATCCGAAATTGTGGTGCCGGTTATCCGCAACAGTGTTGTTGTGGCTGTGCTAGATGTTGACAGTGCTGAACTGAAGCATTTCGATGAAACGGATCAGCTTTATCTTGAACAAATCGTTTCCCTTATCAACTTCTGAATGTTTCTTCATATTTCACCTTTATACCCCTTTCATTTACGTGTAAAAAATAAATGTCGGCCGGCTGACAATTATTCCTTATTTTCGGATGTTTACATCTCACCCCAGGTTCTGATTAAACCAGCTTAATGAAACAACTCGGCGTATTACTTGACCCGGTTTACAAAACACCGGTATCTTTCACTCCTTTTGAAAAATTCTGGCTCCGGTTTATCAATGATAAAAGGGACCTGCCATTTATCAAACTGCTTTCGTGGATTCATCTGTCCGTTATCCCTTTGGGCATTTTACTGTTCTTCCCGGTATTTCCCGGCGCCTGGTGGTGGGTGGTCTTTGGGATATGGTTTTTCATCGGGCATATAAAACTGCGGGGGCCCTTCGGATTGATGCTGCACAACATCACGCATCGCCGCCTGTTCAAAAAAAAGTACAACTGGCTGAACAAATACATCACCTGGTTTGTCTGCCCTTTTTTTGGTCACACACCCGAAACCTATTTTGTACATCATGTGGGCATGCACCACGAAGAAAACAATATGGAAGATGATGCCAGCAGCACCCTGCCTTACCGGCGTGACTCCCTCATCGATTTCCTCAAATACTATCTCAAATTTATTTTCCTCGGTTTCATGGATACATTTATGTACCTCTTCAACCGGAAAAAGAAAAAATATTACATGCGGCTCACCTATGGCGAAGGTGCTTTCTTTGTCTTTTGCATTGCCATGTGTTTCATTAACCTGAAAGCAGCCATTTGGGTGCTCATCATTCCCTTCCTGCTTTCGCGGCTGGTAATGATGCTGGGCAACTGGACACAGCATGCATTTGTGGATCCGGTCGAGCCGGACAATATGTATCGCAACTGTTATACCTGCATCAATACGTCGTACAACAAAAAATGCTGGAACGACGGCTATCACCTGATGCATCACTTGCGGCCCGGCGCCCATTTCAGTGAAATGCCGGCTTTGTTTATAAAAGAAAAAAACAACCTGGCCAGGGAAAAATCGCTGGTGTTTGATGGCATACATTACCTCCATCTTTTTTACTACCTGATGACGAAGCGCTACGATAAAATTGCCAACCGGCTTGTCAACCTCAACAACAGTTTTACTTCACAGGAAGAGGCTATTCAAATTTTGAAACAGCGTACAGCAAAATTTCCTTCCTTCAGGCCTGCCTGATATTTTTTTACTTTCGCCTGGTGATTTATTTCAGAAATATCCGGCAGGAGGATAATCCGGCGCTGGCAAAAATTGTACGTGATACACTGGCCGAATTCGGTGCCAATCATCCTAACACCGTGTACTACGACCCCACAACCGATACTTTATTCGAAGTATTTCAAACAGCACGGTCAAAATATTTCATTGCAGAACTGGATGGCGAAATGGTGGGCGGCGGAGGTATTTATCCCACCGAAGGGCTTCCACCTGACACCTGTGAGCTTGTAAAAATGTACCTGCTGCCCAAAGCCCGTGGTCTTGGCCTGGGAAAAACATTGATTGAAAAATGCATAGAAGCGGCAAAGGAAAACGGTTTTAAAAAAATTTATCTTGAAACCATGCCCGAACTGAAGCAGGCAATGAAGGTGTATGAAAAATTCAGGTTTGAATATTTGCCCGGCCCCATGGGCAACAGCGGACACACGGGCTGCAGTATTTGGATGTTGAAGGAACTGGATGGTTAGATGGTTAGATTGTTGCATTGTTGCATTGCTTCATTGTTGCATTGCTTCATTGTTGCATTGTTAAATTGTTTAATTGCTAAATTGTTAAAATACCTGATCGTATAAAGGGGAATTGAAGCACCAAAAAAAACAACTAACCATTTAACCATCAAACCATCTACCCATCCAACTATCAAACCATTTAACCATCACTCCACCACCTCCACCTCATACACCGGGCTGAACAAATAAACTCTCCCTGTTTTCACTTCCACACATTTTATTCTTTTTCGTTGCAGACTGCCCCTTTTGAATAGGCGGCCGTTATCAATGCGGAAGAGGCTGTTTTCCTGGATTTCTTCCACCAGCCTGCTGTCGTTTTTATTTACATCGTATTTGCGCAGCACCCGCACCAGGTCATCTTCGGCACAACTGCTGGCAGCAGGATTTTTTAAAGACAGCAATAATTCCTTTTCCACATCTGCCGGGAAAATTTTGTTTTCAAGAAACTGTTTCAGCAAGGATGCGTACATCATTTTCCATTCCCTGCCGTGCATGGCCACTTTGTTTCCGTGCTGCTCAAAGCAGAGCAAGTGGGCAATTTCGTGCAGCAGGGTAATGAGGAAGGCATAAGCGTTCAGGTTGCCGTTTACACTGATGCGGTGATTGTGTACATGGGTGCGATGCCGGTAATCGCCCAATACACTGCGGCGCTGCCGGGCAATGGTGAGATGAATTTTGTACTGGTGCAGGTAAGCCTCAACAGCTTCATAAGTACCGGGTGGTAAAAAATGCTGTAGTAGATGCAGCGGCGTTTCTTTCTTAGGCATTGGTTTTTTGCTTTCCTGTTTTCATTAATGCAGATACTTCAATAAAGGTATAAACAACATACAGACCCATGCACAGGAACAACGCCGGTTTATTCACATTCTTTTTTGCCGACATAATGTAAATAAATGCAGCCGCTGCCAGCAGCAGCAGCTTGAGAATAAAACTGCCGTAAACCATGCGGAAAAAAAGCGGGTTGCTTTTTGAACTCAGACCCCTTGCCCCCATCCGGAATGAAACAAAGCTTATTAAAAAAAGCAACAGGTTGCCCAGGATGACCACCGAAGAATCAAATCCCCATGATTCCAGTGTGCTTTTGAAAAGCAGGGCAAAGGCATTGAGAAAAATAAAAATGATAATGGAGGGTAAAAAATAACGGTAAGCTTGCCTGTTCATGAAAATTTTCTTTCAGTTCAGGCAAAAGTAAGCACTTCCTCTTCTCCGGAACGTATGCTCGCAGCAATGTAATGAGAACCGAAAAAAAACTATTTGGCCATTGAAATGTTTTCGCCGGCTGCCATATCCACTACGTTGGCGCCCATGTGGCACTGCCCGTTGAAGGTGGCGGTTGGCTCCACCTGCAGTTTGCCGGCATAAATATTTCCGTTCACCACGCAGTCGCCGCGCAGTTGCAGCAAGTCCTTGATGCGGATGGTGCCGGACGTTTTGCCAACGATGTCGGCGGTGTTGCCAAAGATGTCGCCTTCCACCACGCCGCTGCTGCCGATTACAATTTTTGAATTGCTGCTGATGTTGCCGATGATGGTGCCGTCAATTCGCAGGTCGCTGTTGCTGCTGATGTCGCCCTTGATGGTGGTGCCGGCGCTGATCAATGTGGTACCATTGCCGCTGCCGCTGCCGTTGCCGTTTGTTTTTTCAGAACTCATAACTGGAGCTGGTTTTTTAGTATTAAACATAGGTTGATGTATTTAGTTGCCGATAATCTCTTCTTTGGGTACTTCAATCTGCACCGTGTCGGGAACTATGTTCATATCGCCCCGCAGCACTTTCTGCAGGCCCTCGATGTACTGGCCCTGGTATTTCAGCTGGCTCTCCAGCGAATCGGTCCGGAATTTCATTTGTCTTAATTCCCTGGCTACCCTGTAATCAGTACTGGCGCCGGGAATATAATAACGCAGTGGAGTGAAAACTATTAAGGCGACTGTAAGTCCTACCAAAACGACAAAAATTGTGCTAAGAATAACATACACACTGAGCCTCGACAATTTAAACGTCACCACTTCCTCGTAAGTATCGTCATTCATCACTACCAATCTGTAACGGTTGCGCAGTCTTTTTAGCGTTGATTCAGGGGATATTTTCAAAGCTGGAATTTTAAAGGGTAATAAAATTAAGAAAAAGCTTTCCTAAAAGCCACTATTTCCTGATAAAAAATCTGCCTAATTTTGAAATAAATTATTTGATTTTCAGTTATTAAGACTTTAGATTGCGAGCAATGCACCTGAACAGAAATATCATTACGGCTGCTTTATTCTTTATCCTTTGTTTTACCACCGCTTCGGGGCTGGCCCAGCTCGGCTTTTCATTCGATATAAAAAAGCCCAGCCAGTTTGACGACCGGGTGCTGGGCTCTGAAAAATCAGAATCAAAAAAATTCACGTTGCCCCGCCGTTTTACTCAAAACACTTTTACTCATTACAACTATTTTTTCAATGCCAACAACAAGCTGAACCAGGTGCTGGAAGCAGCCAAGGCAAAACACGTGGATGATTACAACGAACTGCTGTCATTTTATAATTACAGCCTGGATGCCACAGCGGAAAACAGGCAACAGCTCGACTCCATCATTTACAAAGCCACTACCGGCATTGTGCTGCACGACCTGCGCAACGACTGGATAGATAACCTGTACCTGCTTACCGGCGCCGCATACTACCTGCGCAGGCAATTCGATTCGGCTTACCTCACATTCCAGTTTATCAACTATGCTTTTGCCGATAAAGAAAA
This sequence comes from uncultured Chitinophaga sp., assembly GCA_964508655.1. Classification (GTDB taxonomy): domain Bacteria; phylum Bacteroidota; class Bacteroidia; order Chitinophagales; family Chitinophagaceae; genus VBAS01. Next base: position 5,762 of record CAZDUO010000112.1, on the reverse strand, counting down.
GGATGGTTATTACAAAACCATCGGCAGCCGTTTTGATGGCAATGATGCTTTTTCTATTGCCACCAAAGAAAAAAACAGCCTGCCCCGCAAAGTTTTTTCTGAACCACCCAGCCGCAACGAAGCTTTCATCTGGCTGATACGTACGTTGATTGCACAGGAAGAATACGCTGAATCGGCCAGTCTCATCGTAACACTCAATAATGACCCCGTGTTTCCCAAGCGGCTTCGCAACGACCTGGAAGAAGTACAGGCTTTATGGTTTTATAAAAACAATGTGTATGACAGCGCCGCCGTACACCTCGGCAAAGCTTTGGGCAATGCCACCAGCAAAAAAGAAAAATCAAGATGGGAATTTTTGATTGCACAGCTGTATGAACGCTGCGGCAAATACGAACTGGCGCAGGAGTTTTATGAAAAAGTGATTCATCATACCATTGACCCCGTGATGGAAATCTATGCCCGCCTGCATTCCATACGCATGAACAAAAGCGGCGAGAATGTGATTGAGCGCAACATTGCCGGGCTGCTGAAAATGGCAAAGCGGGATAAATACATTGACTACCGCGACGTAATTTATTTCACCCTTGCACAACTGGAACTGGAGCGCAGTAACCCGGCAGCGGCCCAGGGCTATTTTGCAAAAAGCATTGAATACAATACCGACAATACAGCCCTGAAAAACAAAGCCTGGCTGCAACTGGCAGAACTTGCTTTTACAGAAAAAAAATACCGCCTTGCTTCCAACAGCTATGACAGCATAAACCTGAATGATGCTTCGCTTAAAAACAAGGATGAGCTGATAAAAAGAAAAGAGGTGCTGGGAAAAATCGCCACGCAGATTGAAATCATCGAACGCCAGGACAGCCTGCAAAAGATTGCCGCCATGAGCGAGGATGATCGAAAAGATTTTGTTAGAAAAATTGTGCGGCAAATCAGAAAACAACAGGGGCTTAAAGATGAAACGCCTGCCGTGCTGGTGCCCATTGGCAGCCAGCCCGCCGGCCAGACCGATATTTTCGCCGCCAACACATCGAAAGGCGAATGGTATTTTTATAATGCTTCGCTGCGCACAAAAGGGCTGAGTGAGTTTAAAGCAAGATGGGGCAACCGGCCCAATGTGGACAATTGGCGCAGAGCCGCCGGCATGAGCTACCAGCAGGCCAGCAAAATCCCGAGCCTTACACAGGATGTGACTGTAAAAACAAACACGCCACTGGCGCCGGGAGAAATTAGTTTTGATGTACTGTACGAAAACCTGCCGCTGACCGAAGAAAAACTGAACCTGTCCAACGATTCACTGAGCAAGGCACTGTTTACTCTCGGCAAGGCGCTTACCGGTGAACTGGAAGACTGCTATTCTTCCATTAAAATTTTTGAAGAACTGGCGGAGCGTTTTCCAAAATTTGAAAAGCTGGGTGAAGCGCTGTTCTCACTTTACTATTGCTATAAAAAAACCGGCGAAGAAGCTAAAGCGGCCCAGGTGAAAAAACTGATGGAAGAAAATTATGCTTCCAGCCCGCTGACTAAAATCATCACAACCGGCAAAGACCCCCGCAGCGAAAAGAACCCCGATGCCACCAAAGTTTATGAACAGATTTACGATTTATTTATCGAGGGTGATTTTGAAAAGGCTCTTGCGGAAAAAGCAGTAGCCGATAGCCTTTATGGAAGCAACTACTGGACACCGCAGTTGCTCTACATCGAGTCGGTGTATTACATAAAACAACGGCAGGACGACAAGGCGGAAGAAACGCTGCAGAAAATCATTTCGCAACGACCCGGCACACCCATGGCCGACAAGGCGCAAAAAATGATTGATGTGCTGAGCAGGCGCCAGCAAATAGAAACTGAACTGGCAGGACTGAATATTGTTAGACCCAAAGAAGAAAAAATAATAACAACCGATACAGTGGTTGCTAAAACAGATACTGTAACTACCAGGCCGCTGGTAAAAACCGAGCCTGTAAAAATTCAGCCGCTGCAGCCGGCAGTTACCAATGTGCCGCTGGCAAAAACCGACAGCATTACCAGCAAACCCCTGGCATCTGCTTTTACTTTTAATGCAGGCGACAAGCATTATGCCATGCTGCTGCTGAACCGGGTGGACCTGGTGTGGGTAAATGAAACAAAAAACGCTTTTTCAATTTACAACCGCGGCAAATTTTACAACAAGCAGTTTGAATACACCGTTACCGAAATCAACCCCGAGTACAGGGCTCTGCTGATTGGTGTGTTCGACAATGCCCAGCAGGCGGTTGATTATATCAACACCGTGAAGCAGCCGGCCACTACCACCATCATTCCCTGGCTCAACAGCGCCAGGTACAGCTACAGTATCATTACCGCCGCCAATCTCGATATACTGAAATCGCTGAAAGATGTGAACCTGTACAGGCAGTTTGTTGAAAAAAATCTGCCGGGCAAATTTTAAGAGTTTCTTATCCGGCATACCCACCGCTTTTGTTAGCTTTGATTGTACATTATTCAACCTTGAATTGAAAAGGTGATTTAGTATTTTACAATTGCAAAAAAAAAACACAAATCAAAGAAACCTGTGAACCGGCAACAGGTTATGCCCAGCAGAATTACAGGTGTTGAACGGAGCCCCGAACAATCGGGGCAAGGAACGACGATAGTTCCGACGATAAATGTCGGAATGCCGACCTGAGCGTCGGCAAAGTAATGCCGGCGATAACATCATTACTTTTTAAAAAAATCTACCGGCTACAAAAAAATTCAACATGAAACGCAGCGTAAGCATTTTCTGGAAACTATTCTTCAGTGGATTTCTTGCATTTATTTTGCTCGTAATGCTTGCCAGCTGGGGAGTTTTTGGCCCCATGCCCAAACTGAAGGAGCTGGAAAACCCCAGCATATTGCAGGCGACTGAAGTGTATGCCGACGACGGCACGCTGATGGGGAAATATTACCTGGAAAAAGGCAACCGCAGCAATGTGCAGTACAAGGATATTTCGAAATACGTGGTGGATGCGCTGGTGGCTACCGAGGATGAACGCTTTTATGCCCATTCGGGCATTGATTTCAAATCAACCCTGCGTGCCGTACTGCTGCTGGGCAAAGAAGGCGGCGGCAGCACCATCACACAGCAGCTGGCCAAGGCCCTGCTCGATCATGAAAGAAAAAGCAAGGCCATCCGGGTGATTCAGAAACTGAAAGAGTGGATTATCGCCGTCAAGCTGGAAAGAAATTTCACCAAGGAAGAAATCATTGCGCTTTACCTGAATGCTGTTCCCTTTGGCAATAATATTTACGGCATCCGCAATGCCAGCCTTACTTTTTTTCAGAAAGAACCCGACCGCCTGAAAGTGGAAGAAGCCGCCGTGCTGGTGGGCATGCTTAAGGGCAACAGCCTGTACAACCCGCTACGTAATTATAAAGCCGCTTTCGACCGCCGCAACGTAGTGCTGCGGCAAATGGTAAAAAACAACAGGCTCGGCGAAATTGAATTTGACAAACTGAAACTGCAGCCGATACAAACCAACTACAAAAAGCTGGATGAAAACACCGGTTATGCGCCCTACTTCCGCGAAGTGCTGCGTGAAGACCTGAAGGCCATTCTGAAAAACATAAAAAAGCCGGACAGCGATGAGAGCTACGATCTTTATGACGACGGTTTAAAAGTATTTACCACCATCAACCCCCGCATGCAGGAGTATGCCGAAGAAGCCATTGCCGAATGGATGCCCGGCATGCAGAAAATTCTGAACAGCACGGCAACCATTAAGAATGGAACGGTATGGAAGGATTTTGAAAACGTGATTGAAGCAGCCATGAAGCAAAGCGACCGCTGGGAGAGTATGAAAGAGGAAGGATTTACCGATGAAGAAATAAAGCGGGTATTTAAAAAGAAAGTGCCGATGAAAGTGTTTGCATGGAATGCCAAACGGGAGAAAGACACGGTGATGACGCCTTACGATTCCATCAAATACCACAAACAGATAATGCAGGCTTCGTTTTTGGCCATGGACCCCGTGACCGGCGAAATAAAAGCCTGGGTGGGTGGCGTGAATTTTAAAACATTCAAGTACGACCATGTAAACCTGAAAACCAAAAGACAGGTAGGCTCTTCCATAAAACCTTTCCTGTATGCCCAGGCAATGGAAGAAAGGGGATTTGCTCCGGAAACCGAAGTGCTGGATCAGCAGCAGGATTTTGGGCGGGGTCGCCTGGTGCCTGCCACCGGTAAAACATGCACCGGTCGTGCCATGACGATGGCTTCGGCGCTTGCATGGAGCCGCAACTGCGCCAGCGCCTACATCATGATGCAGGTGGGGCCCGAGCCCTTTGAAGAATTTATCAGCCGCATCGGCATTCCTACCGATGTAGGCCCGCATCCATCCAATGCACTTGGCGCCTGCGACCTTTCGTTGTACGAAATGCTCTGGGGCTACACCATGTTTGCCGGCCGCGGCTTTACCACCAAACCATGGTACATCACCCGCATTGAAGACCGCAACGGCAATGTGATAAAAAGATTTGACTACAGTGTGAACCGCAAGGAAGTGATAAGTGAAGCCACTGCATATAAAATGGTACGCATGATGCAGGGCACGGTGGACATTGGCACGGCTGCCGGCCTGCGTGCACGCCTCGGCGCAGCAGAAATGGGCGGCAAAACAGGAACCACCAATGAAAACAGCGATGCATGGTTTATGGGTTATGTACCGCAGTTGCTTGCGGGTGTGTGGGTGGGTTGCGACGACAGGTTTGTGCGACTGAATAAAAATGATGCACGTGGATATGGCGGTTATGCCGCCCGCCCTATTTGGGAAGCATTTTTCAGAAAAGTGTATGCCGATAAAAAATTGGGTATTGATAAAGAAGCAAAATTTTCCAAGCCCGAAGATCTTGACCTGGAACTGAACAGCGCTGACCCGCTGAACCTGATTGACCTGATGCCGCCGCCTGCCGCCGAAGGAGAAGACCAGGGTGTGGGCAAAGAATCGGATTTTGAAATAATAAAAACAAGAGAATACATCGGCCCTGAAAGCAAACCCGTGGTGGACGAAAGCAAACCCAAAAAAGATACCGTGGAAATAAAAAAGGAAGAAACTCCCAAAATAGGCGACCCGCAAACAGAGGAAAAAAAGAAAAAAGGATTCCTGCAGAAAATTTTTGGAAAGAAGGATAAGAAGGGCGGGTAATGTTCCCGGGGAAGTTTTTTTCAAACATTTTCAAAGCGCATGGGAAAAAATAAACACTTTCACTGCTTTATTAAACCGACAGTATGAGAAATATTTTAATGGCGCTGCTGAAGCCGGCCATCATCAGCGCCCTGCTTGTGCTGCCGCTGATAATTCTTGAACTGGTAAACCGGCGAAACCTGCCCGAAGATTTTCCCATCGTGCTGTTTGCCATTTTATGGCTGCTGGGTACGATTTTTTTTCTGCTGCTGATACCGGTTGTAAAGTATATCCGCCGCGGTATAAAAAACTCCCTTCCGGGTTTTTTGTTCAGGCTTGCCATTCTTGTTCTCACCGGCTGGTTGTGGGCCGTTATTGTTATTGACCAGGTGCCCTGCTTTCTTGCTGTGCCAAATTGTGATTAAGTGAGAGGGAAAATTGACTTGGTAAATAAATTTATTTTACCCCATAAATGCGCCTAACCCAACTGAAATACGGGGTGGGCAGGTATTGAAAGACAATGGGATGTTTTTGGGGAAACCACATAAATTTACGTGTTGCAGGCAATCCCACCTATTACGGTTTCCAAATTAATTACCCCGGCTAACGTACTTATAT
>CAZDUO010000111.1:0-10835 GCA_964508655.1 uncultured Chitinophaga sp. | reverse complement strand
CTTCAGTTTTTCAAGCGAATATATTTTTCCGTATTGATCCGGTTTATTCCTTCGCTTTCTATTTTTTCAATCCCGCTTTGAATAAGCGTGTCACCGCTGATGGTCAGCATAAAAGTGAAATCGTGCCCTTCCCATTCTTTTGCACTGCAATATTCAAGATGCTCTGTATAATTATTGCCACGTAGCGTGTAGCGGCCGCCACCGGCAGAAAAGTCTGCCGCCGGGTTGTTTCCTGTGCCGTGTTGTAAAAATGCAAAATGCGACTTGTTGATGATTTTGATAAACGATTTATCACGGGTATAATCTGTAATGACCGTATCGCCTTTTTCAATCAGCGTGCCGGTGAGTAGTTTCCATGTGCCTTCAATGGGTAAATTTCCCGGTTCCTGCGGAGGCGGGTTGGTCTTTTCGTAGCAGGAGGCTAAGCAAACCAGCAAAAGCAATTTTGTAAAACTCTTTTTCATAAATCAGTATTTGGTACAGTAATTTTTTGTTTGTTATGTTGCGGCCCGGCTTTCGAAGGTTGCAGGCTTTTCAACACCCCACAGCATTATACCAGTACTTCTTTTGCCTTTGCATAAAATTTTTTTCTTTCTTCCATCCCGTTGTAGCCGCCGTTGATGCTGATGCTGATAAATTCCACCGGCGACACGTCAATGATTTTCCCCCTGTATTTTTTCTTCAGCACATCGCTGTCGGCGTGGTTGGCAATATCATTCAGCCCGCGGGTCTTCCAGTATTCGCAGGCACTCCACACGGCATGCTCGGGTGCTTCCAGCAGCTCCGGGTTGTTGATAAACAAATCCCGCTGTCCTTTTTTTATTCCCAGCTGCAGGTAATTGCTGCGGCCAGTGGTTTGAAAAATGCCACGACCTTTAAACCGTACCCCGTCGCCTGCAAATTTATTCCCCAGGTCAAGCCGCCCCTCATAGGCTTTGCCCGAGGCATATTCCCTTGTTGTTTTAAAGTGATCAGTTTCGTGGCAGGCCTGCGCCAGGAAATGGGCAAACTCCTGCGCCGTATCAATTTCATATGATGGACAGATTTTGTTTATCCATTCTGCCAGGCCTGTCATCAGTTTGGTGTTAATGCCTGCAATCGCCTTCAGGTGTTCGGCGGTAATGGTGTAAGCCATAACAATTGGTTTGTGTTGATAAAATTCATTTCCCGCTGCTGACCGGGGCTCTTTATGGAAAGACATTTTGAGGCTTTCAAACAATAAACGGGGTAGACCTGTTTGTGTCTTGCGGCCTCTTTAAAAATAAATTTACAGAACCGGGCCGGTATTCTGTTTTATCAATCCGGCAAAAATGCAAAATAACCGATGTGTGCCCCGGTACTATTAACGGGTTATTGAATAATCAGCCGCCTGCTATATACAGTGGAATTATTTTTTATTCGGAGAACATACACTCCCGGCCGCAGCCCGGTTTTTACTTCAATCACTCCGCCGGCTGCACCGGATTTTTTATACACTCTTCTTCCTGTCAAATCAAAAATTTCAACGAAGAGTTTTCCGTCAGCAACAAAACCGACTGTGCTGATGCGGAAATAACCATTGGACGGGTTGGGATAAACCAGGATATCCTGTATTTTATTCTCCGGTAAAATTTCTGATGCTGCTATTGCCGGCATACTTGCTGCTGCCGGCGAAACAGTAATCTGGAACTCCGACGCTTTCAGCCGGGTGACAATCACCGAACCGCCTTCTGTTGGAATGTCCACGATATTATACAGGTTGCCCACGCTGCTGTAGGAATACTGAACTCTTGCGGGTTTTGAAACAGACGTGCTGGTTACTTCAACTGTGTTTCCAACAATTACAGCCGTTGCACTTTTAAACTGCCCGGTTGCAGCAGCTAATTTGAAATCCCCAGGAGGTTTGCCGTCATTTGTAATCAACCCGCCTCCCAAAAATTTCCATTTGAGAATAACCTTGTTGCCCGACACATAACTTTCCGGAACATTACGGATGGGGCCGGAGTACGTAAGGTTTTCACCATAAACCAATCCCCTTGCTCCTATAGCTGTGCGGATGCCTACGGGTTTCTTTTCTGTTGGGTGCAAAGTGCCGCCGGGCAAATCGCGGATGACTACAAGAAAACTTTCGGGCATTTCATCAGCTACTTCAAGCTGCGCATTGCGGCATACATTCCAGCCGGAGCGGTAAGCAAGCTGAATAATGCCGAAAGGAAGACCGGGTTGTCCCCAGTCGCTGCGCCATTCGTTTATCATGTTCATCAGTTTTTCCTTATACCCGCCGTCGCCGCCATTGCTTTCACCCTGGTACCATGCCACTCCTTTCACGGCAAAAGGCTGAATGGATTTTATCATGGCATCATAATCATCGCCGATGCCGCCGCTGCTGTGCTGCCAGTGTTCGATGGCCGTGCCATCATGTGTGGCCTGTATCAACCCGATGGGCACGTTGCCAAACCACTGCGAAAGCTCAAGTCCCATCCAGTAACCCACTGCTGAGAAACTACCCGCTGTGGATGAGTTGGAAATCTGCCAGCTTGATGTCGAAGGTCCGTTGCCTGCAGTCATCCGGAACAGGCGGATATTGTGGTTGCCTGCATCGGCAATAGCAGCATCGCCGCCGTTTGCCTTGCTTAGTGGCCAGCCCATATTGGATTGCCCGCTGCATACCCACACTTCACCCACCTGCACACCCGTGAAACTTATAGTTTCGGCGCCTGATGAAATAATCAGGGTAGATGGAGATGAGCTTGCTGTCATTGCAGAAAGATCGGCACGCCACTGGCCGCTGCCGTTAGCAATGGCTGATACGTTTTGTCCCATGAATTGAACAGTGACAGTTGCCCCGGCATCGGCGGTGCCAAACACGGGAACAGTAGTGCCCCGTTGCAGCACCATGTTTGAACGGAAGATGGGTGATGCGGTTAACTGCCCGGATACAACCGGGATGAACAGCAGTATTGATAAAAGAAAAGACAAGGCTTTCGGAAGGGTGGCTCTCATACGCTGTTGTTTGGGTTGAAAAATTCTGCATGCCTCAGTTGCGGTGGCTTCTTTTTAAAGGTAAGGAGATTATCCTTTACCTGTTGCAATCATTCAAATCAATAGTTTTTTCTATTGGTAAAAATACCAAGGCATTGTCAGGTCTTGAGTGGAGCTACCGGCATACGAAACACTTTTAATAAAAAGAAAAACTCAATGAGCATTACGGCAAACCGCAGCCGGTCGGCAAAAATCCATTTATCAACCATGGCAATGATTTCGTCATCCGTTTTCCCGGCGCCGGCATTCGTCATCAGTGCTTCGCTGATGGGATAGATATAAGTAAGTGTATAAATGATGCCGAGGGCAAGAGTGGTGAAAGTGACCAGCGGGCTGCGCCGGTGAGCTTTGCTGTGCCAGCCCAGCAGCAATGCGATTAAAACCGGAAGTGTCCGGGCTGCCATCCAGGGTGGACCAAAAAAATTAAAGATGTAGTTATTGAAATTGGTGCCGCCGAAAAATTCTTTTACCGAATCCGGCGGCGATTCGCTCCACATGGGCACGATTACTTTCATGCTGAAAAGTGTGCCTCCCACCCAAAGGCTTAAACCGATAACAGCCAGTCAGAGAAAAAAAACAAAGAGCCTGTTGCGGAGTGTCATGCCGTTGGTTTTATTTATCCCTAAGCTGCGCTTTCTTATTTTCCCTGCTCTATGGATATTACGATTTTCCCTTTGTGCCTGCCTGTTCCGAAATAATGGAACGCATCCGGTGTTTCATGCAGCGGGTACACCCGGTCAATAACGGGCACAACTTTTCCTTCTTTAAAAAGCCGGGTAAGCAAATCAAGATCGGTCCGGTTGGGTTTGTAGCCCATGATGCCAAGCTTCTTTTTGCTGAAGCGGGATAGCAGCGGTTCAAGCAGCATCATCCGTAAAAGAAGCCCGCCCATCGAGCCGCCGATCATAACAAACACGCCACCGGGTTTTAATGCACGGCTGTAATCAGCAACAGAGCGGTGTGCTGTTACGTCCAGTATCTTGTCGTATTGTTTTCCGCTGCGTGTAAAATCTTCTTTTGTATAATCAATAAGATGGTCGGTACCGAGGGATTGCAATATTTCGAATTTATCCGCACTGTCCACGCAGGTTACCTCGGCGCCACAGCTTTTTGCATACTGTAATGCCAGCGTACCGACGCCGCCGCCTGCGCCGTTGATGAGCAATTGTTGCCCGGGAAGTAACTCTCCGCGATAGCGCAGCCCCTGCAAGGCAAGCAGACCGGCCTGCGGCAATGCGGCGGCCTGTTCAAAACTCATAGCCGGAGATTTTTTTGCCAGCAGTTTTTCCGGCACGGCCACATACTCTGCAAAACCGCCAAAACCATTGCCGGCAATATCGCCAAACACTTCATCGCCGGGTTGAAACTCTTTTACATTTTTACCCACCACTTCCACCGTGCCGGCAATATCGGCACCAAGGATTTTATACCGCGGCTTAAACAACCCGCCGATGAGGCGCACAATAAAATGCCTGCCCTGCAGCTGATCCCAGTCCCACGAGTTGACGGATGAAGCAAAAATTTTTACCAGCACTTCATTTTCTTTGGGCCTTGGTTTATCCGCTTCTTTCAGCTGAAGCATTTCAGGCGGACCGTATTGGGTGTAAATGATAGCTTTCAGAGTTTTTAAAGTTTGTGTGCAAGATTATGAAAATTTGTTCGCAGGAATGAAGATGGTATAAAAACAAGCCAACGCAGTGATACGTGCCACTACGCATCATTATTTCAATTAATTCAAGTTCGGTTGCGTGGTGACACACAACCGGGCATCCTCACTTACGGACAAGAGTCTGGGTGCGGGAGATTAAAAAGTGTAAGGTGCTGATTGAACCTAAACCCGGCATTGTGGTTTAGAATTGTAAACTATAACGGATACCTTTTTCTTTCAAATGTATCGGTCGGACAGATCTCCAAATTAAACCATGTGTACGCTCCTACGCCGGGTTAAACAACGGCTCATCCACGAAAGGCTGGTTTCTCAACCGTATGCCTGTCGCTTTAAAGATGGCATTGGCCACAGCGCCACCAGTGGGTGGAAGGGCGGGTTCGCCCAGGCCGGTGGGGTCAATTCCGTTGTCAATAAAATGCGCTTCTATTTCCGGTATCTCTCTCATGCGGATGAGGCGGTAGTTATGAAAATTACTTTGCTCCGGCGCACCGTCTTTAAATGAAAGTTTTCCAAACATGGCATGGCCATAGCCGTCAACAATGGCGCCCATCACCTGCTGCAATGCGCCGCTTTTGTTTATCACCTCACCGCAGTCGGCCACGGCATAAATTTTTTTCACCACGGGTTTTCCTTTTTCCATCACCGCTTCGGCTACCTGCGCCACATAGCTGGCATGCGAAAAATAAACACTGAATCCCTGCCCCACATTTTTCTTTTTTCCCCAGCCTGATTTTTCGGCCGCCGTTTTTATCACCGTTTCCATGCGGTCAATATTATAATTGATGGCGCCTGTGGGCCGGGTTCTTGCTTTTTGCAAAAGCTCCAGCCGGAACTGCACCGGGTCTTTGCCTGCAGCATGAGCCACTTCATCAATAAAACTCTGTTCGGCAAAGGCAAGGAAATTGGTAACCGGTGCACGCCATGCGCCGGTGGTGATGGGCGACTGGTGATCTATGGAGTCAATCAGCAGGTTGTCCACTGCACCGGAAGGAAAATTATTTTCCCGGGTTGAATTGCCCACGTTGATGCCCACACCACGCAGCTTATAGCCTACCAGGTTTCCCTGCGCATCCAGCGCCGCTTCAAAACGGTAGCGAACTGCAGGCCGGTAGCTGCCGCCCGTCATATCATCTTCTCTCGACCAAATGAGCTTCACAGGCTTTTTGATGATGCTTGACAGCTCGGCGGCCTCCACCACATAATCAAATTTCAGCCGCCGGCCAAAACCGCCGCCAAGCCTTGTGATGGTTACCGAAATTTTATCTTCAGGAAGATTCAGCAGTTTGGAAACAGCCGTTCTTGCGCTGCCGGGAGTTTGCGTGGGACCAATCAGCTCCACCGCGTCGTCACGCACATCGGCAAAAAAGGTCATCGGCTCCATCGGGTTGTGCGGAAGAAAAGGACACTGGTATTCGCTCTTGATAATTTTTGCCACGCCGGCAAAGGCCGCATCCACATCGCCGTCTTTCCTGCGTACAGTGGCATTGCTGCTGTTCAGCAGCGAAGCAAACAGTTGGTTATGGTCTGTTGTGCTTTCTATGTTACCATCTTTCTCGTACTCCACCTTCAGCACTTTCTTTGCCTTCATCACTTCCCAGGTGCTTTTGCCCACCACGGCCACATTGTTTTTAAAAGTAACCACATCCATAATGCCGGGCATGGCTTTGGCGGCGGCGGCATCCACTGATTTTATTTTAGTGCCGAATGCCGGGGGCCGCTGTATCATGGCAATCATCATTCCTTCGCGGTAAAAATCAGAACCGAAAATAGGCTTGCCGGTGATGATGTTTTTGTTTTCAACATTCTTCACCGCTTTGCCGATAAGCTTAAACTCCTTGCGGTTTTTCAGCGGCACATCGGCGGGCACCGTCATCTTCGAAGCTTCTTCGGCCAGCTCACCATAGCTCAGTTTATTGCCCGATTTGGTATGAATGACAAAACTGTTTTCCGCAGTGCATTCGGCTGCATCCACATTCCAGTGTTTGGCTGCTGCGGCTATCAGTAAATAGCGGGCTGTAGCGCCGGCATTGCGCAGTCTTTTCCATGAATGCGGAATGGCGCCGCTGCCGCCGGTAAGCTGCCGGTCAAATTTTTTTGAATCAAAAGGCGCCTGCAGCACTTTCACCCGGCTCCAGTCGGCATCCAATTCTTCCGCCACAATCATGGGAAAGGAGGTCATCACGTTTTGTCCCAGCTCGGGGTTGGGCGAAAAAATTGTGATGACGCCATCCGTTGCGATGGACAGGTAGCTGTTGAATCCGAGATCAGCAGCAGTGGTTGCATTGCCAATGATGGCGGGCATTTTTGCTTCGGCGCCAAACCAGTTGAAGCCGAGCAGCAGTCCGCCGCCGGTAAGTGAAGTGATTTTAATAAATTCTCTTCTGCTTGTTTTATTCAGTGTTGTCATGGTTTAAAGTTTTGAACTGGCTGATTGAATAGCTTCACGTATGCGGTGATAGGCACCGCAGCGGCAGATGTTGCCGTGCATAGCGTCATCAATTTCCTGCACGGTGGGTTTAGGGTTGCGTTTCAGCAGGGCCGCGGCCGACATAATCTGTCCGGGCTGGCAATAGCCACATTGGGGCACATCCACTTCATCCCATGCCTGCTGCAGGGAATGATCGCCGTTTGTTGACAGGCCTTCGATGGTTACAATTTTTGCCGAGCGGATGGCCGAAACCGGCAAGGTGCATGACCGCACTGCATTGCCATCCATGTGCACGGTGCAGGCGCCGCACTGCGCTATGCCGCAGCCATATTTGGCGCCAACCAGGCGAAGGTTATCACGCAGCACCCAAAGCAGGGGTGTATCGGCAGCCACATCCACCCGGTGTTGCCTGCCGTTTATATGAAGTTCAAAAACCGGCATGGGAAAATTTTTTGTTGAATTTCTAAGGTACGAAAAGGGGGTTGGGAGAAAAAAAGAAATGGATGGATGGGAAATTTTTTTGTCGCGAAAAAAATAAAGTAATGACTTTCGGGATGGACCCGTCACAGAGGTGAGCCGTTTCAAAATTCAGTCCCGATAGCCATCGGGATCAGATCCGTAGCGAGCCGCGGAATCCCCTGGAAGCAAAGTAAGACTCGGCGCCATTGGCGTATATAAAGACACGGCCAAAACGAAATTCGCCGGAGATGGCGCCTCCCAGTTGCCTGATATCCGGAGGCGTTTTCAGCCAGCTTGATGTTTTCGCATCGAACCTGCCGAGCTGCTGAAGCTCCTGGTATTGTTCTTCGTTTAAAACTTCAATGCCCATACCGGCCGCCATGCCCACAGCGCTGTTTTTCGGCTTATGCTCTTTTCTTTTTTCCAGCGCTTCGTGGTCGTAACAAATACTCCGGCGGCCTGCGGGGCTTTCGGCTGAGCAATCAAAAAAAATATATTCACCGGTTTTTTTATCCTGGCCAACCACATCCGGTTCGCCGCCGGTTATTTCCATTTCATCAAGTGACCGCAGTTTTCCAGGATTAGCTTCCAGCTTTGCCTGTACTTTAGCCCACTCAATACCTTTATGCCGGTTCATGTTTTTTTCAAACCGGACTTTCAGTATGCTGAACAGCTCTTCCTGCTGTGCCTGCGACAATTCTTTTTTACTGCCGGATTTGGTTTGCTTTGTCATGAGTTGTTGTTTGGGGGTTGATTATGATTTCTTGTTACCGGTATTGTGCCGCTCTCTTTGATGCCCCGCTTTTCCCAAAGGGATGGCTTTGCCACAAAAGAAAATATAGTTACATGATACGAATCTTCTCTGAATTACTATATACATAGGAACTGAATATTGGTGGCTGGCATTTTCTGTCAACCTAATGAAAGATTGTTTTCTGAAATTATCCTTTTCAAATGGTCACCCCAAAATAAAAGTCCACCATACAGCTCAACGCAATCTTTTAATGATTTTAATGTGTCAAGTCTGGGCAAAATTCCTATTTCAAAGTCAATACTCATTTCATGTATAAAGTCTTTTAAGTCAGTGTCGCTTTTAATTGAGTAACCGACATTGTTTTTATACTTATGTTCTTGTCTGTTTTCTGGTAAGTATAAACTCTCTCTTACTGGAACAGTTAAGTCGTAATGAGTTGCTTTCCTTTTTGTCGTGTCTTGAGTGTCGCTGTCAAACCTATACCAATATTAAAGCAAAAGTCAACCTTGTCTTTGTCGTTCCATGAATAGTTCTGAAGATTTATGATTATGAAGAAGTCGACTTGATTTCTCCACCATGTCTGTCCGCTGGTTTGATAGCCATTTTGTTTTAATGTCGGTTTGAGATAGGATTTTATAAACTCTGTCTGTTTATCTTTTGCTGTCATTTTGAATTGTCAACTGTATAGCTATTGATAATTAGGGTGTTTCCAATATGCTTGTCACTAACGTCAGTCTGTGAAAAAACTATTCATCCCGAAACTTCGGAATTGATTAAAAATAAACAATTCCGGGCAACAGATAAAAGCGAAACATTGTCTGAACGGTTATGAAAACAATAAAAGGTATTTCCCGCCATCAGATGCAGTTTGCCAGCCTGGATGATATGGTGGCTGCCGATAGCCCGATACGCATCCTTTGCTTTTGTAAAAATAAACCAGCAGCTCCCGTGTTGAATACGTAAAATTCAAATCCGCTATGGAGAAAATCTGGCGAAGGCGGGAGGTGATTGTTCAAACCCTCTATTATCTCCTGCTTTCATCCCGATAGCCATCGGGACGGTCAGCATCGGTAAATACAGCGGGCCGGTATGTGGTGTCAAAATTTACCGCAGTAATTTTTTTCCCGCGACTGGTTTTGTTTGCATGAGACGAAAAGTATAGATGCAAAAAAGGGGAATAAATATTTCATGAAATATTAGTTTATGTGAATATAGCTATTAGAGACCAATTGTATTGGCCAGCCATAAAAAGGTAAAAACAGCAGTGAATGCAAATGCCAGCATCAGGGCAGCGCCAATTGCTGAAAGTATTATCCGCAATGGTTTTTTGATACCAGGATTACCCAGTTGGTAATATTGGAAAAAATAGATGGCTGTAATAACAGGCCAGTTTATTAATTGATCCGATGTCCTGTTGAAAGCCGGGCTGTTAAACCACCAGTCCAGCACTAAAACAAAAATTTGTGGTATCGTCATCTGTGAAGAAGAGAAAAAAGTAATCACAATACTTTCGGCATACGTGTATTTCATTTTCATTACCCGAAGCCAGGCCCAATAAATAAAGGACATAAAAGGCAAATAGAAAGGTATATACCATTTGTACAAGTGTGTCCATGTTTGTTGCGTGGCATCATATTCTTTCCAGAAAGCTGCCTGTGATTCTGTCATACCCGCATCCTGAAGAGGATCGTAATAATGCACCTGCATCAATTGCATAAGCACATACATCGTACCGAGAATAATAAGCATGAAGGACAGGGGATGATAAAACGGTTTTCGTTTACCATCCAGATAATCTTTTATGGCATAACCGGGACGCCGGAAAAGTTCTTTCAGGTTGTACAAAAAACCATGATCCAAATGCCAGACGGCATGAGGCAGCTCCTGCAAAAGGCCTTTCATCTCCAGTTTTTTCACCGAAGCTTTCTGCCCGCAGTTGGGGCAGAACTTCAGGTCGAAATGGTAGCCACAGTTTTTGCAGGTGGTCATGATAAAACAATGGAATGAAAAACCGGTCTTCCCGCAAGCAAGACCGGTTTTTGAGTCATTAATTAACTCCTTGGCCGGTAAATATCAGCTACTACAAGCTTGACGGTAGTGGTTCCTGTATTAATGCCGCTATGGGTTTGTGCAGGAGAAATCATTGCTGCCCCGGTCGGCAGTTCGGCCGTTTGCGGCTCACCTTCTTTTGGATAAATTTTGATTGTACCGCCCTGCGCCACAAACAATACATTGTCAGGATGTGTGTGCAGGCCTACTGAATCACCGGGCTTCAGCGTCACTTCATACAGCTTTATACCCAGCGTATCCTTGTGCAGGGTAAGGAATGGCGCTTCCACTTTTACCGGGTCCATTGCGGCATCATAAACCGGCATGGATGCCGTTCCGGTTTTTGCCTGTTCTTCCGTTTTGCTTTGCTGATTACAGGTGATAAATAAAACCGAAATACAACAGGCTAACACGAACTTGATTCTGGTTTTCTGGTTCATAAAAACTGTTTTAAT
>CAZDUO010000110.1:2097-10847 GCA_964508655.1 uncultured Chitinophaga sp. | reverse complement strand
AAAGAGCTTTTATATAATCAATTGAAAATCTTTTAATTTAAACGAGACGCTACTGCGTATGAATATTAAATTAAGTCTAATGTATATAACCAATATCTTTTACCAAACTTTGGTTTAATTTCCTGAAGCATTTTAAAACCCAAATTTTCGTAAATATGCCGTGCTGCTACCATAAACTCCGAAGTATGCAGCGCAACTATTTTCTCTTTTGTCTGCTTTGCATGATCAAGGCACATTCTTATTAAATTCTTTGCAATTCCTTTCCCCTGGTATTCAGGATTTACACCAACCATTCTGATATACGACCACTCTGCTTTAAAAATATCCCAGGGATTACCGCTGGGTATGATATAAGCCATTCCAATTATTTCATTTTTGTCAAGGCAAACAAAGCTTTTAGATTTATTAATAAGATCAACCAGTTTTTCTTCATCGTTTAAAAAGGTATTTAGTTTAGTCCAGTTATCTGGTGTAAGTATATTAGAGAATTGCCCGTAAGAAATAATGCCGAGTTGCTTTAACTGCTCTTTATCATTAAGCGAGGCCTCCCGGTACGTATAATTATTCTGACTGGTCATGATCGTTCCGCTAATATTGATAGAAGTGTAAAAAAACAGACTCCGGCGACAAATGATACCATTATTTGAATTACAAAAATTAAATTCATAGCCGTTCAAATTTCAGCATGGTTATTTTCCATTGAAATATTCTTTAACGATTCATCAGATAACCTTTCGTTCAGCCGGCACACCGCTGCGGGGTTCCCTGAAAAAACCTTATCAGTAAAAGCATCAACTTTGTAAATTTTCATAGCTCCCGTCTTTAGCTTTAAAAACTTATTTAGTCATCGTTGCATTTAATTCAACCAGCTTTTCCTGCACAAAATCACGGTACATCCTGTTAGCGATGAATCCCCGAACGACGTGATCATGCGAGGACCTGCAATCATGATCTTCATAAATTCTTTCCTGCGGCATAATAGTTTGTTCATTATACCTTACCAGGAAATACTGCATATCCTGGGAATTGCATCCGCTTTCGTAATATTCAATAAATGTTTTGTTGCGCACATAAAAACGCTGGTATCGTTTTGCTTCTTCCTCCCAGTAGCTGATGCGATCCTCAATCTTTTCAGGTATAAACAATAATCCCTGGTTCAGGATCAGGTAATATTCAATGAATGCCGTGAACTGAGGCTTCACTTCTCTGAAGAATTCTATTTCTTCCGTGTCCACATAGATCACACGTTGCAAAAAATGTTCTTTTATTTTAAGCCAGTAATTCAGCGCTACCCGGTAGCAGCATTCCGCTCGTTCCGTTTCAGGAAGTTCCATCGTCCTGCAACGATTGAGATCATCCTGCATCAGTGAATAGAAGTGTTTCCATTTTTCATTCATGGTTATTCATTTCCCTGCCGGGATTATAAAAAATGGGAGCGGCCGTTCCTTCGACCCTTCGACAAGCTCTGGGCTCTGGACCGTAGTACCGCTCCCAGGTAAGACACACCTAATACCCTTTAAGTATATGCTTACCCTGCTTTCTAAAACTGTCTGCTTATGAGAAAAAAAGAACTCCATTTTAAAAAGGGGGGAAGTGCTGCTTACACTCCCCCGCCATCCTTCGACTACGCTCAGGACTAACTGCCCCTGCCTGGAAAGGCAGGACCTGCTTGCTTATGAAAAAAGAGGTGATATAGAGATATCTCCCCGGTTGTGGTTCTTGCTGGACCACGTTCTGCACATGAGAAAAATATTTATTAATAAAAGAGCTTTTTCAAAAATGAGGGAGAGTCTGCTTTATTCTCTCTCCCTCCCTATCTGTACCAAAACTATACTTGCCTGCGGCAAGCAGGCTGCACCCTGTTTAGACAAACAGGGATTCTGCTTATGAGAATCTTGTCCGCCATGGCGGAAAGTTTTTAAGAGAAGGCCATTGTAGAAACAAAGCCTTGTTGTGTAAAGCACTCACACATGAGAAAATATCTTCAAAAATGGGGGAGTTGTTTTTTACCACACCCAAACACTCCCCCCTGCTTGCATGAAAAAACTATACTGCAAAAAACTATCAAAGATCTTTATCAAGGAATGCAAACCCGGCCCCCCCCCAACCTCCCCCAAAGGGGGAGGCTGTCAGACATTATTGGAGGGCTGCATCCTTTTCCTTTATGCTGGCTTGTCTTGTTTCAATGCTATGTATTGCTTTCACCGTTTTGATCACTGAATCCGGCGTCACCGATATACTATCTATTCCTTCTTCCACTAAGAATTGCGCAAAGTCGGGAAAATCAGAGGGGCCCTGCCCGCAAATACCACATTTCACTCCACATTCTTTGGCAGTTCGTATCAGCATCCGCAGCAGTTCTTTCACTGCCTCGTTTCTTTCATCATAGATATGCGCCACTAATGATGAATCCCGGTCCAGGCCCAGCGTTAACTGTGTGAGATCGTTGGAACCAATCGAAAACCCGTCTATATGTTTGGCAAATTCCCGGGCCAAAATAATATTGGAGGGCAGTTCAGCCATCAGGTATAATAATAATCCCTGCCTGCCTCTGACAAGACCAAATTCCTCCATGACTTCTTTTACCTTTATCAGTTCATCTACCGTTCTGCAAAAAGGGATCATTACCGCCACATTGGTCAATCCCATTTGCTCCCTTACTTTTTGAATGGCCTTACATTCCAGACCGAATGCTGCCTTATACTCTATTGAATAATACCGGGAAGCTCCCCGCCAGCCGATCATCGGGTTTTCTTCTTTGGGTTCAAAATATTTTCCACCGAGTAAATTGAAATACTCATTGCTTTTAAAATCTGAGAACCGCACAATCACGGTTTCGGGATAAAAAGCGGCTGCGATCCTTGCGATTCCAAAAGATAGTTTCTGAATAAAAAATTGTTCCTCGTTTTCAAATCCCTTTGTGCGTTCTTTAATTTCATTTGACAGCGTATCATCTTTAAATACTTTGTGCGTTAACAAAGCAAGCGGATGAATGCCGATATAATTGTTAATGATAAATTCTTCCCTGGCGAGACCGACGCCTTTATGCGGCAGATTCGCATACTGAAAAGCCATAGCGGGGCTGCCGACATTTAACATCAGTGAGGTATTGATTAATGGCAGCTCATTCAAATTAGTTTCTATAGTTTTGAATGTGAGCGCACCCCCATATATAATGCCTTCATCCCCTTCGGCACAACTGGCTGTTACCATCTGCCCTTCTGTTAAAACCTCAGTTGCTTTGCCGCATCCGACAATGGCAGGCACACCCATCTCACGGGCCACAATAGCTGCATGACAAGTGCGGCCTCCTTTGTTGGTAATGATGGCTGCCGCTTTTTTCATAACCGGTTCCCAGTCCGGGTCTGTCATGTCAGTTACCAATACATCACCTGCTGCAAATTCATGCCCGTCACCAATACGTTTATCCAGCGAGTTCATAATACATACTTTGCCTGCGGCAATTTTATCCCCTACAGAAATTCCCTTCAGCAATCGTTTTGCTGTTTTGAATTGCTCTGTCAGCTTATATTCCGTAACGGTATTATTCTTTTTGCGGGAATGAATTGTTTCCGGTCTTGCCTGCACAATAAAGAGTTGTCCTGTTAACCCATCTACCGCCCATTCCACATCCATCGGGCACCAGTGGTCTTTGAGTTTTGTATAATATTCTTCCACCTGGCAAACCCAGTTGGCAATTTGCATGACCTTCTGATCCGTGAGGCAGAATTTCTGCTGAGCCTGTTTGTCCGTGGGAATGATCTTCACTCTTTCATCAGGATCATCTCCATACACCATCATCTTGTCTTTGTTACCCAATTTTTTTTCAATAATGGACACATAGCCTTCTTTCAATGCCGGTTTAAATACAATAAACTCGTCCGGCGAAATAGCTCCCTGCACGATCAATTCACCCAAACCATAAGAGCCATTGATAATAACGGCATCCTTAAATCCTGATTCCGTGTCGAGGGAGAAAGCCACGCCTGAAGCGCCGAGATCAGAACGCACCATTTTCTGAATGCCCACACTGAGGCCCACTTCAAAATGATCGAAATTGAAATGCTGACGATAGCTGATCGCCCTGTCGGTAAAGAGAGAGGCAAAACAATTTCTCACCGCATCCATTAAAGCAGCCGGCCCTCTTACATTGAGATAAGTTTCCTGCTGGCCTGCGAAACTTGCATCCGGCAGGTCTTCGGCTGTAGCGCTGGATCGCACAGCCACATCAGTAGCTTCCTGTGCATATTGAGAAGAAAGATCAGTATAAGCTTTGATGATCGCTTCACTCAGTTCTTTAGGAAACCTCGCATTACGGATCATGCTCCGTATCTGCAGGCCGGTTCTTCTGAGTGACTCAATATTATCATAATCTATTTCAGTAAGCCGTTCACGGATCGCCTTATCCAGTTCATTAACTGTAATGAAATGATGAAAAGCATCTACGGTAATTACAAATCCATCGGGCACCAGCACACCGAGTGGTTTTAAATGCTGCAGCATCTCGCCCAGTGATGCATTTTTGCCACCGGCAATTGAAATGTCTTTTAACCCTACAGATGATAAGGGCAAAATATAGTTAGTTTTCATCAGCACTTTTTTACATTTGTCAGTTTATATAATTCTTTCACCCGGCGAAGGTGACCGATCAGCTCTTCTCTTTGTGTTTCTTTCATGCCGGTTAATTGCTGCCGTATAGCTTTTTCAAAAAGCGATGAAAATTTCCTGGATTCCCCTTCTCCTTTTTCTGAAAGACTTACTTCAGAATAGCGGCGATCTTCCGGCGATTCTTTGATCTTTATCAGACCTGCATCCTTCAATTTCATAAGCAAGCGGCTCATCTGCCCTTTACCCGTATTAATTGCAACTGTAAGATGCCGGGCACTGCATGGTCCTGCGCGGTGAATCTCAAACAAGGTTTTTATCTCCCGAATGGAATAACCTCTGAACAGCAAACTTTTTTCCCAGGCTATCATCATGCCGGTATAGAAATGATTAAATATCTTTATTTCTTCAATCTGCTTTTCCATATAATTTTTTCTTCGACTCTTCAAAAGCCCGTATGCCGAATTGCAGCCAGTTTTTATAGGTTGTTTCTTCCGGTGTATAACCAACCGGATGATTCAATAATTTTTCGTCCGGGCTTAATAATACATACAAGGGCTGCGTTACCTGTTTAAAATTCTCCGATTGAAACCGGGCCCATTTCTGACTGATGGTTATTCCTCCAGGTAATTTTTTTCTGTCATCCACATACAGTGATACCAGTATGTAATTCTCTTTTATTAATTGCTGTATGGAAGATTTTGTCCAAACCTGTTCTTCCATCTTGCGGCAGTTGACACAGGCCCAGCCGGTGAAGTCTATTAATAAAGCTTTCTTTTGCTGCTTCGCTAATTGTAATGCTTTGTCGTAATCATTGATCACATCGGGTTCCACTCCTTTACCATGAATATTAGATTTCCCATAGATGCTGTAAGAAAGTGGTGGTGGAAAGCCGCTGAGTAATTTCAGGTTGGCGTAGCTGGTTTTTGTAATTCCGGGAACAAGATAAATTGCAAATGCTGTCACGGCTACAGCAAATGCAATTCTTATTGGTGAAAGCTCAGGTCTGCGCAACGGCACTTTATCGGCATTTTGCAATCTGTCACGGACAGGTTGCTTCTTATTAAATACGCCAAAAAGGTACAATGCCAGCGTTACAGCAATAATGATCCATAACCCTATAAACACTTCTCTCTTTAAGATACCCCAGTGTTCTACCAGGTCGGCATTGGATAAAAATTTAATCGCTAAAGCGAGTTCAATAAATGCCAGTGATTTTTTTACGGTATCTAACCAGCCGCCGCTCTTTGGAAGTTTTTGTAACCATTGCGGAAACGTAGCGAACAATCCAAACGGTAATGCCAATGCTGTTCCAAATCCCCCCATGCCTGTAGTCAGTTGCCATGCACTTCCGCCGGATGACAGCGCATTTACCAGCAGCGATCCTAAAATAATTCCGGTGCAGGAAAATGAAACAACAACCAGGGTCAGCGCCATAAAGAAAATGCCGCTCTTATTACCCGCAGCATTGGAAAGCGTAGAGGGAAGTTTTATTTCGAATAAACCGAAAAAAGAAAGTGCGAATAATATAAACACCGCAAAGAAAAAAACATTCACATAAGCATTGGTGGAAATGATATTGAAAATCTGCGGGTTGATATTTCCAATAAAATGAAAAGGGATGGAAGCTAAAAGATAGATCAGAAAAATAAAAGACCCATACAGAAACGAGTTTGCAATTCCTTTCTTTTTATCAGCATTCTTATTGGTAAAATAGGAAACCGTCACTGGTATCATAGGAAAAATACAGGGTGTGAGCAAAGCGATCAATCCCCCGCCGAATCCGATTAAGTAAATCGCCCATAAACTTTTATTCTTTGACTGCCCGTTGCCGCAATCAGCGAGGGGATGATCAATGTCCACCGAAGAAATCTTTGCAGTGCCAGCAACGGCCCCGCCGCCTTCCAGAGTTACCAGCTTAGTTTCTTCAAAGGGTATGAATTCGGTCTGGCTCGCCGCGAATCCTCTTACTGTAACTGTAAGCGATTCCGGAATGGGTCTTTCTATAGTGATGAGTTGCGTAAGCGTAAAATCGGTTGTGTAAACTTTCAGGAATTTCCCATCAAATATTTTGTCATGAATCATAGTGGTTTCCCCTGACTGCATTACAGGCCCGCTGCCCATCCTGATAGTTGAATTATTAAAATTCAACTGAATGCCTTCTATCCCGGATGATTCATCTGTTTGGGCATACACATGCCAGCCCTTTTGCAATTTGATCTGAATGGATAGCTGATACTCTTTATCATTTAATCTATCCGCTTTAATTTCCACAGCGGTTCGCTGCTGGCAAAAACCAACAACACAAGACAACAGGTAAACTAATATGGTAACCAGCGAACGATGCATTATTGTTGTTTCAGGATTTTAAGATCAGGCACCTGTGCCAGCAGGTCCATCATTTGGTTAAACCGTTGGGGGAAGCTGATATGAAAGCGAAACCACAAACAAATTTTTCCATATTCCTGTTCTGAAATCCGGATTTGTTCCGGCGGGCAAAATGTATGAATGATGCTTTGCGCTTCAGCTGCCGATTGATGATTAGCCGCTTCAAGCAAAACCGTTTTCTCCATAACCGGCGAAGCTGTTGTTGCATTAGTAACCTGCCTGGTTTCAGTGCAGGAGTATAAATAAATGATAGCAAGTACAAGCAGTTTCAGCATAACAGCAGGTTCGTAAGTGTTTTTACCGATACAAATTAACCGGTAATTAAACCCTGCATACAGGCAAATACACCGATACTGAGTTTACGTACACGAAACCGCAACTGTCGTACATTGATTACAATTAAGTGACAAAAAAACCCCGACGATACTGCCGGGGTTCTCTGCACTAGAAAAAACTATACTGCTTGTGAATACAAAATAACATTATCGTAAAATAAGAAATGTTGCTTGTACACGAGACCCGGGATAAAATACACTAAATGCAATCCTTCATATACCGATCCGGCATAATCTGCCGTTATGATCAATGCCAAAGCAGGAAAAATGAATCCGACCCTTCGATACCTCAGGGTTATCGGATGGAATTGACCTCGAATCAATAATCCTTATTTTTTCTTTCAGCAGGCCAATATATTTTTTTCCAAGAGGAATACAAATACCGGGGAGCTGAACAGCTTTCTGGTCAAAGGAAATGATTTTGCCGATGGCCACAAGGCATTCATCATTCACCCGGCAGAACAGGCGTGAAGGAAGCAGCGACTTTTCAACCTGGTCCAAATGTATCCTGGTAACAATGTTTCCATTCGTTGTCACTATTTCAGTATGCCGCTCTTTCTTTTTAATATAAAGGAGTGAGGCAGTATTGATCTTTTGAAAGCGGTTGCCGGAAAGAATAAAGAGGTAATCCGGTGTCATAGCCTGGGGATTTGCGGCAAGGTAGGCGACGAATGGGAATTAATTGTACAAAGTACACGAACCCTGTGGAATCATACACCGGGAACGATGGCGCTGCTTACTAATGATAGCTCTTTATATGAAGGATGCCGCTAAGCAAAGAATCCCCCGCCAGTGGCGGAGGACTCTTGCGCAAATCGATTTTTTAAAATTGTTAACGCTGTCAAGATAAGGGGTATAATAATATGTAAAATAAAAAGTACATGAAATATGATATTCCGTACACCAAACGCTTCTATTCCACTTCCAGCACATCTATTATACTGCTGATCTTTGCCCGTAACGCTCTGGCTGATTCAATATCTGATAATATAAGTATCTCAATCGTGCCACAGTCTTTGTTCTCTGCCGAAGCAGCAGCAACTAACTTCTGTATGGGTATGCGCCGACGCTTTATAGATTCGATTACTCTTGACAAAACTGTATCAGAATTTATCGTTTGCACTTTTAAGGTTATTTCCTGCATGATTTCGCCAGTTTATGATAATCACAGGTATGAACCATAGAGCAAGCTCTGGACTCAAGTTCCATAGCATGCTACAGGGTATTATACCTTCCGCCTTCGGCGGGATTGTTCGACTAAGCTTTTTGCTGCTCCGCCGCGGCGGATTGCAAAAAGCAAGTCTCACGAATAAAAAAACCCCGACGCTTAAAGCCGGGGTCAGTTTTTTGAATCTGTTTATTTTTTTTAGATATAAACTCCCCCTCCGGCTTGTCCGGAAATAATAACGACCACCACAAGTA
>CAZDUO010000110.1:0-2087 GCA_964508655.1 uncultured Chitinophaga sp. | reverse complement strand
CCACAAGTATAGAAATGATAAGAGGGAAATTCATATTATTTAGTTTATTAAAATTTATCAATTGGGAAGGCTGTCCGTATTGATTCGGCTTCTCGTATCACTGACCAGCAGCTTCACTTTATTGGGCAGCGCATTTTTATACACCGGGCTGATGGGGATGGTGACTTCATCCATATATACCAATTCATGGTTGAATGAACAGATATGACCGATTGAAACAATAAAGGAGCGGTGCACCCGGCAAAAATGCGCCTTCGGTAATTCCGCTTCCAATTGCCGCAGACTCATCAGTGTCAGATATGATTTAGCAGGGGTAACAATACGAACATAGTTCTTTAACGATTCTAAGTACCGGATATCCCGGATATCAATCCGGATATATTTACCATCACAACGTATAAAGAGGGGCTGCAGCATAGTTTATTGAAGAGGAATAGAAAAATTAACTGTAGCGGGAGGGAGGCATTGCACATCATTGCAGACCATGAACTCAACAGTGCCGCTTATATTGGTTTTCACATTACTCTTAAGCTTTATCACTTGCACAAAATCGGCCTGACCTTCAAAATATTTTACGTCCAGATCAAATACTTCTTCCCGTTTCTGAACAAGCTTACCAACTTCCTTTACTTCGCCCTGCACATTTAACAGGGGATTTTTTCCAAAAACAATTTTTGTAGGAAGAGGCCCTCCTTCAGGAGTAGTTTGTGAATAAATATGCCAGGGATGATCTACTTTCGAAATGAGGCGTATCTCGTAAGTTTTATCAGCCACTTTCTTTGCTGAAAAACTCCAACTCACCGGGTTTTGCGCATGTGTAAGGGACACACATAACAATCCAATTAATGAAGGAAATAGTTTTTTGATCATGCAATCATTGTTTGATATAATCAAGACACTTCAAGTGGAAATAAGGACTACCGGGTTGCCAAAATTTAACATTCCGGTGACATTCTCCCCAATTAAATGATCCTTTACAATAAAGACATAACGAAGCCTCAAAAAGGGGGAACGATCCGCCTGAATTCTTTCTATAATAAAGTACCCGCATTTAGCGCTTACCCTATGAAAAAGGCTGGGAATTTCAGGTTGTGATTACTTAAGAACCTCTGTAAAAAGAATGAAGACAGTTGCAGTATCCATGCCATTACGCATCCTCTTTAATGCCTGGCTCATTTTTTTTTCTACTGTTTTCACAGAGATATTTTTTTCTTCGGCTATCTCTCTATAGGTTAACCCGCCCTCCCGGTGCAGCCGGAAGATTTCCTGTTCGTCAGCAGGTAACGAACTAAACACCTGCTTCAATATTCCTTCCAGTTCTTTAAATAAAAGCGGGTCTTCGGTTAATATATCTTTAGATACTTTGGAGAGGCGATTAAAAAACTCATGATCTGTTCTTTCAGTTCTGATAGCTTTTAATGTCTGGAAACGGACGGCCTGAAATAGATAAGCTTTTAAAGATTCTATCTGCACAGCCTTTCGCCGTTTCCAAAGCGAAATAAAAACTTCCTGCACGGCATCCTGTGCGGCTGTCTTTAACTGGAGAATATTATGAGCCGAAATATACAGCGGCTTCCAATATCGGTTATAAATTTCAGTAAAGGCGGACTCATTATCCTGCTGCATAAGGACAACTAATTGTTCATCGGTATGAGTGGCCGGCGGATACATTGTCTTAACCACAAGTTAAGACAAATTTAACCGAAGGGGTGCTGCTGTAATCTTAAAATAGCAGGGCAGATCAGGCCAGGTCACACTGGGCTTTGGCCGGTTGGCACTTCACGGAAATTTTTATTAGTACGGCTGCCAAATGCTTGACGCCGTTGCAGGTCTTATGACCGGCAACTTTTTCTTATTCAATCCCTTACACTCTCCTCACTTTTAGCGGGTGGTATTGTAGTGAACTGACTATGCTTGCCTGAGCTTCGCTTGTTGGACATAAGTCCAGACAAGGGCGAGGCCGCTGGGGTGGCCGCTTTTAACGGAACACCTGCAACCTGCAAAAGTAGTTGTGTTCAATTATGTCTTCTCTAATGGAGATGCACACTTAAAAAATTTCTCATTAATACAGTCGGAGTTTGGAGATT
>CAZDUO010000109.1:7980-11023 GCA_964508655.1 uncultured Chitinophaga sp. | reverse complement strand
TAATTGTTCATCACAAATCTTATTTCCTCCGCACTCATATTCCCCGTATCATCCGTGGCATAAAACCAGGCGGATAATTGTCCATGCACATTTTGCGGCGCAGTGTATTTTTCAATGATTTCGATTGAGCGGCCCGTCACCGGGTATGTTTTTTTAAACCCATGCCCGTCATCAATCTGCAGCCATACATCCACCAGGCTCCTGTTATCGGTAATCAGCACTTTCATGCAAAGCGGGTAGCCCTGGTCAATGGCAGGGTTATCCAGCGGGTAAAAAACTTTAATAACCGGCTTCAAAGTATCGGGCTCATACACTGCTTCTTTGGTACAGGACAGCGTGATTAGAAGGATAACAACAACACAGGATAAATACTTTTTCATAACTGATTTTTTTTGAATGCTGAAAAAGTTGTTGCCAAATCAGTCTGTTGAGCGGAAATTAATATCAGCCGAAGCAATATTGCCGGCACCGTCCACGCCATAAAGCCGGATGACCTGGCTGCCTGCATAATTGTAAGGAATGATGAATTTGAAATTCATTTCAAATTCATAGGTCATGGGCCTGTACTCGCCTTTGTAAGGATTGTTGCCGCAAACAGCAGCAGCCCTCAGCGCCTCCCACGATGCTACGGCAACCAGGTCAATATCAGTAAACCTTGCCCTTACATTCAGTTCATCGCCGGGATGCAGTTCAGGTGTTGTTACCGGGGAAATAATTTTTATCACCGGGGGTTCGTTGTTGTCATTCTTTGCAGCGGGCCCGCCGCCATGTTTTGTGCATGCAGTCATTATTCCGAAAAGGAAAATGACCGGAAACAGCTTTCTCATAGCCGGTAAGTTTGAGAGAAGTTACGATAATTTTCCCGGCACAGTACAGATTATTTTGCACTTATGAAAAAATGAGGCAGGGGAGGAGTAATTACACTCCCAGTGTCCAGCCCTGGCGGTATTCACGCCGTACAAACTGATTGGCTTCGTCAAAGTTGGTAATCTTCATGTTGATGGCGTCCCACAAAAGTTTTTTGCGACCGATAAACCTGCCCTGCTGGTTTTTAATGTTCCAGGCTCTTAATGCCAGATTACCCATCAGCACCGCTTCGGTAAGCGGGCCGGCATAATCAAATGAAGAGCTCAGTTCTTTTTTACCAAAGCCGGCAATGCAGGCATTCACCCACTGCACATAATGTCCTTCGGGTACCCGGGCCAATGTTTTCGGCACACTTACTTCCGTCATCCGCGATGTGGGAAGCAACTTTGGATTGCTGCCATAGGTGCCGCACATCATCTTTCCTTTTGTGCCTTCAATTATCACACCGCCGCTGCCGTCACTATCGCCCATCACTTCTTCCGGTAGCAGTTCTTCCGGTCGTTCCGGACGAATGCCGCCATCCATCCAGTAAAGTTTTACATCAGGCTTGCCGTTTTTACCGGGAAATTTCAGTTTGATGGATGAAGCAGCAGGACAACTGTCGGGATAATAAGATGCCGTCCACATCTGCTCGTAAATAGCAGCCACACTGCACTCCACTTCCGAAGGATAACCAAGACCAACGGTTTTGAATGCCGGGTCAATTAAATGACAGGCCATATCACCCAAGGCACCGGTGCCAAATGACCAGTAACCTCGCCAGTTGAATGGCACATAACCTTCACGATATTCTTCCCATGGCGCCGGGCCCAGCCAAAGGTCCCAATCGAGTTCGGGGGGAACAGGCGCCGTGTTTTTTGGTTTACCAAAACCCTGCGGCCACACCGGGCGGTTGGTCCACACCCGGATGGTATGCGCATCGCCGATGATGCCGGCATTGTACCATTCCTGCATCTGGCGAACACCATCGCCGCTGGCGCCCTGGTTACCCATTTGGCTCACCACTTTATATTTCCTTGCCGCTTCGGTAAGCATGCGGGCTTCAAAAATATCATGCGTCAATGGCTTTTGCACATACACATGCTTGCCCATCTGGATGGCCATCATGGCAGCCACAGCATGTGTATGGTCAGGTGTGGAAACAGACACTGCATCAATATTGTTCTTTTCTTTTTCCAGCAACTGCCTGAAATCTTTGTAGTAAGTGGCTTTGGGAAAACGCTCCCTTGATTTTTTTGCCTGCCGGTCGTCCACATCGCACAATGCAACAATGACAGCATTGGGGCTTTTGGCAAATTCAGCCAGGTCGCTTTCGCCTTTGCCGCCCACGCCGATACCGGCAATGTTTAATTTATCACTGGGAGCAATAAACCCGCGACCCATAACATGGCGGGGAACGATGAAGAAACCAGCACCGGCAACTGCAGCGTTTCGAATAAATTTTCTTCTTGATTGGTTACTCATATAGCAAAATTTATTGTTCAAAGATTTGTGAGTTGCCCAAAGCCCCCTTTAGGGGGTTTGGGGGCTTAAAAGCTGATGCACTCCTTCAATTCCTTTTCGGTATACGCAAGCCCGTACTGCTTCAGCACATCGTCGGGCACGCCGTTCCACTGGTTGGGCGTGTTGCCCATGTAGCCGATGTCTTTTACACCAATCTGTGAGGTATAAAAACCGGTTGCCACCAGATCACGCATTTTACTGAAGAAGGCTACGCCCTGCTCCATGCCGGGTTTTATTTTTCCTTTTATAACCGTTTTTCCATTCTCCTCGTACCGGATTTCGGTAAAAGCAATATCATCTGCTACTTCCAGTTGTTGCCGGCTATCGCAATCAATAAATACTTTGCCAAATCTGTTCATGCAATGGACATCGAGCCAGCGCAGCCCGCCGCGCAGGGGCGTTTGGTGCTGTGGCATGTCTTTTACAATAAACTCAATAAACGCCGGCACGTTGGCATCGGTGGCGCTGCCGCTTACTTCATCGGCGGGGATGATAATATCAGCCAGCACGGCAATCGTTGCCATTTCATGGTCAGTGAAAAATTTTTCCATGGCCAGCAGCCGTTTTTCGTTTTTCACTTCCTCGGGAAAGCGGTCGAGATTAAATGTTGGTTCCTCCGCTTTGGTTTTTTTCTCTTCAGTGCTGCAGCCGGCAATCACAGCCGGAACTGTCA
>CAZDUO010000109.1:0-7970 GCA_964508655.1 uncultured Chitinophaga sp. | reverse complement strand
CGCCTGTAACAATTAATTTTAATGACTCTCTTCGTTTCATTTGAAATGATTTATTTTTTTCACCGCAGAGAACATGAGATCACAAAGGGATCGCAGAGACTCTCTGCGTATACTCTTTTTCTCCCGTTCTCAGCGGTTTTAATTAGCCGTATAAAGAACTTTGGCCGAAGTCCTCATTTAGTGTCCCGATAGCTATTGGGATAGGGGTTTACAGATTCTGTTTCTTCATCTCGTCAATAACATATTCTGAAGCCCGCATCGAAAGAGCCAGTATCGTCCACGTAATATTTTTATCAGCCTGCGATGTAAAGGCGGCGCCATCTACCACAAAAAGATTTTTACAATCATGCGCCTGGTTCCATTTGTTGAGCGCTGAAGTTTTGGGATTACTGCCCATTCGGGCTGTGCCGGCTTCGTGAATGATTTCGCCGGGCTTGGCAATTCCCCATTGATTTTTTTCGCTGTCTTTATGTCCCCAGGTAACAACGGCGCCCATATTATGCATTATCTCCATAAAAGTTTCCTTCATGTGTTTGGCCTGCTTTACTTCAAAATCACTCCACTTCACGTTGAAGCGCAGCACAGGAATGCCGTATTTATCCACCACGTTGGGGTCAATCTCACAGTAGTTATCTTCTCTCGGAATGGCTTCGCCGCGGCCGGCCATGCCTACGCTGGCCCCATAGAAATACCGATAATCTTCTTTCAATGATTTGCCATAACCGCCGGGTTGTTTTTCCACACCATTCACCACATATTTTCCATTAAAATTTTCGATGCCGCCCATAAAACCATACGAAGGCTGGCCCATGCCGCCCCAGTACTCTATGTGATAGCCGCGGGGAAAATCAAGTTTCTTATTATCGAGCCACCAAGGCGAATAAATGTGCATGCCGCCTACACCATCTTCATTGTAGCGCTTACGGCCGAAGAGTGCCGGCAAATAACCGCCAAGCGCAGCGCCGGTGGAATCGTGCAGGTATTTACCCACCACACCGCTTGAATTAGCCAGGCCATTCTGATGTCGCGGCGATTTTGAATTCAATAAAAGTCGTGAGGATTCACAGGCGCCGGCCGCTACTATCACCACCCGGCCGCTCACCTGGTATTCCATCATATCTTCCTTGTTGATGTATGAAACACCGGTGGCAAGTCCTTCCTTGTCTGTCAGCACTTCTCTTGCCATGGCATTTGCCACCACATCAATGTTGCCTGTTTTCATGGCAGGATAAATAAGCACATTGGGTGAAGAAAAATCCGCTTTCGCAATACTGCAGTTGCGGCCGCATTGTGCACAGAAGAAACAGGCATTGCGGTCGTCAGCAGTGCTTTTTATTTTTTTTGTAAGAATGGAAAGCCGCGAAGGAATCACTTTCACATGAGCCTGCTCGGCCGCTTTTTTTATAAACAGTTCATGCAGGCGTGGTTTGGGCGGGGGAAGAAAAATTCCGTCGGGGTCGTTTTCCAAACCTTCATTGGTGCCGAAGATGCCAATCAGCTCATCAATTTTATCGTAGTAAGGTTTGATGTCATCGTAGCTGATGGGCCAATCGTCGCCGAGGCCATCAATGCTTCTGCGTTTAAAATCTTTGGGGCCGAAGCGCAGTGAAATTCTTCCCCAATGATTGGTGCGTCCGCCAAGCATGCGGGCCCGCCACCAGAGCCAGTCGGTGCCGGATGCTTTGGTATATGGTTCCCCGTCTATTTCCCAACCCCAGTAGCTGGCGTCAAAATCGCCAAAGGGACGAAGCTTTGTGCTGGCACCGCGCCGCGGACTGTCCCACGGATTTTTCAGTTGTGTTACATTCTTCTGCGGGTCGTACAGGTAACCGGCTTCGAGCAGGCACACTTTCAGTCCGGCATTGGCCAGCACATAAGCGGCCATGCCGCCACCGGCGCCGGAGCCTACAATCACCGCATCATATTTCTTTGGTTGTATTTTAACCTGGAGATCTCCCATATAGCAATCGTTTTTTTACCGGGGGTCAATTTACATGAATAAATTTCACAGCGAATGAATTTCATCAAAAATTCTCCACATATTCTTTTCTACAAAACTTAAATTCGTTTTTCAAACAGCTGTTATTAAAATGAAGAAAATGATTTTGCTTACAGGCTGGTTATTTAATTTGTTTTCAGCAAAAGCACAGAAGACTATTTATGATTCATACCCGGTGTACAAGGGAAATGATCTGGGGCTTGTGTATTCACCCCACCAATCTGACTTCCGCATCTGGAGCCCGCCGGCAGAAAAAGCGGAACTGCTTTTTTATAAAGAGGGAACCGGTGGCGAAGCCATGGCCAGGTATGAAATGAAAAAAGATAAGGACGGGACCTGGCTGCTGCGTGCGCCGGGAAATCACAAAGGAAAATTTTATGTGTTCCGGGTAATGATTAACGGCAAATGGCTGAAGGAAGTGCCCGATCCGTATGCAAAAGCCGTGGGTGTAAATGGCCGGCGGGCTATGGTGATAGATTTGAAAGAAACCAACCCGCCGGGATGGGAGAATGATAAAAGTCCTTTTTTCAGGAATAAAACGGATGCTATTATTTATGAACTGCATGTGCGGGACGTCAGTATTCATCCTACATCTGGCATAAATCATAAAGGAAAATTTTTAGGCCTGACGGAAACCGGAACCAAAAACCCCGAGGGGCTGTCAACTGGGCGTGACCATATAAAAGAACTTGGCGTGACACATGTGCACCTGCTGCCTGTGTATGATTTCTTCACAGTGGATGAAAGCAAACCCGGCAAACCGCAGTACAACTGGGGCTACGACCCACTTAACTATAATGTGCCGGAAGGTTCTTACTCCACCAACCCATACGATGGGGTAACGAGGATAAAAGAATTCAAACAACTGGTGCAAATATTTCATCAGAACGGAATCAGGGTGGTGATGGATGTAGTGTATAATCACACCATGCTTACCGAAGATTCTTATTTCAACCAGCTGGTGCCGGGTTATTATTACCGGCAAACAAAAGATGGAAAGTTTTCCAACGCCACAGCTTGCGGCAACGAAACGGCCAGCGAACGATACATGATGCGGAAGCTTATGCTCGAGTCGGTTTTGTACTGGGTGAAAGAATATCATGTGGACGGTTTCCGCTTCGACCTGATGGGTGTGCACGATATTGAAACGATGAATCTGATTTCCCGTGAGCTGCATAAAGTAAAACCGGATATCCTGCTTTACGGCGAAGGCTGGACAGCCGGCGCTTCTCCTTATCCTGATTCGCTGCGGGCTTTGAAGAAATACGCTTACAAGCTCGACCGCATAGCTGTATTCAGCGATGATATAAGGGACGGAATAAAAGGCAGCGTGTTTGAACATGAAGACCGTGGTTTTGCCAGCGGCAAACCGGGCATGGAAGAAAGTATAAAGTTTGGCATAGTGGCTGCCTGCAAACATCCGCAGGTGGATTATAAAAAAGTAAATTATTCCAAAGCGCCGTATGCAGCCCAGCCGTGGAATACAGTGAGCTACTGTGAATGCCACGACAATCATGTGCTGTGGGATAAGCTGTCCATTTCAGCCAAAGATGCTACAGAAGCAGAGCGAAAAGAAATGTACAAACTGGCTTTATCCATCGTACTGACTTCGCAGGGCATTTCTTTCCTGCATGCGGGCACTGAGTTTCTGCGCAGCAAGAAAGGAGTGGAGAACAGTTTTGAATCGCCGGACAGCATCAATGCGATTGACTGGGGTTTGAAAACAAAAAACAGGGAGATTTTTGAATATGTACAGGCGTTGATAAAAATGAGAAAGGAGCACCCGGCGTTCCGGATGGGGGATGCGAAGCAATTAGCAGCTAATATTAAATTTATTGACAAAAGCTGGGAAGGGGTCGTGTCTTATATTATCAACGGTGAATCCGTAAACGATTCCTGGAAAAAGATATTTATAGTTTTTAACGACGATACAAGGAAAACAATCGGGTTCCCCAATGGTACCTGGAAAACAAAAATCTGGAATAACAGTTTCGAAGATGCGGATGTTTCAAAACTTTTATTGGAACCGTACAGTTGTTCAATTTTTTACCAGGAATAATTCTAAGTAATTCATTTTATTACCACACAATTAAAACAACCATGAGAAAACTATTACTTGCCAACCTGCTTTTATTTACATCACTCTTATTTGCCCAAAACAAAAAAGCCCTCGTGGGCGGCACGCTGATTGACGGCTACGGCGGCGAGCCAATAAAAAATTCGGTGATACTGATAGAAGGGGAGAAGATTGTAAAAGTGGGACAGGTGGGTACGCTGCCTGTGCCGAAAGATTATGAAATCATTTCCACCGAAGGCATGAGTGTGCTGCCCGGGCTGTGGGATATGCACGTGCACCTGATGATAAATGGTCACTCGGATTATGGCTATTGGGATAAAAAATATCCGCCGCTGTTTCGCAATGTCATCATGCCCGCTTCGGCAAAGCAATTATTACTGGCAGGCATTACCAGCGCAAGAGACCTTGGAGGGCCGCTGGAAGATTGCATCGCTGTGCGTGATGCCATCAACGCCGGTAAAATTGACGGGCCTACATTATATGTCAGCGGGCCATTTATTCAGCATGAACCTTACCCCGGCACGGAGCAATTCCGCTGGGGTGTGAAAGGCGCAGACGATGCAAGAGCCAAAGTGCAGAAGTTGGCAAAGGCAGGTGTGGATTGCATCAAACTGATTGACCAGGACCAGATGACCATGGATGAAGTGATGGCCGTTGTGGATGAAGCACATAAACATAAACTGAAAGTAGTAGCCCATTCGCACCGGCCCGAAGAAATAAGAAGGGGATTAAAAGCCGGCGTGGATTGTTTTGAACACACCGGGCTTGCCACCGCCCCGGAATACCCGGAAGATGTGATGCAGATGATAAAAGAAAGAACAGGCAACAGCAACAACAAACTTTTCTGGACTCCGACGATTGAAGGATTGTTTAATTACGATTATGTTTTAAAAAACCAGGAACACCTTGATGACCCTTCGTGGAAAACAGGTTTGCCCGACAGCATTGTGCAGGATATCCGGAAGTCAATTTCCAATCCCTCGCAGCTGTCTTATTTCCAGGTAACGCCTTACCGTAAGCCGACGCTGAAGAAAAAATTTTCGCAACTCAAAGAAGCCGGCGTGATACTGATGACAGGAACCGATTCCGGCATACCGATGAAATTTCACAGCCAGAGTACATGGAATGAACTGGACATCTGGGTGCGGGAACTGGGTGTGGATCCCATGCAGGCGATAAAAGCTGCCACGTACTGGCCGGCCGTGTTCCAGGGAGTGGATGATAAAGCGGGCACCATCAGCGAAGGAAAATTTGCCGACATCATTGCTGTGCGTGGCGATGTGCTTCGTTACATTAACCTGTTACAGAAAGTGGATATAGTAATCAAACACGGGAAGCGGTATAAATAAACAGTTTATTTTTTACCCGACTCATCTACACGTTTCCCGATTAAATAACCTGCTCCGCCTCCGGCCAGCAGCCCGATAATAACCCACACTAAATTGCCCTGCGTGGCAAAATAAGCAATTGCCAGGCCAACCACTGAGCCTGTAATGGCGAATATATTGGTTGCTTTACCTTTTACTTCTCTTTTAAAACTGCCACGGCTCTGCTGATACTGCCTGAGGTGTTCTTTATGTTTTTTTCGGTGGTGGGGGCGGGCCATATCTTTTATTTTGTCAGAAAAATAGTGATTGCTGCTGTTAAAAATAATGATTTACCTGTTGGCTTCACTCATCTGGTAAAATTGCAGTGCGGAAAGTTGAAAATAACGGCGGCTTTTGCGTAAAACCATATGGAGTGAATCATTTTTTTAGATTTTCCCGCACAACTTTAGCGGATTGCAGTATGACAGTAGCCTGACGACTGTAATAATTTCTTTAACCCGCATCAAAGGAATATCAAAAAAAAACCGGCAGAAGCCGGGTGAATGATGATGTGAAATGAAAAATGAAATTAGTATCGTCCCCTGTCCCTGGGTCCCGGTTTTCTATAGCCGCTGCCGCCCCCGCTTCGAAAGCCGCCACCCGAGCCGCCTCCGGGCCGGTCTTCAGCCTGTTTTACAATCAATGGCTTTTTACCGAGGGAAATATCGTTGAGATTCTCGATTGCCTCTTTTGCTTCCGTATCATTGGGCATTTCCACAAAACCGAATCCCTTGCTTTTGCCGGTTTCACGATCCATAACAACTTTTGCCGATAACACTTTGCCGAATTTTTCAAAAATTTCTTCCAGCTCTGCATCATCCAGGTCATAGGGCAGGCCGGCT
The DNA here is from genome assembly GCA_964508655.1 of uncultured Chitinophaga sp. Lineage (GTDB taxonomy): Bacteria > Bacteroidota > Bacteroidia > Chitinophagales > Chitinophagaceae > VBAS01. The sequence continues at coordinate 1,685 of CAZDUO010000109.1, read as the reverse complement.
ACAAATAGTTTCATGCTGCTGATTTTTTGTAAATGTAATGAAGTATTGTTTAAATACCGGGGATTAATGCGGCGATTTTGCATCCACCACTTCCACCTCAAACACAAGAATGCTGTTGGGTGGAATTTTTGCCGACCGGGTGCGGATGGAGTAGGCAAGATGAGATGGAATGATGAGTTTAATTTTGCCACCCACTTTGCAAAGCGGCAGCCCGGTTTGCCAGCCCACGATTAACCTGCTCAGCGGAAAAGTGGCGGGTTTGTCTTTGGTCTGATCGAATACCGAACCATCGCCGAATAAATAGCCTTTGTAATGCACCACCACCGTATCATTCACAGTCACCGGGCGGCCGTTTCCTTCTTTTATTATTGCGTAATAAACTCCATCCTTATTTTGTTTTGCGTCAGTTTTATTTTCTTCAATGGCCGTTTCGATAATTTTTTTGTCTGTTCCGGTTTGCTGCAGGCTGTCGGCATGTGATAACAGGTTGACAACCGGCAGGGCAACTTCTTTCTCCAGCAGGTTTTTCCAGGAACCATTACTGCGCTGGCACCAGGCTTCATTAATGATTACCTGCGGCTGTGCGTTTTTAAAAGACGTATAAAAAACAGCGGGCTGCTTCAGTGTGCTCCATTGCCCCTCAATTTTACAGGTGCCAAGCAGCTTCCACTTTTTTTCTTTGGGTAAAAAAATATAACCGGAATACAGGGAAAAATTTCCTGCCGAATCACCGGCTGTTGCTATCATCAGCCTGTAATTTTCATTTTCGCTCCAGTGGTGTTTCCAGTTCAGTTCACCTTTTTCCATTTCAACACCAATGCCTTTAACCACTATCACTGCATTTTCAGAAAACTCAAACTCAATTTTCTTTACACCTTTGTCATTTTCCAAATAAAGTTTTACCACGCTGGTTTGAATACCCGCCTTTGTTTCCTTTTTGGCCGGCACGCCGGAAACCGAAACATCCACCAGGAATGAAACAGCCCTCACACTGTCGGGCAGCTCATAATAAACAAGGGAATCTTTGCTGGAAGCAGAAATATTTTTACAGGATAAAACAGCAAGCAGCAGGAATATAAAAAGTTTCATCGCTGAATGGTTTGAAAAGCTGTGCCTAAATTATCAGTAATGTCGCCGGCAATCATTGCATCCTGCGAATATTTTTCTGCTGCAATATCACCGGCCAACCCGTGAAGATACACGCCAAGTACGGCGGCTTGTTCTGAAGAGTAACCCTGCGCCAGCAGGCCGGTAAGAATGCCGGTAAGCACATCGCCGCTGCCGGCAGTAGCCATGCCTGCATTGCCGGTGTTATTAAAATATCCCTTCCCCGAAGGCAAAGCAATAAACGTGTGATGACCCTTCAAAACAATTAAACAAATTAACAATGCCGCCATCTGCATTGCTTTTTCAATTCTCAGGAAATCATTTTCACATGCACCGGATATTCTTTCAAACTCCCTGGGATGCGGTGTAAGAATGGAACCGGGTGGGAGGGGAGGCAATTTTTTTTCCATGGCCAGGCCATTGAGCGCATCGGCATCAATCACCATGGATTTTTTATAAACGGCAAGCAACTCCCTGATTGCGGTTCGTGTTTCCGGTGCAATGCCCAGGCCGGGACCGATACCCACAGCATCTGTCTCTTATACACATCTCCGAGCCCACGAGACTAGGCATGATCT
>CAZDUO010000108.1:0-11170 GCA_964508655.1 uncultured Chitinophaga sp. | reverse complement strand
TGTTTCCGTGCCGCTTTTTACATCGCGGATCCACAGGTTGAAATTCCTGATAAAGGCTGCTTTGCTGCCATCGGGTGAAAGCACTTCGGGTGAACGGCCTCCTCTTCGGCCAAAGCCCTGTTGCTGGCCGGCTGTGTTTTCCGTTGTTTTTGATTTATCCCCGGTGCAGCTATAGTCGGTCAAGCTGCATTTCCACTGTTTATCCCCGGCACGAAAGCTGATGGACTTACCATCTTCCGCATAACTGAAAACCTGAAACGGCAGCATGGAGGATGTGTATATTTTTCCAGTGACGGAAGAAAGAGCTGAAGCTAATTTTTGATGGTCAAAAGCCTGAGTTTTTGTTCCCTTTGCACAATCAACCAGTATAAATTCACTGCCATTTGCCGTGAGTACGCGGTACCAGAATTTATCTTCACCCAGCCAGTTAGGGTTTACGCTTCCCCGGTCAATAAATGGCTGTACATTATACCCCAGCATGCTTTCTGCCTGTTGGTAATCATTGGCTGCAAGTGAATTTTCCTGCGCATGGGCAAAAAGAAAAAATACAAATGCAAAGCAGGCAAGAAATATTTTTTTCATAACGATTTAAATGCGGTAGTTAAACAATGGAGTTCACAGCGTTCGCAAGATAAGTTCTTTTCAAAAACAGGATGACAGTGATTTGATAGCCGGTCAACACGGTTATGATTGAGGATTCATCATCATGGAGCATTGAAAATTTAATATTGAATATTGAACATTTTTTATTTGGAGTTGAAAACGCTCAGTGCTCAATGCTCAATGCTCAACGAACAAAGATAAATGTTCACCAATTATCAAGAAGTGATTAACCCGGGTTCCTCATCAGGAAACTGAAACCCGGTAGTTCTAATCTGCAAACTGCACCGAGTACACCATGGGCAAATAATTATTCAGCGCCTGCCAGCTTTCACCGCGGTCGGGTGAAAAAAATAAATTGCCCGTGGTGGTGCCAAATGCAACAGCATCGCCGGAACTTGCAAGACAGTGACGGTACACTATATCAAAACAATTTTCCTGCGGTAATCCTTTACGTTGCTGTTTCCATGTTTTTCCGCCATCATCGGTGCGGCAAATGCAAAGAGCGCCTTTGATGGCACTCCGGTTCATGTCGCTGTGTGCCGGCGCCACCCAGGCCTGTTCAGGATTATCTTCAGCCACAGCAATAGCAAAACCAAACCGGGCAGGACCTTCGGGCTGGCTTATGTCTATCCACTCCTTTGAACCATTTGCCATGCGAAAAATGCCGCAGTGATTCTGCTGCCACAGCACATCAGGGTCAGAAGGCGCTGCTACAACAATGTGCGGGTCGTATCCTGTTTCGGCATTGGGGTCGGGCAGAAAGTCGGCACGCATACCCTTATTGCGAATTTGCCAGGTATTGCCACTGTCGGTGGTTTCAAACACACCGGCACAACTGATGCCGATGTGAATATGATTTTCATCCCGCGGGTCTACCACGATGGAATGAATGCCTGGCAGGTCACGGCCGCCGCCAAACCAACCCTCTTTGCGTGTGGGATGATGCCACAGTGACCCCACCAGCTGAAAACTCTTTCCGTCGTCTTCACTCACAAACAAACCACCGGGGTCGGTACCAAGCCATATTCTTGAAGGAAATTTTTTCCCACCATGTGCCATAGCCCAGATATACCGGGTTGTGGCAGGCATGCTATCTTTTACTTCCTCGCCTTCGGGGTAAGCAGGAGCGGTCAGTTCTTCCCATGTTTTTCCCCTGTCGGTTGAGCGGTGAAGCTTGACACCCCAGTGCCCGTGGTCAAGGGCAGCCCACCAGGTGCCGGTTCTTGCATCAGCAAAAGCAATAGAAACGGGAATGCCTTCAAAAGAAAGATTTTCTGATTTCCATTTTCCATCCTGGAAGCGGTACGCAATAAAACCTTTGCGGGTACCGAGGAGAAGCGTTGGTTTCATAATCGTATAGTTTTGGTTCAGCCGCCTGATAAAGCCTGCATGATATAAATCTCGCTGTTCACGGCAAACGGGTCTTTCAGGGTATTGCGGTCATTTATCATTTTGCCGTCAATAAAAATATTCACATGCCGGCGCAGGCTGCCCTGTTCATCGAGTACATAGGCAGACAAGCCCGGGTAGCGGGATTCAATTTCTTTGAAAAGTTCGGCGAAAGATTTTCCTTCGGCAGGAATGTCTTTCAGACCGGGAAAAAATCTTTTCAGCGCATAGGTGAATTTTATTATGGGCATCCCTAAACTGTAATTGAAAAAGGGCTAAGCTAAGAATATTTTTTTACTGCTTCTCCCGGAAATTACCATTCGCTAATAATAAATCCCCCTCTTGCCGTACTTTGTCAGAGTACCGGCACAACATGACCCTTCGACTAAATTAAAATTTTCCTTTCCGCAACTCTCCATGCAAGCCATTTCCCAACAGTACGAAGACTCTTCGACGGTCATGTGGGATTACTCCGGAGAATACTTTGTGATCTTCGAAGGAAGCCTTCGGCCCGGACAAAAATTTTTAGCTGCAATTGAATGAAGGGTTTTAAAAAGGAATTACAATTGTCCATGAAAAATTTCCTTGCAATAAAGGGTAACAATTTACCCGTGAAGCTGATTTATAAAAAAACATTTATGAAAAAGCTGATTTTTTGTGCTGTTCTGCTTTCTGCCGCTTTAATAAGCAATGCACAGAAAGCAAAGAAAGGAAAACAGAAATACCGCAACCCGGTAACATATTCAGTTCCCGTTATGATGCAAAACCAGCCCCAGGCTGTTTACCCTTTTACTCATTACAATAAAAAAAGAAGAAGGGGCAACTTCAGGATGCAGGGCATGATGGACAATTACAACCAGTCCGAGAGACTGCGTAGCGGTGTTGAGAAGAAAAAAAGGCAATCATCGAAATATCTCATTGGAAAAATTGGCGGTTAAACCAAATTGGCTTTTTCATCCCGAGGTAACAATCCCCGTTGAAATATCATCACTGCACCTGCAATACCGGTTTGATGCAGCCATCCAATTTTTTATCAAACACCTCATACGCCCTGGCGCCATCCGACAGGGCAAAGCGGTGGGTGATGATTTTTTCAAGCGGGTAACGCTGCACAATTTCTTCTCTCAAAAGTTTGTCAGCATAAAATCGGGCCGGGCAACGGCCGATTTTATAAGTGAGGTTTTTATCATAAGCCTCACCCGGAGAAAATGAAAAATGCTTTGCCGTATGCACACCAACGGATGAAATGGTGCCGCCGGGTCTTACTAAATCTATTGCCAGCCGCAGGGCTTCGGGGCTGCCCACCACTTCCATCACGGCATCGGCGCCGCGGCTGGCAGTGGCAGACAATATTTTTTCTTTTACATTTTCAAATGATGGATGCAAGGGCACGGCGCCAAATTCTTCTGCCATCGCCAGTCTTTCGGGTAAATAATCAATGGCAAAAATTTTTCCGGCGCCCAAATGTTTAGCTGCAATGATCGTCATCAGGCCCACCGGGCCGCAACCCAGCACCACATACACGCCATTCTCATTTACTCCCGCATTCTCTGCACAGAAATAACCGGTGGAAAAAACATCACCCAGCAGCAATCCTTTTTCTTCGCTCAAATCATTGCTTAAGGGAATAAGGGTAGAATCAGCCATCGGCACAAGTACATACTGCGCCTGTGCGCCGTGTAAACCGGCACCGCCCTGCACCCAGCCGAAAAGATTTCCTTTCTCACAACGGCAGGTAAGCCCGGTGCGACAATAGTAACACTCGCCGCAGGAAGTAGTGAATGGGCTGAGCACTTTTGCACCTCTTTTAATTTTTTTCACAGCGCTGCCGGTTTCCACTACTACTCCTGTAAACTCATGTCCCATTACCGTGCCTTCATCCAGCCCGCTTTCCCCGCCGTGATACACATGCAGGTCGGAGCCACAGATGCCGGCAAGCGTTACCTGCACAATGGCATCATCCGGGTTCATTATGGCCGGGTCGGCCACTGCTTGATGAATAACGGTTTCGATGCCGCCAAATGTGAGTGCCTGCATCGTGTGAAAGTAAGAATAAAGAAAAATTGCCCGGTTTGATTCCGGAAATTTTTATCTTAACAGGCCGGTAAATCCGGTATCGCCTTATGAGAAGTGTTTCCTGCCCGCACAATTTTTTTTTAACCCAAAACGAAAATCATGAAAAAACTTAGCTTCTTAATTCCCATTGCATTTGCCTTCTTTGTTACATCCTGCAGCAACGGGGGAGGTTAGTCGGAACAAGCCAAAAAGAACCTGGAGGCCAACCATGGAATTATCAAGTCTTTTGAAACAAAAGATTTCAGCAAGCTGGGCGACTACATTGCCGAAGATTTTGTGGATCATGCCGGGGAAACCGGCGACATCAGGGGGCTGGCCAATGCCCGTGCCGAATTTGAAAGAATGGTGGAGGGTCTTGAAAGTGACACCACCATCATCATCAAAGAAATGGCCGATGATGAGTTTGTGATGTCGTGGCTGCGCTTTACCGGCACGCTTTCAAAAGATATGATGGGTATGAAGGCCGGCAGCAAATATGATATGGCCGCCGTTGAACTAACAAAATTCAAAGACGGCAAAGCGGTGGAGCACTGGAGCTTTATGCAGCCGGCGGATATGATGAATATGATGGGCAGCCAACAGCAAATGCCTGCGGCGGCTGATACGATGAAAAAGCAATAGGGGAATTGCTGAAATATTTTTTGCGACGTTGTTGGATGGCTGTTGAAAAAACAAGTTGCTATTTTAATGCATACTTATAAACTGTCCCGCTTTAATCGGTGTATAGATTTCAGTATTTTTATTTAAAAGCTAAGGATAGTTTTTCACAAGAGTACAAAAAAAACCAAAGCCAGTTTCATCACCGGCACAGGCACTGGGTAGAAAGAATTCGTCATTGCAGGCCAGTTATACACTTTATTTTCTTTTACTGTTTCTTATTAAATCTGGACATGAGCAACATAAAACTTTTTGAAAGCAGGCAAATAAGAACAGCCTGGAATGAGGCCGAACAGAAATGGTATTTTTCAGTACAGGACGTTGTTGAAATTTTGACTGAAAGTTCGGATGTAAAGCAGTATATAAAAAAGATGCTCAGCCGGGATGAACAGCTAAAAAACAACTGGGGTACAATTTGTACCCTGGTTGAAATGGAAGCCGCTGACGGTAAAAGACGCAAGGTACAAGCAGCAGACACAAAGGGGCTTTTAAGAATTATCCAGTCAATCCCATCACCCAAAGCTGAACCATTCAAATTGTGGTTGGCACAAGTAGGTTCTGACAGGTTAACTCCGACATCCCTGCGTTTACCCTCAGACCCTCAGGCAGATTTTTCAGGCAACTGCAAAATCCGGTTTGAAGAACGAGACGAAGGGCAAACATATAATCGGGTAAGCCGGGGGGAATTTCCTACCCCCAAAAAAAACAAGCAGCGGCTCATCGCCGCTGCCTGTTAAAATGAAAGTTCATAGGGCTATTCCTGTTTTAACAGTTTGAACGTTTTTACATTGTCGCCCTGCCTTACTACGGCAATATAAATCCCTGTTCTCAGGTGGCTGCCGATACGGAGCGACTGGCTGCCGGTGATTTTATTCTTCACTTCCACCACCCTGCCGGCAATATCCACCACGCGGATGCTGATTGGTTCTGCTTCATTGGTGGTTTCAATGTTCACTGTAAAATAACTGCGGCTGGGGTTGGGATAGATGCGCACAAGCGTAATGTTCTCCTCGTCATTTTCATTCAATATTACCATATTGCTGCTGACATCGGCAGGCAGACCCGACGCCCCCGGGAATGAACGCGGCCCGTTGCCATTGATGCCATACTGGTGAATGAGATCCCTAATGATGGCAGAGAACAGGCTCTTCGGTACCAGCACCGTTACAGTGTCAGTACTTGTATTGCCATGCTGGTCGGTGCAGGAAACAACAATGATATACAGCCTGCCGTCGCCGGTGCCCGATCTTTCGGAACGCAGCTTCACCAGGTGATCGTTCAACACCTGCCAGTCGGGGCTTGTGTCACCATCGCCCAACCCGTTTTCGGGTTCATCGCTTGATACGGTGAGTGAGCAATTGATCTGCCCCGGGCAATTATCGCTGCTGGTATAATTCACCATCACGTTTTTCATTTTATGATTGGGCGGCCATAGAATGGGCCGGCTTACCGCAAGGCTGTCAATCCGCGGCGGCTCCACATCGTTTACCGTCACGGTAAATGAGCAGGTAGATGTGTTGCCGGATGCATCGGTAGCAGTTACGGTAACGGTAGTAGTGCCTACGGGGAAAAAGCTGCCCGATGCCGGAGCGACAACTACCGTAACACCGGGACAATTATCGGTGGCTGTGGCCGAAAAATTTACCACTGCCCCGCACTGGCCGGAATCGTTGGGCGCAGTAATATTTGCCGGGCAACTGATAACCGGCGCCTGCACATCACGAACCGTCACATTAAACGAGCATGTGTCGAAGCCTGCAGTATTTAATGCAGTTGCAATTACAGTAGTGGTGCCCACAGGAAAAACATGTGGCGAAGAAATGGCCGCGGTTCCGATGCGGTAATACAAAGCCGGGGTGGGTGTGCCGGCAGTAGTGGTGGCAGTAAATGCAACCGTATCGGAGCAAAGACCTGTATCGGCATTAGTGGTAGTATCGTTCGGGCAATTGATGTCAGGCAAAACAAAAGAGGCATCCTGCAAAAAAATCTGCGCTCTTATTTCGCCGCCGGGAAATGCCGAAGTGTGGATATTAAAATAAATAAGACCCATTTTCAGGCTGTCTTCCTGCCCGGCGGTAAGCACCAGTGTGTCGGTAAAGCTTCCGCTCATCACTCCCGTAGGAAATCCACCCGGCGCAATGATGACCGGGCCGGCAATTCCGGGAGGAACATAACCATGAAAGTGCGCAGCCGTTACATTGGCCGACAATCCGCTGAAGGTAACCGTATAAATGAGACTATCGGCGGCATCGTTGTACGTGCCCACAAATGTTCCGGTGGCGGTGGATGCGTTAGGTGGCGCCTCCTGCACGCCGCTGAAGCTGACATTAATCGGGAATGTAGTGGCGCTGACAGATAATCGGGTGAAGACAAAGACCAAAATGACTATCAGTCTTGTTTTGAGTAAAAACATTCTCATAACCGTAAATTTTGAACCTTAACAATTACGGCTCTTCAATGGATGCTGAAAAGTAAAAACGGAGTAAAGGGAACGGAGAGGTTTTAAATAGTTGGGTTTTACGATATCAAAATCAGTTCCTGTTCTGTTTTAAATCCCGGGTGATGATGAACTCCAGTGCAACTACAAGAGGTTAAAAAGGGGCAATTTTTACCACTCATAAGCGTTATTATTCATCCGCTTTACAACAATTTGTAAGCCAAAATCCAATTCTTATGAAAAAAAATCTGTTTACAACCCTCACCTTGCTTATTTATTTTTCACTTGCTGCACAGCGGGTTGACCTTGACAGGTTCAATTTCACCGTTTCATATCGTAATTTTCCAGATGAGCCCCTGCCCGGCAATTACAAAACTTTCAATGTACGACTGGAAGCTTCGCCATCACTTGGGCTGGGTTATTCCACCCTTAATTATGAAAACCTGGTAAATATTGAAGGACTAAAAAAAGTAAGCGGCACCGGGCACATCACGGTGCTGGCCATGCTCGACGACATTGTGATCGAAAAAACAGAAACTAAAGAACGGGTGGAAATAAAAAAAGACCGGCAGAATGTGGAGACCCGCAAATCTTTTTTCTCCACCGAGCTGACTTATTCCTTTAGTGCACGTGCCAGCATTTACGATTACAAAGGAAATACCGTGCTCAGTAATTACATGTTGTTTGACCGGGAAAACAAGCGGAGCTACAAAACACCGGAGTTTTCCAACGCCGCGGAAGCGGGTAGTTATTTCAATACTAAATCGCTTGAAATAAAATCAAATCTTGCCAAACAACTGATGAATTCGGTAATCAGCCAGCTGAACAGCATGTTGAACAGCCGTTACGGCTATGCCATTCAAAGAGTGAATGACATCTTTTGGGTGCTCAACAACAAAAAACACCCGGAATACAGCGAGCAGCAGAAAGCATGGAATAATTTTAAAAACGCCATTATATTGGTAAATCCTGATGAGCCGCTCGATAAAGTGAAGGAAAAACTGAAACCAGTGATTGCTTACTATGAAAAAGTGAAAACGGTTTATATGAGCTCTGATAAAGAAGCCCGTAAACTTCGCTATGCGAGTTATTACAACCTGGCCAAAATTTATTTATACCTCGATGACCCTGCCGCCGCCATGCGTGAAGCCGATGCGCTTGCCATGAATGACTATGATGAAAGCGATGGCCGCAGTTTAAGAGCTGTGGCAGAAACCCTGCAGGAAACACTTAAAAAGAACAATGCTACCAGCCGCCATTTCCCGGTGAATATTGCCGGCTATGAACCGCCGGTGAAGTGAGAAGGCACGAAAATACCTGGGGCCTCAAATGAATCAAAAGTCCTGTTTGTAAATGCACAGACAGGACTTCTGAATTTTTTAACCATTAACTTCATGCAGATATTGTTCAATGATAAAGCATAAAACTTTTTTTATGAAATCAATTTGCAATTATTTATGCTGTCTCCTGTTTGTGATTTTTTCAACTTCGCCCAGGTCAACGGCACAGAACGACACTTCAAAGGTGCGCATCATTATGATCGGCGCCCATCCGGATGACTGTGATGACGACGGTGGTGGTACGGCTGCCCTGTTTGCACAAATGGGTCATGCGGTAAAATTTGTTTCCGTTACCAATGGCGATGCAGGTCATCAGTTCTCCGGCGGTACTGAATTAGCTAAACGGCGATTTGCTGAAGCGCAAGAAGCCGGCATGCGGCTGGGTGTAGTGTATGATGTACTGGATAACCACGACGGGCTTTTAATGCCCACGCTGGAAGTGCGGCTGCAGATCATAAAAAAAATCAGGGAATGGAATGCGGATATAGTAATAGCGCCCCGGCCAAATGATTATCACCCTGATCACCGCTATACGGGTGTGCTGGTGCAGGATGCGGCCTATATGGTGGCCGTGCCGAATATTGCACCTGAAGCACCTGCGCTGAAAAAGAACCCGGTGTTTCTTTATTTCCAGGATCGCTTTCAGCGGCCAAATTCTTTCCGCCCGGATATAGCCGTTGATATCAGCCATGTTTTTGATAAAAAGATGGCAGCGTTGGATGCCCATGAATCGCAGATGTATGAATGGCTGCCGTGGATAGGCCATTATGAAGACAGGGTGCCGAAAGATAAAATGGAACGGATAAAATGGCTGGCTGAAACGAGAAAGACTCAAATTATTCCACCGGTAAAAGCAGCATTGGAAAAATGGTACGGAGCAGAAAAAGCAGCAGCGATAAAAAATGCAGAAGCTTTTGAGATATGTGAGTACGGCGCTCAACCCAAAGACGAGGATATAAAAAGATTGTTTCCTATGCTGGGGAAATAATCAGGCGAATGCTTTGCCATCAATAAATACAATTCTTTTGTTTTAAATTTTTATCCCGGGGTTTTACAGCCCTTAATAAATTAATCTATCGCTGCCGGTATTGGAATTAAATGTTTGCATCCGGAATTATGGCAGCATTTCCCGGCATCAAAAAAAATTCACCACTCATAACAGCCCGCCGAAACTTAAGAGCAAGCAGGATTCACGTCTCACGACTCACGTATTTTTTACGACCACAATCTTTATCTTCGCCGGAAATTTTTTACAATGAATCTTCACGAATACCAGGCCAAGGAGCTGTTGAAAAAATACAATGTGCCCGTGCAGGAAGGTATTGCCTGCGCCACTGTGCATGAAGCGGAAGAAGCCTACCGGCAAATCAAAACACAGTTCGGCAGCCCCTTTGCTGTAGTGAAAGCACAGATACATGCCGGCGGCCGCGGTAAAGGAAAAATTAAAGAGACCGGCATCAATGGCGTGAAGGTTGGCAAAAGCCTGGATGAAGTAGTTGATTTTGCACAGAAAATACTCGGCGGCACGCTGGTAACACTGCAAACGGGGCCGAACGGGAAAGTGGTGAATAAAATACTGGTAGCGCAGGATATGTATTACGACGGGCCGGCGGAAAGAAAAGAGTTTTATCTCTCCATCCTGCTCGACCGCAGCAAGGGGCAGAATGTGATTATGTACAGCACCGAAGGCGGCATGAACATTGAAGACGTGGCGCACAACACACCGGAAAAAATTTTTAAAGAGTGGGTGCACCCGGCCGATGGACTGCAGCCGTTCCAGGCAAGAAAAATTGCATTCAACCTCGGCCTCAGCGGCACTGCATTTAAAAACTGCGTGAAGTTTGTTACCAATTTATACAACGCCTATGTGGGACTCGATTGCTCCATGCTTGAAATAAACCCGCTGTTCAAAGCGGCCGACGATAAAATAGTGGCCGTGGACTGCAAGATGAACCTGGATGAAAATGCGCTGATGCGGCATCCCGACCTGGCAGCCATGCGTGATGTAAACGAGGAAGACCCTACCGAAGTGGAAGCCGGTAAATACAACCTGAATTTTGTAAAGCTCGATGGTAATGTAGGCTGCATGGTAAACGGCGCCGGGCTGGCAATGGCCACCATGGATATGATAAAACTCAGCGGCGGCGAGCCGGCCAATTTCCTCGATGTGGGCGGCACAGCCAACGCACAAACAGTGGAGGCCGGTTTTAAAATTATTCTGAAAGACCCGGCAGTAAAAGCAATTCTCATCAACATTTTCGGCGGCATCGTCCGCTGCGACCGGGTGGCGCAGGGTGTGATCGATGCTTATAAAAACATGGGCAACATCCATGTGCCCATCATTGTGCGGCTGCAGGGCACCAATGCCGAAGAAGCCAAAAAACTGATTGACGAAAGCGGGCTGAAGGTGCAATCAGCCATCCTGCTGAGCGAAGCGGCTGAACTGGTGAAGAAAGCGGTGGCGTGATTCGATTTTAGATTGCAGTCCCGATTGCAATCGGGATTGGATATTGGATTTTAGCTGAACAGCGTTGGTTTCTAAATTCTGAAAGTACATTTCCCCTTTTGATAAAATGATTATTAATCCTGCCGGTGCAGGATTTATTTATGGATAAATTAAAAAACCAATTCAAAATATCTTTGCCTCATGGCGGAAGACCTCATCATA
>CAZDUO010000107.1:4518-11294 GCA_964508655.1 uncultured Chitinophaga sp. | reverse complement strand
TTTAATTAAAGGTCTTTATTATAAGTCAAATATAACTTTCACGAAGGATCAGACCAAACAATTTTCATGATTAACTCTGTTTTTTGCAACGCCGGGATTAACCTGAAATCCTGCAAAATCCCGAATAAGCAGTAAGAAATATCAAACGGGGGAGTGAGGTGATGCCGTATTCACCATTGGGGCGATGTGGGTAAAATTGCAGTGGCTTCAATCTCTATTAAATATTCCGGCGAAATCAATTTACTAACTTCCACCATCGTTGTACACGGCTTGATGTCTTTAAAAAATTCACCGTGGGCACGGCCGTATTCCTGCCAGCGGGAAATATCAGTGACAAACATTCTTGTCCGCACCACATCATTCAGCGAAGCGCCGGCTTTCTTCAAAACATTTTCTATTTTCTGTATGATAAATTTTGTTTGCTCATAAGCGTCGTCGCCGCCAACGAGCCTGCTGTTTTCATCCACGGCCACAGTGCCGGTTATTTCAATGGTATTGCCCATCTTTACAGCCCGGCTGTAGCCAACTATGTCTTCCCATTTGGCGCCGGATGAATAGTTTGTTCTCATGCTCCCATCCCCTAAAGAGGTGTTTTAAAGATAAATAAACAGATGAATAGATATCAGCTGGCGGCTAAAAGCTTATGGCTCGCAGCTTCCCTACATACCATACTGCCCCAAAAATTTTATCCGCATCAGTTTCAGTTGTTCCCATGTGAAATCATGATCGGCCAGTTCTTCCTGCGCCACCTGCAGCGATGAGGTTTCGCAGCCTTTGAAATACTCGATGATTTCTTCCTGGTCATAAGGATCCAGTATTTGCTCCAGGGCATAGTCCAGGTTCAGCCGGGTGCCGCTGGCAGCAATGGTTTCCATTTCTTCCAGCAGCTCGTTCATGTCCATGCCTTTGTTTTTGGCAATGGTTTCAAGCGGAATTTTTTTATCAATATTCTGGATAATAAAAACCTTGTTACCGCTTTTGTTCACTACGCTCTTCATCACAAAATCATCGGGGCGTTCGATGTTGTTTTCCTCCACATATTTTGAAATCAGTTCAATAAACGGTTTCCCATAGCGCAGGGCCTTGCCCTTGCTTACGCCCTGGCATTTTTCCAGGTTGGCAAGCGTCACCGGGTACAGGGTGGCCATATCCTGCAGCGATGTTTCAAGGAAAATAACAAAGGGAGGCAAGCCTTTTTTCTTAGCCTCTTTTTGCCGCAGTTCTTTCAACATTTCAAACAACCGCTCATCGGCCGCAGCACCATCACCTCCTTCGGCGCCTTCATCATCATCGGCATTGGCTTCTTCGTACAGGTTGTTGAGCACAATCTTGAAAGACTTCGGTTTCTTCAGAAAATCAAGCCCCTTCTTTGTGAATTTCAGCACGCCGTATTCTTCAATGTCTTTTTGCAACAATCCCTCCAGCAGCAGCTGGCGGATCAGTGAATTCCAGAAATGAGGTTCCTTATCATTGCCGCAGGCAAATACATCCAGCCCTTCGTGTCGGTAAATTGTAATCTGCGGCGTAAGCCTGCCTGTAATTATGTTGATGACATACTCGGCGGCAAAGCGTTCATCCAGCGCTTTGATTGTATTCAGCACACTCAGTACTTCTTCTTTGGCTTCCACTTTTTCTTTCGGGTGTTTGCAATTGTCGCAATGCCCGCATTTTTCTTTTTCATATTCTTCGCCAAAATAGCTCAACAGGATTTTTCTGCGGCAGACACCGCTTTCGGCATAAGCCACCATTTCGCCAATGAGCTGCGCACCCACTTCCCGTTCGCTCAGCGGCTTGTCACGCATCAGGTGTTCAAGCTTGGCCACATCTTTATGTGAATAATAAAGAATACACTTGCCCTCCAGTCCGTCGCGGCCGGCGCGGCCGGTTTCCTGGTAATAATTTTCAATGCTCTTGGGAATATTGTAATGAATTACAAATCGAATGTCGGGTTTGTCAATTCCCATTCCGAAGGCGATGGTGGCCACAATTACCTGCACTTCTTCATTCAGAAATTTATCCTGCCGTTCGGTCCGCAACTTGCTGTCGAGACCCGCATGATATGCCACTGCTTTGATACCGTTAGCCACCAGCATATCGGCCAGCTCTTCTGTTGTTTTTCTATTGGTGGTATAGATGATACCGCTCTTTCCTTTATTCTGCACAATAAACTTTGCCATGTTCTTCAGCGTATCATCTTTTTTAATCTTGGGAATTATTTCATAATAAAGATTGGGACGGTTGAATGAAGAAATAAAAACATTCGGGTTGCGCAGGTCAAGGTTAGTGATAATATCGCTTTGCACCTTTGGAGTTGCCGTGGCAGTCAGTGCAATCATCGGGATATCGGGGTTTATCTGTATCATCATTTCCCGCAGGCGGCGGTACTCGGGCCGGAAATCGTGGCCCCACTCCGAAATACAGTGCGCCTCATCCACGGCAAAAAACGAAATTTTAAGGTCGCTGAAAAACTCCAGGTTCTCCTGCTTGGTAAGCGTTTCCGGCGCCACGTACAGCATTTTGGTTTTGCCGGTCAGCAAATCATCATGCACTTCTTTTATTTCCTTTTTGGTAAGTGTTGAATTCAGGAAATGCGCCACATCATCTTTGCTGCTGTAGCTACGCACCAGGTCCACCTGGTTTTTCATCAGGGCAATAAGCGGCGAAACAATAATGGCAACACCGTCGCTGACGAGCGCCGGCAACTGGTAACACAGGCTTTTGCCGCCGCCGGTGGGTTTTATTACAAACGTATCGTAGCCCGCAAGCAGCGATTCAATAATTTTTTCCTGGTTGCCTTTGAAAGTATCAAACCCAAAATGATCCTGCAGGGCTTTGTGAAGGTCTAACTTCTTTTTTGCAGCAGGTTTTTCAGCCTTTTTTTTTGCAGGCCCACCCGCCGTACGGGCAGGACTTTTTGCAGATGCTGTAGCCATTACTCAAATCGTTTTCGTCACGTAAATAGGTATATCTGTTTAAGATACTGAATTTATTACTTCCGCCCTCTTGCGGTAAATGATTTTTTGCACCGAATCAGCCAGGTAATATAAAATGAAAAGTCGGGGATGGTGAGTGAGTGGTTTTACCTGTTCACTTTTAAATATATCCCGAAATATGCCCCGTTCTGATTTTTCGGCCGGCGGGAAGCGAATTTACAAAAATAACCCCTATGTGATGGTTGAAAAGTTAAATGCTTCTATTGATCACAAAGGGAACGTTTGTTCATGACAAATCCTATAATTTTGGCCACTTAAATGGCAAATGATTTAAAACAAACCGCCCTGAGGACGATTGAATTAGAGTCTCGTTCTATCAGCGGGTTAACTCAATTCATCAATGAGGATTTTGAAAAAGCCGTCCACGCTATTGCAGCCTGCAAGGGGCGGCTGGTAGTAAGCGGCATCGGAAAAAGCGCCGTCATTGCCCAGAAAATTGTAGCCACACTCAACTCAACGGGTACCGCTTCCATTTTTATGCATGCAGCCGATGCCATTCATGGCGACCTGGGCATGGTGCAGCAGGACGATGCAGTGATGATAATAAGCAAAAGCGGCGAAAGCCCGGAAATAAAAGTGCTGGTACCGCTGATTAAAAATTTTAAAAATGTGCTGATTGCAATGGTGGGCAGTGTTGATTCATACCTGGCAATACAAGCTGACATAATATTAAACACAACCGTAGAACAGGAAGCCTGCCCCAACAACCTGGCGCCTACGAGCAGCACCACGGCACAGCTGGTGATGGGTGATGCGCTGGCTGTGTGCCTTATGGAGATGAAAGGTTTCGGCAGCGATGATTTTGCGAAATTTCATCCCGGCGGTGCGCTGGGTAAAAAACTGTATTTGCGGGTTAGTGATCTTTATATTAAAAATGAAAAGCCAAAGCTGGCAAAGAACAGCTTGCTGAAAGAAGTGATTGTGGAAATTTCATCCAAAAGACTTGGCGCTGCAGCCATTGTGGATGATGATGACAGGCTGTTGGGTATAATAACCGATGGCGACCTGCGCCGTATGCTGGAAAAAAACATTTCGCTTGATAAAGTGACTGCTGCAGATATTATGACAACATCGCCAAAAACCATTGGCCCCGATGCGCTGGCTGTGGATGCGCTGGACCTGATGCGAAAAAAATCAATCACCCAGCTGGTAGTTGTTGACAATGCACAGTCGGAAAATACATCCGGACAGGGAAAATATCTTGGCTTTATACATTTACATGATTTAATTCGCGAAGGACTGATTTAGGCGGATGAAAAACATTCAATCACAAGAAAAAAATAATCGCTCCGCTTCAGGAGATGAGGGTTTATGAGTAAGCATCATTATGTGGCCATTATGGCCGGTGGCATTGGCAGTCGTTTCTGGCCTATGAGCCGCAGCAGTTTTCCCAAACAGTTTCTCGATATTCTGAATACGGGCAAAACACTGATTCAGCAAACCTACGACCGGTATAAAAAGCTGGTTCCGGAAGAAAACATTTTCATTATTACTTCGGCGGAGTATGTGCCGATAGTAAAAAAACAACTGCCGCATGTGCCGGAGGAAAACATCCTGGGCGAGCCATCACGAAAAAACACGGCCCCCTGCGTGGCATATATTTCTTTCAAGCTTTTAAAAAAGGATCCGAATGCCAGCCTGGTGGTGGCCCCAGCCGATCACCTGGTGACGGAAACGGCTGAATTTATCACTACGGCCAAAAAGGCGCTGGATTTTGTCAGCCACATTAATGCATTTGTTACGCTTGGTATCAAACCAACCCATCCCAACACGGGCTACGGTTACATTCAACACAATACGGTACAGGCAGCACCGGACATTTTTAAAGTAAAAACCTTTACTGAAAAACCGAATATTGAGCTGGCGAAGACCTTTATAGCCAGCGGAGATTTTCTGTGGAATGCGGGCATATTTATCTGGAAAGTAAAAAACATCATCAAGGCATTTGAAAAATACCTGCCTGAGATGTATGATGTTTTTGGTGCCGAGAAAGACAAATTCAACACGAAAGAAGAAAAAGCAGCGATAGAAGAAATTTACCCGCAGTGCACCAATATCTCTATTGATTTCGGCATCATGGAAAAGGCCGATAATGTGTATATCATTCCTTCCACATTCGGCTGGAGCGACCTGGGCACCTGGAACAGCGCCTGGGACAGCATGGAAAAAGATTATCTTGGAAATGCCGTGGCTGGGAAAAACGTGATGGTGATTGACGCCACCCGCTGCATGGTGCATGCACCGGATAATAAGCTGGTGGTGTTGCAAGGCCTCGATGAATTTATTGTGGTGGATACCAAAGACGCTCTGCTGATTTGCAGAAGAGATAAAGAACAGGATATAAAAGATTACGTGGCAGAAATAAAAAGAAATAAGGGAGATAAGTACCTTTAAGCCGGAGCAGCTTACAGCACCGCATCATGGCCGAATACACCAGCAATATTTTGTTTCTCGATATTGAAACGGCTCCCCAGTATGCCGATTATCATTCACTGCCGAAAGACTGGAAAGAACTGTGGGACACCAAAGCCGCTTCGCTGCTGAAGTATCATGAAGAGGAAACCAAAGAATCGATTTATCACCGGGCGGGTATTTATGCCGAGTTTGGAAAAATCATTTGCATCAGTTGCGGCTATATTCAAAATACGGTTTCGGGCCGCAAATTGTTTTTGAAATCGTTTGACGGGGAAAATGAAAAAATACTGCTGGCAGAATTTTGCGAAATGCTGAAGAAGTGGAGCAGCGGCGAAACAAAATATTTATGTGCACACAACGGGAAGGAATTTGATTTCCCCTACCTCTGCCGGCGGCTGGTGGTAAATGAAATTGCCATACCGGCGGTTTTGAATATAAGCGGCAAAAAACCCTGGGAGGTAAATCATTTCGACACACTTGAGTTATGGAAATTTGGTGATTTTAAAAGTTATACTTCACTGAACCTGCTGGCCCATACCCTGGGCATACCCACGCCTAAAGACGATATTGATGGCAGCAAAGTGTGGAGTGTGTACTGGAACGACAAAGACCTGAAGCGGATTGTAACTTATTGTCAGAAAGACGTGGTAACGGTGGCACAGATTTTTTTGAAGCTGCAGGGCGAGCCGCTGATTAAGCCCGAAAATGTAGAAATCAGGGAATAAAACCGGTCAGTAACGAAGTGAAAATGTTTTCAATCTTTGGGTGATAAACTTTATTTTTGCTGCCCCGAAGGAAAAAACACAAAAAGGGAAATACCAAATTCCGGCCGGGATTTGGAATTTGAAATTTGAAATTTAGCAGGTGCGGTAGCTCAGTTGGTAGAGCAAAGGACTGAAAATCCTTGTGTCGGCGGTTCGATTCCGCCCCACACCACACAGAAACCCTGACAGCGATGTTGGGGTTTTATTTATCAATGCACTTTGTTTATATCATCTATTCCCCTTTGTTTGACAGGTTTTATGTTGGGGAAACCGTGAACCCAGCTGAAAGAACAGAGCAACACAAAAGGGGGTTTTATAAATCAGCCAGCACCTCTTATGCAAATGACTGGGTGTTGAAACTGAGTTTACGGGTAAATTCCAGGAAGGAAGCCCTGGTTGTTGAAAAATATATCAAGTCAATGAAGTCAAAAACATTTATTCTGAGTTTGATTGAAAATCCGGATTCACTCGGGGGGTTTAAAAAAACAGTTCGGGAGAAATTGAATATTGAGATCGAATAGTTCAGGCGGTTCCCCCGATACATCGGGGCCGCCCCACACCACACAGAAACCCTGACAGCGATGTTGGGGTTTTATTTATCAAT
>CAZDUO010000107.1:0-4418 GCA_964508655.1 uncultured Chitinophaga sp. | reverse complement strand
TCGGGGCCGCCCCACACCACACAGAAACCCTGACAGCGATGTTGGGGTTTTATTTTTATCAGAAACAGATAAAGCTTATTTCAATACCCTGTTTCTGAAAAAGTAATGAGCAATAATAAAGTGGCTGTAGTAATAATAGTCCCCATTCATTTGAAAATAGAGCTGTTCATCTTTGGTTGTTACCACTTCATCAACACACATAAAGCCTTTTCTTAAATGACCTTCAATAGTTTTCGTAAGCAATACAAGAAAGGGGCAACGTACAATTTCAAGTTGTCCATTTCTATTTACAATAAACAGGCATGTAGAATCATAACCTTCTTCATTACCTGGATCGAAATACATAGATTTTTAATTTAAAAGTTTACTCTTCCTTTCTTTTTACTACCAGGTACCAGTCATTTTCCAGCGGCAGGTAGCCGTAATCATAACAATAAAAATAGGTTTTGCCGGTTTTGGTAGTGTAGGTGTGTGTATGGTAGGTAAAATGAAACCCGAGACGTTGCAGTTTATCCCTGTTGGCTTTGGCGGTTTCTTCTCCATCGGGCAAAATACTTCCAAGGATCCTGCGGTTTTTCAGCAAGGTATTGTTGATGTTTCGCACATAGGCGCTGTAATTCCCTTTGGCCTTCTGCTGGTTGTTGTAATTATTACGGCAATAATCATCACAGAATTTTTTGTCGCTTCTTCCCTTTAGTGGTTTGCCACAGGCAAGGCAGGTTTTGGTTTCTGATGCAAGCATACCAGTTATTTACACAAACAATATACAGAATTTTATCCGTGTGCAAACGCTTATACACAATTAGTATAAGGAGTAAACGGATAAAAACCGGCTCCGGCCTTTTGCCAATCACATCTTTGCGTTATCAATCGGAAATCATGACGGTTGATTGAGATAACAAAATTTTTAACCCGTTCCGGCCTGAATACCGGGACACAAATTTTAAAACCATGTACGCATTAAAAAACAAAGTTCAGTTGATTGGCAACCTGGGTGGAAAACCCGAAGTAAAGAACACCGAAGGCGGAAAAAAACTGGCGCAGTTCAGCATCGCCACCAGCGAAAGCTACCGCAATGCCAAAGGCGAAAAAGTAACCGAAACCCAATGGCACCGGGTGGTGGCCTGGGGCAAACTGGCCGAGATAGCTGAGAAATACCTTGACAAAGGCAAAGAAGTGGCTATTGAAGGCAAGCTGGTAAACCGCAGCTACAACGATAAGGATGGCAACAAAAAATACATCACCGAAATTCAGCTGAATGAGCTGCTGATGCTGGGGGCAAAGCCTGCCGGTGAATAGTTTAATTATTTAGCTGCAGAAGACACACAGCTGTGTGTCACCTGCAGCTTTTATTTTTATAGATTGTCTGCTGATTGTATTTTAGAATATGATTTATGATAATGAAAATGAAATGTTCCGACTTGCTGACGGCCTGGTAAATCAAAGCTCCCGCAATATTTTCATTACCGGCAAGGCGGGAACCGGGAAAACAACGTTCCTTAAATACATAAAAGAGAACTGCCCCAAACAGCTGGCTGTGGTGGCGCCAACGGGTGTGGCGGCCATTAATGCCGGTGGAGTCACCATGCATTCTTTTTTTCAGCTCCCTTTGTCGCCATTCATTCCGGCTGATGGTGGATTTCGGAACCAGCATGAGGAAGTGGCGAATAAAAACAGCTTGCTCAGCCGGCTACGAATGACCACTGAAAAGAAAAAAGTTTTACAGGAACTGGAGCTGCTTGTCATTGATGAAATCAGCATGGTGCGCTGCGATACACTGGATGCAGTGGATACCGTGCTGCGGCATACCCGTCGCAGGCACCATGAGCGGTTTGGAGGTGTGCAGGTATTATTCATCGGCGATATGTTTCAGCTGCCGCCGGTGATAAAAGATAACGAATGGAACCTGCTGAAAGAATTTTACAACAGTCCTTATTTTTTCGAGAGTCTTGTGATCAGGGATGAACAACCGGTGTTTATTGAGTTTGATAAAATTTACCGGCAGAGCGAAGAAAAGTTTATATCGGTGCTCAACCAGGTGCGCAACAATGAGCTTGATGAGGAAGGGCGGCAGCTGCTGGAAAGCAGGTACAATCCCTCCTTTAAATATGGCCGTGATGATGGCTACATCATTTTAACCACGCACAATGAAAAGGCAAGAATAAAAAATGAAAATGAGCTGAATAAACTGAACGGGCCCGTTATTAGTTTCAAAGCAGAAGTAAAAGGTGATTTTCCTGAAAACGCATACCCTGCTGATGAAATACTTCAGTTGAAAGCCGGCGCACAGGTAATGTTTATTAAAAATGATACGGAAAAAGTGCGGCGGTATTTCAATGGAAAAATCGGGATAGTGACTGATCTTGGCAATGAAAAAATCATAGTGCAATGCAAAGATGAACCTGCGGCCATTGAAGTGAGGAAAGAAACCTGGGAGAATATCCGCTACACGGTTGACAAAACCACCCGCAAGCTTGAGGAAGAAGTGCTGGGCTCGTTTACCCAGTATCCTTTACGGCTGGCCTGGGCTATCACCATTCACAAAAGCCAGGGACTCACTTTTGATAAGGTGATTATTGATGCAGGCGAAGCATTTGCGCCGGGGCAGGTGTACGTTGCGTTGAGCCGCTGCACTACGCTTGACGGAATTGTATTACAAAACAGAATCAGATCTGTGGGACTGTTTACTGATGAGAGAATAGTTCGCTTTTTACAAAATAATATTTCTACCAGTGCTTTAGCAAATGAGCTGCAGCAGGCAAAGAAAAATTACCTGCTTAAAATTATTCTGTCGTTGTTTGATTACAGCGGTATAGCAGGAGAAATAAAGGAACTCAGAAAATACCTGAAGGAAAATAAAAATTCATTCAATGAAGAAGCACAGCCGTGGGCGGAGGAAATGATTTCGAAAGTGAATGCGCTGCAAAATACGGCCGAAAAATTTCACATGCAGATAGAGCGGTTATTTCAACAGGGCGAAAATCCCGTATTAAATGAACAGCTGAATGAGCGGTTGAATGCAGGTGCAGAATATTTTGCCAATGCACAAAACAGGGTGCTTGGTTTTTTGCAAACAACTCCTTTGTTAACAGACAGCAGACAGCACGCAAAAGAAATGAATGAATTGCTCAGGGAAATTTTTGTTCAGCTTTCATTAAAACAGCATTTGCTCACCGGATTTTCGGGCAGGGTTGAAACAGAATCTTTTCATAAAAGAAAAAAAAGCTTTGTAGTGCCGCCATTTTCAGTTAATACTTATGCAGGGGTGGCAAAAGAAAGAACGGAAAGTCCGCATCCCGTTTTGCATCAGCGGCTCAGAAAATTACGGGATGCAATCTGTGCGAAATCTGATTTGCCGATTTATATAGTGGCAGGCAGCAGCACGCTGGATGAAATGGCCCGTTATCTGCCGCAATCATTGACGGAGCTTAGAAAAATCAGCGGTTTTGGCGATGCCAAGATTGAAAAATACGGCCAGCAGTTTCTGGATATTATTTTGGAATATTGCCATGACAAAAATCTCGCTTCATTGATTCATGAAAAGACTCCCAAGCGGGAAAGAAAATCAACAGGCAGTGATAAGAAAGTAAAGGGAGAAACAAAACTTGAATCATTTCGCTTATATAAGCAGGGGAAAAACATAGATGAAATTGCAAAAGAAAGAAATCTTACCAGGGGTACCATCGAAAGTCACCTGGCCTATTATGTCTTTACAGGTAATATTAATAATATTAGTGAATTGGTAAATCCGGAAAAAATAACATTGATAGAACCGGAAATCAGAAATCTTTCAGGTAAATCAATCACAGCAGTGAAAGAGAAGCTCGGCAATGTTGTTAGCTATGGCGAAATACGGCTTGTAATGGCCTGGTTGGATAGAAAAAAGGATCAACGACCCATATAGACCATCAGTATCTGCACATCGCTTGGATTTATGCCTGAAATACGGCTGGCCTGGCCAAGCGTGGCAGGTTTAATTTTCGAAAGTTTTTCTCTTGCTTCGTTTCCCAGGGCCTGGATTTTTTTGTAGTCAAACGATTCAGGAATTCTCAAATCCTCCAGTTGTGACATTCTTTCCACCAGTTCCTTTTCTTTAACGATATATACTTCGTACTTGATTTGAATGGCAGCCTGCCCCGTAAATTCAGGTGAATATTTTTTCAATTGATTTTGTAAAGTGGGCAAATGAGCTGCAAGGTCTTTCAGTTCAATACCTGGCCGAAGCAATATTTTTGACAGTTTTTGTTTTTCAGTAACCGGGGAAGAGGAAGATTTTTCAAGGAAAGGATTTATTTCTTCCGGCGAAACAGACATTTCATTCAGTAAAGAAATAATTTTCTCGACTCCTTCCCCCTTTTCCCTAACCCTGTTCATTCTTTCCTGCGAAGCAAGGCCGAGCCGGTAACTTAATTCGGTCA
>CAZDUO010000106.1:0-11318 GCA_964508655.1 uncultured Chitinophaga sp. | reverse complement strand
CGGGTTTGGAAAGGACTGGACAGTAAGGTATCGGCCATGGAAAATAATTTATACACGGGTATTTCAAACAAAAGCGGAGGCAATGCAGCATGAAAAATGGCTGAAGACAGGTGTGGGCAGGGATTTTATAAAATCAATTCCTCATGGATAAAGGATTCATATCCGCCGCGGCGGACCCGGGTTCAACTCCCGATCCCGCTACTAATTCAAGGCTCCATATAAGAGCCTTTTTATGTTTTATACCGTCTACATATTATTTTCAGAAAAGTATAATAAGCATTATACAGGCTTTACTTCAGATTTGGAAGCGAGATTACAGTCTCATAACGGGTTTGGAAAGGACTGGACAGTAAGGTATCGGCCATGGAAAATAATTTATACATGAGTATTTTATACTCTCTGATTGATCTGCCTATTTTGGTTTTTTGTTTTTAGCATTATTCCCCATTACAGTACTCTTTCAGCCGTGCTGCTTCAAGCACCCTGATTTTCTTGCCAATATTATCAATAATTTTTTCTTCTATCATTTCATTCAACACACGAAACAGCGTTTCATATGTAGTGCCGGTATAAGCAGCAATATCCTGCCGGTAAAGAAGAATGTTAGTAAACCCGTCTTTATCGGTACCAAACTTTTCATGCAAGGTGAGCAGCGCATTAGCAATTCTTCCTTTGGCGGGCATATGTGCCATGTTGCGCATTCTTTTCTCCGACTCTTTCAGCTCTTCTGCAAAGAACATCATCAGCTGATATAAATAATCATGATTTACCTTAAGTGAGGTCAGAAAAAAATCAAGTTCGAAAAAGCAAATGGTGGTTGGCTCCAGCGCCGTCGCGGAAATTGGAAAGTAGTCATCATACCCTAATCCCCTGTGGCCAACTATATCGCTGTTTTGAGCAAATCGTATTATCAGTTCCTTTTCACCCCATTTCTTATGTACCTTCACGGAGCCGGTATTAACATAATAGATTCCAGTTACTTTCTCTCCTTCCTTAAAGAGCAGTTCGCCTTTATTAACCCTGTAGCTTTTTCGATTGGCGTCAATAGCAGGGAGCCACTCTTTCATACACAACCGGCAGAAAGTGCAACTTTTTAAATCACAGCTTTTGGTTTTTTTCATTACAAAAACTTATCAAGTGTTCAATCGGGTTTGGTACAAACGATTGTGATTTAAGAGTTCACCTGCACTCTTGTTTCTATTGAAATTCTATTTGTGAATTAGAAATCAAGAAATAAGAAGCGATTTAACCTGGAATATTTATTTTTTTTACGTGAGTAAAAATAGGTGATCTCTCAATTTTTATACATTAATAAAAATATTATGTGAACAATAAATTTAAAAAATAAATTTTCAATTCAATTTTTTTTCTATTTTTATGAAATAAACCATATTTATTATAAGTGGCGAAAATTTATTCAACGTTTTATATTAAATATGTTTTATTCTAATGTAACGATGCATTGCCAGTATGAACGAAACCAGGTTTTGTTCAAATTTGGATTTTATGAAAGTAGTTATCATTGGCAATGGCATGGTGGGCTACAAATTTTGTGAGAAACTCATAGCCCGTTCTTCTGCAAATCAATTCAGCATTACTGTTTTTGGTGAAGAACCCCGACCTGCCTATGACAGGGTTCACCTGAGTGAATTTTTTTCCGGCAAAACAGCTGAAGACCTTACTATGGCGGCTGCTTCGTGGTATGCTGAAAATAATATCAAACTCTATCTCGGCGATCCGGTTCAGCTTATTGACCGAAATAATAGAAAAGTAATATCTCATCATGGCATTGAAGCCTCTTATGATGTGCTGATTCTTGCTACAGGTTCTTCTGCATTTGTTCCAGTCATTCCCGGTGTAGAAAAAGAAGGTGTGTTTATTTACCGCACCATTGAAGACCTGGAAATGATGACTGCCTATGCCAGGAAAGCAAAGACAGGCGCAGTCATAGGTGGCGGCTTGCTTGGCCTTGAAGCGGCGAAAGCGATGCTTGATCTTGGCATTACCGATACGCATGTCATCGAATTTGCTCCCCGCCTCATGCCCCGGCAGATTGATGACGCCGGTTCAACTATTTTAAAAAGCAAACTCCAGTCGCTCGGGCTGAAAATTCATACCAATAAAAACACCCTAGCCATTCTTGGTAATGATTGCATTAATGGGATGCAGTTTTCCGATGATACAAAGATTGACGTTGATATGCTTGTCATCTCTGCCGGTATTAAGCCGAGAGACGAGTTGGCAAGGCAGTGCGGTATTGAAGTAGGGCCAAGAGGCGGCGTTGTGGTAAATGACAAACTGCAAACAACGGATGCAAACATTTTTGCCATTGGCGAATGCGCCCTGCATAACGGAATGATTTATGGCCTTGTGGCTCCCGGATATGAAATGGCAGATGTGGTAGTCGCCAATCTGACCGGAGGCGATAAGCGCTTTACAGGTTATGACATGAGCACAAAGCTGAAGCTGATTGGTGTGGACGTTGCCAGCTTCGGCGATCCGTTTGTGAATGGCTCTGAAACAAGAATTGTAGTAGTGCAGGACACCAATAAAGGAATCTACAAACGAATCAATATTTCACCCGACGGTAAACTCCTGCTGGGAGGTATTCTTGTTGGCGATGCAGCGCAATACAACATGCTGCTGCAAACATGCAAAAATAAAATAGGGCTGCCGCCGAATCCCGAAGATTTGATACTTGGCGCAAGAGGAAAAGAGAATGATGGCGGCGGCGCCGGTGTTACTTCCCTGCCTGATGAAGCGCTGATTTGCAGTTGTGAAAGTGTAAGCAAAGGGGCTATATGCAGCATGGTAAATGAAGGATGCGAATCAGTGGAAGCAATTAAAAAATGTACAAAAGCAGGAACGGGTTGCGGTGGTTGCGTACCTATGCTAAAAGACCTGATGGTGCACACGATGAAAACGCAGGGCAAGTATGTCCGCAATGTTCTATGCGAGCACTTTAATTACAGCCGGCAGGAAATGTTTGACCTGGTGAAAATTCACCAGTTAAAAACCTATGACGAAGTGCTGGATAAACTTGGCCAGGGCGATGGCTGCGAAGTTTGCAAGCCGGCAGTGGCTTCTATTCTTGCAAGTTTGTGGAATGAAATGCCGCTGAAAGGGGGAAATGCCACAGCACAGGACAGCAACGACCGTTTTCTTGCCAACATTCAGAAAGGCGGCACTTACTCTGTAGTGCCGCGTGTGCCCGGCGGAGAAATTACTCCTGAAAAATTAATTGCACTGGGCTGCGTTGCCAAAAAATATAATCTCTATACAAAAATTACCGGTGGCCAGCGCATTGATATGTTCGGCGCTCATGTAGGCGATCTGCCAAAAATCTGGGAAGAACTCATAGCCGCCGGGTTTGAAAGCGGCCATGCTTATGGAAAGGCATTGCGTACGGTAAAGAGTTGCGTAGGCAGCACCTGGTGCCGCTATGGTTTGCATGATAGTGTAAGCTTTGCCATCCGCATAGAAGAACGCTACCGCGGACTCAGAGCGCCGCACAAAATAAAATCGGCCGTAAGCGGCTGCATACGTGAATGTGCCGAAGCGCAGAGCAAAGATTTCGGAATCATTGCTACGGAAAAAGGCTGGAACCTGTACGTATGTGGCAACGGGGGAAGTAAACCTCAGCATGCTATACTGCTTGCTTCGGATATTGATGAAGAAACCTGTATTAAATATATTGACCGTTTTCTTATGTTCTATATAAAAACAGCCGACCCGCTGACAAGAACGGCGACATGGTTCAATAAAATGGAAGGCGGTATTGATTATTTAAGAAACGTAGTTATAAACGACAGCCTTGGTATGGCTGAACAATGGGAAAAGGAAATGGAACAACATGTTGCCACTTATCAATGCGAATGGAAAGTAGCCGTTGAAACTCCTGAGATCCGAAAGAGATTCAACCACTTTGTAAATGCCCCGGAAGAGAAAGACCCGACGATAGCATTTGAACCGTTAAGAGATCAGAAACGTGCTAAAGAATGGAAGTGATGAGTGACATGTCCGCCGAAGCTTCAGCGAAGGCGGATGAGTAATGAGTGATGAGTCCAGTGTCGTGAGTTATTGGTTTTTTGAGTAAGAATTTTTGATTCCTTTTTTATAAAATCTGTCCTTAGAAAACTTTTTAGCAGATAGTCTGCACGATTGCCTGCCATTTCCGGAATGCCATCTGAATATTTAGCGATTGCTTGCTTTATTGAAAATTCAATAAGGCAACAGGGGAAAACTATTTTTAAAAATGGAAACGATAACCGAGAAATCAACAACCTGGTTTTTTGCATGCTTCGTGGAAGATGTGCCGGAGAACGGCGGCGTATGTGTAAAGTATAAAGACGAACAAATAGCGCTGTTTCATTTTGCAAGAAGAAAGGAATGGTATGCTACGCAAAATGAATGCCCGCACCGCAAACAAATGGCGCTGAGCCGCGGCATGATAGGCACACAGGGTGATGAACCCAAAGTGGCCTGCCCTTTTCACAAAAAAACTTTTTCGCTGCGCACCGGCGAATGCCTGAACAGTAATGAGTGTGCCATTAAAACATACCCGGTGAAGGTGGAAAATGGGAAAGTGTTTATAAACCCCCAAACCCCCTAAAGGGGTTAACGAACAATCCTCTTTTGCCGAAAGGTCAAAATAATTGAAGGTAGTTGATAAATGAAGAATAGAATACAAAAGATGAAATGCTTAATTACTGTAGTTGATAGATAAATATTGTTTGACCTCTCCGCTCCCTGGAAGAGGAGACCGAGAGGTGAGGTGAAAAAAATAAAATCAAGCGCCGATGACAAGAAAAAAGGTAATCCCAATTTTTCTTCTCCAGTGAAGAAGAAAAAGCCCCGACAGAATTGGAAGCTCGCCAGGGCCGGGTGATTTTAAATTGACAAACAATCTAAAACCGAAACATAATTATGAAAAAACCTTTTGTAAACATCGCAGCAGTGGTAACAACATTTTTTTTACTCAATGCAGTCAATGCTCAGCATGCACGGGAAAAAAAAGCATCAGTTGTAGCATGGGAAGGAATGGCCGTGGCTGGCTATGTAGATGATGGCGCCTTTGTAAATTTCGGAGGGCCCACCGTAAAATTGGTAAAAAAACCTTACAGCATCGGGTTTGGTATTTTACCAACAATGCGGATAAAGGAAGATCCTGCATCAAAAACCTCTCCCAACAATTCCATGATTACTCCAACCGCCGGATTTGGTTTTACGCTGGCATATAAACATCTCGTGATGCAGGTACCATTCTATTATAATCCGAAAACTTCAACAGCCGACGGAAAATGGAAGCCCGGAATTGGACTTGGCTACAGGTTCTGACACAGATCAAAATTGAATTAAAACTTAAACCGACGATTTATGACTACAATAAATAACAATAATCAGCCGCTCGAAAAGCTGAATATCTTTTCGCTGAAAGGTGTGCAGATGAAAACCTTTCACATTACCTGGCTTACGTTTTTCTTTTGCTTTTTTGCATGGTTTGGCATCGCACCGCTCATGCCATTGGTAAGCGAATCGCTTCACCTTACCAAAGCGCAAAAAGGAAATGCGGCCATTGCAGCCGTCAGCGCCACTATTATTGCCCGGCTGATCATCGGGAGACTGACAGATAAGTATGGACCAAGAAAAGTTTATACATGGCTGCTTATTCTTTGTTCTTTTCCGGTAATGTGTATCGGGCTGGCAAATGATTATACTTCGTTTTTGTTATTCCGTCTTGGCATCGGCGTAATCGGCGCATCATTTGTGCTCACGCAGTTTCATACTTCGGTGATGTTTGCGCCAAACATAAAGGGGACAG
Source organism: uncultured Chitinophaga sp. (assembly GCA_964508655.1). Classification (GTDB taxonomy): domain Bacteria; phylum Bacteroidota; class Bacteroidia; order Chitinophagales; family Chitinophagaceae; genus VBAS01. Next base: position 5,497 of record CAZDUO010000106.1, on the reverse strand, counting down.
CCAATGCAGTAGCAGGTGGTTGGGGAAATACCGGCGGCGGCGCTACGCAAATCATCATGCCGCTGATTGCGGCGGGGTTGGTTGGCGCAGGCTGGGTAAGCACGGAAGAAAGCTGGCGTTATGCAATGATAATTCCCGGTGTGTTGCTGCTGCTGATGGCATGGCTGTACTGGAAGTACACTAAAGATACACCTGCCGGAAATTTTGATGAATTGCCCGGGCACCAGGCTGCAAAGAAAGAAAACACATTTATGCTGGCAGTAAAAGATTACCGCACCTGGGTGCTTACCATTGCGTATGCGGCATGCTTTGGCGTGGAGATCACGGTTGACAATTTCGCCGCCAGTTATTTTCATGATGATTATAAGGCTACATTGATTTTCGCCGGGTTGCTGGCCAGTCTTTTTGGATGGTTAAACATTTTTGCCCGTGCACTCGGCGGTGTTGTTTCCGATAAGGTTGGAAAACGCTGGGGCTTTAATGGTAAAGTGAGTTTTCTTGCCATTCTTTTGTTGCTGGAAGGCGCCGGCATCATGATTTTTTCCAATGCGGGAAGCCTGGTGCTTGCCATTACCATGATGTTCTTTTTTGGCTTGTGTTTGAAAATGGCAAATGGCGCCACGTACAGTATTGTGCCGTTTGTAAATCCTAAAGCGGTGGGAAGCGTGGCGGGAATTGTTGGCGCAGGTGGAAATGCAGGCGCCATGCTGATCGGGTTTCTATTCAAAAGCATGAGCTACGCTGCGGCTTTTCTTTATCTCGGCGCGGGTGTGCTGGTAGCAGGAATAGTTGTACTGACGGTGAGATTGATGAGCAAGAGAGTTATTGAAAGTAAGGTTGTGAGTTCTGAGGAAATTTCCGAGGCAGCGGCGGCGTAAATGGGAACACGGATAACACGGATTTAGCGAATTCACACTGATTTTATCTGCGAAAATCTGTTTCATCAGCTTTATCAGCGTTCCTGATTGGCATAATAGAATTGTTACAGTTGAACGGAGCGTCGCAACAAAAGTTTAATAGTAGCACTTAGCTGGTTAAAAAAATAAGGATTAAGTAATTGAATAACTCAAGATACATAAATGACTCTTCCAGGCTCCCCTTTAGGGGCGGGGGGGCTACAACCACCTGCTGCTACTGCGGGGTTGGTTGCGGTATTGTAGTGAATAAAGATCCACTCGGCCGCATAACGGTAGAAGGCGATAAATCGCATCCTGTAAACAAAGGCATGTTGTGTTCGAAAGGAATGAATCTTCACTACACGGTGAATGATAAGAGTGACCGGCTGCTGTATCCTGAAATGCGTTACAACCGAAACCAGCCGCGGCAACGTGTGTCATGGGATGTGGCGCTGGAAAGAACGGCCGCGGTTTTCAAAACGCTTATCAATAAATACGGCCCCGACTCCGTCGCGTTTTATGCAAGCGGGCAATGCCTGACGGAAGAATATTATGTTGTCAACAAACTGGTCAAAGGATTTATCGGCAGCAATAATATTGATACCAACTCCCGCCTGTGCATGAGCAGTGCAGTGGTGGGGTATAAGATGAGCCTGGGTGAAGACAGTGTGCCGGTGAGTTATGATGACCTGGAACTGGCCGATGTAATTTTTGTTGCAGGCGCCAATCCTGCGTGGTGTCACCCGGTTTTGTGGCGGCGTGTGGAAACGGCAAGAGAAAAAAATCCAGGTATAAAAATCATCGTCAGCGATCCGCGCAAGACACAGACTTGCTCTATTGCCGATATTCATCTGCAGCTCAATCCCGGCACGGATGTAACGCTGCACCATGCCATCGGAAGATGTTTGATCGAACAGGGTGCTATTGATTTTGCGTTTGTAAAAAACCACACCGAGGGTTTTGAAAAATACAGGCAAACCGTTTTTGAAAGAACCGTGGCTGAGGCGGCGATGATTTGCGGAGTAAAGGAAGAAGCTATTCGCCAGGCTGCTTTGTTCATAGGCAATGCGAAAGGCTTTATCACGATGTGGACGATGGGGCTGAATCAAAGTGTGATTGGCGTGAACAAAAATCTTTCGCTCATCAACCTGAATTTAATCACGGGGCATATTGGTAAACCCGGCTCGGGGCCTTTCTCACTCACCGGCCAACCGAATGCAATGGGCGGAAGAGAAGTGGGCGGATTGAGTAACCTGCTGCCGGCACACCGCGATTTGCAGAATGAGGCGCATAGGAATGAAGTAGAAAAATTCTGGAAGATCCCGTTGGGAACAATTAATCCCAAACCGGGATTAACGGCGACAGAAATGTTTGACGCATTGCATGAGGGCAAACTCAGGGCCATCTGGATTCTTTGCACTAATCCGCTGATCAGCTTGCCTGATGTGCGCAAAGCGGAAGAAGCATTGAAGAAAGCAAAGTTTGTTGTAGTGCAGGAAATAAGCAGCAAGCCCGAAACATTGAAATATGCCGATGTGCTGTTGCCTGCTGCTGCATGGACGGAAAAGGAAGGAACGATGACAAACGCGGGGCGGTATATTTCTCATTTGTCAAAAATTGTTGACGCTCCCGGCGAAGCATTGCCCGATGCGGAAATCATTTGCCGCTTTGCAAAGAAGATGGGCTTTGCCGGTTTTGATTTTAAAAATGCGGAAGCGATATATGCCGAACATGCGGCGCTTACCAGGGGAACAACGATTGACGTCAGCGATTTGAATTATGATATTTTAAAAGAAAAAAGATCGCTGCAATGGCCGTACAAAGTGAGAAGTCAGAAGTCGGAGGTCGGAAGTCAGCATGGTGTGTCAGCGGAGGAGGAATCAAAAAATTATTTCGGTACTCCGCGTCTATTTACCGATAAAAAATTTTACACAGCATCGCAGAGAGCTATCATTCATTCTGCTGATGATGCCAACCAAAGCGAGCCGGTGAATGAAACGCATCCTCTTATTCTTACTACGGGCCGCATCCGCGACCAGTGGCACACGATGAGTAAAACAGGCAAAGTAAATAAGCTGAGACAGCATACCAGCGAATCGTTTGTTGAAATTCACTCCGACGATGCCTTTAGCCGCGGGATAAAAGATAACGATGTGGTGGAAATATTTAATGAAAGAGGAAAAGTCAGGGTGAAGGCAAAGTTTTCTGCGGAAATAAAAAGCGGCGTGCTGTTTATGCCCATGCATTGGGGTAAAATACTAAGCAGCGATTTGAACCGGGCCAATAACCTGACGAATAATCTTGTTGACCCGAAAAGTAAGGAACCCGATTTCAAGTTCAGTGCTGTGCAGGTGAGGTTGTATAAAAAAGCAAAGCAAAAAATCGTCGTGATTGGGGCGGGAGCAGGCGCCTGTGGTTTTGTAAAAAGCTATCGTGCCCTGAATACCGAAGATGAGATCGAAGTCTTCAGCAAGGAAAATTTTCCATTTTATAACCGCGTATTGCTGCCAGATTATATCACCGGGGTATTGCCCTGGCATAGCCTGTTAAAGATGAGCGATGATGAAGAAAAAGATCATCGTGTCAGGCTGCACCGCGGTGTAAGCGTTGAAAAAATTGACAGGGAAAACAAAACCGTAACGGACAGCAATGGCGGCATTCATCATTACGATGTGCTTTTACTGGCTACCGGCAGCCGGGCCTTTATGCTTAAAGATGTGCCGCCGATGAAAGGGATTTTCACCATGCGAAGCCGGGCAGATGCTGATAATTTCAAGACGCATCTTGATCCGGGTAAGGGCCGCGTCATTATTGTTGGCGGAGGTTTGCTGGGAATTGAGCTCGCCGCATCGCTGCGGGAAGCAAATGTGGAAGTGACGATTGTACAGCGTATTTCACGACTCATGGACCGCCAGCTTGATCCGTTGGGCAGCCAGCTGCTGCATGAAGAGTTGACGAGTAAAGGGATTGAAATTTTTTATAATGATGAGGTGGATCGTTTTCTGGGTAAGGAAAATGTAAAAGGTGTTCGCCTGAAAAGCGGTTTGATAATAGACGGGCAGGCGGTTGTGATTGCTGTTGGTACCGTGCCCAATACAGAGCTGGCAAAAGCTGCGGGGATTGAATGTAAACGCGGCGTAGTGGTGGATGAATATCTGCGCACCAGCGATGAAAATATTTTTGCAGTGGGTGAAATTGCGGAGTTCAACGGGGTCTTATACGGCATCACGGCAGCGGCAGAGCAACAGGCCGAAGTAGTGGCAAGATTTTTATCCGGCGACATAGCCTGTTATTACCAGGGCTCGCTCCTGATGAATATTCTGAAAATGCACGGCGCCGATCTTTGTTCATTAGGCGAAGTGGAATGCCCGGACGATCCGGCTTATGAAGAAGTGGTGTTCATAGATAAGGCAAAGCGGTATTATAAAAAATGTATCATTCATAACGACAGGCTGATCGGCGCCATACTGATGGGCGATAAGGCGGAGTTTCTTGAATTCAGAAACCTCATTGAAAATAAAATTGAGCTGAGTGAAAAAAGGTTGCAGCTCCTGCGCAGCGGCAAAATGCCCGAAACGGTGATGGGGAAACTGGTATGCAGCTGCAACAATGTAGGCGAAGGTAACCTTATCAATAAAATAAAGGGGGGATGCAAAGATCATCTGCAACTATGCCAGCTTACCGGCGCCGGCATGGGCTGCGGCAGTTGCCGGCCCGAAGTGAAGGCGATACTGGAAAATGAATTAAAAGCACCGGTTCAGAAAGGTAAGATCGTTGAACCGGTACCTATCGGGTTTGCACAAAAGGCAAGTGCGTAGCTTGGAGAAAAGAAATTGTGATATTATGACAGCTGAACAAATTGAACATAAACCAACGGAATTTAAAGGACGGGCGGATATTGAATACTTCGGTTTTGAAGAAGACTTTGTAGAAAAAAATATCCGGTGTATCCCGATGATCGTCCGTTTTAAGTTGGATGCTGCGGGAATTAAACTGAAACTCGATGAATGGAGCAGGTTTAATGTGGATGAAAGAATTGAGCTGGCAATAAAGCCGTGCAGGAATGACGAAGAGGCGAAAGAGTACAATCATTTTCTTGCGAAGCTGATAAAAAAATATACAGGCAGGGATGCTACTCCGTTTGCAGTAGATAAAAATCCTGCGTGGGCTGACAAAGAAAATGTTCCGGATGTGTTAGGTGAGAAATTAAATGAGCATAGCTGGCATATTTCTATAGAACAATGGAAAAGCCTGAGCGATCTGCAGCGCTTTGCATTGGTAAAACTGTGCAGGGAAGGACATGAGAACAAAAATTTTCCAAAGGCGGTGAGGGAGTTCGGCCTCACCTAACCTCTCCAATGGAGAGGAACAGCGCACAGGCCTTGCTTGATGAAGAGTCTGATAAATAATGATAATGGCTGACGATTGATGACAAGTGAACTGGGGCTGATGTGGAAGAACTAAAAGTTTGGATTTGCCCCGAACGTTCGGGGCAGCACCGCTCCCTCTCCTGCAGGAGAGGGAGCCGGAGGGTGAGGTTAAAAGCTGAATAGAAGTGATATGAATCGCAAGATACAGACAGGCAGATAAAAGGAATAAGG
>CAZDUO010000105.1:0-11424 GCA_964508655.1 uncultured Chitinophaga sp. | reverse complement strand
CGGGTCAGGTCGTCCCATTTGTCTTTGTAGCGCAGCACCGCTTCGCGGCATTTTTTGTTGTAGTCTTCTACGGAAATTTTTTTACCAATATCTTCTTTGGTGATGCCGAGTTCTTTTTCCACTCCCAGTTCAACCGGCAGACCATGCGTATCCCAGCCGCCTTTGCGTTTTACCTGGTAGCCCTTCATGGTTTTGTAGCGGCACACCAGGTCTTTCAGTGTACGGCTGATGACGTGGTGAATACCGGGCATGCCGTTGGCACTGGGCGGGCCTTCATAAAATACAAACGGGGAGGCGCCATCGCGGAGGGAAACGCTTTTTTCAAATGCCTGTGTTTCCGCCCACCCGGTCAGAATTTCCTGCTCGATTGCCGGTAAATTCAGCTGCTTGTATTCACGGTATTTCTGAGTCATAAATCCTTTCTGAAAATGTCTGCAAAGGTATGGTATTCCGGAAGCTATTTGCAGCGTTAGCAGGATAAAAAAATAAAAACTGTGGTTACTCCTTTGATTAAAATCAGCCCCGCATCCGACAGGTATCAGGTATTAGCTGACGGCTGCTCTTCAGTTTTGCAGAATGAATTTTGAACTTGACCGGCTTGCAGCTAAATACAACCGCCCGGTGCCCCGCTATACCAGTTATCCTACAGTACCGGTATGGAATGAAGGCTTGGATATAAGCCGCTGGTGTGACTTGTTTCAACAGCAATTTTCAATTCATAACAGCCGGGAAGGAATCAGCCTCTATATTCACCTGCCTTTTTGCGAATCGCTCTGCACTTACTGCGGATGCAATAAAAAAATTACCACTAATCACGGCGTGGAGGACGAATACCTCCAAATGGTGGAAAAAGAATTTCAGCTTTACCTGAAACTGCTGAATGAAACACCCGTTATCAGGGAAATACATTTGGGAGGCGGCACTCCTACATTTTTTTCGCCACGAAACCTGGAGCGGCTTATCCGGTTTATCAAACAACGCTGCGTAGTGCACCCGCTACATGTATTCAGCATCGAGGGTCACCCAAACAATACAACCCGCGGGCATTTGCTGGCGCTGTATAAGTATGGCTTTCGCCGCATCAGCTATGGCGTGCAGGATAATGACCCCGAAGTGCAGCGAATCATCAACCGCATACAACCCCTGGAGAATGTAAAAAAAGCTACCGAAGAAGCAAGGGAATTAGGTTTTAAGTCGGTGAACTTTGATATGATTTACGGGCTGCCAAAACAAACCCTGCAAAGCATTACGAAAACTTTTGAGCAGGTGCTGGAGCTGAAACCCGACCGTATTGCTTTTTACAGCTACGCCCATGTGCCGTGGACCAGCCGCGGCCAGCGCCTGTTTGATGAAAACGATTTGCCATCGCCGGCAGAAAAACTGCAACTGTACCTGAAAGGAAAAGAAATACTGACCCGTGCGGGTTACACCGACATTGGCATGGACCATTTTGCCTTACCCACTGACCCGCTTTATACTGCATGGACTGAAGGCACACTGCACCGCAATTTTATGGGCTACACTACACAACAAACCACCCTGCTGCTTGGGCTGGGTGTATCGGCCATCAGCGATATCGGCGTGGCATTTGCCCAAAACAAAAAATCGCTTCATGAATATTATGCGTGCATTGGCAAAAAAACACAGCCTGTTTTCAGGGGATATTTTTTGAATGACGAAGACCTCGCATTCAGAAAATATATTCTTGATATCAGTTGCCGGGGCAAAACCACATTCCATGCAGCACATCTTGAATTATTAAAACAATTCACTTTTCCCGAACTGGAAAAACTGGAAACAGACAAGCTGATACAATGGAACGAAACCGGTCTGACTGTAACATCCTTAGGCCGTCATTTCATCAGAAATATCTGCAGCGCATTTGATTTGTACCTGCAGCGCAATAAAGAAGTGGAAATGCTGCCAAGGTTCAGCAAGGCGATTTGATGAGTGATGACGCGATAACTATCGGGTGATGAATGGCAAATATTTTAACCTTGCAAACAACAAAGAAAACTACAATTGTCACGACACTCATCACTGATAACTCATCACTCATCTCCTGAGCATCTTATAAATCCTTACCACACTCATCAGCACAATTATAAAAAGTAACAGACCCACAACGCCCCACAGGGCACTGATATTTTGCCGTACCACCACCAGCATCACTATGGCAACAAGAAAAATTGTGGCCACTTCGTTCCAGATGCGGAGCTGCTGCGAGCTGTAGTTGAAAATGCCTTTTGCCTGCTGGTTGTAAATTTTCTGCAATGAAAAATGGTAGAGATAAAGAAAGAAAACAAAAATCAGCTTGACCAGCATCCACCGGCCGGCTGGCTGAAAAAGAATTTCTACCCAGGGACTTTTAAACAAAACCCACAACCCGAAAACAAGCGTAAGCACAGCCGACGGCCAGGTGATGCCGTACCAGAGGCGCTTCATCATGATGCCAAATTGTTTTTGCAGAATGCTTTTCTCTGGTTCAGGTTTGTTGTTGGCTTCGGTATTATAAATAAACAAACGCGGAAAATAGAAGAGACCTGCGAACCAGGTAACGATGAAGATGATATGGAGTGCTTTTAAGTAGAGATACATTGTCAGAACGAGTAATCAGCTGATGGCCTTGCTATAAAAATATTTTAACGTGTCCGGTTTTCTATCTGAAGGCCGCTTACCCTGCCGAATTCCTTTTCATTATTTTTAACTAATGTGTAGTTTAAGCTTTTTGCGTGTGCAGCAATTAAAGTGTCAAGCGCTCCTATGGGCGTTCCTTTTGTTTCCAATTCCGCCCTAATAATACCATATTCAATAGCGGCATTATAATCAAATGTCAAAATATCGAAAGGAATTGAAAACTGGCGAAGAGCTGCCAGGTTTTTTTCAATAGCTGAACTTTTCCTCGCTCCATATTCTAATTCTGCTAACGTGATGATAGAAAGCGCAATTTGTCCCGGAGGGATGGCATTAAATCTTTCCAATACGGGAGCCGGTTTTTGCTTAATAATGTATATACAGATATTTGTATCGGGCAGCCAGGGCATTAATCAAATGATTCACGATTTTGCTGTTGGGACTGATTCCTGTTATTCATAAAATCTTCCGAAAATCCGGAGAGGCTTTCAAAAAAACTTTGCCACGGAGAATGGAAAGGTAAATCACCTCTCCCATTTTCTTCACATAAACTTTATTATCGTTTATCCTGAGGTCATCAGGTAATCGTATTGTCTGGTGCCCCGCTATATTTTGAATATCTGCTGTTTCTATCTTCATGGCTGATATTTGTAGCTAATAAAGATACACACTTTTTATTCGCATTTCATATCCTTAGCAAAATCATTCCGCCAATACCATTTCATTATCTCCACCGGCAACTTTCCGCACATAACCCGCAATCGTCTTCACCCAAAACGGATGAACATTCAAACAGGGAATCATGGTAAAATTTTCACCGCCGGCGTGGAGAAATATTTCTTTGCCTTCCTCTGCAATTTCTTCAAGTGTTTCGAGACAATCGCTGATGAAGGCGGGGCAGGCCACCAGCAGTTTTTTTATCCCTTCGTTCGGCATTTGCTCAAGCCGCACTGCGGTGTAAGGTTTCAGCCATTCATCCCGTCCCAGGCGGGACTGAAAAGAAAAACTGTATTTCTCTTTCGTAAGTTGTAGTTTTTCTGCCAGCAGCTTTGTCGTCATCAGGCACTGATGCCGGTAACAGCGTGCATGAGCCGGTGAATTCACTTGGCAACAGCTAACCTCTTTCAGACAATGCTGCCCGGTAACATCTCCTTTATGAATATGCCGCTCCGGTACGCCATGGTAGCTGAAAAGAATATGGTCGAAATCCTGCTGTAAATACGGTTTGATACTTTCAGCCAATGCTTCGAGGTAATTTATCTCATCATAATAAGGCTTTATAAAGCTGAGCCGGAAAGGATATTTTTTCTTCCGGTGAATCGCTTTTGCATACTCCACTGCCGTTTCATAGCTGCTCATGGCATAATGCGGATAAAGCGGCACAACTATTACTTCCTCGAGCCCCGGAATTTTTTTCATCAGTGCATTGTATGCATCAGCGGGAGCAGGATTACCGTAGCGCATAGCGATTTCCACCGGTTCATTCACCTGTTGCTGCAAAGCTGCCTGCAATTGTTTTGTCAAAACAATCAGCGGAGAGCCTTCGGTGGTCCAGATGGAGCGGTAGGCTGCTGCCGACTTCGGCGCCCGGAAGGGAACAATGATACCTTTCACCAGCAGCAGGCGGCCCAGGTAGGGCATATCAATCACCCGTTCATCCATCAAAAATTCATTCAGGTAGCGGCGTATATCTTTTAGTTCAGCAGAATCCGGCGAGCCGAGATTCATCAGTACAATTCCTTTTTTGGCTGAAGTCATGAAGATTGCAATGTGTGCAAATGTAAGTGGTGAATGGTGAATGTGAGCTTGCGTATTGACCTTTCACTATTCAGGCAAAAGCTGAATAGAATTACCGGACGATGTCCCGATACCTATCGGGAGGAGCGTCGCAAGGGACGTTGAACAGAATTACCAAAAGCCGGTGACATAAAAATCTTTACAATAAATTTTGCCGGTTGCAAACCTTTTTTGAGTGAACGGCCGTATATTTTGATTGGATAAAAATCGCTTTCCTGTCAACATGCAACCTGATTACGAACAGCCATTCATCTGATGAAAATCAAACGGTAAAATGACAGTGCAATGACAGAGATTTTGGGAGCCTGAAATTACCGAAAGTATTTTTGCGTTTACGAATAAAGCATTGTATGCACGGCACTGAACCAAAAGATATATCAGGATTTTTTGTAACCGGAATCAACTACCGCAAGTCGGATGCGGAAACAAGAGGACGCTTTGCCATCAGCCAGGAAAAATATGCACACCTGCTGGAGACAGCACCTGCTTATGGCATCTCCGAATTTTTCATCGTATCCACCTGCAATCGTACCGAAATTTATGGCTTTGCCGAAAACGCTTCTCAACTGGTACAACTTCTCTGCTCGCAAACCGAAGGTTCGCAGGAGTTGTTCTCCTCATTGGCCTATACCAAACAAGGCGTGGAAGCCGTGAAGCATTTTTTTTATGTCGGCGCCGGTCTCGATTCACAGATTCTTGGGGATTATGAAATCATCGGGCAAATAAAGCAGGCGGCCAAATGGGCCAAACAATACGACCGCATTGACGCTTTCACCGAACGCCTCGTGAACTGCATGCTGCAATCATCCAAAGCCGTGAAAAACCGGACGGCGCTGAGCAGCGGCACCGTGTCGGTTTCTTTTGCAGCTATTCAATACCTCCGCCGGCATGTAAAAAATATTAAGAGTAAAAAAATTCTTTTGCTTGGTACAGGCAAAATCGGCCGTAATACCTGCAAGAACCTGGTTGATTATCTTGGCGCCAAAAAAATAACTCTCATTAACCGCACCGAAGAAAAAGCAGCAACGCTTGCTGCAGAGTTGGGTTTGCAACCGGCAAAGATGGATGAGCTGCAGCAGTGGATTGCCGAAGCCGATATCATTCTTGTTGCCACCAATGCCGGGCAGGCGGTGATTACCTGTGCACATCTTGCCGGTTTGAATAAAAAACTCATCATTGATTTTTCCATTCCCTATAATGTGGATGCCATGGCACGGCAACTGCCCCATATAACGCTGGTGAATGTGGACGACCTGTCGAAGATGAAAGATGAAACGCTTGCCATGCGCCAGGCCGAAGTGCCGAAAGCAAACGCCATCATTGCAGAACATATTGACGAATTTATTGACTGGTACAATATGCGCAGGCATGTGCCGGTGCTGAGGGCGGTTAAGAGCAAGCTCAAGGAAATTCATACTTCCCCATTATTCATACCTTTAGTTCAGCATCAAAATCCCGATAAAAAAATTCAGCGGGTGATTGACGGTATGGCTTCCAAGATGAAGGAGCAGGACCAGAAAGGTTGTTATTATATCGAAGCCATCAATGAATTTCTTGCCACCGGGGCATAAACAGAAATGGGACGAACAATCCGAATCGGAACCAGGGAAAGCCAGTTGGCCACATGGCAGGCTATGCAGGTAAAGGAGTTGCTTGCGCAACATGGCTTTGCTTCCGACCTGGTGTATATCAAAAGCGAAGGCGATATTGATTTGAAAACTCCATTGTATGAAATGGGTGTGCAGGGTGTGTTTACAAGAAGCCTGGATGCCGCATTGCTGAGCGGTAAAATTGATGTGGCCGTTCATTCGATGAAAGATGTGCCGACGCAACCGGCAAAGGGAATTGTACAGGCAGCGGTGCTGAAAAGAGGTTCGTTTAAGGATTTGCTCGTTTATAATGGTGAGTTGTCAGTGGTGGGGGGGCAATTGGGGTTTGCGAATAGTCAATGGTCAATGGTCAATAACAACATGGGGATTCCATTCACCATTCACCATTCACCGTTGACAATAGCGACCAGCAGCATCCGCCGTAAAGCCCAGTGGCTTCACCGCTATCCTCATCATCATATTGAAAATCTGCGCGGCAATGTAAATACACGATTGAAGAAACTGGAAGAAAGCAACTGGCATGGGGCTATATTCGCCGCAGCGGGCCTGGAAAGAATCAATCTGCGACCTGAAAATTCGATTGAACTTGACTGGATGTTGCCGGCGCCGGCACAAGGCGCCATTATGGTTGTGTGCAGGGAAGACGAGGAATCTGTATTTCAAAGTTGCCAATCATTCAACGATGAGGAAACAGCAGTATGCACAAAAATTGAAAGAGATTTTTTGAGAACCCTCCTTGGCGGTTGTTCCACTCCCATCAGCGCACTGGGTACTGTTGAAAACGGCGAAATTCATTTTAAGGGAAATATTTTGTCGCCGGATGGCAAAGAAATAGCGGAAGTAGAAATGACGAAGCGGTTAAAAGATTCGGCAGATATAGGAGTGAAAGCAGCGCAGCAATTGCTGGCGCAGGGCGGTGAGGCAATTGTAGAAAAACTGCGAAAGGCAAATAAGCAAAACCTATAAGTTTTGCAGCGCATCCGCCAGCCCGGCAAACCTCGTCTGCCGGCTAAGTATGCTTACAGACCTATACAGAATTAATAATGTCCAAAAATAAAATCTGCATATTATCAACAAGGTCATTAGCTCCGTCGCTCATTGAAGAGGCAGAAGCGGCAGGTATCTGTATAGATGAACTTTCATTTATTGAAACCGAGCCGGTACAGTCGGTGGAAGTGCAACAGGAAATAGAAAATGCCTACATGCAATCGGCCACGGTTGTGTTTACCAGCATGAATGCGGTGGAAGCCGTAGCAACGGAGAAGGAAGGCCAGCATCCGGACTGGAAAATTTATTGTATTGGCCATGCCACAAAGCAACTGGTAAAAAAATATTTTGCCGAAGAAAGTATTGCAGGAACCGCGGACAATGCAACAGAACTTGCTGAGCTGATTGCTTTCGAAAGTGATTCAGATGAAGTGATTTTCTTCTGCGGCGACCGGCGAAGAGAAGACTTACTGGAAATCCTGCGCCGGCATGATATTGAAGTGGATGAGATAGTAGTGTATCAAACTATACTCTTGCCCCACAAAATAAAAAAAGAATATCATGGCATTTTGTTTTTCAGCCCGAGTGCTGTGGAAAGTTTTTTTAAGCACAACAAAGTAAATAAGCGGACGATTTTGTTTGCCATAGGCAACAGCACTGCGGACGAAATAAAAAAATACAGCAGCAATAAAGTCATCATTGGTGATGAGCCGGGGAAAGAGAGTTTGGTGAGGAAGCTCTTAGAATACTTTGCTGATGTCTGATGTAGGATGTCTGATTTAGGATGTTTGATTTTCTTAACTTAGAAACATACTTTTCATCCATAAAAATCCTCATCATGACAAGAAAAGACTTAGAAGCAAGAACTAAAAAGTTTCATGTGGATGTAATTAAATTGTGCGAAGAGTTTCCAAGAAATACAGCAGGCTTTGAAACTGCAAAGCAATTAATAAAAGCTGCAGGTTCGGTTGGCGCAAACTACCGGGCCTCTGTAAGAGCTAAATCGTCTGATGATTTTATTTATAAAATAGAAGTCGTCCTGGAAGAGGCTGATGAAAGTCATTACTGGCTGGAAGTGCAAAAGATGCAAAACTTCAAAACGGAGCAGAACTCGAAAGGTTGATCCGGGAAGCATATGAACTCACAGCCATATTTGCTGCAACAGATAAAACAAACAAAGCAAAACGAAACAAGAAGAAATGAATGCAGGATGTATAATTTGTTGTATATCCGACATCAGGCATCCTAAATCAGACATACATTCTTTATGCCAATAAATGATTTACTATTAAAAGCCCTTCGCGGAGAAAGAGTGGAGCGGCCTCCTGTATGGATGATGCGGCAGGCCGGGAGATATTTACCGGATTATATGAAGCTGCGGGAGAAATATGATTTCTTCACCCGTGTGCGGACGCCGGAGCTTGCCTGTGAAATCACTTTGCAGCCCGTTGACCAGGTTGGCGTGGATGCTGCCATTATTTTTTCCGACATACTGGTAATACCGCAGGCTATGGGTGTGGAGGTACTGCTGGAAGACGGCAAAGGACCTTTTCTGCCCAAAACAATTTTGACAAAGAAAGATATTGATGCATTAATCACGAATGGTGCAGGGGAGAGTTTAAGCTATGTGATGGACGCATTGCGGCTGACAAAAAAAGAGCTCAACGGCCGCGTGCCGCTGATTGGCTTTGCCGGTGCCCCATGGACCATACTGTGTTATTTGATAGAAGGCAAAGGCAGCAAAACGTGGGAAAAAGCAAAACAGTTTGCCTATACCGAGCCGCAACTGGCTCATTTATTACTTCAAAAAATAACGGACATCACTATTGACTATTTAAAAGCGCAGGCAGAGGCAGGCGCTGATACGGTACAGGTATTCGACAGCTGGGCAGGCTCATTATCGCCGGAAGATTTTAAAACTTTTGCCCAGCCTTATTTGATACAGATTGCCGACGCACTGAAAGATGATGCGCCGGTCATTTTATTTCCGAAAGGAAGCTGGTATGCGCTGAAAGAGTTAAGCAACAGCGGCGCTGCCGGTATCGGTATTGACTGGACCATCGCACCAAAATTTGCCAGAGAGCTGACGGAAAATAAAATCACCTTGCAGGGTAATTTTGACCCGGCAAAGCTGCTGGCGCCAATATCGCAGATAAAAAAATGGGTGCGGGAAATGATAGCAGAGTTTGGGGCGCAGAAATATATCGCCAACTTAGGCCATGGCATTACACCCAATGTGCCGGTGGAAAATGCAAAAGCATTTGTGGAGGCGGTGAAGGAATGTGCAGTAGTGATGACCCGATAGCTATCGGGTGATGAATAATCTGTGATGAATAATGAGTGAAATAATTATAAATAGAAACGTAAGGGAAGAGTGGATAAAGCTTATTCATGATCTTCAGGATAAAATCTGCACGGTACTCGAAAATGCTGATGGCAAAGCAAAATTTATTGAAGACAAATGGGAACGCCCCGAAGGAGGTGGCGGCAACACAAGAGTGATTGCAAATGGCAATGTGTTTGAAAAAGGGGGCGTTAATACTTCAGTTGTTTTTGGTGAAGTAACTGAGGCAATGAGGAACCACCTGGGAATAAATGGGGCGAAATGGTTTGCCTGCGGATTGAGCCTGGTGATTCATCCTGCTAACCCGTTTGTGCCAACCGTTCATTGCAATTACCGCATGTTCGAACTGTATAATGAAAAGGATGAAGTGATGGACAGGTGGTTTGGTGGCGGCGCTGATCTTACGCCTTATTATTTGTTTGAAGCAGATGCAAAACACTTTCACCAGATTCACAAAAATGCTTGCGACGAATTTGACACTTCGTTTTATCCCAAATTCAAAAAAGAATGTGATAACTATTTTGTGAACCGGCACCGCAATGCGGAGCGACGGGGTATAGGAGGAATTTTTTATGACTACCAGCGGCCCGATGAAATCCATGATGTGAATTTCTGGGTAAACTTTGGAAAGAGTTGTGGTGAAGCATTTATCAATGCCTACCTTCCCATTGTTGAAAAAAGAAAGAACATGCCTTACAATGCGGCACATAAGCGCTGGCAGGAAATAAGAAGGGGACGGTATGTTGAATTTAATTTAGTGCACGACCGGGGTACATTGTTCGGGCTAAAAACAAACGGAAGAATTGAAAGCATATTGATGAGCCTGCCGCCAACCATACGGTTTGAATATAACTATCAACCGGAACCGGGAAGCGAAGAGGATAAGCTGTTGCAGGTGTGTTTGAGCCCGAAAGACTGGCTAAATCAATGATGCGTGATCAGTGATGAGTGTTTTACTCAACACTAATTACCCATTACCCATAAATGAATCTTATGTATTTACAAAGACGAAACAGGATTTTAAGAAAGTCCGCTGCCATCCGTTCTTTAGTTGCTGAAACCAAACTGTCGCCGGATGATTTTATTGTGCCTTTGTTTATTGACGAAGGAACAAACAGCAAAACTGAAATTGCTTCTATGCCCGGTTATTACCGCAACAGTCTTGATATAACCGTGAAAGAAGTAAAAGAACTCTGGACCATGGGCCTGAAAAGCGTACTGCTGTTTATCAAATGCAAAGACGGGCTGAAAGATAACACCGGTAAAGAAGCATGGAATAAAGACGGGCTGATGCAGCGCAGCATTCGGGCTATTAAAGATGCCGTACCGGAAATGTTTGTAATGACAGATGTGGCGCTTGACCCTTATTCATCTTACGGCCACGATGGAATAGTGAAGGACGGAAAGATTGTAAATGATGAAACGGTGGAGGCGCTGGTGAAGATGAGTATCAGCCATGCCGAAGCCGGTGCGGATATGATGGCGCCCAGCGATATGATGGATGGACGCATCGGCGCCATCCGGAACGGACTGGAAGAAAATAATTTTACCAATGTGGGCATTATGGCTTACAGCGCCAAGTATGCTTCCTGTTTTTACGGGCCCTTCCGCGATGCGCTGGACAGTGCGCCGGGGTTTGGCGATAAGAAAACCTACCAGATGGATTACAGCAATCGTCTTGAAGCCATAAAAGAAGTATTGATGGATGTGGAAGAAGGCGCCGATATTGTGATGGTAAAACCGGCGTTGAGTTATCTCGACATTATCCGTGAAGTGAAAAATGCAGTGCATGTACCGGTAAGCGCCTACAACATCAGCGGCGAATATGCCATGATAAAATCGGCTGCGAAAATGGGCTGGCTGGATGAAGATAAAGCGATACTGGAAGTGCTTACTTCCATCAAGAGAGCCGGTGCGGATTTGATTGCAACATATTTTGCACGGGATGCGGTGAGGCTGTTAAGTTAGTATGCACGCAAAGACGCAGAGATTTCGCCAAGACGCAAAGAATCTCTTAGCGTCTTTTGTATTTTATCTTTGCGGCTTTGCGTG
>CAZDUO010000104.1:5325-11637 GCA_964508655.1 uncultured Chitinophaga sp. | reverse complement strand
GGCAAATGCATCTGATACCAAACTGAAAATTTCAAAATAAACGAGCTTATGAACATTATAACGACTAGTAAAGCTGTGTGAAAAAATTCCATTTTTATGCTCTAAAACTCTCCTGTACAAATCATCAGTTGCGCCGCAATACATGACAATATTATGCGCATTGGTCATAATATAGAAGTAGCCGGTCATCCCTTGCGAGCCCATTAGATGTTTCCAAATTTATAGATTCCGGATGAGTGAAGCAAGCCCCTCTTCTTGCGAGCCCCGCCTAAGTTCTCTTCAAACCTAAACATTTTTCCCAACGGGCCGAAGCAAACTCCTGATCTGCGGAGCTTGCTTCAAAATTTATTGGGATTAACTTATTACGGGAAGTTCCTCATTCAGCCCAATAAATTTTTCGCAAGTAGATATTCCGCAATTTGTATCGCATTAGTTGCAGCGCCTTTTCTCAAATTATCACTCACTATCCACATGTTCAACGTTCTTGGCTGTGTTTCATCACGACGAAGTCTTCCTACAAATACTTCATCTCTTTCATGCGCATCCATCGGCATGGGATATTGCTGTGCCGAAGGGTCATCAACAACAACCACCCCCGGTGCCGATTGCAGCAGCGATTTTACTTCGGTCAAATCAAACTCTTTTTCAAACTCCACATTCACCGCTTCGCTGTGCCCGCCGATAACCGGAATACGGACTGTCGTGGAAGTAACCCGGATGGAATCATCCCGGAGAATCTTTTTGGTTTCGTTCACCATCTTCATTTCTTCCTTGGTGTATCCGTTGTCGAGAAACACATCAATCTGCGGAATCACATTCAGGTCAATGGGATATTTGTAGGCCATCGGGTATTCGCCGTTTGAACCTTTTACTGCCCTGTCTCGTTCACCCATCAGCTGGTCCACTGCTTTTTTACCGGTGCCGGTTACACTCTGGTAAGTGCTTACCACAATCCTTAAGGCTTTGTATTTTTTATGAAGCGGGTCCAGCGCCACTACCATTTGGATGGTAGAACAGTTGGGATTGGCAATAATTTTATCATTTGCCGTCAGGACATCGGCATTGATTTCCGGTACCACCAGCGGTTTAGCCGGGTCCATCCGCCATGCGCTGGAGTTATCAATCACGGTAATTCCTGCTTCTGCAAACTTAGGCGCCCACTCCAGCGACGTGCTGCCGCCGGCAGAAAAGATTGCCACGGCCGGTTTGGCTGCTATACCGTCCTTCATGCTTACCACTTTATATTTTTTCCCTTTAAACTCCACTTCTTTGCCCACACTTCTTTCTGAAGCAACCGGAATCAATTCCGTTACTGGAAAATTTCTTTCTGCCAGTACCTGCATCATTTTGGTGCCAACCAGTCCCGTGGCGCCGACGACTGCAATTTTCATATGCCCTCCTAGCCTTCCTGAAGGAAGGATTTTTGTTGTTTATAAATAAATTACATTGTTCTTCCCTTACACCCCTTTAGGGGATGGGGGCAAAAAAACAGGCCTTCCATTTCCGGAAGGCCTGTCAAGCTTTTTATATAACGACATACATAACGCTGCAAACCTCCCTTCAGGAATGTTTCTTTGTGCGTTTTGTATGTTTCTTCATTTGCATAATGTGACGCAAAAATAAAAGCCATCAGGCAACACGCAAAATTTCATCCTGATTTTTTTCTGCAAACGATATCATTTGTGATGTATTAATTATCTTGAACCATGCGAAATCCTGTATTCGTACTTACGGCAGTTATTCTTCAGCATGTTTGCCTGGCGCAAAACAGGTATGACGTAGTGATTGATGAAATCATGGCTGACCCTACGCCACAGGTAAGCCTGCCGGTAAACGAATGGATTGAGCTGAAAAATATTTCGGCCAATCCTGTTAATCTTCAAAACTGGAGAATCGGCGATGCTTCGGGTCAGAGCGGTCCGATGCCCAATTTTGTTTTGCAGCCCGACAGCTTTGTGATTGTTTGCACCGGCAGCGCTGTGGCTGCTATGCAGGCTTATGGCAGGGTGATTTCTGTAACCAGCTTTCCATCGCTTGACAATGACGGCGACCTGGTTTATTTGCGCAGCAATACAGGTCTTACAATTCATGCTGTCTTTTATTCATCATCCTGGTATCAGAATGCAGTGAAGGGCGATGGCGGCTGGACGCTGGAAATGATTGACACTAAAAATCCCTGTGCCGGCATCAGCAACTGGAAAGCAAGCACCGATGCAAAAGGCGGCAGCCCGTGCATAAAAAACTCCATTGATGCCGTGAACAATGACCAGGCGCCGCCATCCGTTAAAAACGCTTATGCCATTGATAACCTGAATATCGTTGTGCTGTTTGATGAACCGGTGGACAGTCTGAAAAGCGCCACTTCAGCTAATTACTCCATTGACGGCGGACTAAGTGTTCAGTCGGCAACCTCCATTTCACCTTTATTTGACAGGGTGCAATTGCGGCTTGCAGGCGCCATGCAGGCAAATACGGTTTATACAGTTACAGTAAACAACGTGACAGATTGCAGAAACAACAGCATTGGTTCAAGAAACCAAGCAAAAGTTGGATTGCCTGCGGATGCAGCAGCCGGTGATGCAGTAGTCAATGAAATATTATTTAACCCCAGAAGAGGCGGCAGCGATTACGTGGAGTTTTACAATCGCAGCAATAAAATTTTTGATGCCAGTAAACTATATATCGCCAACCGCAACAGCAGCGGCGCTATCAGCTCCGCAAAGTTACTTTCATCTTCCCCCTGGTACATATTTCCGGGCGACTATCTGGTAGTGACGGAAGATGCTGACGAACTTTCACTGAACTATTTTGTAAAAAATCCGGAATGGGTTTTTACCGTTTCATCATTACCTTCTTTTCCTGATGATGAAGGCACGGTGATTCTTTTGAATTTCCAGGGAGCAGTAGTGGATGAAGTGAAATACAAGGATGACTGGCAGTTTGCTTTACTGGATAATGATGAAGGCGTGGCGCTGGAACGCATTGACCCCGACGGACCATCGCAAAACGCAAACAACTGGCACTCGGCTGCATCCACTGCCGGCTACGGCACGCCTACCTATAAAAATTCGCAGTACAGACTGCTGCAAAGCATCCATGCCACGGTTGAAGTTTCGCCAAAAGTTTTTTCACCTGATAACGACGGACGTGATGATATTGCTACCATTCAATATAAAACTACTGAACCAGGTTATGTAGCCAACATTACCATTTATGATGCCAATGGACGGCCGGTTCGCAACCTGGTAAAAAGCGGAACGCTTGGCCCGGAAGGTTACTGGACCTGGGACGGGCTGGATGATAAAAAACTGCAACTGCCTGTGGGTACCTATATTATTTTCACAGAAATCTTTACCCTGCAGGGGAAGAAGGAATCGTTTAAAAATGTCGTGGTGCTGGCAAGAAAGTTAAATTAGTCAAACCGGTTAAAGTAAAATGAGTAAATTTGAAAAGATAATACGGAAAATATTATCCGGAAGCTCGGATAGAAATATTGAGTTTACTGATTTATGCAATATGCTGGAAACGCTGGGATTCAGCAACAGGATAAAAGGCAGTCACCATATTTATTTCAAAGAAGGCATTATTGAAATTATCAACCTTCAACCGCAGAACAATAATAAAGCAAAACCTTACCAGGTAAAGCAGGTAAGGGAACTTTTAATAAAATACAAATTAATACCGTTTAACGATGAATAGCAAATACGAAATCATACTGTACTGGAGCAAAGAAGATGAATCATTTATAGCCGAAGTGCCTGAACTGGCTGGGTGCATAGCCGACGGAAAAACCTATGCCGAGGCATTGGAAAATGCACAACAGGTGATTAAAGAATGGATTGAAACCGCTCAATCTCTTGGACGGGCTATACCCGAACCCAAAGGCAAACTTATGTACGCCTGATTACAATTCAACACACCCCTTCCGGAAAACGTTGCATATTTTGCTACAGCCAGAAATTCTTATTTTCATTACCGGTTTAATATTTTATTTATGAAAAAATCAATTCAACTGCTTATCCTGTTCATAAGCTTTGCTGCTTTTACAAATGCCCAGGATTCAGCTATGGAAAAAGAGACCCCTCAAAAATTTATGCAGATTACCACCATTGAATCGGTTGTCGGCGGCGGGTTTGGCCGTTCGCTGATGCTGATAACTAAAGAAGACGGCTCGCAGGAAGAACGGACACTGGAAAATCTCTTCAGCCTCACAGGTCTGAACCTGAAAAACATCAAAAACAACGAATCGGATATTTTAAAAGCACTTAAAACTTTCACCGACGATGGATGGAAACTGGTGCAGGTCATTCCGCTAACCCTGAGCCCCGGCGATAAAAGCACCGGTATCTTCATGACCCGCTACCTGCTGGGCAAGCCGGATGTGAAGAAAGGGTTTTAAATCTTTTTTAATAAGAGCAGTTGTAACTTCAGGATATGCAAAACCGGAAACCACAGCTGCTTCTTCACCCTTTTTTTATCATTGCTCTCTTGTTTCTTCTGTTGAATGATTTTTTCTGGAAATATGAATATCCCGGCTGGATTACCGGAAAACTTTCTGATTTTAGCGGTTTGTTTGTTTTTACTGTTTTTCTGAGAGCCGTTTTATCAGTTGAAAGGAAGTTGCTTATATTATTTGTTACACTTTTCTTTATATGGTGGAAATCGCCTTTGAGTGAAAATTTAATTGATTTAATAAAAAATTATCCGGGCTTAAATATAACAAGGGTGCAGGATTATACTGATTTACTGGCGTTATTCATTCTTCCATTTGCCGGATATTTAAAACCCCTTCCACTCCCAAATAATTTTTTATATTCAACCGCCAGGAATATCTCTTTAATCCTTTCGTTATTTGCATTTTGCTTCACTACGCTGCCGCGGCAATTGATTTATTACCCTTACCGTGATAATGAAGTCCTCTTTAATGCAGAATTTTCAACCCGACTATCAGAACAGGAGGTGCTTGCCCGGCTCAGGATAAATAATTCCGGGTATCAAAAAGACTCAGTACGGTTTTACAGGGTATTGCCAAGAGAAGATTTGTATTTCAGGTTAAAAAACCAACCAGATTCTTCACTTCAATGGGTAAAAGCCACCAATTCAAATGACTCGGCATTATACGTTAAAGTATCCGGGCATTCCTACTACACCCTACCGATTTACATTATTGACAGGGACACATTATACCAGCTTGAATTCAGTGTATATCCCAATAGTCAGCGGATGAAAAAAACAACTGTTAAAATTGAATCATTTCAATTAAAATACCGAATTGACCACAATGATTATATGTTTGGGAAGCCCCGAAAAAAAATAAAGAGGCATTTCAAATCACTATTTCAGTAAAAAAATTATCACTCCAGCTCAATATCAAACTTCGTCAGTTCTTTGAACTGCTGAATGCGCTGGTCAATATCAGCCCGGGTAAGTTCCTTCAAGCGGGCCGTGCCGAATTTCTCCACACAAAAACTGGCCATGGCGCTGCCAACAATGATGGCTGATTTCATGTTTTCAAAACTTGTGTCTTTGGTGCGGGCAATGTGCCCGATAAAGCCGCCGGCAAAAGTATCGCCGGCACCGGTGGGGTCAAACACCACTTCGAGCGGAAGCGCCGGGGCAAAAAATACCTTGTCATCATAAAACAGCAAGGCGCCATGCTCGCCTTTTTTAATCACAATATATTTAGGCCCCATTTCCATAATGGTGCGTGCCGCGGCCACCAGCGAATACTGGGCACTTAACTGGCGTGCTTCCGCATCATTCAGCAGCAGCACATCCACTTTTCTCAATACTCTTTCCAGGTCGGGCATGGTGGTTTCCATCCAGAAGTTCATGGTATCGAGCACAACCAGGCGGGGTTTATTTTTCAGCTGGCTGATAACCGACATCTGTACCGAAGGTGCCAGGTTCCCCAGCATCAGGAATTCACAATCCTGGTAACTATCGGGCACTACGGGCCTGAAACTGGCCAGCACATTCAACTGGGTTTCCAGGGTGTCTCTTGAATTCATATCCAGGTGGTAACGGCCGCTCCAGAAAAAAGATTTTTCATGTTCCCTCACCTGCACGGCTTCCATACTTACACCCCTTGCCTCCAGCATTTTCATTTCTTTTTTCGGAAAATCGCCACCCACTACCGAAATCTGTTTTACCGGCCGGGTAAAATTGGAAGCGCTCCAGGCAATATAGGTGGCCGCACCGCCTACAATCCGGTCGCTTTTTCCAAAGGGCGTTTCTATCGCATCAAATGCCATGGAGCCAACAACAATAAGAGACATGGATAATAATTTTAGATTTTAGTCCCGTCCCGAA
>CAZDUO010000104.1:0-5225 GCA_964508655.1 uncultured Chitinophaga sp. | reverse complement strand
CGGGATTTGGGAGGGATTTCAGATATAATTAGAAAGCCGTGTATGGCTGCTTAATGCCCGGCTATGGCCGCAAACCTACAGGATTTTGTATTGTAAAATCCGCCTTGAAGCAATATTTTGAACTGACATTAGTTTATTGCACTTATCTTTGGTCTATCATGAAAACGACGAGAAAGAAAGCTTCCAAAAAAGAGTTCATTCTGAAAAAGGCAGCCCAGATGTTCCGGGAAAAAGGATTTGCCGCTACTTCCATGCGTGACCTGGCTGAAACCGTAGGAATAGAAGCAGCCAGCCTTTATAACCACATACGCAGTAAAAACGAAATGCTGGAAACCATCTGTTTCGATGTGGCCAACCGGTTTACGTTGTTTATGGATGAAATGGAAGCATCCAACAACAGCAGCCGCATCAAAAAAATTGAAACCCTGCTCCGGTTTCATATCAGGCAGATGATTGAAAATTTTGAAGAGGTGATTGTAAGCGACCGGGAGTGGCGTCACCTGGACGAACCTTACCGCTCCAATTTTCATAACCAGCGGCGCACCTATCGCAAACGGTTTGCTGCCATCATTGAAGAAGGAATTAAAAATGGTGAAATAAAAAAAATTGATGCCCCCACGGTAGTCCTTATAATGCTGCATGCAGTAAACGGTATCGAAAGCTGGCACCGCTCCAATGCCCGCATCAGCGCCCAGGAGCTGGAAGACAATATGGTGATGATAATGATAGACGGGCTGCGCAAACACTGAGAAAAATGTCCCTTCATTTTCACCCGCTCAGGGTAAAAGCAATTAAAAAAGAAACGGAGCAATGTGTTTCTGTCGAGTTTGAAATTCCCGGTGAGCTGAAGGAGGCATTTCAGTATAAGCAGGGGCAAAGCCTCACCATGCGTACTTTTATCAATGGTGAAGAAGTACGGAGAACGTACTCACTTTGCAGTTCCCCGCTCGACAGTCAATGGAAGGTAGCCATTAAATTGGCAGATGGCGGAGTGTTTTCATCTTTTGCCAATGAAAAACTGAAACCCGGTGATACACTGGAAGCGATGGAGCCGGTAGGAAAATTTTACACCGAACTCTATCCTTCACAGAAAAAAAATTACCTCGCTTTTGCGGCCGGCAGCGGCATCACACCTGTTATTTCCATTATCAATACTACACTCCGTACCGAAACCCTGAGCAGTTTCACTCTGGTGTATGGCAACCGCAGCCGCTCATCCATTATTTTTTTCGAGGAACTGGAAGGTTTAAAAAACAAATTCACTGACCGGCTCAACCTGGTTTTTATCCTCAGCCGCGAATCGACGGATGTGCCATTACATTCCGGAAGAATTAATCGGGATAAACTGGATGAACTTGCCAGGCTGATTGATTACAAAAGCATGGATGAAACATTCATCTGCGGGCCGGAAGAAATGATTTTTTGTGTAAAAGATTTTTTGCAGCAAAGAGGAATGAGTGAGAAGAACATCCATTTTGAGTTGTTTACAACGGCGGGGCAAAAAAAGAAATCAGAAGCCGGAAGCCGGAAGCCGGAAATCCGGGAAGGGTATTTCAGCAGGATAACAATTAAAGTTGATGGAAGGAGTTTTGATTTATCCATTCCCTTCAACAGCGATATAAGTATTCTTGACGCTGCCCTGAAGCTGAACACCGATTTGCCTTTTGCCTGCAAAGGAGGAATGTGCTGCACCTGTAAAGCCCGCCTGCAGGAAGGCAAAGTAGAGATGGATGTGCATTGGGGGCTTGAAAAAGATGAAATCGAAAAAGGTTATATCCTCACGTGCCAGAGCCATCCGAAAACGGAAAAAGTGGTAGTGGATTATGATATCAAATAGCCCATCGCAGCTGACCAGCAAAAGTCTTATTGCCCGTATAATGATTGTTTTGAGCATGTGGCCGGCTTCTGATAAAATTACAACACGCCGGCACGGCTAAATCTGACATTCATCATTGTTAAAGACCATAACAGGCACTAGTTTTAATTAAATTTGTGGAATAAAATTATCAGGCTATGGATGTGCAGCAAAAAACGCCGAAGGAATCAATGGGTGAATTAATATTTCAGCAGAAAATAGAAGATGAAATAAAAATAGAACCCAAAGACTGGATGCCGGAGGCCTACCGAAAAACCAACATCCGGCAGATCAGCCAGCATGCACACAGCGAAATAGTGGGTATGCTGCCCGAAGGAAACTGGATTACCCGGGCACCATCACTCAAGCGCAAAGCAATTTTGCTGGCCAAAGTGCAGGATGAAGCCGGCCATGGCCTGTACCTGTACAGCGCCTGCGAAACACTGGGTATAACCAGGGAAGAAACCATCAATGACCTGCACAGCGGCAAGGCGAAATATTCTTCCATTTTTAATTACCCCACACTTACATGGGCCGATATTGGTGCCATCGGCTGGCTGGTGGATGGGGCCGCCATCATGAACCAGGTAATGCTCACCCGTACTTCATACGGCCCGTATGCAAGAGCCATGGTGCGGATTTGCAAAGAAGAAAGTTTTCACCAGCGGCAGGGATTTGAAATATTGCTCACCCTTTCAAGAGGCACAGCCGAACAAAAAGAAATGTGCCAGGACGCTATCAGCCGCTGGTGGTGGCCGTCGTTGATGATGTTTGGTCCGCACGACAGCGAATCGCAGCACAGTGAACAAAGCATGCAATGGAAAATAAAACGCAAAAGCAATGATGAGCTGCGGCAGAATTTTGTAGACATGTGTGCTGAACAGGTAAAAGTACTGGGTATGACCTTACCCGATCCTGACCTGAAATGGAATGAACAAAGAGATCATTATGATTTTGGAGAAATCAACTGGGAAGAATTCTGGAACGTGGTGAAAGGCAACGGTCCCTGCAATAAACAACGATTAGATGCCAGAAGAAAAGCATGGGAGGAAGGAGAATGGGTGAGAGAGGCAGCAGCGGCATTTGCTGAGAAACATAAGCCCCAAACCCCTAAAGGGGCTTTAGAAGCAGCTTAATAATTTGAAATAAATTTTTGTATGAAAATTCAAATAAGAAAATTTTATTACGGCGACATTCCCGACGAAAAGGGAGGCATCGAGTTGAAAGACTCTTCCAAGAACCCCCCTTGGGGGGGCAGGGGGGCCGACTGGCCTTTGTGGGAAATATTCATCCGCAGCAAACAGGGCCTCGACCACAAACATGTGGGCAGCCTGCATGCCGCCGATGCGCAAATGGCTATTGAAAATGCAAGAGATGTTTATACCAGAAGAATGGAAGGCGTAAGTATCTGGGTGGTGGAATCTAAATACATTCATGCCACCCAACCGGACGAAGCAGCTGAATTATTTGAACCTGCAGCAGATAAAATTTACAGGCACCCTACATTTTATACTCTGCCGGATGAAGTGAATCAGATGTAATTAGTTGATTAGTTGATTAGTTGATTAGTTGATTAGTTGATTGGTTGATTAGTTGATTGGTTGATTGGTTGATTTGTAAATTAGTAGATTCAAATAATAAGACTTTATGGAAGAAAAAAATCAAAGCTTTACTGAGCTGGTGGTTTGGAAAAAAGCCCGGATTCTGAAAAATGAATTAAAAGAGCTGGCCGATCATTTCCCGCAGGAAGAAAAATACAGATTGTCAGATCAGATGATCCGCTCCTCCCGGTCGGTTGCTTCCAATATAGCAGAAGGACATGGACGATTTACTTATAAAGATCAATTGCACTTTTGTATTCAGGCAAGAGGTTCTTTATCAGAAACACTTAATCATTTAATCGACGCCCTGGACTGTCAGTATATTTCACAATCCCAATTTGAATACTTTAAAGCTATGATTGACGAAGTGGGCCGGTTACTAAACGGGTACATTACATTTCTAAGAAATAATCACAAGAAGAAATGAATAACCAGTCAACTAATCAACTAATCAACTATTCCCTCCACTTAGCTGACAATTCCCTCATCCTCGGCCAGCGCAACGGGGAATGGTGCGGACATGGCCCCGTGCCCGAGCAGGATATTGCCATTACCAATATTACGCTGGACCTGATCGGGCAGGCAAGAAGTTTTTATCAACATGCGGCACATCAGATAAACAATTCAAAAAAGGCGGAGGGCTCAAAAGCCTCCTCTCCTTTGGAGAGGGGGTTTGGGGGTGAGGTTACAGAAGATTCACTTGCGTACTTAAGAAAAGAACGGGAATTCAAAAACCTTCTGCTTGTTGAACAACCCAATGGCGACTGGGGACAAACCATTTTGCGTCAATTTTTTTTCAGCCAGTACCAGTATTTATTATTTCAGCAACTGCAGTACAGCAAGGATGAACAACTGGCTGCCATAGCTGCCAAAGCACTTAAAGAGGTGGCTTATCATCTTCGCTGGAGCAGCGAGTGGGTGATACGCCTGGGCGACGGCACGGAAGAAAGTCACCGGCGGATGCTGCATGCAATCGATGAGCTGTGGCGTTATACCGGGGAGATGTTTGAGGTTACAGGTTATGAGTTATGGGTTACGGGTAAAAATATTGGTGTGGATGTTTCAAAACTGAAAGAACCGTGGATGAATAAAGTAAAGGAAATATTTATTGAAGCCACAATGCCGGTACCTGAAAAAGTATTTATGCAGTCGGGTGGAAAAGAGGGAAGACATACGGAGCACCTGGGTTACATTCTTACCGAACTTCAATATATGCAAAGAGTTTACCCCGGTTGTGAATGGTAGACCCCCTAACCCCCTAAAGGGGGAATTGAAATTATGAGAACTACAACAATTGATAAAAACACACTCTATAGTTATCTGGATGAAATAAAAGATCCGGAAGTGCCTGTATTATCCATCGTTGACCTGGGCATAGTGCGGGATGTAAAGATGATTGAAGATGAACTTGAAGTCATAATTACTCCCACCTACATCGGCTGCCCGGCCATGGAAATGATCGCCACAACCATAAAAGTGGAAATGGCCACCCTGGGATTTAAAAAAGTGAAAGTGACCGAAGTGCTTTCCCCGCCGTGGACAACTGACTGGATGAGTGAAGAAGGAAAACGCAGGCTGAAAGAATACGGTATTGCGCCTCCCAACCCCAGGCAACAGGTTTGCGAGCAGAAACTTTTTGCAGAAGCCGAAGCCGTGCAGTGCCCGCATTGTGATTCTTTTCATACCCGCCGCATCAGTGAATTCGGTTCTACTCCCTGTAAAGCCTTATACCAATGTGATGACTGCAAAGAGCCGTTTGATTATTTTAA
>CAZDUO010000103.1:0-11948 GCA_964508655.1 uncultured Chitinophaga sp. | reverse complement strand
GGCTGACACAGAGGCCCGGCCAGAAACCGCTGCCTGCAAGCAGCCCGCCGTCGGCGACGCGGCTGTTGTGATTGGAGCCGATAGTGGCGCCGGCAGCCATATTACTTTGCCCCAGCAACAGTGCCGCACACAAAAAAGAATTGTTGTGGTGCTGTTCGTGTGCAGGAAAAATGAGTGAGTTCAATACTTCGCAGCAGGAGATGGTGGAGTTGTATCCGAGATATGAATTGATAAGCCTTGCGCCGTATTTTAGCTGCGAATGATCGGACAGGATAAAACGAACGGCTTTCACCCCGTAAAAAATGCGGCAGCCAAAACCGATGATGCCGTTTACCAGCTCGCAGCCTTCGCCAATCTGGGTATTGCCTTCGGCGCCGGAATTGATGGTGAGGTTTTTCAGCTTGTTGGCGCCTTTGATGTAGGCATCGCTGCCAATCCATGCATCTTTGATGATACGGCAGTTTTTGATTACCGTTCTGTCGCCGATTTTGCCGTAATAACCTCTCTGCCTGTCAAAACGTTTTTCGGTGAACTGCCTGAACTTTTTCATCAGCAGATCGTCGTCGGGGTAGCGGCTCCAGAGCCAGGCATCGCCGGGCAGCATGCCGTTGAAGGGCAGAATGCTGCGGCCTGCATTTTCGTTGCACACTTCGAGCCTGATGCGTACGCTTTCTTTTTCTCCTTCTTTGATGATGCCGTTACCAAATTTGGAATGATCAGTCGTGGCCAGTTCGTTTACATTCACGATGATCACCTCGTTGCCGACGATGTAATGGCTCATGTAGTTTACATTATTCACCACTACATTATCGCCGAAGTCGCAACTGATGATGGTGCTGTTGTAAAGCCCCACCTGAAGACGGACATCGTGGTATTCAAGGAAAACCGGTTCCAGTTTGCCGATTCTGTTCAACCCGTAGAAGCTGCAGTTTTTAACCAGGCTGGGATTAAATGGGTGGGCAACCAGCAGTGTATTCCAGTCATCGGCCGTGTTGTTGTTTTGCTGAAGCAATTTGATTTCCGACTTCGTCAGCTTGCGGTATTTAATCCCGTTCCGGTTCTGAATATTGCGCAGGTAGTATTCGTCTTTCCCTTTCGGAATAAACTCTTTTGCCACAAAATTGTAGCCAAGTGAGCTGATGGGTTTTTTCTTTACGTCGGTCATGTTTTGAAATTCAGGTTTCCGGTAACCAGTTACTGGTAACTATTCCACGGTAACAGATTTGGCCAAATTCCTCGGCTTATCCACATCATAGCCTTTCAACACCCCGATATAATAAGCAAGTAACTGTAATGGAATCACACCCAGCATCGGGGCTACTATTTCATCGGCTGGCGGCACACACATTACCGCTTCCGAAAGCGAGGCAGCATGTTCATCCCCTTCGGTAATCACCGAAACCACCCTTCCCTTCCTGGCTTTTATCTCCTGCATGTTGCTCACCACTTTTTCATGATAACTGTCTTTTGTTGCAACAAATACAACAGGAAGTTTTTCATCCACCAGTGCAATCGGGCCGTGTTTCATTTCGGCTGCGGGATAACCTTCGGCATGGATGTAGGAAATTTCTTTCAGCTTCAATGCTCCTTCCAATGCCACCGGAAAATTATATCCGCGGCCGAGGTACAGAAAATCAGTGGCGTCTTTATATTTCGCCGAAAGTTCTTTTATAAGGTTTTCATTTTTCAATATCTCCCGGATTTTTTCCGGTATCTCATGTAGCTCATTAAGCAGGTGCATGTATCGTTCTTCATCAATGCTGCCCTTTTGTTTTGCAATTTTCAAGGCAATCATGGTAAGCACCGCAAGCTGCGCTGTAAATGCTTTGGTGCTGGCCACGCCGATTTCAGGCCCCGCATGCGTGTAGGCCCCGGCATGCGATGTGCGGGCAATGGATGAGCCCACAACATTTACAACACCGAAAATAAAGGCCCCCTGTTGTTTTGCTTTTTCAATGGCAACAAGTGTGTCCGCTGTTTCGCCGCTTTGTGATATGGCAATGATGACATCGCCGGGGCGAACCACAGGGTTTCGGTAGCGGAATTCAGAAGCATATTCCACTTCCACTGGTATGCGGCAGAGTTCTTCAAAAATGTATTCGGCTACCAGGCCCGAATGCCAGCTGGTGCCGCAGGCAATAATGATGATGCGGCTGGCATTCGCCAGCTTGTCTATATTATTTTCCACGCCAGCCATGGTGATGGTTCCCTTTTCAGCATCAAGGCGGCCGCGCAGGCAATCGAATACCGTATCGGGCTGCTCATTGATTTCTTTCAGCATGAAATGCTCGTAACCGCCTTTTTCAATTGCCGCCAGTTCGATGTCAAGCTTCTGAACAAAGGGAGTTATTTTTTCATTGCCGAGATTTTTAAGGATGAGTTCATCGGGCTTTACAATTGCGAGTTCATAGTCGTTCACATACACCACTTCTTTGGTGTACTCCAGCATGGGCGAAGCATCGGAGCCGAGAAAGTGTTCACCTTTTCCGATGCCAATAACCAGCGGACTACCTTTGCGGGCAGCAATGATTGTTTCGGGGTCATCCTCATCAATGAGCAGGATAACATAAGCACCAACCACCCGCTTGAGTGCAATGCGGATGGCTTCTTCCAGGTCGCAGTCGTTGCTCTTTTTTATTTCTTCAATAAAATTCAGCAACACTTCGGTGTCCGTATCGCTTTGGAAAGTATAACCCTTTGAAACAAGCTCCTGCTTCAGCCGGGAATAGTTTTCAATTATGCCGTTGTGAATCATGGCAAGTTTGCCGCTGGCCGAAACATGGGGGTGGGCATTACGGTCGCTGGGCTCACCGTGAGTGGCCCAACGGGTATGACCAATGCCGGTGTGTGCATGCAGGTTTCTTCCTACTAATAAATCAGCCAGTTCAGCTACTTTACCCTTTTTTTTATAAACTTTCAGTCCATTGTTGAGCAGCGCCACGCCGGTGCTGTCGTAGCCACGGTATTCGAGCCGCTGAAGACCTTTGATGATGATGGGATAAGCTTGCTTAGGGCCGGTGTAACCAACTATGCCGCACATAAATTATAAGGTTGAATTGAGAGTTTATTGGATGAAACTGTAAAGATTAGGCTGTTAAGCCGACGAAATTCCATAAAAATAAGCAGATGGCAAAAAGGGCAGGGAGATTGAAAAACAATACTATCGGATTGTAAATCCTTGCTTTGGATTAACTATTCCCGGCCTGTGTGTAAAATAAATATGAAAGTGCCGGGTTAATCATTATCTTTTCTCAATCATTTAATTTTTCACCTAAAACCAAAATTTATGAACACAAACAAAATTATCGTTGGAGGAATTATTGGCGGAATTGTCAGTTTCCTCCTGGGGTGGTTGGTTTGGGGCATGCTGCTTGCAGATTTCATGACACAACATCAAACAGAAGCCGGAAAAGCTGTTATGCGGGGTGAGGAAAACATGATCTGGTGGGCAATGATTGTAGCAAATCTTTTCTACGGGTGGCTGGTATCGTACGTTGTTGGCAAGGCAGGTTCAAACTCCATAGGGGCGGGGGCAACAACCGGTGCTGTTACCGGGTTATTATTTGCAGTGTCAATAGACTGTTTTCTTTATGGTACGACAGACATAAGCGATACAACCTGGTTGATTGTCGATGTAGTTGCCAATACTGTCGTAACTGCCATTATCGGCGCTGTCATTGGCTGGTATATGGGCATGGGCAAAAAAGCAGCCTGATAAAAGGTTTTGACTGATCCAGCCAGGTCCTGAAAATTAGCTGAGCGAATATCATTCTGATAATAAATTTTCTATCTTTTCTTTCACCTCCGAAGGGCAAAGACTCCTTGCGAGAGTCCTTCGGATAAAAACCAAAATTTATGAACACAAACAAATTTATCATTGGAGGAGTTATTGCCGGCGTGGCGTACTTTCTCCTGGGGTGGTTGGTTTGGGGTATGCTGCTTATGGATTTTATGAATCAACACATGACAGATGCCGGTAAAGCCGTAATGCGAAGCGAAGAAAATATGGTATGGTGGGCCATGATTGCAGGCAACCTGTTGTGGGGTTTTGTTTTATCCTTTGTGTTTGGAAAAGCCGGGGTCAGGTCGGCAGGCTCCGGGGCATCTACAGGAGCAGTGCTCGGCTTGCTGATTTCGGCAGCCATCAATTGCTTTCTTTATGCACAAATGGATGCATGGGATACGACATCAATGGCAATAGATGTAGTGGCCAATACCGTAGTGGGGGCCATTGTAGGAGCCATACTTGGCTGGTATATGGGTATGGGCAAAAAAGCAGCCTGACGGAAGGGTCTGATTGAAAATTTTTGGGTGACATGGCTTTCATGTCACCTTTTTTTATAATAAAACACCCTTGAGTAAAAGAAAGGCTGTTCCGAAATAAATAAGCAGCCCGGTTACATCTACCAGTGTTGCAATAAACGGAGTAGAAGAAGCGGCGGGGTCGGCGCCGAGGCGTTTTAAAAGCAAAGGAAGCATGGAGCCCATGATGGTTCCCCACATCACTACCCCAATGACAGCGGTACCGATTGCAAACCCAATCCTGATAAAATGTTCGCCAAACAATCCGAAGATTTCATGGCCGCCAAAGATGATGAAGAACCCGATGATGCCAAGTGTTGTTCCCATCATCAGCCCTGACAAAATTTCTCTGCGTGCAATGCGCCACCAGTCTGCCAGGGTTACTTCGCCCAATGCCATGGCCTGGATGATGAGTGTGGCAGCCTGCGAGCCGCTGTTGCCGCCACTGGAAATAATCAATGGAATGAAAGTGGAAAGCACCAGCACCTGCTCCAGCGTTTTCTGAAAGCTCGACATGGCGGCAATAGTGAAGGTTTCGCCAATAAAAAGAATCAGCAGCCAGAAAATTCTTTTTTTATAAAGTTTGTAAAGCGGCACTTCCAGGTAAGGCTGCTCCAGCGCTTCGGTACCGCCCATCTTCTGCATGTCTTCGCTGAATTCCTCTTCGGCCACCCACAATATGTCATCAATGGTTACAATCCCTAACAATTTATTGCTCTGACTCACTACGGGCAAAGCCACCCGGTTTTCCATTTTAAATATTTCGCTTGCATTTTCCTGGTCATCGTACGCATTCAGCGAAATCACCCGGTAGTCCATCAGGTCCGAAACTTTTTTATCAGGCGGGCTTAAAATAAAATCGCGGATGCGGATATCGTCGAGTAGTTCGCCGTTTTCATTAATGACATAAATCACGTTGATGGTTTCGCTGTCTTTACCGTGCTTGCGGATGGTGGCAAACACTTCTTCCACGCTGTTGTGCGGGTACACATACACATAGTCGGGCGTCATCAGCCGGCCGATGCTGTCTTCCGGGTAACCCAGCAGCGAGAGGGTGGTTTTTCTTTCTTCCGGCTCCAGCAGTTTTATCAGTTCACGCACCGCATTGCTGGGCAATTCCTCCAAAAAATCGGTACGGTCGTCAGGCGAAAGCGTATTCAGCAGCTCTGCCGTTTTAAAAGGAGGCAGTTCACGGATAATCTGTTTTTGCGCCGACAGGTCAAGTATTTTGAACACACTGGCAGCCCTGTGGGTGCTCATGTGGGTAATGATATACGATTCCTGTTCGGGAAACTCATTTATCAGTTCTGCTACGTCAGTGATGTTTTGATGATCGAGAAACCGGCGGGCCGCTTCTTCATTTCCGCATTCGAGCAGGTACTCCAGGTGTTGTTTGATATTTCCGCTTAAAATTTCGGACATAACATTTCGGGCCGCAAAATTAAGCTTATGAAGGCAAAAGGAGTTTGATATTTTTGTTATTGATGATCCAACCAGCTTTGTATATCGGCCACAGCACGGAAAGAGGCCGGGGTATTTATACACGGGAAAGAATAGCGGCCGCAACAATAATTGAAATATCACCTGTGATTGTAATGAGCGCCGAAGAAAGAAAGTTGCTCGACCGCACACTGCTGCACGATTACATTTTTGAGTGGGGCCATCAAAAAGATAAGTGTTGCATGGCCTTAGGTTATGTGGCTGTGTACAATCATTCTTACACTGCTAATTGTGAATACGAGATGGATTTTGAAAACAACAAGATCCTGGTAAAAACCATCCGACCGGTGGAAGCCGGCGAAGAGCTTTTTATAAATTATAATGGTGACTGGAATGACAACAAACCGATTTGGTTTGATGTAAAATAAAAGGCCCCTGTTCGGGGCTTTTATCTTCACTCTCTTTTTTATTGCCTTGTAAGAATCAGCTGGCCTCTTATTTCTCCGCCCGGTCTTGCAGGGGTATGAATATTTATATAATACCGGCCGGCAAGCAGGTGTTCTTCAAGCAGTTTAACACCATCAAAATACAGGGTACCGGAATAGCTGCCGGAAGTGGCGGCCGGGAATCCGGAGAATCCCTGTAATACGTTGGCATTATAACCGGCTTCAGCTGTGCCATGAATATGGGCTGCAGCCGCATTTCCTGACAGGCCGCTGAATGCAACTGAGTAGGTCAGTATTCTTGAAAGCTTATTGTAGCTGGCATTGATGGTGCCGGTGGCGCTGGTGGCAACAGCCGGTACTTCCTGCGCCCCGCTCATAGGCAAAGAATTGCCGAGGTATAAATTTTCATTGAAAATATCATCGGCATCGCAGGCCGGGAAAATGAATAATGCAGCAAAAAAAGATAAAGCAGTTAGTTTTCTGAATTTCATACCGTAGTATTTGTTATAAAAATAAGAAGATTTTGGTATTGGCAAAAAGCCTGCTGCAGTTTTGGACAAATCTTGCCCGGCATGTGGAAAACTGCTATTTAAGCCTGTTTTTAATTTCCTGCAGTTTCAATAGTGCTTCCACCGGGGTAAGGCGGTTGATATCAATATCGGCCAGCAGTTTTCTTATTTCATCAAAAGCCTCACTGTGCGCATCGAAAATGGAAAGCTGCATCTGTTGATGCGCAATACTTTTGACTTTCCTGCTTAAACTATCCCAATCTTTTTCCCCTCTTCTGAATTCCGGCTTCTGGCTACCGGGTTCTTCCCCCACATGCTTACTCTCCAGTTGTTTCAAAATCTCGTTGGCCCGCTCAATCAGTGAAGGCGGCATACCGGCCATTTTTGCCACATGAATGCCGAAGCTGTGTGTGCTGCCGCCGCGGGCCAGTTTTCTTAAAAAAATAATTTTATTTGCCGCCTCTTTATTGGTGATGTGATAATTCTTTATCCGGGGAAAATTATCTTCCAGTTCATTCAGTTCATGATAGTGCGTGGCAAAAAGTGTTTTGGGTTTGTGCGGTGAATTATGCAGGTGCTCGGCAATGCTCCAGGCAATGGAAATGCCATCGTAGGTGGAAGTGCCGCGGCCGATTTCATCCAGCAAGATGAGGCTGCCGGCTGAAACATTGTTAATGATGCTGGCAGTTTCATTCATCTCCACCATAAAAGTGCTTTCACCGCCGCTCAGGTTGTCAGAAGCGCCTACACGGGTAAAGATTTTATCGGTAAGAGAAACCAGGGCTTCATCGGCCGGCACAAAGCTGCCCATATGCGCCATCAGGGTAATAAGGGCGGTTTGCCTGAGCAGCGCCGATTTACCGCTCATATTGGGGCCGGTAAGAATGATGATCTGTTGTTCGCCGCTGTTCAGTTCAAGATCATTGCTGATATAACTTTCGCCCACGGGTAAATTTCTTTCTATCACAGGGTGGCGGCCGCTTTTTATCAGCAGCGCATCGCCTTCGTGCAGGGTTGGTTTTTTGTACTGGTATTGCAGCGCATTGTATGCAAAACAACTGAGGCAATCCAGCACGGCAAGCACATGACCGTTGGTTTGCACCGGCGCCAGGTAATCCATCAGCTCGTTGAGCAGCGCTTCATATACTTCCAGTTCTATTTTCAGAATCTTTTCTTCGGCGCCGGTAATTTTTTCCTCGTATTCTTTCAGCTCAGGAGTCACATAGCGTTCGGCATTGATGAGGGTTTGCTTGCGCATCCATCCGGCCGGTACCTTGTTTTTGTGGGCATGTGTCACTTCCAGGTAATAGCCGAAGATATTATTGAAACCGATTTTAAGTGATGAAATGCCGGTGGCTTCCGCTTCTTTTTGCTGTAGTTGGGTCAAATACGATTTTCCGCTGTGGGCAATATGACGCAGTTCGTCAAGCTCATGGTTTACTCCACTGTTGATCATTCCGCCTTTGGTGGCGAGTGCCGGGGGATTGTCAACAATTTCTTTAAAAATTTTATCGGCAATATAGCTGCAGGGGTTCAGTGCATCGCCCAGCCGTTTCAGGTATTCATTGCCCGCTGCCATGCACAGCAGTTTTATTTCCTGCACCTGCCGCAGCCCACGGCTAAGTTGCAGCAGTTCTCTCGGGTTTATTTTTTTCAGCGGAATTTTTGAAACCAGCCTTTCCATATCGCCGCAGAGCTTGATGGCATGGGTTATTTTATTGCGCAGGTCGCTGTGCAGTATAAAAAACTCCACCAGCCCGAGACGTTCGTTTATTTTCTGAATGTCTTTTAATGGAAAAACTATCCAGCGCCGCAGCAGTCTTGCGCCCATGGGAGAAACAGTATGGTCCAATACATCAAGCAGCGTATGGCCGGCATCCGAATTTTTGTTTACCAGTTCAAGATTACGGATGGTAAAGCGGTCCATCCACAAAAAATCATCCCGGTTGATGCGCTGCATGGCGGTGATATGCTGCAGATTGGGATGCTCGGTTTCTTTCAGGTAATGCAGCAAGGCCCCGGCTGCGGTAATTCCTTTCCGTAAATCATCCACACCGAAACCTTTCAGTGAGAGGGTTTGAAAATGCTTCAGCAGGGTTTCTTCCGCATACGTTTCGCTGAAAATCCATTCATCGAGTGTATAGCTGTAAAACTTTGCCCCAAAAAATTCTTTGAATTTTTTCTGCAAGTGGCGCTGAAAAATCACTTCGGCCGGTTTGAAGCCTTGCAGCAGTTTATCGGCATACTCCCGGTCGCCTTCGGCAATAAAAAATTCACCGGTGCTGATGTCGAGAAAGGCAAGACCGTATTCATCTTTTTCAGTAAAATGAATTCCGCCCAGGAAATTATTGCTGTGATGTTCCAGCAGCTTCTCGTTTACCGCCGTGCCGGGCGTCACCATTTCAGTCACGCCTCTTTTTACAATTCTCCCGCCTCCTGGCGGGACCTGTTTGGGATCTTCCAGTTGGTCGCAGATGGCCACCCGGTAACCCGCTTTTACCAGTTTATGCAAATAGGTATCGAGGGCATGATGAGGAAAACCGGCAAGGTCGGAAGAAGCAGCTGCGCCATTGTTTCTTTTTGTCAGCGTGATGCCCAGCACCTGCGAAGCGATGATGGCATCCTGGCCAAAGGTTTCATAGAAATCACCTACACGGAAAAGCAACACGGCATCGGGGTACTTTTGTTTGATAGCCCGGTGCTGCCGCATCAGCGGTGTTTCAGATGTGGTGGATTTACCCATACGCTGCTTTCTTTTCAATATACAAACCAGGAACAGCAAATATAAAAGCTTTACCTCTTGCAGCAGGATTTAGAAATTAACAATGATGCAGCAAAGCAGTTTGAAAAGTAATTTTTGATGAAAGATATTCTGCCCTGGATTATCTTACATTTTCAAATTACGGATAAAACATTCATTATGCACAATAGCAACAGGAAAGCAATCATTGCCCTGCTTACCGTTTTCATTTTTGCAGGGAACTCATTTTCAGCCAGCCTTCCGAAAGAACAATGGCAGGCCGTAATTACCTGCAACGGGTTTAAGTTTAAAGGTGTTTTAAAAAACGTTACCGACAGCAGCGTAATCATTGCTGTACGGGGTAAAGAAACGGATGAATTTTTATTCCGTGATATGGATAAAATAAAACTCAGGCCATTGCACGGCGAGCCCGGCAAAAGACTGGTGGGATTTTTTGCAGCCGGCATTACCGGCGGTGTTATTACCGGCATAGCAGTTTCCGCCGGTCGTACTGGCGAACCGGCTGCATTGGCAGGCGTAGTTACGGGCATTGGCAGCGGCCTGCTTTTCGGATTAACCGGAGCATTGCTGGCCCCACAGGTTTCCAATTTGTTTGCAACCCGGAAAATTATTGTGCAGCACAATAACGCTTTTTATGTTTTGCTCAGGCAAAAGTTGTCGGCCTATTGTCCCTGCCGGCAGGTGCAGGATTAATCTTCGGGAAAATACCAACCTGATCAATCTCATTTAATTCATTAAACAGATTCAGGTAAATTTACAAACCAATACTGCTTCATGCGACTAAAAACAGCTTTATTCTTTTTTCTGCTGGTGCAAAACTTTTTGCATGGGCAAACGCTTACTTCATCCAACCTGCCCATTATTATCATCAATACCAACGGGCAAACTATTATGGACGAACCCAAGATTATGGCCGATATGGGGATTGTGTATAATGGCCCCGGTGCAAGAAACAATGTTACCGATCCGTATAATCATTACAGCGGCAAAGTGGGGATAGAAATCCGGGGGCATTCGTCGCAGATGTTTCCGATGAAGTCGTACAGCATTGAGCTTTGGGATGCTTCGGGCAATTCGGTTGATAAATCACTTTTCGGCCTGCCTAAAGAAAGCGACTGGGTGCTATATGCACCTTATACCGATAAAACCCTGATGAGGAATTTTCTTGCTTACACTTTTTCAAGCGAACTGGGCCGCTGGGCAGCGCACTGCCGTTTTGTGGAGCTGGTCATCAACGGCGATTACAAAGGCATATATGTTTTCATGGAAAGAATAAAGCGAGGCAGCGGCCGGGTGAATATTGCAAAAATGGCCGCTACAGATGTGAGCGGCGATGCCGTGACCGGCGGATATATTTTCAGCCTGGATAAAGATGCCAACGGATGGTATTCTTCTTTTGTTTCGCCCAACTCAACCAATGGTAACAAAAGACAGTTCAGCTATGTGTATCCCAAGCTGGAAAACATTGTGCAGGCACAGAAGGATTATATAAAAAGCTATATAGACAGTTTTGAGTATGCACTTGCAGGCAGGGACCACCAGGATAAATCGATTGGTGTAAGAAAATTTGCCGACCTCGCTTCCTTTATTGATTATTTTATTGTGAACGAAGTAAGCCGCAATGTGGATGGCTATCGCCTCAGCTCTTATTTTTATAAAGACCGCAACAGCCGCAACCCGAAAATTGTTGCCGGGCCGGTGTGGGATTATGATCTTGCTTTTCGCAATGCCAACTATTGCGAGGGCAGCAATACAAATGGCTGGGCTTATCTTTTTAATTATGCCTGCCCCGGCGATGGCGCCGGGCTGATTCCTTTCTGGTGGGAGAAGTTGATGACTGATACGGCATTCACAAGCGATTTGCGCTGCCGGTGGAAACAGGTGCGGCAAACCACCCTCAGTTTAACGCAAATAAATTTCCTTATTGATTCCATTGTAACACTTACTGCCGAAGCAAGGCAGCGGCATTTTCAGCGCTGGCCGGTGCTGGGTCAATATGTGTGGCCCAACCCGCAACCGATAGCAACCACTTATGATGGAGAAATCAGTTTGCTGAAGGAATGGCTAACTAACCGGGTGTACTGGATAGATAATAACCTGCCAAACACAGGCGCCTGCGAAGATTGGCCGGTGGAAGTCGAAGGCACCATGAAGGCTGATATTTATCCCAACCCGAACAACGGCGATGGGATTATCCGGGTGAAAACAAAAATCAACCAGCTGATCCTGTTGAATGTTTTCGATGGAATGGGACGCCGGGTTCATTCGCAAAGCATCCATGCTGTACCTGTTTCCAATTTTATCTCTCTTGAAAAAATGAAAGGCTGGCAACCGGGCATCTATTATTTTATTTTTACCAATAAGGAAGGTGAAAAGATAAACAGGAAAGTAATGAAGTATCAGTGAATGCTTCATTACTCTTTTGCCTCAGCGCCTAACTTTGCGCCATGCGAAAACTGGGCATGCCCGAACTGGGCCGCAAATCGGTTG
>CAZDUO010000102.1:0-11965 GCA_964508655.1 uncultured Chitinophaga sp. | reverse complement strand
TAGGACACCACCCTTTCACGGTGGTGATACGAGTTCGAATCTCGTACGGGCTACAAGCAAAAGAGTTTCATGAATTGATTTTCAGAAACTCTTTTTATTTCAGGGAAATTGTTTACGCTGAAAAACATTTTATCCGAAGGTACTTAAGGAGAACACACCAGGTGTGATGCTTCAGAAATTCCGGGCCAGGATGCGTTATGTGATACAGACCAGGCAGGGCAGGGGTCTTTTTACAATTTTTTATCGTTACATCATTGTGAATTTGCATTGTGGAAGTGATGAGTTCCGGATTGTAATGGTTTATGATCTTGTGAAGGGTATTTGCCGGCAGTTGATTCGCCATTGCTTTGGGTGTGATTAAATGGTGTGATGTTTTCCGAAAGGAGTTTCCGGTGCCGCTTTTCTTTTTCTTCTTTTTCACATACTGCATATTTTCTTTAAATAAAGTTTTGTTCAGGCATCCGCTTCATTTCCGTAAGGGTCATCGGCCGCTTCAACCGTAAGGTTTGCCCGGATATTATTGATGGTGTAATTTTGTTTTTCTTTTTCGGTTTTGAAAATGGAAAAAATATTTTGAAAGGCTGTTATTTTCGCTGCTACTTACCAAACCGGGTGTGTCTTTCTTGTATGAAGATTTTGATTTCTGAGGGATTAGTCAAAAAAAATTTCTCGATTCTTATCTACCGGTTACTATTTAACATCTACATCAAGTGATTTGCTGTCCTTGCTGACAACTATTTTCCAGCCCCAATTGATTTCGACGAAAGGGGTTGGTTTCATTTTTTCCCAATCGCCAATCGAAGCTGGAATAGGCCAGCCCCAAGGATATACTCCCATGCGGGCTTCAATTTTGTATGTTAGTCCCGGTGGCAAAACTGGTTTATCTCCTTTCAGGATCACAGCCGGGGCGTCTTCAAATTCAGTAGTTGGCACTTTAGGCTTTACACCATTATGGCTTCCGAAACGAGGATCCACATCAGGAGTATCCACAATCCAATCAGTGAACAGGAAGGGATCCGTTGCTTTTTTTCCATAGATTCCCATGCTGGCGGGCCAATATTCTTTTGTGCCACCTCTATCGACATATAATTCTCCTTTTATTAACTGAACGAATGAATACTTATCCGGATCGGCATCTGTTGCCAATTCAAGTTTAAAATTTTGAATCAATTGATAGCCACTTAATACGCCTGTTGATGCATCACCAAATGGCGCTATGGAGGCGTTACCATGTTTTACAAATGACTTAATTTTCTTTTTTCTTAGTTCCAGTTCAGCTATCCATCCCTCAACCAGGCCATGCATTTGTATCAAACCCTGAGTTTTGTTGTTTTGTTGAATGACATGCGTCAGTTCATGCGCCAGCAGTTGTTTCCCTTCCGAAGAGGCGGGCTGGTATTTGCCCTCATTAAAATAAACATCACTGCCGACAGTAAAAGCCTGTGCATTCAGTTCTTTATTCAACTGAATGGCTTCGCCGCCGGTATGAATTTTTACCGAACTGAAGTCGGCGCCAAAGCGGCTTTCCATGAAGGATTGTGTTGTGCTGTCAAGCGATACACCGCCGCCCCTGCTGTTTTGAATAGAGGAAGTGAGAGAATCACTGGCAGTTGATTCGCCATTGCTTTTGGTTTGAATAAAAGGAGTGATGCCTTCTGAAATTGGCTTTCGGTGAAGCTTTTCCTCCTCTTCTTTTTCGCAGGCAGCACATTTTTTCTGAACAAAAGATTGGCCATTGATGTGCTTTGCCTGAACCGGTAATTCATCTTTTTCCACCTGTCTTTGTAGCTTTTCTTCTTTCTCACATTCTGTACACTTACGTTGAACAAAATTTTGTTCAGGCATCCGCATCACTTTGTCTGCGATGGCATCGGCTTCTTTTTCGTAAAGGTTATCGGGAGCGCCGACGGTGAGCTTGGGCTGAATAATTCCTTTTCTGAATAATTTATTTTTTTCCCCATAATCAGAATTTCTTAATAATTCATTTGAATGATTATTTCCCGTTATCCCGTTCTGAACAGGCGGCGCAATTGCTATATCAGTTATTGATCCTGCCATGTATAATTTATTTCAACCCAACTCCTGCCAGAAATTATTTTTATAGTTTCTCGCCAGTTTTGGATAACTGAATTGTTGTTCTTTTTTTACTCCCGGCATAATAGCTGCCAGGCCTGCATACATATTGTTTACACGTTTCGATTGCGAGTTGTCCTTCAGATGATCTGGACAAACAGTTACTTCTCCGTTAATGGTCCAAATCGGTAGTGATGATGTCGCACAGACAGGATCTTTAGAATCTTTGCAGATGAATGTTAAATCCTGGTTGAACACTTTATCCATTTTCAGATAGCGATCCAATATACCTGCCATGGCGGGCCGGTTAGCATTACCAAAATGTGCAATAAAGAATGGCGCCATGAATTGTGTGAATTCATCGTTTCCATAGGTTTGCTCAATACCCGTAAGTGCATAGGTATTCAGCCGTTGCGCCCATGCCACTGCTTCACGTACTTTCTTTTTCAGATCCGGGTTACTGTCGCAGCCTTTTGCATCATCTTTGGTGTCGGAAATAATATCAACCGATCGCTTGCCTTCATTTATTTCTTCTGCAAGCAGCATAAATGAATCGGCATTGGCTAATGCCTGGTCGGTACTTAAAAAAAGAAATACCCGTTCATACTGATAGCCACGGTCGCCAATAGCTTCGCTGGAGCCATGGCCTGATTCATGAATAAGTAAATATGCCTGTTTTCTTGTAGTATATCCGCCGCTGTAAAAATCATCACAAAGTGTCATTTCTCCAGGACCCGTTAATGCGGTAGAGCTGCCACAGTCCTGTGAAAGCGGAGTTCCGCATTTAACTATTTTCAATATTTTATTTACAAAGCTGTTAATTTTTTTAAACCGGTGAATAAGCCTGTTGCGAACAAAATTTTGGCTGCTGTCTTTAAAATAAAAATCCAATGCTTTTTTTAAATCAGC
The DNA here is from genome assembly GCA_964508655.1 of uncultured Chitinophaga sp. Lineage (GTDB taxonomy): Bacteria > Bacteroidota > Bacteroidia > Chitinophagales > Chitinophagaceae > VBAS01. The sequence continues at coordinate 8,983 of CAZDUO010000102.1, read as the reverse complement.
ATCCTTGGCGGGGTCTGCAACATAGTCATTCAATCTTTTGATCAGTTTTTTTAGAATATCATCCGCATCTTTAGTTGCTTTTTCTACAATATCTTTCTGGTCTTTTGTACAAGCTGCTATCCCCCGCGTACTGCCAGCTTTCGGTTTGCGGGCCGATTCTGTAGCATCAGCCATTTCCACGGCACGCCAAAAACGATAATCATAATGAGCTCTGCCTAATGATCGCTGATTAGACTTGGAAGTATCTATCTTACTGCTGTCATAACCCTCGCCAACCAAAACATTTTTAACCGCTGAAACCCTCCGGTCAATTAATTTATTATCCTCCTTCGGTGACCCTTCTTCTGATGAAAAACCAAAAAGATGAACAGCAGGCGGATTTGCTTTTGCCTTATCCTTGATTTTTTGTTTTTCATCTTTATCAAGTGCATCTTCAGGTTGCGTTAATGCTGCATCCGGTTGACCTATGTCAAAAAAAACAAAGCCTGATTCGCCGGCGCGGTTCTCGTATAATCCTGTTATTTCAAAACTCGGATCCTTTTTTCTGTAAACAGATTGCACATTTCCTCCCTGCTGAATGACATGCGTCAGTTCATGCGCCAGCAGTTGTTTCCCTTCCGAAGAGGCGGGCTGGTATTTGCCCTCATTAAAATAAACATCACTGCCGACAGTAAAAGCCTGTGCATTCAGTTCTTTATTCAACTGAATGGCTTCGCCGCCGGTATGAATTTTTACCGAACTGAAGTCGGCGCCAAAGCGGCTTTCCATGAAGGATTGTGTTGTGCTGTCAAGCGATACACCGCCGCCCCTGCTGTTTTGAATAGAGGAAGTGAGAGAATCACTGGCAGTTGATTCGCCATTGCTTTTGGTTTGAATAAAAGGAGTGATGCCTTCTGAAATTGGCTTTCGGTGAAGCTTTTCCTCCTCTTCTTTTTCGCAGGCAGCACATTTTTTCTGAACAAAAGATTGGCCATTGATGTGCTTTGCCTGAACCGGTAATTCATCTTTTTCCACCTGTCTTTGTAGCTTTTCTTCTTTCTCACATTCTGTACACTTACGTTGAACAAAATTTTGTTCAGGCATCCGCATCACTTTGTCTGCGATGGCATCGGCTTCTTTTTCGTAAAGGTTATCGGGAGCGCCGACGGTGAGCTTGGGCTGAATAATAAAATTCCTGCCTGATTGGTTACTACTATGAACCTGATTCGGCTGCATAGAAAAATTGGCGCACTCATTTGTTGAAAGTTTTTTTTGGGGGTTGGTTATTATTGCCGATTTATCATTCATTTCAATATTACCTGTCGTAATTATTGTACTATAATAGTTTTTTTCATTCCGGAATTATTTTTTCCTTCTGGCCGGCACACAGGTCTTTGGATCAAGACCGGCTATGATGCAGGCATCTTCATCCAACGGATGCTCGCCTGAACCCATAATTGATAAATCATTATCAAAACCAGGCGGCTTCGTCAGTTGTGCGGCAAACCAGGTAAGCCTGTCAATTATTTTCATTGATTCATTCGTTGCATGAGCTTCAATATAATTATACCGGTCCTGCTCAAAAGCAAGCATATGAAAAAGTTCATGAGCCAGGGTTCTCGGGGATGCTGATGACCAGTTTTCTGCATCAGTCCAGCCTTCCTGGTGAACATTGGCAGTAAAAGCTTTCGATTCATGCTTGTCAAGAAATTCAATTGATACTATAAAACCTTTAATGGATGCAGCCTTTTCAATACCATCATGCATCTTTTTAATATTATCGACGTCAGTTTGAGTACCAGTGCCTGTTGGCTTTAAAAACACTTTAACCTTAACGATGATATTTGCCGGGTTAGAATTATCTACCCAATAGCTACCTCCTCCAAACTTGCCTGCAATCTCCTTCCAGTTTGCTGCTGGTACTGCATCAGCTGCCTTTTTTTCGACGTCAATATCTTTTGCAGCTTCTGGTTTGGCAAGCCGTTCTTTTTCCTTTTTTACTGCTTCCACTGTGACAGACTCGTTTTCTTTTTTTACATCCGCTGCTGATTTTTCGGGTGTGGTAAATAACTGCTTCAATTTCCCGATGTAATACAAACAGCCAGCTTTTTTCTTGGAGTCAGCGATAATATTATCAGCAACTGTTTTATCAGCTGAAGCCAGTGCGGAATAGGCCGATGTAGCCTGCACCTGTTTTGCAACTGCATCGTAAATCGGGTCATTCTTTTTTGGATCAATACATCGACGAATAGTATCATTCCCCTGCTGCACTGTATGTGTTAATTCATGCGCCAGCAATTGTTTCCCTTCCGAAGAGGCGGGCTGGTATTTGCCCACATTAAAATAAACATCACTGCCGACAGTGAAGGCCTGTGCATTCAGTTCATTATTCATCTGTACCGCTTCACCGCCGGTATGAATTTTTACCGAACTGAAATCGGCGCCAAAGCGGCTTTCCATGAAGGTCTGTGTACTGCTGTCCATTGACGAACCGCTGCCTATGCTGCTTTGTATGGAGGATAAAAGAAAATCACCAGCTAAAGATTCTCCATTGCTTTTTGTTTGTATAAATGGCGTGATGATTTCTGAAACAGGTTTGCGTTGAATCTTTTTTTTATCTTCTTCATCGCATTCGGTGCATTTGCGTTGGACAAAATTCTGTACGGGCATCCGCATTATTTTATCTGCTACAGCGTCTGCTTCTTTTTCATAAGGATCGCCAGGAGAACCTACGGTCAGCTTTGCCTGCACAGGCAGGTTAATTACACATTGATTTTGTTTACCGGGATTGTCCGGTACGCTTTCTTTTTTATGTACCCTGCCCGATTTCATACAATCAGTTATGCGGCACCGGCTGGTGGGTTGATGTCTTGTTAATATCCACTTTCGGGTTAAGCCGCCTGAATTCTGTTATTTTCATATCGGCGGCATGTATGCTGCTGTCAAGCAGCACATTTTTTACTTCCAGGTTAATGGCCTCCTTCTGAATTTCATTCAGCTTCCTGATCTGGTTACTATCAGCCGTATTCTGTATAATGTGCAACTGATTTTTTAAAGACTCAGAGATAAGAATACTCGATTTCAGGTTGTTTACCGAGCTGTCCTTTTTTTCTTTATCCGGCAGCGTTTCGATAGTCTTCAGTGATTCCTGCGGCTTACCAATCATAAATTCAGCACGGGCAATTTTCTTTACCACGGCCGGGTCATTTACATCCCTGTTTTTGAGATCTTCTATCAGGGCTTCCACTTTTTCTTTATTTTCTTCAGACGATTTTTTTTCATACTCGGCCAGGGTTTTATCCAGTTCTATACCTTTTGCGTCAATTTTTATTTTTTGCAGCGAAGACCAGCCCAGCATAATGACAGGAATAATAAAATAGTATAACAGTTGTTTCAGCGACCGGCGTTGTGCGGCAAAAATTATCAGCAACGTAAGCATTACCAGAAACATCAGGCTGCCAAGTGCCAGCATCAGCACTTCGTATAATTTAAGGCCGTCGGTGATTTGTTCAAAAAAGCTCATAAGAAAAATTTTAAAATGTTTTGCCTTCTTTCAGGTATTCTTTGCGTATTCCGTCAAGAATGTCTTTGCCGTGAATAACATTTTCTCCGCGATGCAGCGCTTTCAGCGAAGCGTATTGCACTACATTGATAACAGAGCCACCCGCCATTTCAAATTTCTGGGCAACCCATTCCAGGTTCACATCCGCGGCCAGTGATGTTTGTGTACTGAATGATTGCTTCCACAAACGGAACCGTTCTTCCATTTTGGGCATAGGAAAGTGAATTACGGATTGCAGACGCCGGCCAAATGCTTCATCCACATTGCTGCGCATATTGGAAGAAAGAATGACCAGGCCGTTGTAATCTTCAAGCCGCTGCAGCAAGTAAGCAATTTCCTGGTTAGCGTATTTATCATGCGCATCAGAAATGGAAGTGCGTTTGCCAAAAAGCGCATCGGCTTCATCAAAAAACAAAATCCAGTTTTTATGTTCGGCTTTTGCAAAAATTTTTTCCAGGTTTTTTTCCGTTTCGCCGATGTATTTTGAAACTACCATGGAAAGGTCAATCCGGTAAACATCAGTATTGACCAACTTACCCAGCAAACCCGCTGTTAATGTTTTCCCCGTACCGGGCTGACCATGAAACAGCGCTTTATAACCCGGCTTAAGTCTTTTTTTCATCTGCCAGTCTTCCATCAGTGTTTTTCCATGCGTGAGCCAGATTTTTATTTCATTCAGTTGCTGAAGCGTATAATCATCCAGCACCAGGTCATCCCAATCCATAGTGGTAGCAATCCGTTTTGCGGGAAAATCCATACTGAATACCGGCTTGCGGATTTTGCCGCCGGTAAAGAGGTCCACGTATTCATCATTTATCATAAGCTGACCGGAAAAGAAAGGCTCGTTGGCAGGAGCAGATGTGAGATAAACAATATTGTGCCTGCGGAAAACATGGTCGGCATCAAAAAGCTGCTGCGATTTGAAACGCTTCGCAATATCATTGCCGGCAAGCAGGAACAATACCGTTTCACCTGTAGGAAGAAAGCCGCTATGTACATTTCCTTTCCACCCGCCGAATTCGGTGTGCAGCCGCTCTGCATTATTTCGCCTGGTAAAAAAAGTATCAAGCATCTGCGGGCAGATGTGCGGCATCAAGGCCAGCATCAGCACCAGCCGCTCGGTAGTATTTAATCCATAAAAGCGGATAAACTCGGCAAACACCGATTCATCTTCATCAATGGATGGCGACTCAATTTCAATAATGGTTTTGTACCCGCAGGGTTCGCCAAAATACAGCTGCATCCGCGCCTGCAACACCCTGCTGAACCACTCCATTTCTTTCAGCAGCGCCTCTGCATTCAGGTGATGCAGGTCTTTCTGAAATATGTTATCGGTTGTTACCATTCCACATGTATTAAATAGTGCAGCCAGGGCAGTTTGACGGTGCCATAGCCCCAGGGCAGTTTGTCGAGCAGAATGTCAATGCCGGTTCTCTCCACCTGCAACAGCCAGTAATCGTCTTTCCATGAAATTTTTCCTTCGCGGTTGATGAAGCTGCCCCGCAGCAGATTGATATCTTCCGTGCGAAGAGCACTCCAGTACTCCAATACCATTTTCAGCAATTCATCACATTCCTGTTTTTCACCGGCGCTGAGTACATTGTCATCGGGAACTGCGGTCTCCACTTCAAGCCCGCTGAGTATTTTGCAAAAAGCTGTTTCCCATTCTTTCATTTCATCCTCGCCGGTTTGCAAATACCAGAGCAGAACTGCTGCATGTATTGCTTTGGCTTCAGAAATAAATTGTTTTTTTTCATCCAGGAGTTTACATTCCGTAAACAATCCTTCTAAAAAGGGATGCACTAATATAAGCCCGGCATTGGAAATATAAATCCCTTCTTCCGCTTGCGATGTGGTTTCTACTGTTTTTGTTCGTGGTGTTTTTTCCGGTGTCTCACTACTTTGTTTTTGCCCCGTCTGTTCATAAATATCTGCATGTTTTTTCCCGGCATCTTTATATTCTCCAGTTATGTCTGCCAGTGGCTGAAGAATTTCTTTTGCCGGAAATTCTTTTTTATTGGCCATGAACTTTTGCAGTTCTATGGCTGAAATATCTTTTTTATACATCAGCTTGCTGATAAATATTTTGATAAATACCCTGTCTGCGGCTGAAGAGTCTATCATTGATTTTATGAAATAAATATAAAACTCTGCCGGAGTAAGGCGGAAGATTTTTTCCAACACCTGCCGATGCCGGAGCACAGATTTGGCATTTACAGATAGTTCGGAATCATTTTTTAGAACGAGCAGTTTCCGGATTAATGCGTCTTTTTTATCTGCCGGTAAATGCGTAACCGCTCTTTGTATAACGTTGTTTCCCCTTTCTTTGTTTCCCTTGTTAATTTCAATCAGCTTCAACGCCAGTCTTTCCAGGTCTGTCTCTTCTAATGATGAAAAAAGTTCTTTCGGCGTTTTTGGCCGGGAGCGAAACCACCAGGGATAAATTCCTTTTTCCAGGAAATAAATCAAAGCCAGCCACTGCTGTTCTTTTTCCGAAAAAGGATGGCTGATGTCCGGAGAATCTTTTTTTTGACCCGAATCCCTGCTCGTTGCTCCGCTCTTTCCGGTATAAACAACTGCCATTTGTTCCTGAATTTTTTCCGTTACAGCCATCAGCAGTTTTGTTTCTAATACTTCCAAAAAATGGGTTTCAAATTCCTGCTGCGAAATCGTGCCAAGATTAACGGAAAGATTGCCGAGATGCAGGTACAAATCCGCGGGGGCATGCTGCTGAAATATTCTTTCCAGCATGCTGATGTAGTCATACTGCAGACCTTCATTCAGTTCTTTCCGCAAGCGCAGGGCGGTTTGCTCATCAGGAGTCCTGATACGGAATTTTTGTTTTCGTATGATGACATTTGCCGGCATAATCATCAGCGGATAATACGACCGATATTTGTTCCGAGATTCCTTAGTGTTGTTTCTGTAGTTCTTCTCACATTCAGGTTGGCGCTGGATGAAATTTTATCGGTAGCTGCGTTGGTGTCAAACAGGATGGATTTAACCACCGCTTCATCATCTTTATCAATTGCCACACCCGGAGTATTGAGCGCATCGGTTATTTTCTTCGCCACTTCCGCCAGCTGATTTTCTTTTGCAATCCGCTCCGGCGTATTCGGTTGCAGGGTATCCACTTCTCTCGAAAGTCGTCTTACCAGTTCGTGGTTTTCCGCCAGGTTTACACCCGCCACTACCACAGGGCCTCTGCCGCCCGGCGAAACGGTACCGCTTCCGCCGGCGCCACGCAGTTTGATTACATTTTCAATGACAAGATTCTGGCCTTTCACCTTTTCATCCACTACACTGATGCGGTCGTTGATTTTGCTGTCGAGCAATCCTGTTTTTTCATCTACTTTGCGGTCAATCCCGTTAAGCTTTGTATCAACGTTGTTGAATTTTATATCCGTTCCTTTTATTTTTTCGTCAAACAGGTTGAGCTTTTCATTTGTCCGGGTGTCCACTCCCTTTATTGTTTCTTCAAACACATTAATTTTTTCGTTGAACCGTGTATCAAATCCTTTTACTCTATCGTCAAACTGGATGAAGCGGTCATCAAATCCTTTTACCCTGTTCTCAATTACAGAATTGTAAAATGGTTTTAATTCAAACACATTGTCAAAATCGTATTTGGGTTTTACCGGCAACGGCAAGGGTTTAATGGCAGGAGGATTCACCACCACATCTTTGTCCACGCTGGCATATGGCAGCATAAAGTCGGCCACTACTTTGTCGTCATTGGCAGTATAAACGAGCACAAAAGTGCCGCCGCGCAACACACCGCCTGCATGCTCCAGGCCCGGATTATTTTTCATAAAATTACCCAGCAGCAAGTCTTCCTTCTTCCGGTCCACCTGCTGTTTGAACAGGTCGGCCAGCAGTTCGGCTTTCAGGTGTATATCGGTATTTAAAATAAAATCATGAGGCGATGCCGTATTGGAAAACCCGAGTTGTTTCGTGTTGGCTTTTACTGCCGTGGCCGCATGGATGGTTTTATTCACGTCAGATTTGAAGGCATCGCTATCAAAATCATTTGCGGTAAAAGCTTTATGGGCCATCACTTTTGTTTTGGCATTGGTAAAACTGTCAGCAGCCAGTTTTACGGTGTTCTTTAGCCCCGGGTCATCAATTTTATCATGCATGTTTTTGTTCACCGCTTCAGCCTGGTTCAGATGCTCCACGAAACTGTTTTTTACAAAATGTTCATAAATGTTCAGGTGAGGAAAGAACCAGGGCCGCGGTCGCACCGTGCGGATGTTTCTTTCAATCTGTACGGAAATGATGTTTACAGGTAAATTCTTTTCATCAATTATCCTGTTGAGTTCCGCCTCCACTTCGGTGTATTTAAATCCAACATGGCCCTCCACCCGGTAAAAATTATATGGATGCAGACTGAAGTCAAGGGGTCTTACCGTCGCCGGGTTGGAAGTGTAAATAAAAGATGAATAATACAGCAGCTCATCTTCTTTCTTGCGGATGTTGGCGTCATAACTCCAGTAAAGATGCACGGGCAGGTTGCGGTCAAATTTATAATAGAATGGAATGGTTCTTTCGCCCAGCGGTTTGTCTTCAAATACGCCTGGCGTAATGCGGATGCCCTGTACGGACTGCAAATCGTTACTGGTGGGTATTTTGAAATTACGGATAAGGCTGTTGATGCGCATAAAACAGAATTTTGTTTTCTGTACATTCTCTTCCTTATTGTTCAGGATAGGTGATTCATAAAAGTGATGGCGGAAATCAATATCAATATGCACGGTGTGGTAACGCCGGATACGTGAAGTAATATCAAAACGCAGCGGACGGAAAAGTGTGTGCAAGGTGCGGCGCTCAATGAGTGAGGCAAGAGTGCTCCCGGCTGCAGCGGCAGTGCCGGTGATTCCGGCAGGCAATGCGGTAAGTGCAGGTATTACTCCGGTAGCAGTTGGTTGTACAGGCTGGTTCAAAGATGCCGTTTTTACCAGGCCCATCAACACATGCTTGGGAAAAAGCTGCACATCGGGGCAGCAAATCATGTTGTCGCCAAACAGGCTTTCCCGCAGCTCGTTGTACGCTGCAGCCAGGTCGCGGCTGAAATCATAAACGTATTGCGCATAAATGCCGTCCCCGTTTTTAAAATGTTCATCTACCAGGGTATTCCATTCTTCGGTCGGGTTGGTGCCGTTGAATTCATCATCTACCATCAGCCGGCACACGTTGTAGGCATTGGTAATTTTTGTTTTCAGTTCTTCTTTTATACCCAGGGCCGCTTTGAATGCGCCGTTCAGCTCTTCGAACCTGGAAATATTTTTATTAAACATCACCCTTGGCACAGAGATGTCGTCCAGTGCAAAATAATTTTTGTTAATAGGCGGAATGGTTTTCAGCAGCAGCGTTACATCGTCTTTGTGCGCCAGCAGTACTTTCAGCTGGCGGATGAATTCAAAACCCTTGTTATCGCAATCG
>CAZDUO010000101.1:5015-12609 GCA_964508655.1 uncultured Chitinophaga sp. | reverse complement strand
ATATCCGGCAGGCATAAAACTGAGCTTGTTATAGAAATTGCTCTTTGACATTTTTTTTAAACTAAAAGTGCCAGCGGCTAAATTTTTTTAGAGAGAAGGAGCTTTGAGTTTTTACTTCTTAGAAACTGAATGAACAGCACATTTCTTTCTTGTTTTCCTTCATTCTTTCCGCTTTGGCCCGGAGCATCTCGTTGAAGAGGGAGTTTTTATCAATAGTTTTTCTTTTCAGCGCTTCAAGAGGAGTAAGACCGGTGAGCACATCCTGTGGCCGGCTGTTATAATCATCTACTGCCAGGCAGCTTATTCCCGATAGGGATTGATAAGCAGCGAATCAACTTCTTGTTGCTCATTTATGACAGCCGGGTGTATAGGTTTTTAAAATAAGACAGAATTGTGTTCGATATTTCTCCTGTCGGGACTACAGATAACAAAAATGATTTTGCTGTTTCTTTTATTCTGCCTCGTATTGACAGAATGATTTCCTATTACGCTCTTGAATTTTTTACGTGTAATTCACCATCTGCCGCAAGTGATGCTCCAGGTGAATTACATAATCGTTTATCAAAAATTCAAGGCTGTGTTTTTCATTTTCGCCGGTTTTGCATTCAAGGCCCAGGGTTTCTTCTGGTATGTGGCTGATGATTTCTGCAAGGCGTGTATTGTAAGTCGTCCATAAAGCCACCAGGTTTTTTGAATCGGCCCGGTTGTAACAGCCATAATTATTCCACTTGTCCTGGTCGTAAAAGATGGCGGGCACATCTTCAAACTGCGTTCTTACAAACCGCTGGTGATTGTTGTTGGCGCTGTCAACCAGGTGGCCGAGAATTTCTTTTTTGCTCCACTTGTGTGGCGCCGGTTTTTTCGAAAAAGTTTCTTCATCAATGGCCGACAACAGCGGCGGTATGATGCGGCAGAGATAGTGCAGGCGTTGGAGGGATTGGGTGATCATAAATCGCTTCACTTATTCTGAAAGAAATTTCAAGTTAAAAGTGTAAAAATGTATTGCTTTTAGATTTACAAATTCAGAATACACCTCTCACCTCAGTAATCAATCACCTGCTCCTCTATTGCCTGCGGCAGCTCCCGCCACTCGTACTGCTGGTTGCGGAGTTGCGGTTCAAAGCCGGCTTCGCGGATAGCCTGCTGTATGCTTTTGTAAGTAAAGCGGTGCGGGGCGCCGGCAGCGCTTACCACGTTTTCTTCCAGCATGATGCTGCCGAAATCGTTAGCGCCGGCATGCAGGCAAAGCTGTGCCACCTGCTTACCCACCGTAAGCCAGCTGGCCTGTATGTTTTTTATATTGGGCAGCATGATGCGGCTCATCGCTATCATGCGGATGTACTCTTCCGGCGTGGTAAGATTGTGCACCCCGCGGATTTTCGCCAGCAGCGTGTCCACATCCTGGAAGGTCCACGGAATAAATGCCAGAAACCCTTTGGCGCCTTCCGGCTTCCGGCTCTGTACATCACGGATTTTTATCAAATGCTCGAAACGTTCTTCAATCGTCTCCACATGCCCAAACATCATGGTGGCTGATGTTGTGATGCCGAGCTTATGCGCTTCGTGCATGATGTCGAGCCACTCCTGTGCGCCGCACTTGCCTTTACTGATCAATCTTCTTACACGATCAATCAGAATTTCAGCGCCTGCCCCGGGAAGCGAATCCATCCCCGCTTCTTTCAAAGCGATCAACACATCACGATGATTACTCTTTTCAAGCTTTGTGATATGGGCTACTTCCGGCGGCCCGAGTGTATGCAGTTTTATAATTGGAAATTCTTTTTTTATCTGGCGGAAAGTATCTGTATAAAATTGTAACCCCAGTTCAGGATGATGACCGCCCTGCAGCAACAACTGATCTCCGCCCCAGCGTATGGTTTCTTCAATTTTTTTTCGATACGTGGGCATGTCGGTGATGTAGGCTTCAGGATGGCCGGGTATGCGGTAAAAGTTGCAAAACTTGCAGTTGGCAATGCACACGTTGGTGGTGTTCACATTGCGGTCAATCTGCCAGGTCACCTTGCCGTGGGGCACCTGTTTTTTGCGCAGCTCATCGGCTATAAACATAAGCTCGGCCAGGGGCGCATAGTGAAAAAGAAAAACGCCTTCTTCCTTGCTGAGAAATTCAAAGCGAAGGGCTTTCCGGTATAAATCGGTCAGTTGCATAATAGTGATGGCAAAGGTAAGAAGCGGTCATCAACCGTTTATTTTATTAGCCGCCTGTACTTTTTTTTTGAATTATCTGGTTTATCTTGTCAGGCAAGATGCAGCAAAGAGGAGCAACTATCCGTCTATTTGCTGAATAGAAAACCCAACACATCCCGATTATTATCGGGATGCGACCCGCCTGCTCCGCTTGTGGCGGATACGGCGGGCAGGCGCAACGAAAGCCAAATAGTAATGCAAAAGCCGGGCACCAAAATATTATTGTCCCTTTTCTTATTTATTTCCGCATGTGCAGGTGCGCAAGAGCAGTTTATTGAACCGCCTGCCCGGCAGCTGACATCTTTCCGATTCAGGCAGCTTTCGGGCGGCGTCATTTTACTGAAGGCGCAATTTGCCCATTATGAGGATTCGCTCAATTTTATTCTCGATACAGGCAGCGGTGGCATTTCGCTTGACTCTGCCACGGTGGAAAAATTTGGTATCACTCCTACTCCTTCAGAACTCACAATACTCGGCATTGCGGGCATCCGCAAGGTGAGTTTTGTGTATAACCAGAAGCTGCGCCTGCCGGGGTTGACGGTGGACAGCCTGAATTTTCATGTAAACAATTACGATATTCTGACGGCGGTGTATGGTGAAAAAATTGACGGCATCATTGGTTACTCGGTGCTGAACCGCTATATTTTTCATATCAATTACGACAGCCTGAAAATTAGTGTGTTTACCAACGGCCGCATGAAATATCCGCGGGGCGGTTACTTGTTTGAACCAATACTGCGAACACTGCCGGTGCAGCAGGCAAGAATAAGAGATGCGGTAGCCACGCAGTCACGATTTCTTTTCGACATCGGAGCGGGGCTTTGCCTGATGTTGAACAAAGACTTTGTGGAAGACAGCAGTTTCCTGGATAAAAAAAGAGTATTGTTTGCAAAAGAAGCTGAAGGTGTGGGCGGCAAAGTGGATATGCACATGACGGTGATAAAAGAAGTGCGCATCGGGCCCTACCGCTTCCGCAATGTGCCCGTATTTATTTTTGATGATAAATACAATATCACTTCGTATCCTTACCTGAACGGCATACTGGGCAATGACCTGCTGCGCCGGTTCAACCTGATACTAAACTATGCCAGGCGGGAATTTTACATGATACCCAACTCGCATTATACCGATGGCTTTGATTATGCCTACTCCGGCATTGAACTTTATTTAATAGATAATAAAGTGGTGCTGGGTGATGTGGCCGTGGGTTCGCCGGCTGCAATGGCGGGGTTGCGTGAAGGCGACTTGGTCATCGGCATCAACAACGTGATAAGCCAGAACCTGCAACAATACAAACAGGCGCTTCAGGCACCCGGCGAAAAAATAAAAATGATCATCAGCCGCAGCGGCGAACTGATGGAGTTCAGCTTCCGGGTAAAAAGCATTCTCTGATCTTCTCCACCGATTACCCTATTTTTACGCCAAAGGCATCTTCCCATGGAGTCTTATGTACCTTGGGAAAAATTCTTTCAACCGGAAATATTATTATGATACAATTTGAAAAGTTTGCGCTGGCAAACGGTTTACGGGTAATTGTTCACCAGGATACATCCACACCCATGGCAGTGCTGAATGTGATGTATGATGTAGGAGCCCGGGATGAGCAACCGGATAAAACCGGCTTTGCGCATTTGTTTGAACACCTGATGTTCGGCGGCAGCATCCATATACCCAATTATGATACGCCGCTGCAGATGGCCGGCGGCGATAATAATGCTTACACCACCAACGACCTGACCAATTATTACATTCACCTGCCGGCAGAAAACCTGGAGACGGCCTTCTGGCTGGAAAGCGACCGCATGCTCTCGCTTGCCTTCAGCGAAAAGAGCCTCGATGTGCAGCGCAAAGTGGTGTGTGAAGAGTTTAAAGAAAATTACCTGAACAAACCCTATGGTGATGTGTGGCACAAGATGCGGGAGCTCGCCTACAAAGTGCATCCCTACCGATGGATGACTATTGGCAAAGAGCTTTCGCATATTGAAAACGCAAAGCTGGAAGATGTAAAGAATTTTTTCTTCAGGCACTACCGGCCGGTGAATGCATTATTAGTGGCTGCCGGTAATGTAACTGCTGAAAAAGTAAGGACGCTGGCGGAGAAATGGTTTGCCGATATTCCGGCAGGAGAAAAATATATACGCCACCTGCCGCCGGAGCCGCCACAAACGGAAGTAAGAAAGCTGGAAGTGAAAGCCGATGTGCCACTCGATGCATTTTATAAATGCTGGCATATTTACCCGCGGCTCGACCGGCGCTACTACATAGCCGACCTGATTACCGAACTGTTAAGCGGCGGCGGTTCGTCGCGTCTTTTTCATTCGTTGGTAAAAGAAAAAAAACTGTTCAGCAATATTGACTGTTACCACAGCGGCAGCCTGGATGCCGGCACGCTGGTGATAGAGGGCAAGCTGGTGAAAGGTGTGAAGATGCAGCATGCGGAGAAAGCCGTGGAAGATGAACTGGAAAAATTAAAAACGGAAAAGGCGCCAGAACACGAACTGCAGAAAGTGAAAAATAAAGTGGAAAGCTTGATTGCTTTTGAAGATATGAGCCTGGTGAACCGGGCCAACAGCCTGGCCTTTTATGAACTGCTGGGCGATGCGGAACAGATGAATCATGAACTGGAGAAATACAATGAGGTGACGGAGGAGGATATTCTGCAGGAAAGCCGCATTATCTTCAGGCCGGAGAACAGCAGTACGCTGTATTATTATTCAATAAATTAAATCGTAACTTTAAAAAAAAGTTTATGCTGACAATAGAAGTCATTCGCAAAAAAGTGAATGAATTTCCAGCGGACAGGCCGGTTGAAGATTTGCTGGATGAACTGGTTCTGCTTTATAAAATTGAAAAAGGAATAACAGAAGCAGATAATGGAGAAGGCAGGGATTGGAAAGATTTTGAAAAAGAAATGGAATTATGGTGGAAGTCAAAATAATGCCTTCGGCAGAACAGGACCTGAAGAATATTATTGAATATGTCTTTAATCAATCGGTGCAGAATGCAGAAGTGCTCTACAGGAAGATTTTAGATAAGATTGCAACATTGCATACTTTCCCGGAGCGTGGCCAGATAGTTAAAGAAATAAATGACCCCTTAATCCGCGAATTGAAAGTATACCGTTTAAGAATTATTTACAGAATCAGGGGAACCCTTATCCAGGTAATCACCATCCATCACAGTTCCCGCTTATTACCCAACAATCCGCATTTTGAAGATTTGTTTCAATAGTTATGATCAACCGAACCGCTGCTCCGCCCATCGTTGATGCCGTTAATTTTCACCTCGAGCTGAAGCCGTACGAAAAATATGTGCTGGATAACGGGGTGCCTGTATATGCCATCAATGCCGGGGCCGAAGAAGTACTGATGACCGAACTTGTGTTTTATGCCGGCAATTCGTATGAAGAAAAAAACCTGGTGGCCGCCGCCGCCAATTTCCTGCTGAAGAACGGCACGTCGAAAAAGAAGGCGTATGAAATCAACGAGCATTTTGAGTACTACGGCTCTTTTCTCAACCGGGCCTGCTATAATGAAACTGCCACGCTGACGCTGCATTGCCTCAATAAACATATCGGCGAACTGCTTCCGGTAATGGAAGAACTGATTACCGATTCCGTTTTCCCGCAGGATGAGCTGGCCATTTTTAAACAAAACCAGAAGCAGCGGCTGAGTGTGAACCTGAAGAAATGTGATTTTGTGGCGGGCCGGCTGATAGATACTTACCTGTACGGGGAAAAACATCCGTACGGAAAATTTACAACACATGAAGAGTACGATGCGCTGCAGCGTGAAGAGCTGCTTTCGTTTTACAATGAATATTACCGGCAGGGCAACTGCATGATTTTCGTTGCAGGCAAACTGCCTGAAAATCTTTTTCAGCAGCTGAATAAATATTTCGGCAGGCTGACACTGAAAAACAATTTCACCTTGCCACCGCACCGCATTTCACCAGGAAAAAAACCGGGTGAGAAAAGCCGGGTGACCAATGATGTAAACGGTGTACAGGGCGCCATTCGTATTGCAAGGCCTTTCCCCAACCGGCATCACCCGGATTTTCAGAAAGCGATGGTGCTGAATACGCTGCTCGGCGGTTATTTCGGCAGCAGGCTGATGACCAATATCCGCGAAGAAAAAGGTTATACCTACGGCATCTACAGTTACCTGCAGGATCACATTCAGGATTCGGCGTGGGTAATTTCGACTGAAGCCGGCAAAGATGTTTGCGAAGCAGCCATAGAAGAAACGTATAAAGAAATGAAAAGGCTTCAGGAAGAACCGGTGGGTGAAGATGAAATGCTGCTGGTGCGGAATTACATGATGGGCTCCATTCTTGGCACTCTCGATGGGCCCTTCCAGGTTATTGCCCGATGGAAAAATTATATACTGAACAACCTCGATGAAAAATATTTTTATGAGGCTATCCATACCATACGCAACATCTCTCCGCAGGAGCTGCAGCACCTGGCAGAGAAATACCTGCAGCCGGAAGAGTTTTACGAGCTCGTGGTGGTGTAAGCACCAGCAACATGTAAAAAGTTTCAATGCTTTAATAGGTTTCAGAAGCTTTTATTTCGTTTACATCCTCTGATTTTTTCGTAACACAAGACTTACCTTTGACCCAAGCCTAATAAACTTTTTGAACGCCATAACTTTTTTATACTTCCCATGACCTTTGACCGCAAAGACCTGAGCAACGACCAGCTTCTCCATTTTTACCGTTCACTGCTCTGGCCGCGGATGATTGAAGAAAAAATGCTGCTGCTGCTGCGGCAGGGAAAAATTTCAAAATGGTTCAGCGGCATCGGGCAGGAAGCCATTGCCGCAGGCGCCACACTGGCCCTGCAGCCCGATGAATGGATAATGCCTTTGCATCGTAATCTTGGTGTGTTTACCACCCGCGGGTTGCCATTGCACAAACTCTTTATGCAATGGCAGGGAGCAAAAGAAGGATACAGCAAGGGAAGAGAAAGAAGTTTTCATTTCGGAACAAAAGAACATCATATCTGCGGCATGATTTCTCATCTGGGTCCGCAGCTGGCCATTGCCGATGGTGTTGCATTGGCTAATAAATTAAAAAAAGAAAGCAAAGTATCTCTTGCATTTACCGGCGAAGGCGGAACAAGTGAAGGCGATTTTCATGAAGCACTGAATGTGGCCGCCGTGTGGGATCTGCCGGTAATTTTTATGATTGAAAATAATGGCTACGGGCTCAGCACACCGGTGGATGAACAATATCGCTGCATCAGCCTGGTGGATAAAGCCAAAGGGTACGGCATGGAAGGCGTGCAGATTGACGGAAATAATCTGTTGACCGTTTATGATACGGTGAAAGGAGTAAGAGAGTACTGCATCAAGCATCAGAAACCATACCTGGTTGAATGCATGAC
>CAZDUO010000101.1:0-4915 GCA_964508655.1 uncultured Chitinophaga sp. | reverse complement strand
GATATTTTTGCTGTAAGAAGTGAAACGTTAAATGTGAAAATTATTGATAACTCTTCCGTGTCTCACATTTCACTTTTTTCGTCTCCCGAAAAGAGGATGATTGACGCAATAAGCGAAGGACTCCGCCAGGGCATGCAGCATCATCCCAATTTAATTTTAATGGGACAGGATATTGCAGAGTATGGCGGCGCATTTAAAATTACCGATGGATTTATACAGGAATTTGGAAAGGAAAGAGTGAGAAATACTCCGCTTTGTGAAAGCGCCATTGTTGGTACAGCATTGGGTTTATCACTCGAAGGATTCAAGAGCATGGTGGAAATGCAGTTTGCCGATTTTGTTTCTGTAGGCTTTAATCAAATTGTAAATAATTTGGCAAAGATCCACTACCGCTGGGGGCAAAATGCAGATGTGGTAATAAGAATGCCAACAGGCGCAGGCGTTGGCGCCGGGCCTTTTCATAGCCAGAGCAACGAAGCATGGTTTACGCATGTGCCGGGATTGAAGGTCGTTTATCCATCCACACCTATTGACGCAAAAGGTTTGTTGATTGCTGCTATCAATGACCCGAATCCCGTGATGTATTTTGAGCATAAGGCATTGTACCGCTCGGTAAGCGGGCCAGTGCCGGAAGATTATTATGAAGTAGAAATAGGAAAAGCAAGACATGTTCGGGAAGGTGATGAAATTTCCATCATATCTTATGGCAGTGCTGTTCATTGGGCTGAAGACTATGCGGCTGAACATCCTGAAATTTCAATTGATATTTTAGACTTAAGAACTCTTGCACCATTAGATTATTTTTCTATCCGTGCCTCTGTGGCAAGAACAGGCCGGGTTGTGATTTTGCATGAAGACACATTGACCGGCAGCATTGGAGGCGAAATAGCAGCCTGGATTGCCGAACATTGTTTTCACCTGCTGGATGCGCCGGTAATGCGGTGTGCTTCGCTGGATACACCGGTGCCTTTTAATATCGAGTTAGAGAAAAATTTTCTTGCAATAGCGAGACTGCAGGAGTCGGTGCAAAAACTGATTTCCTATTAACCCGGAACTCGGTGTTAAGATTTATAAATTTTTGGGCGATTCCACTAACCTTCATTTTTAAGTTCTGCTTTCAAAACTCTGCATTCTTAATTGAGCTTACTCCAGGTGATATTCCTTTTTCAGTATTTCAATCAGCGCTGTGGCTTTGGTTAATAAATTGTCAAGGCCAAATTTTCTGTTTATTTCGCTGAGGGCTTTAAAACGGAATGACTTGCTGTAAAGGGAGTTTAATAAAACCGGGCGTTACAGCCAGGAACTCCCGGAAGTAATGATACTCTATTTTCGGGGAGTATATGTATGAGCATGTACTTCCATAACCTCTTTTATCGGTTACGTTTTAATTCAAGGAGGCCGGAACGGTTTGCAGGAGGCTCGAATAAGAATGGGAAAACCAATCGAAAACAATTTCCTTTTGCTTTTGATTTCTGTTTTGTTTATTCGCCCATACCTTCTTAACTTGGTTACCTCCTTACTGACCCATCCTTGTTATTCAGCCCCTCTGAACTCTCCCGTATTTTCTCATTCTAAAAACGTATTATGATGATATCGAAATTATTGCTTGCTGCTTTTTTCTTTTTACCCCTGCTGATCACAGGCCAGAAAAACTGGACACCCGAACAATGTCTTAAAATAAAAAACATCTCTGCAGTTCGGGTGTCGCCCGACGGTAGCAAAGTGGCCTACACCGTGCGGGAAGCCGTGATGACCGACGACCGGAGCGAATACATCAACCAGGTGTGGATTTGCAATGCTGACGGCAGCAATCACATTCAGCTTACCAAAAATGACAAGGGCTCATCCAACCCCCAATGGAGCCCCGACGGCAAGTGGATTGCCTTCACTTCGTCAAGAGACAATAAAACCAACCTCTACCTGTTGCCGGTCGGCGGCGGTGAAGCAGAAAAAATTACCGATGTAAAAACCGGCGTAGGAAATTACCAGTGGAGCCACGATGGCAGCATGATTGCTTTTACCATGAACGATGCCGCAGGCGATAAGGAAGAAAAAAACAAAAAGGCTAAGAACGACTGGTATTTTATGGACGAAGAAATCAAACAAAACCGACTGTATGTGCTTTGGCTGAATGAAAAAGACACGGCCGGCAAACGCAAACAAAAACCGCTGACCAAAGAAAACTACAATGTGAATGCTTTTGACTGGAGCCCCGATGGAAAAAGCATTGTGTATAGCCACGGTAAAAGCCCGGAAGCAAACGATAACGTTTACAGCGATGTTTCTTTAATCGAAATCGAAAGCGGAAATATTAAATCCATTGCTGCCACCGGCGCCGGTGAAAGCAATCCGCAGTTCAGCCCCGACGGCAAAATGATTGTTTATTACTGCAGCACCGACCCGGTGGACTGGAGCGGTCCGCGTCACGCAAAAATTTATTCATTGGCCGACGGCAAAACCTGGCGGCTGAAAGCTACACCGGACGAAAACTTTGGCATACTTGGCTGGACAACTGACAGTAAAAACATTTTATGCAGCGAACCCAACCGTACCCTCAGCAGTGTGTATACTTTAAGTGTGGATGGAAAAACCATTACCGAATGGACACGGGGCCTGAAAGATTTAATTGGCGGAGTAAACCTCAATACTACGGCTTCGCATGTTGGATTCATCCTGCAAAATTCAACACAGCTGCCGGAAGCTTATATCAGTACAGTCAGCAATTTTTCACCGGTAAAAATCACAAACATCAATGCAGAATACGCCGGCAATCCATTGCCAAAAACAGAAGTGATAAAATGGAAAGGCGCCGATGGCCGTGAAATCGAAGGCCTTCTTACTTACCCCCTCAATTACCAGCCCGGGCAGAAAGTACCTATGATATTAAATGTACACGGCGGACCTGCCGGTGTATTCCAGCAAAGCTGCGTAGCCGGCAACTCGGGTACCTATCCCATTGCAGCATTTGCCGAAATGGGTTACGCCGTGCTGCGTCCGAACCCGAGAGGTTCCAGTGGTTATGGCGCTGAGTTTCGCATGGCCAACCGGGCCGACTGGGGCGGCAAAGATTTTTTGGATCTGATGGCTGCTGTTGATTTTGTAATAAAACTGGGTGTGGCAGATGAAAATAAAATGGGAGTAATGGGCTGGAGCTACGGTGGTTTTATGAGCAGCTGGATTGTGGGGCATACCGACCGTTTCAAAGCAGCAAGCATCGGTGCGCCGGTGGTTGATTTATCACATCAGAATCTTACCGACGACATCGAAGGATTTCTTCCCTCCTATTTCAAAACCGATCCGTGGAATGACTGGAGTTTGTATGATGCCCATTCACCTTTACGCTTTGTGCAAAATGTAAAAACTCCTGTGATGCTGCAGCACTGCGAAGGCGATCAGCGGGTGCCTATCAGCAACGGCATCATGTTTTACAATGCACTGCGCCGCCGCCATGTGCCTGTACGTATGCTGGCCATGCCACGGCAGGGCCACGGCCCCGTGGAGCCAACCATGGTTTTAAAAACCATGCAGAGCAATATGGAGTGGTTTGAAAAATATATTGGTGAAAAGAAAAGTTTTTGATGGTGGGGGGAATGATGGTTTGATTGTTTGATGGTTAAAGAAAACCAGGTTATGATATTTTGGAAAAAAACAATCAAACATTGCAACCATCAAACCATCCTTTAATCATTTGACGCCACATAAATAATATTGTAAACCATGTACATCATTCGTGAAATTTTTCACCTGCAGTTCGGCCGCTACCGCGAGGCCAAGGTCCTGGTGGATGAAGCTATACAGAAACACCTGCTTTCGCAACCCTCCGGCAGCAGGTTGCTCACCGATTTTACCGGCGAAGGTTACCGGTTGATTTTAGAAATGCCTTTTGCCACACTGGCCGAATATGAAACAGAACTGAAAAAAGAAATGAGCGGCGTGGCGTGGAAAGAGTGGTATGATAAATTCAAACCGCTGGTGCGGTATTCGGAACGTGAAATACTGAAGCAGGTGACTTAACAACGTTTATTCATCACTAAAACATAAAACATGAAACCGAAAACCAACACAGGATTTTTAATTGTATGCTTAGCTGTCTTTTTATTTATTGCCTGCAACCAGGGCGACAAAACGGATGAACAGGCAAAAACTGGCGATACCACAACGACGGATGCTACTGCTTCTGCCGGCCGTGATGCAGCAATGGATGCGGCAAAAGTAGCTCCCAACATTTACCATGTACTTGCCGACACAATGAACATACGGTTGCTGGAGATCATCGTAAAACCGGGAGAAACTGTTAACCTTCATTCCCATCCAGATTATTCGCTTTATGTGCTTGAAGGAGGAACAGCGGAGTTCGAAGCAAAAGACGGGACAAAACGTACACAGGAATTACCGACTGGTATGGCAGCCATATTGCCGGCCGAAACCCATGCCGCAAAAAACACCGGAACTACAACGGTGCGGGTGATTGCAACGGAGGTTTACCGTACAACAGCAGCAACCCGTGATGCCTCGATGGATCCGGTAACAGTGGCGCCCGGGGTGTATAAAGTTTTGGCAGACACTATGAATATAAGATTGGTGGAAATAACCGTCAAGCCGGGTGAATCAGTTCCACTTCACTCACATCCTGATTATGCAGAATATATTATTGAAGGAGGAAAAGCAGAGCTTGTAGCCAAAGACGGAACAAAACAGATAATTGAATTAAAGGCGGGTGCAGGTGTTATAACACCGGCAGAAACGCATACCGGGAAAAATGCCGGTACCACAACCATCAGGATTATCGCCACGGAAGTTTTCCGGACAGCAAACTGAAAGCATCACTTCAGCGTACCGGTTATTATTCATTTAATAAAACCATTTAATCTGCAATACAGAAAGTGGTAAAGGAGTTCTTTTA
The DNA here is from genome assembly GCA_964508655.1 of uncultured Chitinophaga sp. Taxonomy (GTDB): domain Bacteria; phylum Bacteroidota; class Bacteroidia; order Chitinophagales; family Chitinophagaceae; genus VBAS01. Next base: position 12 of record CAZDUO010000101.1, on the reverse strand, counting down.
AAAAATATTAAA
>CAZDUO010000100.1:10714-12620 GCA_964508655.1 uncultured Chitinophaga sp. | reverse complement strand
CGCAGGTTGAACGGCGTGTCATCTCTTGTGCCCACTGCCCAGGCAAGATTGAAAATGCCGGGCTTTGTTTCCAGCGCCAGGCCAAGGCCCGTGCCGAAATAAGTGTGGCTGTATTTTGAAATGCGGCTGGTGTTCCGGGCCCAGCCGCCATCAGTAAAAACAAAGAAAAAAGAATTCTGGCCAATCAGGTAACGGTACTCCAACGTAGCCACTGCATACTGCGACACGTACTGGCTTTCCTCATCAAAGCCGCGTAGCATTTTATAACCGCCTACCTGGAAAAGCTCGTTGCGGAAAATATGTTCGCTGAAAAAGGCACCCCCGTTAATTGCTGTTTTTAGTGTGCCCTGCCTGCCTAACGGAAAATATTTTGCTGCTGTACCGGCTAATCTAAGCTGGTAGCTTTTCAGTTTTACCGTATCATACAGTGCAGCAAAATCAAAACCCGGATCGGAGGGATCTTTCAGTTCCAGCACTTCGTTATTCTTTTTTATTTTTTTTGTACCCGTCGAGCCGCCCAGCCTGTACTCATAACCGCTGCGGGGATTGAAGCGGTAATTGGTAGAAATTTTTTCCAGCTCCACGCCCAGGGCCAGTGAACTTACATCGGCAATATCGGGTAATCTTTTGGTGGCAATCACCTGCGCTTCATTGATGCCGCCCTGGCTGATGATGGTCTGGAAATTCTGAAAGAAAATTTTTCCCGACTGCGATTCGGAAAGCACATAGCCGGCGCCAAGGTTAAGATTTATGTTCAGGTAGCTGCTGTCTTTGCGCAGCATGTCGAAAGCAAAATCAATTCCGAAAGGTGAACTGAACAGATAAGGATGCCGGTAAAAAATATTCAGCCGCGGCGATTTCACCTGCAGCTGCTGCCAGTTGAACCCCAGCGCCTCGCCGCCGCCGAAGGCATTGCGCAAAAGAATATTGGCCTCGCCGGTAATGAGCAGTTTTTTTGAAGAGAACTGATCGTTGTTTGGCAAAAAACCAATCAGCCCGTTTACCTGACTGCTGCGCCGCTGCTTCAGGTAAAGATTCAGCACCGAACCCGTGCCCAGCAGATTCATATTGGAAGGCTGCTCTTCCTGTACAAAACTCAGCTCCTGTATTTTTTTGGAAATGCGCAGCAGCTTCTGGCGGTTGTAAATGCTGCCGTTCGGAATTTCCAGGTAATGCTGCAAAAAATTGCTGGAAATTTTTGCATTGCCAAATACCCGGATGCTGTCAATTTTATACAATGGCCCTTTATCTGTTTTCAGCACGGCCGTCACGCTGTCTCCCTGCAGGTGCAGGCTGTCAAGAAAAATTTTTCCGAATGGATAGCCATTGTTTTCAAGATAGTCCAGCGCCCTTTCCTGCAACGATTTCAATTTTTCAAAATCCATGGGTTTGCCTGCAAACAGTTTTTCATTCCATCCCGCTGCTGAAAGCACCTGCGGATCGGCAATGGCAGTATTCAGCTGCGCCCACCGGTACCGCTTGCCGAGGTATAAAACAATAGTTGCCGAGGCAGAATCAAAAAAAATACTGTCAACCGATGCGGTGACAAATCCTTTTGCCTGGAGCAGGGCGGGTAATTTATTTACATACTCAATACAGGCGAGCCGTGAAGCAAATACGGTTTGCAATCCGGCATCATTGATTAAAAATGCGGAATCGCTGTCAACCGGTATTGCGTGCAGCGGATAGCCATTCTGAGCTGCGGATTCTTTTGCAGAAAAAAGGGAAATACAAAACAGCAGTATTGCCGGCGCCAGCATTCGTATTTTTGCAGATGCAGTCATTCAAAGGATAGTCAAAAATATTCAATTAACACCGTAATTCAAGTTGGCAGGCATTTACATCCATATTCCCTTCTGCAGGCAGGTTTACCTGCCGGAAGTCAAACTGAATAATCTTTAAAACA
>CAZDUO010000100.1:0-10614 GCA_964508655.1 uncultured Chitinophaga sp. | reverse complement strand
AATCTTTAAAACATGGCGGGAGTTTACATTCATATACCATTCTGCAGGCAGGTTTGTCATTACTGCAATTTTCATTTCACCACATCGCTTCGGTATAAAAACGAATTGCTGGCGGCTTTATTGAAAGAAACGGAGCTGCAACAAAATTACCTGGACGGTGAACGGCTGGAGACGATTTACTTCGGCGGCGGCACGCCTTCCTTATTGCAGATGGAAGATGTAAGATTGCAGATTGAGAAAATCAAAGAAGTTTTTCCGGTAGCTGAAGATGCTGAAATCACCCTCGAAGCAAATCCTGATGACATCACCGAAGAAAAACTCGCCGGGTGGAAAACAACCGGCATCAACCGGCTGAGCATCGGCGTGCAGAGTTTTTTTGAAGAAGATTTGCTGTGGATGAACCGGGCGCATTCGGCTCAGCAGGCAATGGACAACTTGCAACTGGCAATGCGGCAATTTGACAATATTACCATTGACCTTATTTACGGCTATCCGCTGCTTACGGATGAAAAATGGAAACAGAATATTGAAAGGGTGATTGCATTGAACATCCCGCATATTTCCTGCTATGCCCTTACGGTGGAGCCAAAGACCCCGCTGTATAAAATGATAAAGGAGAAAAAGAAAGAAGACATTCAGCCGGAGAAACAGGCTGAGCAGTTTCTGATGCTGATTGATTTGCTGGAAGCAGCCGGTTATGAGCATTATGAAATTTCCAATTTTGCCAGGCCCGGCCGGCGCAGCCGTCACAATTCTTCATACTGGCAGGGAAAAAAATATCTCGGTCTCGGGCCTTCGGCTCATTCGTTTGACGGAGAAAGCAGGCAATGGAATGTATCGAACAACAGCCGCTACATAAAGTCGCTTTCAGAAAATAAAATTCCTTTTGAAAAAGAAATTCTTACTCCCTCACAAAAGCTGAACGAATACATCATGACCTCGCTGCGGACCATGGAAGGATTGTGCCTGGAAAAAATTCCTGAAACTGAAAGCAGCAGGCTGCTGGCAGCAGGCAGAAAATTTATTGATACTGGAAAAATGATGCTGCAAAACGGCAGCCTGGTACTGACAAGAGAAGGAAAACTGTTTGCCGATGGAATGGCCGCGGAGCTTTTCACTGTTCAGTGATGTTGCCTTCTTTTATAATACCTGATAATTTCCGACACTGCCAGGCAAAGCGCCATCAGCAAGATGGCCGCGGGTCCGAATCCCTGGTACGAGATTAACATAGGGTGAAAACTTTTTGTTTATAGTTTATTGTTTATTGTTTTTCGTTTATCGTTTGTGCCGTCAGGGGATACGCTTCGGGAAACGATAAACCGAAACAATATTCAGACCAGCGTTTCTTCTATTTGTTTAAACCCTGCTGCCGGCGAGAGCTGCTCCCAGAGAATTTTATAAATGGTTTCGGCTACCGGCATCTCTGCTTTAACATTTTGATTGATTAAATAAATGCATTTGGAAGCATTATATCCTTCCGCCACCATGTTCAGCTCCAGTTGTGCCGATTTTACTGAATAACCCTTGCCAATCATATTGCCGAAAGTGCGGTTGCGGCTATAGAGCGAATAACAGGTTACCAGCAGATCGCCGAGATACACCGATGCGGCGTAGTTGGTTCTTTTCTTATGTGTCACCGGGTCTTCGCCTTCGTGCACACCCACTTCAATGCGGTGAATGCCCACCTGCCGCAGGAAACCCGCCATTTCATCGGCGCTGTTGGCAATGAGTACGCTTAAAAAATTATCGCCGTATTCCAGCCCGTGGGCGATACCGGCGCCAAGGGCATAAATATTTTTCAGGATGGCGGCAAACTGCACGCCGTACACATCGTCATTCACCACGGTGTTCAGGTATTCGGTTTTGAAATGCGATGCAATTTCAGCGGCATATTCTTCATCGGCGCCGGAAAAAGTGAGGTAGGATAATTTTTCTGAAGCCACTTCCTCGGCATGACAAGGACCCATGATGGTGAAATAATTTTTCAGCTCCACATCAAATTCTTTGGCGAGATAATCATTGAGCAGGATATTTTGCCGGGGAATGATCCCTTTCACTGCCGAAATCACTTTTTTTCCTGCAAATGCATTTTTTGAAAGGGGCTTTAATACATCCGCTACAAATGCCGATGGCACTGCAATAATGATATGATCAGATGCCGCTGCCACTTTTGATACATCGGTGCTGAGATGAAGCAAAGAAGTATTAAAAATTATGGAGCTGAGATAATTGGGATTATGCCGCCGCCGGCTGATGAAATCAGCCATCGCTTCTGAGCGTACAAGCCAGTTGACCGCATGATGATTATCTGTAAGAATTTTTGCCTGCGCCGTAGCCCAGCTTCCGCTGCCGATGATGCCGAAAGAACCAGGATTTACAGGATTATTCATGAAGAACCGCGATTTTTATATGATTCATTGGATTAAGTGGAAAAAAGCCTTGTAGAATTTACAAATCTTAACGATAAATAAAATTAAACAAATGAACCTTTACTCAATGATATAATAAAAGAAAAAAGAGCCTAAGACTTTTAGACTCTTCTGAATCTCCTCCTAAACCTTTTAATCCCGTAAATCCCGGTTCTTAATTCTCAAACAGCTTATCCTTCGGTACCACCTTCACTGCCGAGCCGTCTTTCAGTGTTTTGCTGATGGCATTGAATGGGCCCGTCACCACTTCATCATCCTCTTTTAAGCCTTCTTTTATTTCAATGTAGTTGATGTCCTGTATATCTGTTTTCACCACCAGCTTTTTCACCTTACCGTCTTTCTGCACTACAAAAACTATTTCTTCCAGCTCATCGCTGTCCACCGTTATATTTTCTTCCGTTTCGCCGGCGGCATCCTGCTTTTTCTTTTCTTCCTTTTTTACATCGGCAATGGTTTTATCGCTGCCCTTCACCCTTGTAGTTACCGCATTAATGGGAACGGCCAGCACATTCTCATGCCGCCGGGTTTTAATGTCGGCGCTGGCATTCATGCCCGGGCGGAACGGAAATTTTTTCGGCCGGGCCGGGTCAACCAGGTCTTTGTACGATTCTTTATCCAGCCGTATTCTCACTTCGTACTGCGTCACATCCGTACTTGTCAGCGACTGTACTCCTGTTCCGCCTTTGGTACTGGCCGCAATCTGAGTGACCACACCTTTAAACTTGCGGTTGTTGTATGCATCCACTTCTATATCGGCGCTGTCGCCAAGGTTTACCTTCACCACATCGTTTTCACCCACATCCACCCGCACTTCCAGCACACTCATATCGGCTACACGCATCATTTCAGTGCCCAGGCTGAATGCATTGCCGGCCACCCGCTCGCCTTTCTTTATTGACAGCGATGAAATCACACCGCTCATCGGCGCCACCAATGTAGTGCGACCAAGATTTTTATTGGCAGAGCTCAACCCCGTCTGTGCTGTCTGCACTCCCGCCTGCAGGCTTTTTATATTTTGCAGTGCAGCATTGTAATTAGCCAGCGCTGATTTGTAAGAGGTTTCATAGTTTTCCAGCTCGGCACGTGAAATTACTTTTTCATCATAAAGTTTTTTATTACGGTCGTAAGTTTGTTTGGCCTGGTCAAGTGTTGCCTTCAGCGCTTCAAGGCTGGCCTGGCTATTGGCTACTACGGCCTCGCTCTGATTCACCCTTGAAGCCGCTTCATCTCTTTGTAATGCATAAATGTCGGCAAAGATGCGTGCCAGCACCTGCCCCCGCTTTACGCTGTCGCCTTCTTCCACGTTCAGCTCCACCACTTCGCCTGAAATATCAGGGCTTATTTTCACTTCCACTTCCGGGTAAATTTTGCCGCTGGCAGTCACCGTTTCGATGATGGTCCGCCTGGCCGCTTTTTCGGCTGACACTTTGATGCCGGTATCATCGTTGCCGGCAATCATTTTATACCCCACCAGCATCACAATCAACCCCAATAAACTAAACAGTATCCATTTAACTGACTTGCTCATGATAACCCCCCTTCCGCCAAAGGCGGAGAGTTTTGATGAAAAAAAAGTTTTTTATTTACTTAGCTTTTGAATTCCTATTAAGCTTTCGTTGCGACGCTCCGTTCATCTGCAGCAACTCCGATTAAACTTCTCGTCAATGGCGAAAGCGATAAAATTTGTTTTACCTTAACTGCTCTTCCTTATCCCGACTTCCGACTTCCGTCTTATAACTTTATCCCCTGCCCCTTATAATACTCCAGCAATTTCATCTTAAACACATAATCGTATTGCGAATACAAGGCCTGGATTTTTGCCCGCAGGTAATTATTCTGGCTGCTGAGCAAATCATATGTTGACAACAGGTTCAGGTCGTACCTTTTTTGTGCAAACTCATTCGACTTGGCCGAGGTCTCCACGCTTTTTTTATCGGCATAAAATTTCTGCAGCGCTGCCGTGGCATCATTATAGGCTTTGTAAATATCCTGCTTCAGGGTCTGGTTGTCCTGTTCTTTGTTCAGCTCCCATTGCTTTACTATCAGTTTGCTTCGCTCCCAGTTGCTGCGTGCCGAGCCGCCGTTGAAAACAGGAATACTCAATGCAATGCCGATATTCTGGCTGAAGTTATTATTAATCTGCCTGCCGAAAGGAACCGCTTTCTCTCCCACCTGCACAAACGATGGCGCAAAAACATCATAGGTATTGCTGCCAACCGTTACAAATGCACCGGTTGCTTTGGGTGCTCCCACCTGGTATTGGGGTAGTTTAATATTTACATAATTGCTGCCCATGCCACCAAAGGCGGAGAACCGCGGGTACAGAAATCCTTTTGCGGCTTCCACCGACTTACGTGCCGACTGAAGACGATAGTCAATCACTTTAGTGAGCGGCAGGTTGGCCAGCGCCAGGGCAAACACCGCTTCGGGTTGAAGGTCGGCAAGATTGTCGAGTGGAATTTTATCCACTGGCGGCGTATCCACATCAAAGGGGGCGCCGGCATCCAGGTTCAATGCGGCTTTCAGTTGCAGAATAAACTGCTGATGGGTAGCTTCGGCCGAAATCAGGTTGGAGCTGTCGCGGCTAAGTTGCGCTTCCAGTTCCGCAGCATTCAGTTCAGGCAAAATGCCGGCATCCACTTTTTTTCTTGTATTGGCAAGCAGTTCGATGGTTGTAGCAATCTGAATTTTTGCAAGATTGGCCTGCTCTCTTGTAAGCAACACCTGCAGGTAAGCCACCGCCACGGTGAGTGCAATATCATCCTGCACTTTTCTTACCAGCGCCTTATCGGCTTCAATGGTCAGGCGGTTAGCTTCAATGGTGTTCTTCTGGGTAAACCAGTTGAACAGCGTGACGCCGCTTTGCAGGCTGAAACCGGCGCTTAAAAAATTATTGTCTTCCAGCACACCGGTGGTAGGGTTTTCGGAGCGGCCGAAGCGGTAGCCGGTGCTGGCCTGCAGGTTGAGTGAGGGCAGTTGCGCCAACCGGCTTTCTTTGTAAGTAAGTTCAGAAAAGCGGGTCTGCAGTTCGTTTTGCTTTACTGTAATATTATTGGCAATGGCATACTCCACGCAGCGGCGCAGGTCCCATTTATCCTGGGCCATTGCGGCGAGGCCTGAAACAATGAGTGGCAAAAACCAAATGTTCCTTTTAAACATGGCGCAAAAATAGGAGAAAAGCCCTGCTGGATGACTGAATTATGACAGGCGGGCAGGGCATCCTTGCAGCCAGGTGAAATTGCTTTGGTTTGAAGTTGCCCATTAACTTTATTCCGGCTTTTGGTACACCCCCGCATTGGCTGGGCTGCACATGCAACAGTATTGTGTCACTTTAGAGGCTACCAACGGGGGTAGAAACAGCCAGTTGCTGGAATCGCTACCACAAGCTTTAAACATCACCAAAGCGGAATGGGAAGCTTTCAGAAATTACCCCCACTAACAAATGAAAAATAAAATCTGGGTTAAATAAATTATTCCAGCCCCTCCAGCGCCTGCTCCAAATCCTTAATCAAATACTCCGCATCCTCCAGCCCCACATACATCCGCACATAACGATGTCTTGGATTATCTGCTCTGAAATGTTCTTCCGTTATACCGCTGCATTTGGGTATCACCAGGCTTTCGTGCCCGCCCCAGCTTACGGCCATCATAATATGCTGCAGGCTTTCGCAGAATTTTACAATCTCTTCCCTCCGGGTTGTTTTCATCACCATCGTCAGCAGGCCGCAGGCGCCGGTCATCTGCTGCTTTGCCAGTGCATATTGCGGAAATGATTCATCAAAGGGGAAAAGTACCGATTCAATTTTCGGATGCTGTTTCAAAAATTTCAATACTTCATGAGTTGTTTTTGTAATGCGGTCAAGTCTTGCCGGTAATGTTCTTAATCCGCGAATCAGAAGCCACGCATTGAAAGGCTGAATGCCACTGCCGATGTTCAGGTATTCGCTGTCAAATATTTTTTTTATCATGGCATGAGTGCCGCTCAGCACACCGCCCAATGTATCGCTATGCCCGCTGATGTACTTGGTGGCTGTTTGCATGGCCAGGTCTATGCCCATGGCAATCACGTTTTGATAAATGGGCGTGCAATAGCTGTTGTCAATAAAAGTGATGATGTTTTTTTTCTTTGCCAGCACGGCTACTTCACGAATGGGCTGTATGGCATAGTCCCAGCTGTTGGGTGATTCGAGGTAATAAAGTGAGGTATTGGGTTGAGTAGCCGCTTCCCAGTTTTCAATTTTTGTTCCGTCAATGTAGGTGGTATGCACTTGAAATCGCGGCAATATCACATCAAACATGCGCTGCGCCCAGGTGTATGGCGCTTTTACCGATACGATATGATCGCCTGCTTTTATATTGGCCAGCACGCCAGCAAAAATGGCCGAAGCGCCGCTGTTGAACACCAGGCAATCTTCCGCTCCATCAAGCGCCGCCAGTTTTTTACGGAGTATATCCACCGTCGGGTTAAGCCCGCGGCTGTAGAGATAATTGCTCGTCCGATAGCAATCGGACTCATCTTCAAACGCTTTGCTCAGGTCATCCACTTTTTTAAAAGCAAAATTGCTCGTCTGCACAATGGGCGGCGCCATGGCACTGAAATAATGTTCTCTTTCTTCGGCAAGCTCATTAACTATTTTTGAGATGTCCATCTTATTAATTTTTAGTTCTCAGTTTTTGTGTAGCAAAATAGATAAGCAGGAAAGCGGCAAACACCGAAAGGCCGATGATGGCATATTGCGGAAAGGTAATGGCGATGACGGTGCCGATAAACAGGTAAGCCAGGATAAAGATGGCGGGCAGCACGGGGTAAAATTTCATGGAATAAATACCGGTGCCGTCAAGGTGTTTTGTTTTTTTACGCAAAACAAAAATGGTGGCGGCCGATGTGGCCATGCCAATGGAATCGAGAAAAATGGTAAAGCTGAGAATCTTGTCAAACGTATCGGCAAAAAACAACACCACCACGCAAACGGCGGCAAACACGGTAAGGCTCACCGTGAGCACATCTTTTTTCTCTTCCTTCTTTTTAAATGCTTTGGGCAGAATGCCGTCCTCACTCATAGCATACATCACCCGCGGGTTGCTTAGCAGCAACACATTTACATAAGCCAGCACGGCCACAAACAATAAAATGGAAGAAAGATATTTACCCGTCGGACCAAACATTTTTTCCGCCACAATGGAAGCGATGCCGGATGTTTCCTTCAATTCGGTAAAGCCGATGATCTTATAATATGCAAAACTTACCGACAGGTAAAGGAGGATGATGATGAGTATGCCGGTAAAAATTCCCCGCGGAATATTTTTCTTTGGATTTTCTATTTCCTCGCCGAAGTTGATAGTTTGCTGGTAACCGCCATAGGTAAAAGAAGTTGCTTTCAATGCCACGCCGAAGGAAAGCAGGATGGCGCCGGACTCTGCAGCGCTGCTGTCGGGTACCGGCAGCGGGTGCTGATTGTACAGTTGCGGAAAAAACAGTGAAGCAATGATGACAACCAGCATGGCAATTTTTATCAGCATCAGCACATTCTGTGTTTGCGAGCTCATGCGAAGGCCCATCAGGTTTACTCCATAAAATAAAATGATGGCGGCCATGGCCACGAGTGCTTTTACAAAATCGCTGGCGCCGGATGTAAAAACCAGCGGCGTGATGTATTCGCTGCCGATTAAAGCAACTCCCGACAGCGAGGCTGCGTTTGAAATTAAAATGATGCAGTTGATGGCAAAGGCAATGGAAGGATGATAGGCATAGGAAAATATTTTATAATAACCGCCGGTGACGGGGTAGCGGCTGCCGATTTCAGCATAGGTAAGAGCACCGCAGATAGCCACCAGTCCGCCAACCATCCAGGCGGCAAAAAACAGGGAGGGTGAAAGCGCAGCCTGTGCTGCATCTTTTGAAGTGCGGAAGATGCCCATGCCGATGACCAGCCCGATGACGATCATGGTGAGGGAAAAAAGATTCAGTTTGTTTGACTTCATGCAGGGAAGATAAAGAAACTCCTGTTACGTCAAACTTGAATTGTCAATCGTGAAAGCCCATGAAAGTTTTCAGCCCTCAATCAACATAATTTCCATGTGGATTATTGCTGTTAACTTTACCCTCCGTTTTTTATGAAACATATTTTAATATCCATACTGCTGTTAACATTCTCCGGATTTCTTGCTGCGCAAACTGACGCAACCGATTCATCCGTCACCCTGCAGGAAGTAACGGTGAAAGCCTTTGAGCAAAACAGGAAACTGATGCAGGTGCCGGCATCCATTGCCATCATCAGCAAACCGCAACTCAACCGCTTCAATAACACGAGTATTCTGCCGGCACTGAACAGTAACCCGGGAATCCGGATGGAGGAACGGTCACCCGGCAGTTACCGTCTCAATATCCGCGGCAGTTCGCTTCGTTCACCGTTTGGTGTACGGAATGTAAAAACTTATTACAACGATATTCCCTATACCGATCCGGGCGGCAATACGTATCTGAATCAGCTTGGTTTTTACAATATACAATCCATTGAAGTGATTAAAGGACCCGGCAGCAGCCTGTACGGCGCCGGCACCGGCGGTGTGCTGCTGCTGAAAACAGAACGCAGCAACTGGCATCCCGGTCTTTCGTTTGATTACAGCGCCGGGCACTGGGGCCTGAATAACCTGAACTTTAACTTGCGGCTTGGCACCGATGCATTTCAGAATACCATTAATTATTTGCAGCTTTCGTCAAACGGTTACCGTAATCATACTGAACTCGACCGGAAAGTTTTTACCTGGGACCTCAGCGCCGCTCTTTCTGATAAAGGAACCATCACCACGCATTTCATCGGGGGCGATTTGTTTTACGAAACACCCGGCGCACTTACTTTATCAGAATATATGAGCAACCCGAAAGCATCGAGACCAAGAGTGGGTACAACACCCGGCGCTGCAGAAAACAAAGCGGCCATTTACCAGAAAATTTTTTTAGCCGGCATCAGCTTCAGCCAGAAATTTTCTGACCACTGGGAAAACACCACCTCTTTTTACGGCGCATCCACGCGGCTGCTGAACCCGACCATAAGAAACTACGGCCGCACTAATGAGCCGCATACCGGCGGCCGGTCATTTTTCCGGTTTACAAAAAACTTCAGCGAACAATCGAAGCTGAATATAGTAACAGGTATCGAATTCCAGCAGGGCATTTCATCGGTGCGGATTTATTCAAATAAAACCGGTAACCCCGATACGCTGCAGACTGATGATGAAATCAACAACCGGGTTTTCTCTGCTTTTGCACAGGCAACACTTGAACTGCCAAAAAACTGGTTTATCACTGCCGGGGCCAGTGTGAATGCACAGCACATCAGCATCACCCGTTTATCGGCCACACCGGTAATTGAGCAAAAAAGAAAATACAAAAACGAAGTGGCGCCGAGGCTTGCCTTGCTCAAACAAGTTTCAAAACACATTTCAGTTTACACCAGCGTTGCCCGTGGTTTTTCACCACCCACAACTGCTGAACTGTTGCCATCAAGCGGTATTATTGCCACCAGTCTTAATGCTGAAGACGGTATCAACTATGAACTCGGTTTTCGCGGCACCATCAACCGGGGAAGAATTTATTATGATGTCAATGCGTTTCGCTTCGGATTGAAAAATACAATTGTGCAGCGCAGGGATGCCAACGGCGCCGATTATTTCGTAAATGCCGGCAGCACCAGACAGATGGGAGTTGAATCGTATGTGTCGTGGCAGGTGCTCAGCAATGCAAAGAAAACCGTCACTGATCTCCGGCTCTGGCTCAGCCATACGTGGAATGATTTTTCTTACAAAGATTTCAAACAGGTTTCTACGGATTTTTCCGGTAGCAAACTGCCCAGTGTGTCGCCGCAGGTGCTGGCAGCAGGAATTGACATGGCAGCAAAATCCGGCGCCTATATTAATATCAGGTACTATTACAGCGATCCCATTCCGCTCAATGATGCCAACACAGCTTACGCCTCTTCGTACAACCTGCTGGATGCAAGAACTGGCTGGAAGAAAAAACTGCATCCCAAAGTACTGATGGATTTGTTTATTGCGGCCGATAATATTTTTGATGTGCAGTACAGCCTCGGCAACGACATCAATGCCTTCGGCGGAAGGTATTACAATGCAGCGCCTGCCTTCAACCTGGCCGGCGGCATTTCGCTGCATTTTAATTTCAAATAAA
>CAZDUO010000099.1:12721-12866 GCA_964508655.1 uncultured Chitinophaga sp. | reverse complement strand
GATCATGCCTAGTCTCGTGGGCTCGGAGATGTGTATAAGAGACAGATATTACTATGCAGGGATTTTTTATTTAAAAAAATCACTTTTGTCCGGTTAAAGTGCTGAAAAACTTTACCAGCTTTTATCGCCTCACCTCATCCTTCGC
>CAZDUO010000099.1:0-12621 GCA_964508655.1 uncultured Chitinophaga sp. | reverse complement strand
TAAAGCTTTGGATGGCAGGCCCAACCCCTCTCCTCACGGAGAGGGGCATGAACCCGCTTCCGGATTGGGTTATATTGAAATGGCCGAAATCTTTTACCAGCTTTTATCGCCTCACCTCATCCTTCGCTAAAGCTTTGGATGGCAGGCCCAACCCCTCTCCTCACGGAGAGGGGCATGAACCCTTAACCGGAGGGGTTCTGTTGAAATGGTTGAAATTTTGGCCGGACAATTAAAAAAAAATCATTTTTCGGAATTCTAAATAAGCACCCGGGAAAATTGAATTATACTATTCAATATGAAAAACAACAGTTACTACCTGAATTTTTGCGTATTACTACCTGCTTTTAATCACCTGCATATTAATACCTTTTGATAAAATCAGTTAGCAGCCATACGACGCAGATCAAAAATCAATTTTAGAAAAGGACTGACGATTTTTTTAAGTGTAGTTATATTATTCACGGGGAGCAGATCAGCCGGGTAAATGAAATCCCATTCAATACTAATCTATTATTTCATCCCTCCTTATGTATTAGTTCCGCACCTGATCAATTTCAAAAACACCATTTACTGTTCCGGGTATGGGGGCGAGTCTGTGCATACAGGTATATAGCGGTACAAAAATTAACTGCAATGAAATTAAATTTTTTGAAGCAGATGAGTGGACGGCTGACTCGGAAAAGCAACTCCTGGTCAGAATCCAGGAATTGCTTGCAGCTATACGAAATACGGGCCAGGGGTTTGATATTATTATCAACCTTGAAGTCAGAGATTTAAATGAAGCCATTTTTTTAATCAACAGGAAAAAGAATTCAGATTTTAAAATCAACAACCAGAAATTAAGTATCAGGGAAATTGAGGTTCTTGGGCTTGTAATGCAGGGGCTGACCAACCAGGAAATTGCTGAAAAGTTATTTATCAGTTTCGAAACTGTAAAATCGCACCGGAAAAATATACTGGAAAAGACAGGCGCAAAAAATACTGCTGCGATGATTAATTATTACCATCAGACATTCTTCGAAAAGTAGTGCGAGTAGAAAAATCCCCCTTTATAGGGATAGGGATTCCTTTCCGCAGGAAGTTACATTTATAAAAATATGTCTTCACGTTAATTCTTTTTATATGGAAAGAGAAAGTATGAATGGCGCCGGCCTGGCACAGTTTGAAACACCATTTACCGATATTCCCGTATCAAGAGAGGAGGAGCAAACTGATCAAGGTGAATCGGTGGAAAGTTTTTTTTCCAGTTATTTCCAGGAAGCCGAGAGTCCTTTTTCCAGAACGTATGAAGCAACGTCTGCTTTAAATGTTCTGACACCGGCCGGTGAGGAGTATGTTGATCTCCTGGCTGAGTTACACGACCAGGAATTTGTAGAGACATTATATGAACTGGCAGATGAAGTGGAGGATACCTGGCGCAACAAAGTTTCGAACGAATTGGCAATGGGGGAGAATTACATTCCCTTTGCAACACAACAGGCCAGGGATTATTTTGCCCCGGTTATCCAGGAAGCTGAAAGTATGATTGACAAGGTTACACAGCATTTTTCAGGAAACAACCTGGCCGATCATTCAGAAGCTTCCGTAGAAACATTTTTTGAGGCAATGGAATTCGATCATGGACAATTCACCCCGGCGCAGGAGCAATTCTTCGGAAAGATTTTCAAAAAGGTGAAGTCTGTGGTTAAAAAGGGGGTTTCCTTAGCAAAAAAAGGTATAGCAGCGGTAGGGAAAATTTTACCTGTCGGTATTATACTCAAAAGACTTAAAAGACTTGTACGGCCATTGCTAAATAAAGTTTTAAAATTTGCTATTGGAAAACTTCCCAAAAATCTGCAACCGCATGCCCAGGCATTAGCAAAGAAGTTTTTAAACATTAAACCAGCAGAAGAGCCAGCCGGCGATTCACAACCTGCGGATACTCAATCGGGGGATACATCATCTGCAGATACCCAATCCAGCGGTGATCTGGATGCAGTTCAAACCGAATTGGATAGTTACATTGCTCAACTTGTATTTACGCAGAATGAAGATGAAGCAGAAAGTACAGTCATGAATTACGAATCATCCGATGAAACTCTTGAGCGTATAAGCGGTTATGAGACCGGTTATACGAATGTGCCTTCACTGGATGCAGCCCGCCAGCAATTTATAGATGAATTAAAAAATCTACAGCCCGGGGAAAGTCCCGCCCCTGCAATAGAACGATTTCTGCCGGCTGCTATCATGGCATTAAAACCGGTTATTAAAATCGGAATTAAAATTATCGGGCGTCAAAAAATAATAAATTTTCTTGCCGGGTTACTGGCAAAACTTGTAAGTAAATATGTTCCAGCCAAAGTGGCAAAGCCGTTGGCTGCCAGTATAATTGATGTGGGGATGAGCGCTATCGGGTTTGAAGTGTATGAAACAGAAAAATCCGACCTGGCATATGAAGCCATTGCAAATACCATTACCGAAACTGTGCAAAACATGAATGAGCTGAATGAAGAAACATTATCAGATACAGAAGATCTTACCATGCAGCTGCTTGAGGCATTTGAACAGGCTGCTGCCAATAATTTTCCATCCCAATATATAAAAGAGGAATTAAGACCGACAAAACACAACGCAGTATGGGTGGCGATGCCAAGACATATGCCCGTCAAGCTCTATAAAAAGTTCACTTATGTATATGATATCACGATAGATCCTCAAACTGCAGCCACGGTAACCACGTTCAGAAATTTACCGTTAGCAAATTTTTTGAAAGATAAATACGGACTTGATCCCTCAAAGCCAATAAGGGCAAAGGTTCATTTATATGAAACCATGATGGGCGGCCGCCTCAGCCTGATAGGCAAATTTGAAAGTCTTCCGCACCTGAATCCAAGGCAACCTAAGGCATGGATTCAACTGCTTCCATTAACAAAACAGGCAGCCTCGCTGTTATTAAAGGAGCCTGCGCTTGGAAAAGATACAGGGCTCAAGAACCTGGCTACCCGTTTTAAATCAGTAGCGGGGCAGCGATTTTATTACCTTGAAATAGAGGGTGCAAGATTAAGAATTCCACCGGTAAACCGCTCCCGGCATAAGCACAGGGGAGGCGGGCAGCCTGTTGCAACAACAGAAAGCAGGTCAGCAGACATACAATGTGTCATTAATTTCATTAAATCGGAGATAAAGCTTAATTACTATTTCAGTGAGGAGGAAGCAAAAACCATAGTGGAAAAACTAAATAAAAATGACTTTTTGGGTGCAGGGTTAAGCATCCGTCAAGCGGTGAAAAGTGTTTTAAATGGAATCCTGGTAAAAAATGTTTCCAGCAAAGTAAAAATCGTTCATGAAGCAATGCCGGAAATGTACCTGGAAAACATTGATGAACGTGAAGAACAGTTTGCACCGTTAAATGTGCTTGGAAAAATAGCCGGGAAGGGGCTGCTTGCCAAACTGTTTGAAAAACTGGTTGAAAAAATTTCCAACCAGGCATATAATGCAGTAATAAACTTTTTCAAAGCAAGGGCCACAGAGTTTAAATCAGCACAGGCGCAGCCACAGGACGGGGTGACTCTGAAACTTACCTGGAGCAAGATTCCCGGAATGTCAACCATCAGAACATTAATTAATGCAATCCGCGGCAATGTATCGGTAGGAAATCTGTCCGGTCTTTCTATACCCAATTTGCCTGTTCCGGATATCAAAATTGAAGCCGACAAAAGATTTGACTGATTTTTTTTCATTATGACAACAACGATCTCCATACATAATTCTTTAAGGCGCCAGGTTAATCACTGGCTGCAGGCCGCTTCGAGATTGAGTGTACTTGAAAATCTTGCTTCGGCCAATGCCTGGCAGGGCATTGATCATAATATGGGTGTATTATTAAAAGAGACGCTTAAAAAAAGTATTGATGAAGTGCTTGATTTTGCCGGCAGTTTAAAGGCGCAGCTTGAAAATGCAGGTGAGCAAGACAGTTTAAGAGGCGTGAAAAGAAGTTTACTGCAACTAAGAAGCCGGTACCTAAAAGCAGAGGAGACTATTCATTTTTATACAGTAGCCGTTAATTCCCGGACTACTCCGGGCCTGGCTGCTTTGCTCCGCGCCTGTGATATTTTATGTGTAAGAAGTATGCAGGAGGTGCTGCAACCTTTAGGAAAGAAAACACCGCTGGTACTTACTTATGTGGACAAGGGAGCAGGCGCATCTATACTGAAAGCGGGATTAAGGTTATGGGACGGGAATGTGAGTTCTGTAGCGGCGATAAAAGTAACACAGCATAACCTGTACAGGCCAACGGCCATCATACATGAAACGGGTCACCAGGTAGCACATGTACTCAACTGGACCGGAGAACTTTCGGCTGCCCTGGTTAATGAATTGAGCAATCATCCAAAGATTGCGGGCACTGCTTTTGCCGGCTGGAGCAGTGAAATGGCGGCCGATGCATTTGCTTTTGTACATACCGGGTTTGCTGCTGTGGCAGCGCTGCATGATGTAGTAAGCGGCGTACCGCAGGCTGTGTTTGCTTATCACCAGCATGATCCTCACCCGATTTCCTATATCCGGGTGCTGATGAATATTGAAATGTGCCGCCGGTTTTATGGAGCAGGCCCGTGGGACAGTCTTGCGAATGCATTTAAAAACGATTATGATATTAACCTGGTAAATTTTCCTTCGGCCGGATTAATCAAAATGTGTGAGGCAGCCCTGCCTGATGTGGTAAAACTTCTTTTGATGAGACCGTACAGGGCGTTTGGCAATAAGTCGTTGTCCCAAATCATTCCACCCGAACGTGCCGGTCCGAAGGAACTGGAAAAGCTGGAATACATGGCAGGCCCGGCATTATACACTTCACACGCATGGATATGGAAAGAGTGTTTGCGGTTACTGGCATTAGGAGGGTATAAGATAGGTTGCGGGACAGGCGATTTACCGGCGTTCTATAAGCAACAGGAAGAATGGATGACGAAGCTGGGGTTTGCGGTGGAACTGAATTAAATACATTTTCAAAATAAATAAAACCATTTTTATGATTTCAGCAAGTGAAGTAAATGACTTAATTAATAAGAAACAATTACTTATCGACTCATTTGATGCAGTGAAGAAACAACGTGTTTACCAACTCAGAGACGATCTTTTGACGAAGATAGGGCAATATAAACAGCAGAACGACCAACTTAAAGACACCCGAAATCCACCTGCAGATATAAGTATAGCATTAAATAATCTGGATAAGTTAGAGACCAGGGTTCAAATTGATTTAAAAGAGTTTAAAGTGTTATTAAGTGAAAGTGAAACATCAGTGCTTAAAAGAGATGTTTCAGATGCAGGGACTATCGGCGGCAATGGGTTTGTTTTTTTTAGATCAACAGGCAAATTTTCTGTTCCATCCGGTACTCTCACACAACAACAGATCGAAGACAATAAGAAAGCCGGAGGCATAAAAAGTGTAAGATCAAAACCATAGAATTAAAACTTAAAAAATAATATTATGGATGCTTTAGATAACATGATTTTTGCAACGCTGCAAAGTCCTTTACAATCAGGATCAGCAATACTTAGTGATTATATTCCTTCTACCTTCGGCTCATTCGCACCGGGAGTTATTGCAACAAATACATTCAACCCTGTTTATGGTTTTTCTACAACTGATAAAGAAACATATTCAAGCTATCCTGATTACGCTATTTTTGAGGACGCAATTCTCAGGCATTGGTATGATATTAATGGAAATGGTATTGCCGGCTCGCTGGCGGATAATTTTCAATATGAATGGCCAATAGGGAGTAGCAATACGGTGATTGCCGATTTTACGCAATCATCATCCTATCATTTAATATATGCGTACCTGATCGAGAATACCAGGATATTGCAAATATTTGAAAGGTTAATTGAAAAATACGCGAATGAAGAGGAATTAGGAATTGCCAGCGCCAATGTATACCAATGGATTCTTAATTCTGAACGATTGTTTTTCAAAAGTGAAACCTCAAAATCACGCAACGTAAGAAGTTTAATAAGACCAAATTTTGAATCGAACCGCAGGAATGCATATTACAGAATGTTCGGAATGGACCTTGCTTTTGGCGACATAAACTCAGGCCCTGGAGGAACCACCCAGTATGTTAAGGCTAAAACAGCTAACCAGCAATTTGTACCGTTGTTTGAAAAATATCTGTCTGAAGTTTGGCAAGGCTATATCAATGCAAGAAACTCATCCGGCCCCAATACGTCTGATGTAAACGGTATTGTTGAAATAGCTACACAAATCCGGGAGTTATTAAAAGCCCGCAGAGGCGGACAACCTGGTGGCGCTTTAAATGCTTATCAAGGAACAAATTTATCTATAGAAGAGTATGCTTCAGTTGTATTAACTACATGGTTTACATTTATAGTTTCCACAGATACACAGGTAGTTCAATTTTTAAATTGTCAATCTTCAACTATTGGAGAAAGATTGATAAAAATCGGGGCTAAAGTAGGTGTTCCTGCTCATACCAAGTGCCAGGATCTTTTCGAAATGGCAGGGGCAGCGGCAAACATTCTTTCGCTATTGGAATTGGGAACCTATTTGGAAACAACAGGAAACCTGCAAACAATGTTGTCTAGTTTAAATCCAGGTACTGCAGCAAGTATTGACAGTGATTATATGAATAACTTTCTCACTGTAATTAATAACTGGGAAAAAGCAACAGGACATAAAATTAAAAATCCTGAAGCAAATATCAGGGGAACTGTAAGCGTTCGTTCAAACGGAGCGAAGACACAAGCTGCTACGAATTAAAAAGGATTGGGTACGCTACAACAAGTTAACTCACAATTAGACTTTGTGGCGTACCCATTTTTATTCTCCTTACCTGCAGAATATCTAATGGAATTAAAAATTTTATATGTATTCTCCATTTACTGATTATATCGATGAAGCGTCTGAAACCTTAACTATTCCTGCAACGGATACGGAATTGCAAAGCCCATTTTCCGATCATAACGAAGTTTTGGAAATTGAATTTATTAATTCTGAAAGTGATTTTGAATTTACTGACCAGCTGGTCTTTGAAGATAAGACAGACGTTCTCAGTAATAAATATCGTATCAACATTAAAAAAGCAATCGCAGCAAATAAATATTATGAGTCCAAGATCTGGGGCAGAGAGAAAGCGAATGTATATCAGTATTTGTTCAATAATAAGATCATCGGCTCTCCATCACCATTGAGTGATGAAAATTTTGCTTATGCAATTGCAGATTTCCAGGCATTAAAAAAGTTAACGATTGATGGCATCCTTGGCCCGGGAACCTTTGATGTTTTGAAGAAGACAGTGATAACAACGCCAAAACCAGCGCCGGCCCCTGTGGTGCTTACGCCATCCAAATGGCATAGCATTGTTCCGGGTGCGATGCAGTCACCAGTTGAAACATTTGTGAATGGGAATGATGCATTCAGGAAGATGGTTGAGATCATCAGGACCGCTACCCAAAAGGATCATTTCATTTATTTGTTGAGCGGATGGGTAGTAGATATCGACTTTTGCCTGATGCCCAATCCTTCTAAGGACCTGGCAGGATTCGATACCAGCACCACACTTCGAAATTTGCTGACCAAAGCCGCTGAATCAGGAGTAGAAATAAAGTTGATATCCTGGAATAATCCCGAAACACTGGATGATATTGCTAAGGCTGAAACCTTTATCAATGACTTAAGAACAAGGAACAATGCGAATGCTTATTTTATCAAGGATAACCTGACATATGGAACAGAGTGGATGAAAAATCTGATGACCAAGGTCAGGGACAAGATGGATACCCTGAATCCGTATCTCAGTCGCCTGGACACCTGGAATGACTGGTACAGAAAGGCTAAAGCCTTCCCAAATGAAGGTAGTCATCATGAAAAAATACTGGTGGTGAAAGGAAGTAAAGGCCTTTTTGCATTTTGTGGCGGAATGGATATCAATGCTAACCGCATTATGGGGCTAAAAGGGTTCTGCTGCCCGCAACTGAATATTTTTCCTAATCCCGCCCATAATTGTGACCTGGATGACAAAGATGGAAGATATACGTACCAATCAAGGATATTGCATGATGTTCATAGTTTGGTTGAGGGTAAAGCCGCCGAAGCATTATTGAAACGGTTTGTCAAAAGATGGAATTTACATGTCACACAGTTTGTAAGAACGATACCCTCCATGCCCGACCCGGTTTTAAACACAAAGGTGCCTGTAACGCCCAGCACTCCTTTTGTAAAAGTTCTTCACACATTCAATCACCCCACTGATCGTACCAAAGCCGACCGTTCAATTTTAAATACAGTTAAACAAGCTATTGCAAAAGCCAGGCAGTCTATCTTCTTTGAAGATCAGTACATGATTTCACCAGAAATAGCATACTCTATAAATAAAGCCATTCGTGCCAGTTCAGCTTTACGGGTTAAGATTCACACACAGGATGATGAATTGGCCGGTGAGCTGATGTTTCCACATAAATTCAGGGGAAGATTCCTCAAATTCCTTTATGATGGGCTGGACAAAAGTCAAAAAAGCAGGATTGAAATAAAAATGCTTAACCCTGCTTCTGTTGCACCTATCCGCAGAAGAATTCATTCAAAGACATACATTTTTGATGATGAGTTTGCAATTATCGGTTCTGCAAATTGCAACAGGCGATCCATGACATTTGATAGTGAAACGGCAGTAGCCCTGTTCCAGGATGGAGATGCCAGCCAGGTATCTATCGTAAGAAAATTGAAAGCTGACCTGGATAAGGATCCGTTCAATAAATGGGTGGATTATAAGGAGAATTTCAGTTCAGCGGCAATGGATTTGGATGTGAAAATACTCATCCATCCCGGATTTAATGCGGCGGCTGCCCTGATGGCTGCTGTTACTCCTATGAGCCTTATCTTGTTAAGAAAGACATTAGCAGCGATATCAGCACTTCTTCAAAGAGCTATTGACCCATATCCTGACGGTGAACCGGCACTTATCGTTAAAGAATTGAACGAAGAAGAGGCAGAGGTTGATCAGCAAAATGAATTGCTTGAATTAGAAGCTAAATCCTATGAGTCGGGTGGTTGGGGACCGATGGAGGAAATCCAGCAAGGGGAGACAATCCCTGAAGATTCTGAAATTGATATTGAACCAGAAAATATAGATACAGAATCTTACCCGGAAAGTGAAGATTTTATATCAAGTAGAACCAGGCGCTGCGATTGCAAGGACAAAAGAAGCGATTATGAAATGGAAGAGAGGGAAATTGCGGAAGTCATGGAACAACAAGTGGCCGTGGTTTCATCAAAAGACTCAACTGCAACAACAACCTGCGAAGGCCGCACCTGCTGGGCGAAAACAGTATTGAATAAATTATATGGTCTGGGCTTAGCGTTAAATAATACGCTTGACGAGCCGACCAAAAAAGCGATTGCGGATTTCCAGGTTAAGAATAATCTTTCTCAAACAAGAACCATTGATGCCGTTACCGAAAGAGCGTTGCTTGAAACGGATGCCATCCAAAAACAGGGAGCTACGGCGGCCAGCATAATCACAGAAGCCAAAACAAGAATAGAAGACTGGACCAGACAAGGTGTATCCGGTGTAAGAAACAAGCCGCAACATATTCTCAACAGTTTTCGTGATCCGCGAATACTGTGGGCCTTTGTTCTTCATCAAATGGCATTCAAGAGAACAGGACGTATAAGCCGCAGGTACAGCGATCCCGAAAGTTATGTAAACACCGGCGCCCATTTTTGTATTATGCTGGATGGACGCATTATTCAACTGCACCCGATGTCAAGGATGATTTGGCATGGCAACTGCATCAGCCCCCGAAGTGTAGGAGTAGAATTTGAAGGCAATTTTCCGAACGTGAAAGGCAAATGGTGGATTGACACAAAGTCAACAGTTCAGAATAAAGATGTTCCTACACAGGCACAATATGATTCAGGAAGATTCCTTACCAGTTATTTGAAAATCGCTTTAGGAACAACACATATACTTGCACACAGGCAAAGCTCTGATTCGAGAGAAAATGATCCCGGGCCTGATATATGGTATAATGTCGGGCAATGGGCTATTAACAATTTAGGTCTTACCGATGGCGGACCCGCTTTTAAATGCGGAACAGGAAGCCCGATTTTGCCTGAATGGAGAACATGGGGGGACAAAAACGATGCAGTGATCAAAAATGAATATGGTGAAATGCAGGAAGAGGAGGAATGGGAACACATGGAAAACGAATCTGTAAATTATAACCCGGAAACAGAAGAAATGGTCGGCGGCGATAACTATTATGAAGAAACAGTCTATGAAGAGGTGGAAAGGGAGAATAATTTGTCATATGAAATGGATCATCTTGTAAAAGACTGGTCAAATGCTGTTAAACAAAACCAGTATTATGCAAACAAACTGGGCTGGAACCAATACTATGATCAAATCAACAATTTTTTACTTCCTTATTCCGGTCAGCAAAATGTAAGTTTAGGAGAAGAAGCATTTGCACAGGCTGTTGCAGCATGGCAACTTCGGCAGGGGCTGACTGCAGATGGTATTATCGGTCCAAATACCTGGAGCAAGATGAAAATCTTAGTTAAAACAAGTACATTATTTCAACCTGCCCAACCATCTCCGGCTTTGCAACCAGATTCAACTCAACCCCCTATTCAAAATATTTTTGATTTTAACAAATGGCATGCACAACGAGTTGTTGATACTATGAATGCAGGCATCATTGGAACTAATTTTAATTCAAAAGAGCAATTGGAAAAGATCATCAGAGGCGAACAAGTGCTGAATATAAATCCGAATACAAAGATCATCCAGATACTTCCGGTCATCTCGCATATTGCTGAGGCATCAAGACGTGAAAATTATAACCAGATTATAATCGGAAGTTTTATCAGGGATGCAACGGGCGGTAAATGTACCGGCCATTGTGCCGGCCGCTGCATAGATATTAATTTCAGGGGAGGCAGTTTTGAAAGCACTGATTCGGTACGGATGGTGATCAGGATTTTACGTTACCTGGTCAGCCTGCCGGCAGAATATAAAAAGAGTTTGGGTTTCGGGTTGCCCTTACAGGGTGAGTTTTTCGGGCATAAAACCCTGACTAAATTCAAGGCTACAGATCCTTCCAACCTTATAAATGCAGAGCTGAAGCAACTGATCTTACAGCTTGGCATTGTTTTCCCTGATAACAACAATCACCTGCATATCCAGGTGAGGTGGGGTTCGGACAGTGTAAATCCCCTTAAAGAGGAAGAAGCTGCTGTGGAGACAGAAAGCGAAATGCCGCCTGCCGTGCCGGAACAGGTATTTGAAAACCCGCAGTTTGATAATTATACACTGGCAGAAAGGCTGGAGAAGGTGGGCGACTGGGTTTCTCTTTTATTATTCAAGGTACCGGAAGAAATTACGGCCAAACTGAGAGCAAGAAAGATGTATGTTCAGTATGCTCACAACGAATCGTACAGTAACGATCTCAATACAGATTTTTACCGGCTGAAAATTGATAAATTCCCGACAGTGAACGGTGTTGTGCTTAATGCAGTTTCTTTAATAAAATACATCCGCCTTACTATTAATCAACTGGTGAATACTGCTTATTGCGATTTTCATCCTTACGATGCCGTAACTGACAAGCCGGTATGGGAGAGTGATAACCCGGTAAATGCCGTGCTGAAACTGGATATTTTGGGACCCGATAATGCAGCCGTTGTGGTGAGCCTGGCAAGGCCTAACGGATGGAGGTTTACTACAATTCACGCACCGGATACGGGGGATCACCCTGTAAGCGGGCACCGGGAATTTTTTATCGGAAAGGATTCACGCACCGGGGGAGTGTATTTTGTAATTAAAGGACTTGATATGATGTCGACCGGCGTTGCGGGTTTAGGGCTTCCAGTGGGTGGCCGAATCGGATTTGGGATAACGGATGCCTTATGGAGAAGCATGCGGCAAAAAATCATAAATTTTATTAATGCGAACGGCGGATCGGCCAAAGCTGATATTACCTATTCCGAGCGGGTGGGCTGGCGGTATGTTTACCGCAGCTATAAAAACAAGCTGGAAGAGGTATTCGGCAAAGGCGCCGGCAGTGCAGCGAACAGTTCCTTTATTGATTGATTCTGCGGATTTATTAAGGGTCATAAAAATTTAACGCGTATAGAATTCCCTCAATGTCCTTCTGCCAGCGGTGCAGCGTTTTTGCTGTGCTACGATAACAACCAATAATTTTTTTGTAATAAGGGTCTGAAAAAAAATCCAGCTTTAACTTCTGTATTTTCTCCGGGGGCTCCGGGCAGTATGATGAATAGCGCTGATAAAAATTTCATGACTGCGCTTCCTGATTTTGAATATTATCTGGTAAGGAAAAAATTCAACTGCAGCTTCCCTGAATTTTATATTGCTTCTGCTGCCAAATGCTTCAGGATGATCAGCTATTTGCAGCAGCTTGTGTCTTATGGCTTTTCCAAAACGTTCACCTAAACCAGATTGCTGATCTTCATACCAGGCATAAGCGGTTTTGTAGTCGTCTTTAGCGAGTGGATGAAAGCGGAATTGCCAGGGCATTACTTTTTAGGTTTCCTTTTTTTATACGCTTGCCTGGCCTCGTCTTCCACTTCTTCAAGAGTGAAGGTTTTTACTTTAC
>CAZDUO010000098.1:0-13013 GCA_964508655.1 uncultured Chitinophaga sp. | reverse complement strand
AAAAATTTCTTTTGGAAATTACCTGCCTCCCGTCGTAACTTAACAGTCCTTCTCAATTTTTTAACCATTAAAAACGATTGCAATGTCTGACTATGCTCATCCTGAAGTGCTGGTTTCCACCGATTGGGTTGATCAGCACAAATTTGACCCTCATGTCGTCGTGGTAGAAGTAGATGTGGACACACAGGCTTACCAGGAAGGCCACGTTCCCGGCGCACTGGGCTGGAACTGGCAAACCCAGCTGTGTGACACCCTACAGCGTGATGTAATCAGCAAAGCTGAACTGGAAAAACTGCTGGGTGAAAGCGGCATCGGCAATGACACTACATTGATTCTTTACGGCGACAACAACAACTGGTTTGCTGCCTGGGCCCACTGGCAACTGAAAATGTATGGTCATAATGATGTACGCATCATGAACGGCGGCCGTAAAAAATGGCTGGCCGAAGGGCGGGTGGTTACTAAAGAAGTACGAAAACCACAGCCGGTAAAATACACATCAAAGGAAAGAGATGAATCCATCCGCAGCTACCTGGCACAGGTGCAGCAGGCCATGAATGCCAAAGACGGCGCTATGGTGGATGTCCGCTCCAACGATGAATTTACCGGGAAAATTCTTTCACCTCCCGGGTTGCCCGAAACCTGCCAGCGGGGCGGACACATACCCGGGGCAATCAATATACCCTGGGCACAAGCCTGCAATGAAGACGGCACCTTCAAGTCGAGAGAAGAGCTTGAAACACTCTACATGGGCAAGGGTATTGTACCCGAAAAGAAAATCATCGCTTATTGCCGCATCGGTGAAAGATCGAGCCACACCTGGTTTGTACTGAAATACCTGCTGGGTTATCCGCATGTAAGCAATTACGACGGATCGTGGACAGAGTGGGGCAACCTGGTGGGCGCCCCGGTGGAGAAAGGCGCTATTGCCTTGACCGAAAAACAAATGGCCTGATGAACGCAGAAAATTTTACTGAAGAAATCGTCACTATCGAAGGCAACAGTGTGCGGGTTGTAACGTACAGGATTGCTGAGGAGTATTATTGTCATGTGTACAACCTGGACCCCGGCGCCTGCATTGCACGTTTCACTTCAGTAAACAGAGAAAAGGCCAAAGAAGAAGCCCTGGCTAAAGCAAAACAGCGGCTTCTGAAAACCGCAGGTAATCACTGAAAAGTGGATACCGGGTTTTTTCATTTACCAACAAACCGGGCTGATAGTTCCAGTGCATACATCAGCCCGGATTTTTTTACCACAAAAAATGCCCCTTCGCGGGGCAATATGCATTCCGGAAAAATTTTTTCACTGCTTCACATTCACCGTCACCGAACCTGCAAGGCGGCTTCCGTATGAGCGGTGCAGCGCATCGGCAAACTGCAGGGTGAGTTTGTGCTGACCGGCCGGAAGTTTGATTTCAGCAGAAGTTTGTGCATTGCCAAAGTGAATATGCACGGAATCTTTTTTAATTACTTCACCGGTTGGTATAGAATCAATATCTACCAGTATATGATGATGACCCGAAGCAGATTTCAGAATTCCATTGGCGGTATCCACGCTCAGCGCCATCACACCCATTTCCACCTTCACTGGCGAAGTCACAGTTTGCCCGTCTTTCAGGTTGGCAAAAAATACTTTTGCATTTTCCGGTATTTCGGGCATGGGAGGCATTTCAGTGGTTGTCATGGCATGTGATGCATGACCTGTTGTATCTTTTGTTTCGCCGGTTTTATCGCCATTACTGCTACAGGCTGCCAGCACAATTGCCGGCACGATGTAAAAAAGTCGTTTCATATACACGCTGATTTTAATTAAAAATGAAGGCCAAAGGTAAGCACTGTGCATTTCTCCGGTACTCCGTTTAAAAAAATTTTCACAGCACATCCTTACCTTTAATGCCTGCTAAAAAACTTTTTTATGGACCAGCGTATCATCAACCTGTACGATGAGTACACTCACAGGCCGCTCAGCCGGCATGATTTTCTTCAGCGCCTTACGCTGCTTACCGGGAGCACTATGGCTGCCATGGCCGTGTTGCCATTGCTGGAAAATAATTATGCCAAAGCGGCCATCACCAGCGGGCAGGATTTATTTACCGAATACATAACGTACCCCGGCGTGCCAGGCGAAATGAAAGCATATGTGGCGCGGCCAAAAGAAGAAAAAATGTACGCTGGCGTAATTGTCATTCATGAAAACCGCGGGCTTAATGCACACATCGAAGATGTGGCAAGGCGTGCTGCCACGGCAGGATATCTCGCTATTGCTCCAAACGCATTATCGGCGCTGGGAAAAACTTTTGCCAACGAAGATGAAGCAAGATCCGCTTTTCGTGATCTGAAGCCGGAGGATAACCTGAAAAATTTTATCGGCGCTTATGATTATTTAAAAACCCGTCAAGATTTTAACGGTAAGGCGGGTTGTGTTGGTTTTTGCTGGGGCGGCGCCATGGCCAATAACCTGGCAGTAAATATTTCCGAACTGAAAGCCGCTGTGCCGTTTTACGGACGCCAGCCCGGTGCTGCTGATGTGCCGAAAATAAAAGCTGCATTGCAATTGCACTATGCCGGCAATGATGAAAATGTAAATGCAGGCATAGCCGCCTATGAAGAGGCGTTGAAGAAAAACAATATCATTTACGAGTTGTACATGTACGAAGGGGCGCAGCATGCCTTTCACAACGATACATCCACGGCACGCTATAATGAAGCGGCCGCCAAACTTGCCTGGCAGCGTACGCTGGAATTTTTTGCCATACACCTTAAATGATTGCCTGTTGCTATGAAATATAAATCCTGCTTTGTTTTTCTCGCCTGTTGTTTATTTTTCACTTTTATAACAACGGCGCAAAAAAGCTCCCTTGTGTATACGGTAAAAATGGAAAACCCCGAGTGGCATTTTTTCCAGGTAGAGCTGGTTTGCAGCGGCATTAAAAAGGATGCCATTGATTTCAAAATGCCGGTATGGACACCCGGCTATTACCAGCGGATGGATTATGCAAATAATGTAAAAAACTTCAGGGCCACCGATGCCGCCGGGCGTGAATTGAAATGGGAAAAAACTACCGGCAACAGCTGGCGGGTTTTCAGCAACAACATTTCCCCGGTAAAACTTATTTATGAAATAAAATCAGAAAGGGCCTTTGTTGCTTCTCCTTACCTTGATGAAAACCGGGGCTATATTTTACCTGCCGGTGTTTTTTTTCATATTGATAAAATGATCAGCCACCCGGTGCAGGTCAAAGTGGTGCCACACAACAAATGGAACCGGGTAGCTACCGGTCTTGATTCGGTCAGCGGAAAAAAATTTACTTACACGGCTCCTGATTTCGATATCCTGTACGACAGCCCGCTGCTGGCCGGCAATCTTGAAGAATTGCCAGCTTTTAAGGTGCGGGGTGTCACGCACCGTTTTATTGGTTACAGGCTGGGCGAATTTGACCGGGCAAATTTTATAGTTGACCTGAAAAAAATTGTGGATGAATCGGTAAAAATTTTCGGGCACATCCCCTACAAACACTACACTTTTATTGCCATCGGGCCGGGCGCCGGCGGCATCGAACACCTGAACAACACTACATTTGGTTTTAACGGTAATGGTTTAAACAACCGGGAAAATTATATCCGAACGCTTCATTTCCTGGCGCATGAATATTTTCATCATTATAATGTAAAGCGGGTACGACCTGCGGAGCTTGGCCCCTTTGATTACGACAACGGTAGCCGCACCCGAATGCTCTGGCTTTCTGAAGGTTTTTCGGTGTATTACGAATACCTGGTGGTGCGCCGCGCCGGCATTTCTACCGATGAAGAATTGTTTGAAGCGCTGCGCAGAAACGTTGCAGCAGTTGAAAATAAACCCGGCCGCCTTTACCAGACGCTGGAGCAGGCAAGTTACGATACATGGAGCGACGGACCCTTTGGCCGTACCGGCGACGAAGTGAACAAAACAATTTCTTATTATGATAAGGGTCCGGCCGTGGGTTTGCTTTTTGATTTAAAAATCCGGCAGGTTACGGGAAATAAAAAATCGCTGGACGATGTGATGCGTTTACTTTACCAGGAGTATTACCAGAAAAAGAAAAGAGGATTTACCGATGAGGAACTGCGCAAAGCATTCGAAACGGTTGCCGGCACATTCATTGCACCTGAGTTTGAATTTGTAACCACCACCCGGCAACCGGATTATACCGCCTACCTGGCTTATGCAGGCCTGCTTATTGATACTGCTTTGAAAGAATTGCCCGGCGCCTGGGCAGGGTTTTCGGTGAGGGAACGGGAAGACAGTGTTTTCATCTCATCGGTCGAATGGGAATCGCCGGCATGGAATGCAGAAATAAGAAGAGGCCAGGCGCTGCTGCAGGTGAACAAAACAAAAGCAACAGGCACACAGGTCAATCAAATAATTTCAGCAGCCAAACCCGGCGAAAAAATCATACTCACCGTATCTGTAAACAATACTTACACGACAAAAGAAATAATTCTGGGTACAAAAACAGAACGAACTTTTGCCATTACTCCCATGCCCAACCCCACCCCGCTGCAAAAACAAATACTGGAAAGCTGGCTGAAAGGATAAGACCCTTATCTTTAAAGCGTAAACAACTCCCTTATGTGGATCTTCCAGGTTGCACGGTTTTTCAGAAATATGTACAGGCTGATAGTGATTATTTTCATCATCCTGAAGCATGTTGCCAAAAACTGGATGTACAATACATGGATGCGGCGCATCTTCGATCCCAAAGGCAGAAAACTTACCAGCCGGGCAGAGCAACTGAGGCAGACCATTGAAGAGCTCGGCCCCACTTTTATCAAGTTCGGCCAGATAATTGCCGACCGGCCCGACCTGGCATCGGATCACCTGCGTGAAGAACTTAAAAAACTCCAATCGGCCGCAAGACCCATGGATGATGACCTTGCCATCAGCCTGATTGAAACCGAACTTGGCGATACCATCAAACAGGTTTTTCTTCATCTCGACCGTAAGCACCTCGCTTCGGCTTCCATTGCCCAGGTGTATACCGGTGTGCTGAAAAGCGGCGAAAGAGTGGCCATCAAAGTGCAGCGGCCAAACATCAAACACAAAATTGAAATTGACCTCGTGCTGATGAAGATACTTGCCAGGCAAGTGGTAAAATCATACCCCGGCCTGGCCAGTTTCAACATCATTGGCTTTGTGGAAGATTTTGGCGAAAACCTGATGAAGGAGCTCGACTTTACCAACGAAGCCTCCAACATGCTGCGCTTTGCCGATATGTTCAAAGACGATCCCCGCTGCTACATACCGAAAGTTTTTACCGGGTACAGCCGGCAGCGGCTGCTGATTATGGAATTTGTGGAAGGGATGCGCCCGGATGATATTGAAGGATTGAGAACGGCCGGCTACGACACGCAGGTGATTGCCGAAAACGGAACGCATATTGTTTTAAAAATGATTCTTCGTCATGGGTTCTTTCATGCCGATCCGCATCCCGGCAATATATTTATCCGTGGCGACAACCAGATTGTCTTGCTCGATCACGGCATGGCGGCCAGCATGAAGCCCCGCCAGATACAGGCGCTGATTGATTTTATGCTCGGCTTTTCAAGAAATGACCCGCACCGCATTGCCAAATCCATACTGAGTCTTTGCGAAATCCAGTATTTCCATGAACTGGAAGACCTGGAATTCCGCCTGGGTGAAATAATTAAAAAGTACAGCTACATGAGTTATGAACAGGTGGATATTTCCGCCATCATGACCGAGGCGTTTAAAGTGATTACCCGCTACGGGCTGCGGGTGCCCAGCAACCTGTTTACACTGATAAAATCGCTTGCCACCATTCAGAAGTTTGCAGAACATCTTGAAGCAAACGTTTCTATTGCCAGCATGATAAGGCCCTATGCCACGGAAAAAATAAAAGAACGATTCAGCTGGGATGCCATTGTAAAAACGGTGATGGACTCGGCCGAAGATTACATCTACCTTGTAAGCAAACTGCCTAAGGATGTGAAGGAGGTAGTGGGTAAAATGAAAGACGGAATTATAAAACACGAAGTCAATTTCAGCGAAGACAGTTTTACCAACAAGGCCTTTCGCATGAACATCAACCGGCTGGCTTTTGTTTTCATCATCGGCCTCATGCTGATTTGCTCCACCCTGCTGATGATACACATGCGGGACAAACAAGTCATCCGCATTTTCTTTTACACCACCCTTGTCATTACGGCTATCACTGCTTTGCGGCTGCTGGCAAAAACAAGATTCAGTTAGCGAAGTAAATCTCATCGCACCATCCCGTTTACCCTGAACAGCAATACCAGTGTGCCTGCATATCTTTCCCTGTAAAATTGCTTGCGGATAATATTGTTGAAAATGGAAGTGGCAATCCAGATAATAGCGTCGCTCCTGTTGTCGGTTATTTTCATAGCCAGCGGCACCAGGTAATCGTACGCTTCCAGTTGCTGCAGTTTCCTGTCCTGCTCGTAAATCCACAAAGTGTAGGTATAATTTTTTTTGTCAAATTCTGCTTCATTAATCCGCCTGTCGGAATAGGAAATAAAAACTGAGGACGTAGGTACACCTCGTTTTTTCAGTCCTTCACGCACCAGGGGAATCACCTCATCCATAATATGCTGCGTGGCCGAATTGCCATTGGCAACAATCAGCAGCGAGTCCACACGGGGGTAGGGCTGGTTGGCAGATGTTCTTTGCTGAATGAAAATACCGTCTTCCAGCTTTTTCATGGCATTGCAACCGCAAAGCAGGACAACCACGACCGGTACCAGGCAATACTGTTTCATTGCTGTCTGATTAAAGTTAAAGAAAAATACGCTGCTGAATTTAATACGCCAATTGCCTTTAACCGGTTGCCGAAGCTGATGGAAAATTTTATTTGCCGGGTAAATAATAGTGCTTATTTTTAAAATCAGCATTGCTTCCGCCTTTTGAATTCTGCATTTCCTGCCCTGTCAAAACCAGGAGTCACCATTTTTTTAACTCAAAACAAAAAATTTATGAAGCGAATTCTTTCCGGAGTCCTCATCTCCGTATTCATGTTTGCATGCAGTAATGAAAAAAACGAAGAAAAACCGGCCACAGCAACTTCCTCTGATACGCCAAAAAATGCAGATGAACTGATGGCAATGAGCGAAACTGATGGCGTAAAAAATGGTTTGATGGCGTTTTCAAAAGGTGATATTGATGGTATGACGGCAGACTATGCAGATGATGCCAGGCAACTATGGTCAAGCGGCGACAGCCTGGTTGGCAAAAAGGCCATACAGGATTATTACAAGGGGCGCTGGCAAATCATTGATTCGCTGAATTTTTCAGAATTTATTTTAGTTCCGCTGAAAGTAAATATGCAGCAATCGCAATATGCGCCAACAGGTAAATGGGTGCTTGCATGGTCATTTGCCCACGTTAAATATAAAAACAGCAAAAAACTGGATTTCTGGGTTCATAATGTATATCACTACAACGATGCAGGCAAAGTTGATTTTATTGGCCAATACCTGGACCGGCACCCGATAATGGAAGCTACAAAGGACTTAATGAAGAAATAAATCATACTCAACCCCGCCCCGGCGGGGTTTTTTTTAGCCTTCCGTTTTTTTTCCTGTCCTGTTGATTTCAATTACTCCGGTATTAGAAAAAAACTCCTATTTTTAAGCATTGAGAACCAAAACTAAACTCTGATGAAAAGACTTATTCTCCTTGCCGGCTCATTGCTTTTAATACTTACAAATGTGCTGGCTCAGCAAACCGTTACAGGCAGGGTAACAGATGATAAGGGCAATCCTGTTGAAGGAATTTCAGTTACTGTGAAGAGTACCAGTACGGGAACCACTACGGACAGAAACGGGAATTTTTCCATCCGCACAAGCGGAGCTGGCGCTGTGCTTGTTTTTTCCGGAATCGGTTTTAATAGTAAAGAAGTAAGCGTTTCAGGTGCCACAGTTAATGTTTCTCTCGAACCGGCCGCCGTAACGCTTGCCGGTGTAGCCACCGTGGGTACACGCAGCCTGAAGCGATCAGCAACTGAAACACCCGTACCGGTGGACCTGATTCCCATTTCAAAAGTGACCAACCAGCTGGGTATGGTAGAAATAAATTCTATCCTGCACTTTGTAGCACCATCCTTCAATGCCAACAGGCAATCGGGATCGGATGGCGCCGATCATATTGACCCGGCGACGTTGCGTGGTTTAGGGCCCGACCAGACACTGGTACTCATCAATGGTAAAAGACGGCACCAGAGTTCTCTGGTAAACCTGTACGGAAGCCGCGGCCGTGGCAATTCAGGCACCGATTTAAATGCCATTCCTGCTGCTGCTATTGAAAGAATAGAAATACTGCGTGATGGCGCCAGCGCCCAGTATGGTTCCGATGCCATTGCCGGCGTGGTAAATATTATTCTTAAACAAAGTGTAAACGAATTTACCGCTACGGCTACTGCCGGCACGCATATAACCGGCTATGGCGGCAACCTGGATTATGACGGTCAAAAAGTGCTGGATAATCAAACGGACGGATTTCAGTACAATGCTAATGTGAATTATGGTTTCAAACTTAAAGACAATGGTTTCATTAATGTCACCGGCGATTTTCTGAATAAAGACAAAACTTTCCGCCCTAACTATGAACCGATTTTCCCTGACAACTATCGCCAGCAATTCGGCGACGGTTCTTATAAAAACTACCGGGCATTTTATAATAACCAGGTAAGCCTTGGCGGCAGCAGCCAGTTTTATTCTTTTGGCGGCATCAACCGCCGCGATGGTTCGGCTTTTGCCTTCACCCGCTATCCTGAAAGCGAAAGAAATGTAACGTCCATTTATCCCGATGGATTTAATCCCATCATCACATCGGAAATAACTGACAAATCCATTTCGTTTGGAGTAAGAAGTAAGCTTTGCGGATGGAGTTCCGATTTCAACGGCACCACTGGCAGCAACCGTTTTCATTATGGAGTTGAAAACACGGTGAATGCTTCATTGGAAGGAAACTCCCCCACTGAATTTGATGCCGGCGGATTTCAATTAAGCTCCAGCACACTGGGAGCCAATTTCACCAAAGAATTAAGTGGCGTAGGCGCCGGGCTGAACCTGGCCTTTGGCTCGGAGTTCCGTTATGAGCAATACGAAATATTTGCCGGCGAAACGGCTTCGTGGAAACAATACCTCGATGAAAACGGCAACCCCAAAGTGTTTTCCATCAATGGCCCCGGCGATACCACTTTCCGGCCGGGCGGTTCACAGGGTTTCCCGGGCTACCAGCCAAGAGATGTGGTGAAAGCAAGGCGTAAAAACTTTGCAGCCTATGCCGATGCAGAACTGGATATCACTAAAAATATTCTAATAGCCGGCGCCGTGCGGGTTGAAAACTACAGCGACTTTGGCTGGACGGATAATTATAAACTGGCCACTAAACTGAAAATAAATAATAACCTTAGCTTCCGCGGGTCATGGAGCACCGGTTTCCGTGCGCCTTCATTGCCGCAGATTCATTTCAGCTCTACTTTTACCAACGTGGTGGCCGGCCAGATTTTTGACCAGGTAATAGCCCCCAACACCGGTGCATTGGCAAAAGCAGTAGGTATTCCTGAACTGAAAGAAGAAACATCGAATAACTTCAGCATCGGTTTTGTTGCCCGCATAGCCAAAAAAATAAACCTCACTGTGGATGCTTACCAGATAAAAGTTGAAGACCGCATTGTACTTACCGGTTTGTTTGACACCAATGATGATAAAATAGGAAGCGTACTGCAAAGCCTGAATGTTGGCGCTGCACAATTTTTTACCAACGCAGTGAATACCAAAACCCGTGGCCTGGATGTGATAGCAACTTATAGTGATAATCTCGGCTCGGGCAGGCTGAATGCAACCGTGGCTGCCAATTTCAACAATATGAAAGTGCTGGCCGTGCATACGACCCCGCTGCTTAGCGGCAAGGAAGAAATTTATTTTGGTGTAAGAGAAAAGTATTTCCTGCTTACGTCAGCGCCTGATCATAAGGTGAACGCAAGCCTTGATTATACCATCAACCGCTTCAATGCATTTGTACGTGTCACCCGCTTCTCCGGTTTGGAGCTGATTGATTTCAACTTTGATGAATTGGCGCCTGATGTGTATGATGCCCGTCACACCCTTGACATCACGCTGGGCTATAAAATCAACAGCAATTTTGATATTGCCATTGGCGGTGCAAATGTGCTGGATTCCTATCCCAGCATACAGGACCCCGGGCTTACGGAAACCGGCGGCATGTGGGATGCAGTGCAAATGGGCTATGGCGGCGCTTTCTACTTTGCAAAAATCGGCTACCGTTTTAAAAGAAATAAATAATCAGTAAACTGATTTCACAACAAAAACCTCCTGCGGGAGGTTTTTTTATTTTAGTAATTGAGAAGCGCTTCCAAGTAATGCTTCTGTTATTTTGATATCAAGCGCAGGAAAGGGAACCGGCGGCAAGGTTTCAGCAGAAGCAGGTTTTAATTGTTTATGCCACCAGCCTACATCATGCCAGCAGCCAGGTTTATACCCGATGTTTTTAAACGTGGTGAAGTAAGTAAATCCAAAATTCTCATGAAATGAAATGCTGCCGGGATTGGGTAGAGTGATAACAGCATACGCATTTACATAGCCCTGCAATTTCAGCATTTCAAACAAAGCGCTGTAAAGGGCATGTGCGATGCCACGCCGGTAAAACTTCTCCGCCACATACACCGATGTTTCAGTACACCATTGATAGCCTGTCCTGTCCCGGTGTTTCCCGGCATAGGCATAACCGGCAACCTCTCCGTCAATTTCTGCAACCAGCCAGGGCCTTTCTTTGAGCGTGGAAATAATACGCTGCCGGAATTCTTCAACTGACGGGATTATCCATTCCTGGGTAATACCGGAGCTGAGAATAAAGGGAGCATAGATTTTTAAAATAGCCTCAGCATCGTCAGCATGTGCAATGCGGATTTTATTCATACTTAAAAATAACCAAAGCTTTTAAAAGAAGCTTCCGGTCGGGTTCACTACAATAAATAACAACCGATATTAAAAACCCCGTTGTTGAAAACGCCGGCCACCTTATTAATCACCATTGAAATATAACCCAGGGTGGCCTGCCCTGATTACATATAAAAACCAATTTTTGACGGAAAGATGCACACAGCCTGGCAAAAAATTCAGAACCTGTCTTCGGTTTGTACCACTCGCAGCAATTACCAAAACACAGCATGAAATATATGTTGTATCATATCGCTGCGCATTTTATTCCCGTATCCGAAGAAAAGAAAAAATGTTTCCGCAATTTCAATGCCCATGCTGCATTAAACGGGTTGTAAACCCAATACCGGTTTTTCCACTTTCACATAATCCGATACAGGTGCTTCGCAAAGAGGGCAACAGCAGGCTGAAGGTAATTGTTCAAACAAAACACCCGGTGCAATTCCATTTTCGGGATCTCCCACAGCTTCGTCATACACCGTTTTGCACTGCGGGCATTGATGTACAAATTCTTTTTTCTCCGGCGTCACCTGTGTTATTGTTTTGGGTTTTACTTTCGGCTGCTTCGGTTGTTTTGCCTGGTAATTGTAAAAAGCAATTACGGCCCGCCGCAGTTGTTCAGGCAACATAGACTTTGTATTGAAACTGCTGAACACAAATCCTGTTCTTTCATTCGGATTAAAATTTTTGGCGCAAAGAACGTCGTAGAAATGGAAGAAGCCCATTCCGCCGATACTGAACAACGGTCTTCTTTTTACAAGAATGGTACTGAACACTTCGCTTTTCTGCCGGCATTTTATACCAAAACAAACTCCAAATGTTCTTACATCATCAGCATTCAGATTTTTCACAATGTAATTCTTCAGCGCAAGCCCTTTTGCAGAATTATCCTCCACCTGGAAGTTCAGCTCATTGGCTGCGTGGCGTACATTTATCTGGTGCTTTGCGAGCAACTGATTCCATTTAATTCTGTCTTTTTCCTCAATGCCTTTAATGATAATGGACTTCCACGGCGTGGAGCAAAGCTGTCCCACTTTTGTCTGCAGGCAAAGTGAACAAAGTTCCTTCAGGAATTCGGTTGAGAACAATTCATCGCGGCGGTAAATACCCAGCCAGCTTTTATCAAAATACCGGTTCAGTCCTTCGTAATAAGGCAAATTAAAATCAGGCAGCTTCAGTTTTGTTTCAGCCGGTTTGGTAATATAATTGCCTGCAGAAATCAAAGCATACAGTGCATCACCGGAAGCATCTTCGTTGTCATAAAAACTTTTATCCCGGTCAAGAATCACCGCTTCAATATCTTTCGACATGCGGGCAATATCGTTTGTATAAACAATATCCGCCCACTCATAAATCACATTTGTTTTCGGGAAGCGGATGAATAAATGCCAGAAATGCTGGGCCGCGGGTGAAGCCACCCAGTTGATATTGCCGGTAAGCAAGGGAGTAAAACTCTGGTTGCTGTCGCTGATATTTATTTTCAGCTTCGGCTGGTAATCCAACAGGTCGAGAATATCCTTGTACACGCCTTCGCCCAGCCAGGTGTGTGTGATAAAAATTTCTTCGGCTGCGTAGGAGCTTACAATGTTCGGGTAATTATCTGCATTCACTTCAAACGTAAAGCCAAGTAAAGTTAGTTCGTCACTTAATCTTTTTACATCTTCCGCCGCAATGTCGAATAAC
The DNA here is from genome assembly GCA_964508655.1 of uncultured Chitinophaga sp. Taxonomy (GTDB): domain Bacteria; phylum Bacteroidota; class Bacteroidia; order Chitinophagales; family Chitinophagaceae; genus VBAS01. The sequence goes on along the minus strand of CAZDUO010000098.1, from coordinate 351 downwards.
AATTGCTGCCGTAAACCAAACCGGACAAATAGCACACCCAGCCTGCGGGCTGCCACCAGGATATTAAACAAATCGCCGGGAGAAATTATTCCCCCGCGAAAATTTATTTTTATGGTTGATACTGATTTCATGATTGTTTAATTGCGAGCCCCGATTTTATCGGGTGCGAGCCCCGGTTTTATCGGGACGAAGCTATCTCCCCAGTTGTTTATTTAATTTTTTATTAGCCAACGCCAGTACTACTATTATATTTCCGTTGCGCCTGCCCGCTTGCCTTCGCTGAAGCTTTGGCGAAAGCAGGCCGTACAAGACTTTGGGAGGCGGGTCGCACACTTGTACGTTCTGTAATTC
>CAZDUO010000097.1:0-13579 GCA_964508655.1 uncultured Chitinophaga sp. | reverse complement strand
TAACTTTGCGCCATGCGAAAACTGGGCATGCCCGAACTGGGCCGCAAATCGGTTGAAGAGTTTAAGAAGGCAGAAAAATTACCCATCATAGTTTTGCTGGAAAATATCCGCAGCGCCTACAATGTGGGCAGTGTGTTCCGCACGGCCGATGCGTTTCTTATTCAGTCTATTTATATCATCGGTTATTCGGCCCGGCCGCCGCACAAGGAAATTAAAAAGACTGCTTTGGGAGCCGAAGAAACCGTTGAATGGAAATACTTCAAAACTGCCGCAGCAGCCATTGCCGATTTGAAAGTAAATGGATTTAAAATTTATGCGGTGGAACAGACGGAGGGAAGCACTTTGCTGCATGAGTTTCGTCATAAAAAGAATGAAAAAATTGCGGTGCTGTTTGGAAACGAAGTGACGGGAGTGGAGCAGAGCACTATTCATCTTTGCGATGGCTGCGTGGAAATTCCGCAGTTGGGTATGAAACATTCATTGAACATTGCTACAGCAGCAGGCGTCGTGCTGTGGGAGCTGGTGAGAAGCACCCTGCCCCCCAAAGGGGAAACTTAGGTTGTGGTTTCCTGTATTTGATGTGATAGTTGAATAGCACGGGTATAATTTTAAAGTTGGAAATTGAGTATTGAACATTGAAAATTTATGAGTAAAGTAAAAAGTTATCTCTCGCTAATCAAATTCTCTCACACCATCTTTGCTATGCCCTTTGCACTGATTGGATTTTTTCTGGGATTAAGGGCTACAGGAGAATTAGTTTATAAGGTTGTTGATGTCGGACAGTGGAATTTAAATAAGACTGTTGGTTGGGAAAAAAATAATGTACCGATTAGCCAATTAACAAGTCAACCCATAAATAAGTTTTTGCTTATCATTCTCTGCATGATCTTTGCCCGCAGTGCAGCCATGGCTTTCAACCGCTATCTCGACCGGAATTTTGATGCAATGAACCCGAGAACAGCCATCAGGGAAATTCCGGCCGGGATTTTAAAAGCCAACAGTGTTTTGCTTTTTACCATTATCAATTGCCTGCTGTTTATTGCTTGTACTTTTTTTATCAACAGGCTCTGTTTTTATCTTTCGCCCATAGCTCTGTTGGTTGTACTGGGTTATAGTTATACAAAACGCTTTACCCCTCTTTGTCACCTCGTACTGGGTTTAGGTTTGTCGCTGGCGCCTATCGGGGCTTACCTGGCCGTTACAGGAGTTTTTCACTGGCTTCCTGTTTTGTTTTCATTGGCCGTTATTTTCTGGGTCAGCGGGTTCGACATCATTTATGCCCTGCAGGATGAGGAGTTTGACAAAGAGCACAAGCTTTATTCCATGCCTGCATGGCTGGGCAAGGCAAAAGCATTACGGGTTTCTGAACTGTTTCATGTGCTGAGCTCAGCATGTGTGATAGCTGCCGGTTGGTTCGGCGGTTTCGGCTGGCTGTATTGGTTGGGAGTGGCAGTGTTTGCCGGCATGCTTATTTACCAGCATTCGCTTGTAAAACCAAACGATCTGCGAAAAGTGAACCTTGCATTCATGACCGCCAATGGCATCGCTTCTGTTGTGTTTGCCATCTTTGTCATTGCTGACCTGTTTATAAATTAAAAACTAACAAGTAAAAATTTAAAAACGGGGTTTGACTTTTTACTTTTTTATTTTTTACTTTTGACTTTTTACTTTTGACTTTTTACTTCATGGGTCGCATTCTTTGTATAGACTATGGGTTAAAACGAACCGGGCTTGCCGTAACTGATCCTTTGAAAATAATTGCGACGGGTATGACAACAGTAGATTCAAAACAACTCATCCCTTTCCTGAAAGAGTATTTTTCAAAAGAAGAAGTGGAGCTTATCATTATCGGCGAGCCGAAAAACTGGGATGACACTGCCACCCATGCCACGCCGCTGGTGGAGAAATGCATCAAAGATTTAGAGAAAAATTTCCCTCATATTCCTGTTAAAAAAGTGGATGAACGCTATACTTCCAAAATGGCCAAAGACAGCATGCTGGAAATGGGACTGAAGAAAAAGCAGCGAAGAAACAAAAAGCTGCTGGATGAAATTGCCGCCACGATTCTGCTGCAGGAGTACCTGCGTACACTTTAAAAATAAGCCCGGAACCTGATCTGCCGCTCATTTTTTTTCTTTGCACCGGAAATATTTCATTTACCTTTCATCCATGCGGTGGCTTTGCCTTGTTATTTTACTTCCTTGTTCCTGTCAGCCTGTAAAAAAAATACCGGCGCCACAAAGAACATCCTTTCTTACGGGTTCAGCATTTTATAAACAGGCTGCCGCCATGAAGTGGAAAGAAAGAGATTCATTGGCAGTAAAAGAAATTCTTGCCGGCAACACTCCATCCTTTCTGAAAAAATTTAAACGGATAAAAGTTTACATCACCGATTCTGCCTCCGGGAAAAAAATCAGCGCTGAATACTTTGTTTCTTCTGACTACCTCAGCATCGGCGCCGATGATGATTGGGCAAGAGTGAACCTGACAGCAATGGCTGCACAAAAAGTTGCAGACAGCCTGCAATGTTTTTTACCCACAAGAAAAATGGCAGACGATATTTACAAGGCCGCCCAAATAAAATTGGAGCCTGTGCCAATGTATGCTTTCCGCGACAGCACACCCACCATGTGGCATCATCACCTGATTATAGAAGGACAGCGAAAGGGGAGGAAGGGTTTGATTACAGGTATTAAAAAAGATGTGGTCATCAGTGGAAAAATTTTAAGAGACCCAAAACAGGATCGGGTGGCTATTTACGGCTGGCATAAGCCCGATGGAAAACCCATACAGCCCTTGTACACGGGGCATGTAAACTGGTATGTGGATTACAGCCACGGCATCAGGCTTGTCTGGCGTAAAATTAAAGTGGGGAAAAAATGGATGGATTATACCGATGTGCTGAAAGACCCCGTACTGCGAAAATTGCTTTGTGATGAAGAGTGGTGTGATTTCTATCGTTATCCTTATTGAAAATACAATCAGCGTATCAGGGTAAGTGTTCCTTTCAGTACCGGTTTGCCGTTACGCAGATTCACCAGGTACACATACACGCCGGGTAATGCCGGTTTGCCTTTGTAGGTTCCATCCCATGGTTTATAATTATTACCATAGCCCCGGTACACCAGCTGCCCGTAGCGGTTGTACACTTCTGCCACCGCCCCGGGGTAATCTTCAAAAGTCACAATCTCCCATTTATCATTAAGCCCGTCGCTGTTGGGTGTAAAACCGGTTGGGATAAATAATTTGTCAATCGCTTCCAGCTTTACATCGTCGGTGCTGATGCCGCAGCCGTTATTCGAAATCACGGTGAGTGTATACGTGATGGTTGACGGTGGCCGTGCCACCGGCTTCAGGTAATTGGGGTTATCCAGGTATGTTGGCGGCGACCAGGAATAAGTTACATTGGAGCCTGTGGCATTGCCATCCAGCTGCACCGGCTTTCCTTTTCTGAAATACTGATCGGGCCCGGCAAATGCTTTTGGTTTTTTCCAAACAATAATCCTTACACTCGCCTCATCATAGCAGGTGTATTCATTAAACACCCTTACAGTGTAAGTGATATCATTTTTTGGCCGGGCTACCGGGTTGGGAATGGTATCATTTGAAAGCCCGGTTGACGGCGACCATTTGTAGCGAAGCGAACCACCGGCATATAACTGCACACTGTCGTCTTCGCAAATGCTGATGTCAGTCGGCGTAAGCGTTGCCACAGGCGCTGCATAAATGGTAAGTGTAGTGGAGTCATACGCATAACATCCAGCCGTAGTGGTCACTTTTACAATATACATTCCGCTGTGACCGAAATTTACATTCGGGATCGCCGGGCCCTGCTCGGCGGAGTAAAATCCATTGGGCCCCGTCCATTCGTAGCTGGAACCGCCGGCCGCAAACAGGTAAATGGTAGAACCGTAGCAACCGTAAACATAATTTGTAGCCTGAGCAAAAGGCTGGGGAATCACCAGCATCTTCAGCACATTGGAGGCAAAGCGACAAGAGCTATTGGAAGCAAGACTTTCATCGGTTACCGTGCAGCGATACCAGTATTCACCGTTTGATGAGGGGGTAATTAAATAACTGCTGCTGTTGGCGCCGGCAATATCGCTCCAGCTGAAGCCCTGTGTATTGCTCACCTGCCATTGAAAAACCGGGTTGGGAAAGCTGCCATTGTACGAAGCATTCACCTGCGTGTTTTGCTGGATGGTTTCGCAAACAGTTATCTGCTGCGCCGTTGTGTTGCTGAATGAAGCGCTGATGAAAGGACCGCAGGGCCGGAAGCTGATATCATCAATGCCGAAATCATTGCCGCAGCCGGCCGCCGCCATACTGGTAATTTTTATGATGATGCTTCCGTTTGGCGGCGCTGTAAAAAGAAAGTTGTGTTGTGTCCAAACCACTACATCACTTTCCCCGATGTTGCCTGTATTGTATTGAGCAAGCTGTGTTCCTGACAAATCAGTAATGGTAAATGTCAGGTTAGGGTCAATGCCATTATCGCTGCATCCGGCAGGTTTCATCAGGTTGATAACCCAGGCGCTGGCTTCAAACGACATGCCGGGGCAAAGCCCGGTGACTGTATCGGTATAAAAAAGCGAGGGCCCGGTCAAGGCATTTACAAGTAAAAAATAGCCGTTGGGATCGTTGGGGGAATGATCATAGGGTACGATATGCCATTCATCATCGAAACAAAAAAAGGTGGAATTGCGTATGGCATAAAACCCTTCCGGCGGGCAATCCTGGCTGGTATACTGATATGCCGGGGAAACATTGCTGATGGGTAAACCCGGAGTGAACCCGGCGCCAAAATCAATGGTGGCTGCCACATCGCCCAGGCTGCCGGTGCATAGTTGTGCGCCGGCCTTTGAAGTAAAAAGTAAAAATGTATAAAGCAGTATTTGTTTTGAAATTTTCAAAGTCAGCAGTTCAATTGGAATTTTAAAATTACTGAAAATTCAGCGCAGCGATTTACCCATCTTGTTTCTCTTAAATGAACATCGTCAGATTTCATAATGACAATGCAATGCATGTTCTCTGCCATTCCCCGCAATTATCCCCCACGCCAGATTTTACCATTCAATATTTGACCTCAAAAAATCTATATTTGCCGCTTTCCCACCGTACTCTTTTCTTTTTTAAAAAATAATAATACACAACGATTGAATCTGGTTCTATGGCGAAAAAAGCAATGAAGCAACTGAATGAGGCAGTAAAATTTCTGAAGAAAAAATGCAGGCACACACCCGGGGTGGGTATTGTGCTGGGCAGCGGTCTCGGCAATTTTATTGAGGAAATTGAAATCGAAAAAGAAATTGACTACAGCGATATTCCCAATTTTCCCGTATCAACCGTAGAGGGACATAAAGGGAAATTGATATTTGGCAACCTGTCGGGGAAAAAAATTGTGTGCATGGACGGCCGCTTTCATTTTTATGAGGGTTATTCAGCAGAAGAAGTTGTCTTTCCTGTACGGGTGATGGGTTTGCTTGGTATTAAATATCTTTTGCTTTCCAATGCAGCCGGCGGAGTGAACCCGTCGTTTAAAGTGGGCGACATCATGATTATTAATGATCATATAGGCATTGATATGACCAATCCGCTCATCGGCAGAAATCTCGATCAGCTGGGCCCGCGGTTTCCTGATATGAGCGAGCCGTATGCCCCGGGTATTATAAGAAAAGCAAAGGAGGTGGCTGCCGGCCTTGGTATTGAAGTGAAAGAAGGAGTGTATTTCGGCGTATCGGGTCCTACATATGAAACCCGTGCCGAATACCGGATGATACATATCCTGGGCGGCGATGCAGTGGGCATGAGCACCGTGCAGGAGTGCATTGTGGCTAATCACATGAATATCCCTGTATTTGCCGTCAGCGTCATCACCGACATGGGTATCCGGGAGGAGCACAATAAAATAACCCATGAAGAAGTGTTGCATTATGCCCGTGCCGCAGAGCCGCGACTGGCTGCCATATTTAAGGAATTGGTTGCAGTACTTTAACGTTTACTCTTCAGCCGTGTAACTTTGCGGCAGTATTTTCATGTTTTAATTTTTTCTGACTGGCAACCCGGCAATTTTATATTATACTATTACTGCTTGTATCCTGTGTAAGCTATTCACAGGAGCGGCCTGTCCGTTTGCCGGGACGCACCGGCGGCATCACTCCCGGTAATCTTCCATCCGGAGTAGGAAGAATTACCGGCGCCTTTGGCGGGGGCCGGGCTGGTACCGACAGTCTTGCACACAGGGACAAGTATGAAGATTCGGTGACTATTTCCTTCCAGTTGCCGTCCACAATTCAATCGTATAAGCTGGATTCATCCATTATTGATTTCACCCTGCGCTTTCCCATCCCGGCGCATCATGTATTTCTTGGCAATAATGGCAATGCCAGCCGCTCAATTCTTTTTTCTCCCGATATGAACAGCGGATGGGATCATGGCTTTCATACCTATGATGCATATCGCTGGAAGCCCGAAGCGATTCGCTTTTTTAATACCACACGGCCCTACACCGAACTGGCTTACCTGCTGGGCGGCCGTACCGAACAGATTATTGAAGTAACCCATACCCAAAACATCAGGCCCAACTGGAACGGATTATTCCAGTACAGGCTAATCAACTCACCAGGGTTTTTTAAAAACCAGAAATCAAATCACAACAACTACCTGTTTACCTCCTGGTACCAGTCGGTGAACAAGCGGTACAATAATTATTTTGTCATCCTTGCCAATGCCCTGCAATCAGAAGAAAACGGCGGGCTCAGCGACAGGGAAGATTACTTAAATAATCCCATTTACAACGACCGGTTTAACATTCCCACAAAACTTGGCGGTGATGCGGAATTCGGCCGTAATTTTTTCAGCTCAAAAATGCATACCGGCAACCGCTACAGCGATTTTAATTTTATTTTGAAACAACAGTATGACCTGGGTAAAAAAGATTCCCTTGTAAGCGACACCACGGTCATTCCATTATTTTATCCCCGCCTGCGTTTCGAACACCAGCTGCGGTACAGCAAATACAAATTCCGGTTTACCGATATGCCCGATTTCAACATTGGCTACTTTCCCGATTCGGCGTATTACCAGGATAATTACAGTTACACGCTGTTGTCTGATACACTTATAATTGAAGACAGATGGAAAGAAGTGCTCAATGAATTCTCCATTTATCAGTTTCCCGATGCAAAAAACCAGCTGCAGTACATCAAGGCCGGCATTGCGCTGCAAAACCTGCATGTGAAAACCGATAGTTCTTCTGTTTCTTTTTACAATCTTATTGCACAGGGAGAATACCGAAATAAAACCCGCAACAGGAAATGGGATATGGTGGCGGCGGGCAAACTTTACCTCAACGGTTTTAATGCCGGCGATTACCAGGCACAGGTAAGTTTAAAGCGTTTTACCGGCAGGCAAGGCGACTATATTGATCTTGGTTTCCGCAACAGCAACCGTACGCCTTCGTTTGTTTTTGACAGCCGCAGCAGTTTTTACCTGCTGGCTTCAAAAAATTTCAACAAGGAAAATATTACGCAGCTTTCTGCATCCATCTTTTTGTCGAAGCTGAATCTGCGGCTCTCGGGAAATTATTTTCTGGTCAGCAACTATACTTACTTCAGCCGTTTCAACCGGCCTGAGCAGCAGGAAGCCCTGTTTAATCTTTTGCAACTGTCGCTGCAAAAGCGATTCCGGCTGGGAAAATCCTGGTCATGGTATTTTGATCTGTATTTTCAGAAAAAAACTGGCGATGCTCCCGTGCGTGTGCCGCTTATTTTTACCCGCAACCGCATTGGCTACGAAGGCTCACTTGGTTTCAGAAAACTGAATATCGCTTTCGGCTTTGAAGTAAAATATCACACACCCTATACTGCCGATGGTTATTCGCCCCTGCTGGGCCGCTTTTATTTCCAGGACAGCCTGCGCATTGCCAACCGGCCCGATGTGGCCTTTTATCTTCATTTCCGCATCAGGAATTTTACAGCCTTTTTCCGTGTCGAAAACCTGAATACAGCCACCAGCAACAATGGATTCGGCTTCCGCCATCACAACTTTGCGGCCCCCGGTTATCCGTATCCCGGTCTGAACCTCCGCCTTGGCATTTACTGGAGTTTTGTTAACTGACAGACAAAAAATTAAGCGCTGGCAAACTTTTCTTTTACAATTCCTGTTTATAGTACAAAACGCATAGTATCTTTGCCCCGGTTGTATGAAAAAAGGCATTGCCGCCATATTGCTTGTTTTATATACTGCTTTCAGCAGCGGCGTAGTTGTCAGCCTCCACTATTGCATGGAACGCCTCGATTCATTTGGTATCGGCGCTGCAAAAACCGATACATGCAACCGATGCGGCATGCCGGTAACGGATAGCAAAGGCTGCTGCACCGAAGTAGTAAAAATTTTTAAAATACAGGATGACCAGCTGGCTTCTGCTGCCTTTAAACTCCATGCACCCGATGCCCAGCCAGGCGAACCGCCTGCCACAGTGGTTTACTTTCCGGCACAAACCGGTTACAACTTTATACCCAATAATCATTCTCCTCCATTAAACGGGCAATATACCTACCTCTATAATTGCGTTTTCAGAATTTGAGATGTTTATTATGGGCCCGGCAATAGTGCTGCTATGTAGCACCTGTTGCGTCGCACACTTGTGCTTTTATATTGCTATTCACCAATGAGTGGCTGCAATACCGGGTTAAAAAAAATTCATTTCAACTCTTAAACTTAAAAAAAATGAAAACGCTTAATATATTTTCCATTCTATTACTCTGCTGCATCCTTTCCGCAGCAGCATTTGCCCAAAAAACAAAAACGGAAACTTTCCAGGTGTCGGGCAATTGCGGCATGTGTGAAGCCAAAATTGAAAAGGCCGCCAAGGCTGCCGGCGCCTCCTTTGCCGACTGGAATGTGGATACAAAAATCATTACCGTAAAATACAACAGCAAGTCAACCAGCCTTGCCAAAATACAGCAAAGCATTGCCGAATCCGGTTATGATAATGCCGGCGCCAAAGCCGGGGATGAAGTCTATAATAAATTGCACGGCTGCTGCCAGTACAAAAGATCAGATGCTAATGACAGCGAGGCTTCAGATTGCTGCAAAAACGGCAAGTGTGCAAAGGAAGGTCATGACGGTAAAGATTGCTGCAAAGACGGCAAATGCACAAGGGAGGGTCACAACGGAAAAGATTGCTGTAAAAAATCGTAACCCCGTTTTTAAAATTCAGTAGTATGAAAAAGGTAATCATATTATTGGCCGTTTCCATGTGGGCGGTTTCATCCATGGCACAGTTCACCAATGCCTCGCTGAAGGCTGCCGGTCTTACCTGCTCCATGTGCTCCAAAGCAGTGAAAAAAGCGCTGGAAGATGTTGCCTTTGTACAAGAAGTAAAAGTGGATATCAAAACCCAGGAATACAATCTGGTTTTCAAGGAAAGTGCCGATGTGGAATTTGATGTATTGAAAAAAGCAGTTGAAGATGCAGGTTTTTCCGTCGCATCACTGAAAGTAACAGGCAGTTTTCCAGAAGTTCATGTGAAGAAAGACAGTCATGTAAAAGCGCATGGCAGGAATTTTCATTTTCTCAACGGTAATGGCCAGGCACTCCGGGGTGAGCAAACCCTGACTTTGGTTGACAAAGATTTCCTGTCAGACAAAGACTATAAAAAGCACAGCAGCGTTTCTAAACTGGAATGTGTGAAAACCGGAAAAACCGGCAGTTGTTGTGAAAAAGAAGGAATGGGTGCCGGCGAAAGAGTGTACCATGTTGTCATTTAACCATCAGCTTCTCCTCTTTTTGGGGAGAAGCTTTTTAAAATATTTACATGAAAAACCTCCGGAAAATATTTGTACCAGGTTTATTGACTCTTGCATGGCTGCAAACATCAGCCCAGCAAACTATTCCCAACATTACTGACCCACGGCTTGATTTTACTGTTATTTCCCCGAAGGGCGACAGCATGAAGCTCTCTTCACTGAAAGGAAAAGTACTGCTGCTCGATTTCTGGGCTTCCTGGTGTGTGCCCTGCCGCTTTTCAAACAAGCAGCTTGTAAAGCTGTATAGCAAATACAGGCAGAGCGGTTTTGAAATCCTGGGTGTTTCGCTTGATGAAGATAAAGCTGACTGGAAAAAAGCCATTGCTAAAGACAAAATCACCTGGCTGCAGGCTATAGATGACCGGGGCTGGGATGCACTATCAGCCATCAAATGGCAAGTGGATGCAATTCCGGCTTCATTCCTGATTAATCAGGAGGGGAATGTGGTGGCAATCAATCCGGAGAAAAAAGACCTGGAAAAGAAAATTAAAGAACTGCTGGGTTTATAATGTGTAATAATGAAAAAACTTTTCACCGCTATATTCATTGCAACTGTTTGCAGCCTGCCGGCACAAGAATTATATCCTTTCACCGAGCCGGCTTCCAATCTACCGGCCAAATCTGTGAGCGCAAAGCTGGGAACCATGTATGGCAAAGGCGTGCATGGCGACAGAATTTTACAGCGCTATACCCCTTCACTTTTAGTTGGGATTAGTAAAAAGCTGATGCTGACAGCCAACCTGACCTTTGGCGATATGCATGAGCCATATTTTTATTTTGAATCGGCAAGGCTTTATGCCAAATACAGGTTTTTGTCAAAGGACGACGTGCATAAACATTTCCGCATGGCGGCTTTTGCCAATATTGCATACAGCCGCAGTCATCTTGATCATAACGAACTGAGTCTTTACGGCGATCACAGCGGTGTGCAGGCAGGCGTGATTGCAACACAACTCTGGCATAAACTGGCAGTTTCAGGTTCAGCAAGTTTGCTGGAAGTGCTGGATGAAAAAAGAAACGACAAATCGTTGCCGCAGCAATATGCTTTTGAAAGCCTGAACTATTCCCTGTCGGCCGGCTACCTGCTTTTTCCCCGCAACTATTCGGATTATAAGCAGGCAAATCTTAACCTGTACACCGAATTACTGGGCGGCAGAAATCTCGACTGGAAATATGAAAAGTATTTTCTTGACCTGGCGCCCTCTGTTCAGCTGATTTTCAATAGTACCGGCAAGCTGAACATCGGTTACCGTTTTGAGCTCAGCAGCGATATTTACCGGCTGATGCGCCGGGGTTTCATGATTAGTTATGAGCATTTGTTTTTAAATGCGCTGAAAAAGAAAAAATAAATTTAGTAGATTAGAGAAGTGAAAAACTTCCTTGTTATCATAGTATCCCTTGTTTATTTCACCAGCGTCACCGGCGCCACGGTACATGTGCATTATTGCATGGGCCGTTTGGCCAACTGGGGCCTGGGCCAGGATACATCAAAAACCTGCGGCAAGTGCGGAATGGAAAAAGAAGAAACTAAGAACAATGGCTGCTGCAAGGATGAGCAGAAGTTTTTTAAAAATACTGTTGACCAGAAAACGGCTACAGCAGCTTTTCGCTTTACAATTCTTTTTTCGCCGGCATTACCCTGCCAGGTAACTGAAACGACACTTCCTTATTTTAATTCATTTGCTGCAGGGATTCACTTCAGCCATGCGCCGCCCCGAAGTAATGGCGTAGCGTTGCACATCCGAAATTGCGTTCACCGGATTTAAATTTCCCGCTCCATCACTACCCGGCAACCTTGCCGGGCAGCGGATTATTTGCCGCTATATTCTTGTTTTTAGATTCAATTCCCAACAAAATCACTTACAATGAAATTATCGTTCATCAGTCTTTATGCAGCCACACTTTTTTTACTTACTGCCTGTGGCAACGAAAAAAGCAAAACCGGGCACGAAGGGCACAATATGTCCAAAGACACTGCTGAACAGCAAATGCCTGTTGAAGAAAACAAAGATGTAAAGTCGGTGGCAGTTACATACACCCATGTGGACAAAAAGCTTGCAGCTTCACTGAAAACACTGTTCGGCCATTACCTGCATGTAAAAAATGCCCTGGCAAATGATAATGCTTCTGAAGCTGCAAGCGGCGCCAAAGCAATGGAAAAGTTTTTAAAGAATCTTGACAAATCACTTTTTACGGCAGAACAAAAAGCTGTTTACGACCAGGACGAAGAAGAACTGAAAGAACATGCTGAACATATCGGCAAAAATGCAGACAACATCAAACATCAACGGGAACATTTTTCACTGATGAGTGAAGTGATGTATTACCTGGTAAAATCTTTTGGAGCAGGCCAGCCGGTTTATCACGACCACTGCCCCATGTACAACGACAACAATGGCGCCATGTGGCTGAGCGAGGTAAGGGAAATCAAAAACCCTTATTTCGGCAGCGAGATGTTTAAGTGCGGCAGGGTGGAGGAAGTGATTCAATAGGTAAAAAGATTATTAATAATTATTGAGTATTGATTATTGCTTCCTGCTATGAAAGATCTATTGAATAAACAAAAAGCACATAATAATGAATAATTAATAATCAATAATCAACAAATGACACACTATGATTAATAAACTCATCGAAGCGGCTTTGCGAAACCGGCTTGTCGTATTGCTGGTGGCTGCCGGTGTTGCCGGCTATGGTTTCTATGCCGTAAAAACGACGGCCGTAGATGCCATTCCCGACCTGTCGGAAAACCAGGTCATCATTTTTACCGAATGGATGGGCCGCAATCCGCAGATCATCGAAGACCAGGTTACTTACCCGCTGGTGAGCAACCTGCAGGGAATTCCACGGGTGAAAAACATCCGGGCCAACAGCATGTTCGGGATGAGTTTTGTGTTTGTGATTTTTGATGATAATGTGGACATCTATTGGGCACGCACACGTGTGCTGGAAAGATTGAATTCTGCACAGCGCTTATTGCCGCAGGGCGTTACTCCTACACAGGGTCCCGATGGTACAGGTCTCGGTCATGTGTTCTGGTATACTCTCGATGCACCGGGTTATGATTTGGGAGAGCTGCGTGCCTTGCAGGACTGGTATATCCGCTTTGCTCTGCAAACCGTGGAAGGAGTGAGTGAAGTAGCCTCCTTCGGAGGATTTCAGAAACAATACCAGGTGGTGGTGGACCCCGTCAGGCTGCAGTACTACAATATTCCGCTGATGGATGTGGTGAATAAGATAAAAGCCAACAATAACGATGTGGGCGGAAGAAAATTTGAACAGTCTGACATGGGATATATAATCCGCGGACTGGGCTACATCAAAGACATCAGGCAGATTGAAGAAATTCCTGTCACCACCATCAACTCCATCCCGGTGCGCATCAAAGACATCGGCACCGTGCAAATGGGCGGCGAGCTGCGCCTCGGCATCATTGAAGAAAACGGCGAAGGGGAAAAAGTGGGCGGTATCGTGGTGATGCGTTATGGCGAAAATGCGAAGGATGTAATTGACCGGGTGAAAATAAAACTGGCCGACGTGCAGAAAGGTTTGCCGCCGGGAGTGCGGTTCAAAACAGTCTACGATCGCTCCGACCTGATTGAGGCAACCATTGGCACGCTGCGAAAAGCGGTGACTGAAGAAATCATCATCGTATCGCTGGTGCTTTTCATCTTCCTGCTGCACATCCGCAGCGCCTTGGTGGTGGTTATTACTATTCCCCTGTCTCTTATACACATCTGACGCTGCCGACGATCTTACGCGTGTAG
>CAZDUO010000096.1:9159-13870 GCA_964508655.1 uncultured Chitinophaga sp. | reverse complement strand
CCCACCTGCACTTTAGCTTCGGTGGGCAGGGAATCCCTGTCTGACTGGTATCAGCCGGGCAGGATTATGGGCCAATAATACCCCGCGGCTGTACTGCCGGGTTTTATTATCGCCATCATATCGGTTAATCTCCTCTTTTTTTTATCTTTCAATCACAAAACCACAAAACATGAAATGAGTCATAACAAAATATTCATTTTAATACCAACAGGTAATGAATATTTTTATGGCGAATTCTATGTGGCAAAAAAATAAAATAAAAAATAAACACATGAAATATTTTGCCGGGTTCATCATGCTGCTTTGCTGCAGCCGTTTCTTTGCCCAGGATTGCAGTAATTTTTATTACCTGCAAAACAACAAGACCATTGAGCTGACGATTACCAACAATAAGGGTAAAGAAACAGGCAAGATGGTTTATACAATTTCCGACGGTAAAAAGTCGGGCAGTATCTTTACCGCTACTGTCAATTCAGAATTTTTCGACAGCAAAGGGAAAAGCGTAAATAAAGCGGTGAACAATGTGCAATGCGAAAACGGCATGATGATGATGGATATGAAGATGTTTATCCCTTCGGCTCAGCAGGAACAAATGGGCACTGCCAGCGCTTCGGCAAGCCATGTGTACCTGGAATATCCTGCCGGCATGAAGGTGGGTGACCAGCTGAAAGATGGTCTTTTCAATATGGATTTTGAAACCGGCGGCGGCCTGAAATCAAGTATTGAAATCAGCATCACCGAAAGAAAAGTGGAAGCGCAGGAAAGCATCACTACGCCTGCAGGCACATGGGAGTGTTTTAAAATTTCAACCAAAAACAAAATCACCACCAAAATTGCCGGTATTGGCATCCCTATCCGGATGGATGTGACAGAGTGGTTCGCTCCCGGTTTTGGCGTAGTAAAAACAGAATCGAAAACAGGGAAAACCGAGATTACTTCTATTCAATAACTGCGCTGAATTGCACGTGACCGGAATTACGGTCTCTGCTTTTTGATTTTTTCAATACATACTGCCAGGCTTTCTTTCCAGTTTTTTTGCCGGATGCCAAATGTGTTTTTGATTTTTGAATTATCCAGCGCTGTGTAAGCCGGCCGCCTGGTGTCAGTAGGATATTCCGCAGTGGTTAGTGGTTTCACTACACAATGGCTGACGGTCATTTCTTTTATTGCCAGAGCAAATTCATACCAGGAAATAACCCCTTCATTACTGAAATGGTAAATGCCGGGTGTCAAATCTGAATTCCGATCCTGAAAATTTTTGGAACTAAAATCCGAAATAATTTTCAGTATGGTTTCCGCCAGGTCGGCCGCATACGTGGGCGAGCCAACCTGGTCGTTCACTACTCCCACTTCATTTCTTTCATTCATCAGCCGCATCATGGTTTTTACAAAATTTTTTCCGAACGAAGAATACAGCCATGAAGTGCGGATGATGATGCACCCGGGATTTAGTTGTAAAGCCTGCTTCTCCCCTTCCAGTTTGGAAGCGCCGTAAACATTTATGGGATGAGGAGGAAAATTTTCTGTGTAAGGAGTTGTTGCCCTGCCGTCGAAAACATAATCGGTGGACAGATGAATTAACTTTGAGTCATGCTCTTTACACACGGCAGCCAGCACACCTACCGCTTCGCCATTTACCTGGAAAGCCAGTTCTTTTTCCAGCTCAGCCTTGTCAACCGCCGTGTATGCAGCGCAGTTGATGCAATAATCCGGCTCCACGGTTTCAAAAAAATTTCTTACCAGCTCAAAGTGATGAATGGGCAAGTCTTCACGAGATAGAAAAATAAAGTCAAATTGCGGGTACAACGGTGAAATTTCTTTCAGCTCTTTACCCAGTTGCCCGTTGGCGCCCGTCACCATTATTTTCGGCCGGCTGTTCATTCTGTATAAATAAAATTACTGCGGCATTCAGCAAACACAGGCAGGTGTCTGTCTTTCTCCGAAATGATTTCTTCGCCGGCCGGAATCTGCCAGTCAATACCCAGCGCCGGATCATTGTACCTGATGCCGGCTTCGCTTTCCTTGTTGTAAAAAATATCGCATTTGTATAAAACTTCAGCTGTTTCGCTCAACACGGAAAAACCATGTGCAAATCCTTTGGGAATGAAAAGCTGTTTTTTGTTTTCGTCAGACAACTCGATTGAAAAATGTTTGCCGTATGTGGGTGAACCCTTCCTGATATCGAGCACCACATCCAGGATTTTACCTGATAAAACTCTTACCAGTTTGGATTGGGCATGCGGTGGCAACTGGAAATGCATGGCCCGGATGACTGCATAACGGGAATGAGACTGGTTATCCTGGACAAAGTTGATGTCAATGCCGGCCTGTAAGAAAACCTGCCGGTTGAAAGATTCGAAGAAATAGCCGCGGTTATCTACATACACTTCTGGTTCAAAAACCAGCAAGCCGGGAAAATAAGTTGGAATAAACGGCATATTACAGGCTCCAGTACAGGCGGTTTTTGATTTTATTGCGTAAAACTCCCTTCAGGTCATAAATCACCGCATGCGGTTTGGTGATGGATTCAAAAAATTCTTCATTCATTTTAATAAATGGCTCATGCGGCACGGCAAGTATCACCGCATCGTAATCTGTTCCGTTGGGCTCCGTCAGTCCAAAGCCGTATTCATGCATCACCTCTTCCGGTGATGCAAAAGGATCATGCACATCCACATTTACCGAGAATGATTGCAGTTCCTTCACCACATCGGCCACTTTTGAATTGCGTATGTCGCTTACATTTTCCTTGAAGGTGGCGCCCAGCACCAGCACCCGTGCCGATTGCACATCATGTACGTTTTTGGTAATATGCCTTACCACTTTGCGTGCCACGTACAGGGCCATGCCGTCGTTGATGTAACGGCCGGCCAGTATCACTTTTGAATCAAAACCAAGTTCACTCGATTTATAGGTAAGGTAATAAGGATCCACACCAATGCAATGCCCGCCCACCAGGCCGGGGTGAAACCGGAGGAAATTCCATTTGGTGGCCGCCGCATCCAGCACTTCGTATGTGTTGATGTTCATTTTGTCAAAGATGATAGAGAGTTCATTCATCAGCGCAATGTTCAGGTCACGCTGGGTGTTTTCAATCACCTTGGCAGCTTCGGCCACTTTGATGGACGAGGCACGATGCACACCGGCTTTCACTACTATTTCATACACTTTGGCAATTACATCCAGCGCTTCTGTGTCGCAGGCAGAAACCACTTTGATGATTTGGGAAAGTGTGTGTGCCTTGTCACCGGGATTTATCCGCTCAGGCGAATAACCCAGTTTGAAATCTTTTATCGCCTTCAGTCCCGAAAGTTTTTCAATAATGGGCAGGCAATCTTCTTCGGTACAACCCGGGTAAACAGTGGATTCGTACACCACATAATCACCTTTTTTCAGCACCTTGCCGATGGTTTCCGAAGCTTTTTTTACAGGATTCAGATCGGGCACATTGTGCTGGTCAACCGGTGTAGGCACAGCCACAATAAAAAACCGGGCTTTTTTCAACTCTTCGATTTCGGAAGTAAAGTGGATATCACAACCTTCAAAATCCATTTTTAAAAGTTCATTGCTCGGGTCAATTCCTTTTTTCATCAGCTCCACCCGGTCTTCATTGATATCAAAACCGATGACGGAAATTTTTTTGGCAAATTCAAGCGCAATGGGAAGACCGACATAGCCCAACCCGATTACAGCAAGCTTGGCTTTTTTATCAACCAGTTCTTTGTACATGTGTTGGTTTTATTGAATTGCTTGATGGTTCGATAGTATGATGGTTGAATTGGTGCATGGCTAAATTGTTATTTTGTCTCCAGGCACTTTCTGTTTTTCAACCATCAAACAATTTAACCATCTAACCATCCTTTTATTTCTTGCTCACAAACTCTTTTGGCTCTTTACTCCACTCTTCCGGCGCAAGCGATTTAAAATAATCATACGTTATTTTCAATCCGTGCTTTCTTGAAACTTTCGGCTCCCAGCCCAGCAGTTGTTTTGCCCTGCTGATGTCGGGTTGCCTTTGTTTCGGATCATCTTCCGGCAAAGGTTTAAAAACAATCTTCACTTTGCGGCCCGTCAGTTCAAGAATTTCTTCAGCAAAATCTTTGAGTGAAATTTCATCCGGGTTGCCAATGTTTACGGGCAGGTGATAGTCACTCATCAGCAGGCGATAAACGCCTTCCACCAGGTCATCCACAAAACAAAAACTTCTTGTTTGGGAGCCGTCACCAAACACCGTTAAATCTTCGCCGCGTAAGGCCTGGCCAATAAAGGCAGGCAAAGCCCTGCCATCATTCAACCGCATACGTGGGCCATAGGTATTAAAGATGCGGACAATTCTTGTATCCAACTCATGAAAATTATGATAGGCCATGGTGATGGCTTCCAGGTAACGCTTGGCTTCATCATACACCCCCCGCGGCCCCACCGGGTTCACGTTGCCCCAGTAATCTTCATTTTGCGGATGCACCTGCGGGTCGCCATACACTTCACTGGTTGATGCCACCAGAATCCTTGCTTTTTTTGCTTTGGCAAGACCCAGGCAATTATGCGTGCCCAAGGCACCTACCTTCAGCGTCTGTATCGGGATTTTCAAATAATCAATGGGACTGGCGGGGGAAGCAAAATGAAGAATATAATCAAGAGGGCCACCCATTTCAATATGCGTGGTCACATCATGCTCAATAAATTCAAAATGCGGCTGCGAAAAATGATG
>CAZDUO010000096.1:0-9059 GCA_964508655.1 uncultured Chitinophaga sp. | reverse complement strand
GTCCTGAATTCGCTCCATTCCGTGGCGATAATCAGCGCATCACTTGCTGCCAGGGCATCATACTGGTTGTCTGTACAGGTAATCCTGTTGCCATAAAGTTCTTTTACATTTTTCATGGCTTCGGGATCGAAGGCGGCCACAGTGGCTCCTTCCTTCAGCAATACTTCAGCCAGGTAGAGTGCCGGTGCTTCGCGAATGTCATCCGTATTTGGTTTGAATGCCAGGCCCCACAAAGCAATTTTTTTGCCTGCCAGCTTGCCTTTGAAATATTTTTTGATGCCGGGAATAAGATAAAGTTTTTGTTGTTCATTCACCTCCATCACAGCATTTAAAATTTTAAAATGATAATTCACTTCTGCCGCCGATTTTACCAGTGCCTTTACATCTTTGGGAAAACAGGAACCGCCATACCCGATGCCGGGAAACAGGAACCGCTTGCCGATGCGTTCATCGCTGCCGATGCCGAGGCGAACCATATCCACATCGGCGCCCAGCATCTCACACAATCTTGCCATCTCGTTCATGAAAGAAATTTTTGTGGCCAGAAAAGAATTGGCGGCATATTTAGTCAGCTCGGCTGATTTTTCATCCATAAAAATGACGGGATTGCCCTGCCGCACAAACGGAGCAAACAAATCACCCATAATTTTTTTTGCTTTCTCCGAGCTGGCGCCAATTACCACCCGGTCGGGTTTCATAAAATCTTCCACCGCCACGCCTTCACGTAAAAATTCGGGGTTGCTCACCACATCAAACCCGCCTCTGTAATTTTTTGCGATTGCGGCTTTCACTTTTTCAGCAGTGCCAACAGGTACGGTGCTTTTGTCTACAATCACTTTATAATCTTGCAGCAACTTACCAAGGTCTTCTGCCACATCTAAAATAAATTTCAAATCGGCTGAGCCGTCTTCTCCCGGCGGTGTGGGCAAAGCAAGAAAAATAACTTTGGCATCTTTGATTCCTTCAGCCAGGCTGGTGGTAAATTTCAGCCGGCCTTCACGCTGATTGCGCAGGAATAACTTTTCAAGCCCGGGTTCATAAATTGTAACCTGGCCGGCTGATAATTTTTCCACTTTATCTTTATCTATATCCACGCAGGTCACTGTGTTTCCTGTTTCGGCAAAACAGGTTCCTGTGACCAAGCCAACATATCCCGTTCCAACTACTGCAATTTTCATTTATGCTAATATTGATTATTGATATTAATTTTATATCCCTGCCCGAATTTTACTCATCACTCATCACTTATCACTCATCACTCATCACTCATTACTCATCACTCATCACTCAAAACCCCTAACCGTAACACACCACTAACCATTCACATAATCAAGCACTTTCGATGTTATAAATTTCAGCTGCTCTTCATCCAGCTCCGTATGCATGGGCAATGAAATGACTCTTTCCGTCAGCCAGTCGGTGACGGGCAGATTTACAGCGGCCGTTTTATAATGCGAAAACATTTTTTGCCTGTGCCCCGGCACCGGGTAATAAATCATGGAAGGTATGCCGTGTTTTGCCAGGAATTCATTCAGCCCGTCCCTGTTCACCCCTTCCAGTATTAACGTGTACTGGTGAAAAACATGATACGAATAAGCAGCACGGAAAGGTGCGATGATTTTGCTGTGGCCGGCAAATGTTTTGTCATAAAAATCAGCCACGGCTCTTCGGGCAACAATGTATTCATCAAGATGTTTCAGTTTAATATTGAGCACTGCAGCCTGCAACGTATCAAGCCGGCTGTTACAACCCACCATTTCATAATAATATCTTTTACGCTGACCATGGTTGGCAATCATTCGCAATTTTGCAGCCAGTTCATCATCATTGGTGAAAATGGCCCCGCCGTCGCCATAGCAGCCTAAATTTTTTGAAGGGAAAAAAGATGTAATGCCGATAGTACCGATGGTGCCTGTTTTTCTTTTAGTGCCGTCAGCAGAAGTATATTCACCACCGATAGCCTGCGCATTATCTTCAATCACGGCGAGGTTATATTTTTTTGCAATGGCCATAATTTCATCCATCGGCGCCGCATGGCCATACAGGTGCACGGGCACGATGGCCTTTGTTTTTGCTGTAATGGATTTTTCCAGTGAAGCCGGATCCATGCAGAAAGTTTTTGCATCTACTTCAGAAAAAACAGGAGTAAGTCTTAGCAAGGCTGCCGCTTCAGTGGTTGCAATAAAAGTAAAGGAAGGCGTGATCACTTCATCACCGGGCTGAAGGCCGAGGGCCATCATGGAAATCTGTAAAGCATCTGTACCGTTGGCGCAGGGGATGACATGCTTGACTCCAAGATAAGCGGAAAGATTGTCCGCAAAATCCTGCACCGCCTTGCCGTTGATAAAAGCAGTGCTCTCCAGTACATTCAGCAGGGCTTCATCTACCTCGGTTTTTATTTTGTGATACTGCCTTTTCAGATCAACCATCTGGATGGGATACATGGTAATTTCGGATTTCGGATTTATAATTTCAGATTTTACATCTTAAGAAATGCCTTTGGTTTTAATGGGCGCAAAAATAGTGAATTAAAGATAGTTTATTCTTTTGCCTTTACTTTTGTTGTACCTGTTTGCAGAATTAAATTTTTCCGATTGGCAGTTTTCTTCTACCATATCTTTTTGTTTTTATTCCGTGCAGGTATGCGCTTTGTAGCGCTATGGAATAAAAAGGCAAGACTCTGGCTTGCAGGAAGAAAAGATATTTTCAAAAAACTGAAAGCTGAATTAAGAAATCAGAACAGCCAGCTTACCTGGATGCATTGCTCTTCGCTGGGCGAATTTGAACAGGGACGCCCTGTACTGGAAGGCTTAAAACTAAAAGGTAAAAATCACAAAATCCTGCTGACCTTCTTTTCCCCCTCGGGATACGAAATCAGGAAGGATTACAAAGGGGCCGATTGGGTATTTTACCTGCCGATGGATTCAAAAAAGAATGCTAAAAAGTTTCTTGACATCATCAACCCTTCGCTGGTGATTTTTGTAAAATACGATTACTGGTATTTTTATATCACGGAATGTAAAAAAAGAAATATCCCGCTGTTGATGATTTCAGCCGTTTTCAGGAAAAGCCAGCCTTTTTTCAAATGGTACGGCAACCTGCACCGGAAAATGCTTGGTTGCTTCACCCATTTTTTTGTCCAGGACGATGATTCGCTTTTACTTCTTGAGCCGGTAGGTTTAATAAACAAAGCTTCAGTGGCAGGCGATACCCGGTTTGACCGTGTGGCTGCCATTGCCGAAAACTTTGAGCCGGCGGAGGCAATAGTAAAATTCTGCGGCAGCTCGCCGGTACTGGTGGCCGGCAGCACCTGGACTGAGGACGATAAAATAATTAAAGAAGCCCTTGCTGATATCCCTGAACTTAAACTCATCATCGCCCCGCATGAAATACACCCGGAGCATCTGCAGCAAGTGAAAACAATCTTTGCTGATTCGGTTTTCTACTCACAACTCACGACTCACAACTCACAACTCACGACTCACAACTCACGTCTCACAACTCACAACGCACAACTCACGTCTCACGACTCTCGACTCACGACTCATTCCTGTCTCATCATTGACAACATCGGCATGCTCTCCCGCCTTTATCGCTACGCCACCATCACATACGTGGGTGGCGGGTTTGGCAAAGGCATACACAATACACTGGAAGCCGCCGTGTATGGCAAGCCCGTTTTTTTTGGCCCCAATTATAAAAAGTTCAGGGAGGCGTCCGGTCTTATCCGCTCGGCTGGCGGCATTTCTGTTGGCAGCAGTGAAGAACTATCCGCTGCCATAAAAAAGTTGCTTGCTGATAACAGCCTGCTGGAACAATGCAGCAAAAGCGCATTTGATTTTGTGCAAAAAAACAAAGGCGCCACCGGCAGGATTCTTGATTACATAGAAGCAAACCGTCTTTTGACAAGCTGATAAAAATGCTGCACTATATCTTTCGATTCATCCCAGCCCAATTTGATTTGCAGCTCACGGGTCATCCAGTATTCGGCTTCGGGAAAAATATTGAAGCTGTTGATGGTTTTAATGCTTCGTTCGTACATGGCCTCATCGCCACGGAAGAGTTCGTTGATAAACAGAAACCGGTCGTTTATACCGATAGCCTTGCGCAAATCACGGATGGGTGAGTCTTTCAGTACCTGCATCAGCTCGGTTTTATTTTCCCGCAGCTTATCATTCAGCGATTCGGGCTGTTCTACTGCCTCATTTATTTCTTTCGACTGCTTTTGATGTGATAAAGTAGGAATATCCTGCAGCGGATCAAAGTGCAGGTCAAGCTGCGGCTTGCTTTTGGTTTTTACTTTCGGATAAGAATAATTTGCAGGGCCGCTTTCAACCGCAGGTGCTGCCCCTGCTGCCATTGCAGCCGGCGCTGCAGGCATCATCACTGCCACTTTTGATGTACCCAGTATTTTTTTTTGCCCGCTTTGGAGTTGGCTGAGCTCAGCCTGGATGAGCTGAAGAGTTGCCTGCATCTGCGTCACATCGGCCTGCTGCTGCACCTGTTCCTGCAGGTGGTTAATCAAAGCCTGGATTCTTTCCATTTGTTTATGCTACTTTTGGCTCGTTTGATAAAAGGATTTTAAGTTTTCACAGTGAAAGATTTTTACGGTAAAAACCGGCGCCTTAAAGTTACAAACAGTTTGCCAGGAATCATAAACTGCCTGGTTATTTAACGATGTTTATTGAACCCAACATAAGAGGTGAGCGCCGCGGATGGATTGAGGTAATCTGCGGCTCCATGTTCAGCGGCAAAACCGAAGAACTGATACGGCGGCTGAAGAGAGCCAGGATTGCCAACCTGAAAGTAGAGATTTTCAAACCGGCCATTGATACCCGGTTTGATGAGGTAAAAATAGTGTCGCATGATGAAAATGCCATTCAATCCACGCCGGTGGAGAACTCGCAAAAAATTTTGCTGCTTGCGCAGGATGTGGATGTGGTAGGTGTGGATGAAGCCCAGTTTTTTGATGAAGAAATAGCCAATGTTTGCGATGAACTGGCCTTCCGCGGCACCCGGGTAATCGTAGCCGGGCTTGATATGGACTATCTTGGCAATCCTTTTGGCCAGATACCCAACCTGCTTTCAAAAGCTGATTACATCAGCAAGCTGCATGCTATTTGTGTAATATGCGGAAACATTGCCAACTACAGCTACCGCAAAATTCCGGGTGCTGAACAGGTGCTGCTGGGAGCCAAAGATGCCTACGAGCCCCGCTGCAGGAAGTGCTATAAAGAACCGGCTACCTCAAAATGATTTAATGATAATCTGAAAAATGAGAATGTGAAAGCGGTGAACCAGATATTCTCCCTTGTAAAAAAAGACCTGCTGCTGGAAGTGCGGCAGCAGTACAGCTTTTATGGCATCCTGCTTTATGTCATTGCCACCATCTTTGTGCTTTACATGACCATCCGGGAACCGGAAACCAATGTGTGGAATGGTTTGTTCTGGGTCATCATGCTTTTTATATGCATCAATGCGGTGGCTAAAAGTTTTTTGCAGGAAAGCCGCGGCCGTATGCTGTACTTTTATTCCATTGTAAACCCGCGGGATTTTATACTGGCAAAACTGTTTTTCAATTCCGTGCTGATGCTGCTGATGTGCCTTCTCAGCATCGTTTTGTTTTCACTCTTTCTCGGCAACCCGGTGGAAAAGATTCCGCAGTTTATCGGGCTGGTAATACTCGGCGGATGGAGCCTCAGTTTTGTTTTTACATTTCTTTCTGCCATTGCAGCCAAAGCGCAGCAAAATGCGGCCATCATGGCCATTCTCGGATTTCCGCTTATCATTCCCCAGCTCCTGCTGCTGATGCGGCTGGCCAACACGGTTTTCAGTACTACGCCGTCAATTCCTGTTTCATCAGTATTGCTGGTTGTGATGCTTGATATTCTCGTTATCCTGCTTGCAGTAATCTTGTTTCCTTTTTTGTGGAAAGATTAAGAACGGCTTTATTGTTAAATTGTCAACTTGTTTATCACACGGATCTTATGCCTTAAACCTTATACCTTGTCCCTTTGCCTTTATTCTTTTCCCTTATTTTTGCAGCCACTTACTGATTGCAGTACTTACGCAATCGTCGAATGGCTGAGCGAAAAAACTATATGTACATGAGCTGGTGGAAGATCCTGGGCGTTGTTCTGCTTGCTTACACTTTTACAGCGGGTCTGCTCGTCAATGTGCCCCGGCTGCCGCAGCTGCAGGAAACCATCCGCAATCTTTTTTTTCATGTATGTATGTGGTTTGGCATGATGATCCTGTTTACCATCTCTTTTATCCAGGCCATCAAATTTCTGCGGACAAATAAAATAGAATACGATATAGCATCCAGGCAATATATCGGCGTGGGTATGCTCTTTGGTTTGCTGGGTTATCTTACCGGCACTATCTGGATGAGTTATACATGGGCTGATCCAAACAATCCTGCCTATGCTTCTTTCGGCAGCATAGCCCGTGAACCAAAACTAATCGGCGCTGCCATTGCGCTGCTTGTATATGCCGCTTATCTTGTACTCAGGGATTCCATCCAGGATATGGATAAAAAAGCGAGGATAAGTGCCGTGTACAACATCTTTGCTTTTGCCATGCTCTTTCCTTCTATCTGGATTATTCCGCGGCTGCTGCCCAGCCTGCACCCTGGCGGAGAAGGAAACCCTGCCCTGAACTTTAACGATATTGACAGCAATATGCGGCTGGTATTTTATCCCGCCGTCATTGGCTGGTCGCTGCTGGGTGTCTGGATTACTACTTTAAAAATAAGATTGAAGAAAATCAGTGAACAAAAGCTTGTACAATGAAAAAAATAACCGGTCTTTTTGTCTTTTTACTATTGAATAAATTTTTAAATGCACAGGATGTAAAAATGGCCGACGTCATGCGTGAAAACGGAAAGATTTATGTGGTGATTGCCGTCATGCTCACCATACTGGCCGGTGTGGTTTTCTACCTGGTTCGCCTGGAAAGAAAAATTTCCCGCCTGGAAAAAAATAAATAATCATTTATAAAATCAAATGCTTGCCGTATGTCAACCAAAACAGAATACAGTTTTTTCGGAGCGGTGTCTGAAAGCTTCGATAAAGCTGCCAAATTCACCAGCTGGGATCCGGGAATACTGGAACAGATTAAACAATGCAATGCCGTTTACCGGATGAATTTCCCGGTAAAAGTCGGCGATAAAGTGGAAGTAATAAAGGCGTATCGTGTGCAGCATAGTCATCATAAAACTCCGTGCAAGGGTGGCATCCGTTTTTCCACTGCAGTTAACCTTGATGAAGTGATGGCCCTGGCGGCGCTGATGACATTTAAATGCGCTATTGTGAATGTGCCTTTTGGCGGCGCCAAGGGCGGTATCAGCATTGACCCGAAAAAATACACCCCTTACCAGCTTGAAAACATCACCCGGCGATACACGGCCGAGCTCATCAAGAAAAATTTTATCGGCCCGGGCACCGATGTGCCGGCACCGGATTACGGCACAGGTGAAAGAGAAATGGCGTGGATACTGGACACTTATATTTCAATGCGGCCGGGCGAAGTGGATGCAGCAGGCTGCGTGACCGGTAAACCGGTGACACAGGGCGGTGTTCGTGGCCGAAGAGAGGCTACTGGGCTGGGTGTGTTTTATGGTATTCGTGAGGTATGCAAAATGGCAGACGTGATGAAAAAACTGGGACTGACAACCGGCGTGGAAGGGAAAACAGTGATTGTGCAGGGTATGGGCAATGTAGGCTATCATGCTGCCAAATTTTTTCGCGAAGGCGGCTCTAAAGTAATTTGCCTTGCGGAGCATGACGGCGCTATTTTCAATCCACAGGGATTGAACGAAGAAGAGGTGATGCAGCACAAACGTAAAACAGGCTCCATAAAAAATTTTCCCGGTGCAAAAAATATTGACAGCAGCGCCGAAGCCCTGGAACTGGAATGCGATATACTGATACCGGCTGCGCTGGAAAATGTAATTAACGGTGAAAATGCACCGAGGGTAAAGGCAAAAATTATCGGCGAAGGCGCCAATGGACCGCTGACACCCGAAGCCGATGAAGTGTTTATAAAAAAAGGCGTGCTGGTGGTGCCCGACATGTACCTGAATGCCGGCGGGGTGACGGTGAGTTATTTTGAGTGGCTGAAAAACCTGAGCCATGTACGGTACGGAAGAATGGCAAAGCGCTTTACCGAAAACCTGAATGCCCAAATATTGAGCACCATGGAAGACCTGACCTCGAAAAAAGTAAACGACCGCGAAAGGGAATTCATTTTGCACGGCCCTGAAGAAGCGGACCTGGTGTACAGCGGGCTGGAAGAAACGATGATCACTGCCACCCATGAAATCATGAATTGCTGGAAAAGCAACCCGCAGATACCCGATATGCGTACGGCGGCTTATGTGGTAGCGATAAATAAAGTGGCCACCAGCTATGCCGAGCTGGGAATATTTCCGTAAAGGGGAACCGATATTTACTGCTGCAATCCCCTTCAGGAATTTGAAGGGGATTTTGATTTCTAAAATTGATTTAACTTGGATTAACAGAAATGCTGCGACTTCTAAAGGAAGCTGTTCCGAAGTAAATTATTTGCCAAATTTTTTTTATGAAACATAATAATATACCTGTCATGTTTTTGCTCATATTTTTATTTCTGTTCTACGGCTGTAATGAGAATGCAAATACAGGAAAAGAGAAAACTGAAATAAAGAAAACAGTTGACCAGTTTGCCCAATTCTGGGAAACAGAAAATATGGAGTTGCTGACAAAGATTATTGCGCATGACAGCGATATGGTAAACTATGGCTCGGATGCGACAGAGGTATTCATCGGGTGGTTAGCTTTTAAAGAAGCAGTAGAGAAAATGTTACCTTCTTTTGAAAACACTAAGATTAACGTGAGGAACCAGGTTATTAAAATTCATTCTTCCGGAAAGTTGGCATGGTTTTCTGAACAATGGGATTGGGACCTGGTATATGGCGGTAAACAGGTTCAGATACCCAACCAACGCTTAACCGGTGTATTGGAAAAAAGAAATGGCCAGTGGGTGATTGTTCAGTTTCATAATTCGGTGCCGGTAAC
>CAZDUO010000095.1:0-13969 GCA_964508655.1 uncultured Chitinophaga sp. | reverse complement strand
TTTTTCAGTTCCTGTTTTGCTTCAATCAGGAATTTGCTGAAATACATTTCATAATCTTTAGCGCTTACCAGGTTGCTGTCAACCATAGTGCGCAGCAGCCGCATTACAGGCCATTTGTAATCATCAAGGTTCATCAATGGCAGCAGGCCGGGCAAAATAGTGCGGGTCAGCGGCAGTGAATCATAGAGCTCATCCATAAAATCGTTATTGCTGATACCGGGCCAGTTGCTGTAGTTTTTGCCAAATGATATTTCGTTTCTTAAATAAGAATAGTTTGCACCATCCGGTTTATCCAGCACCGGCGGTTCGGTAGTGATGATGTCGCGGAATAAATTATACGCATACCGGGTACGCTGTTTCAACAGGGTTTCCAGTGCGGTGTGCTGCAGTTGCACCGTATCACCGGCGGCATAATAAATGGATTGCAACAGGTCAGCGCTTTCTTTAGTTTGTAATGACGCCAGCTTGCGGATAAAACTGTTTTTACGGTTAAGATAATTTTTATCGCTCCACCGGAACGAATGGATGGCCCGGGTAAGCATGAGCAAATCGGTGGAGTCGAACTCAACATAGCTGACCGAACGGATAGCCTTATTGCGGAGCACACTGTCGCTGCTGAAAAAATCGCTGAAGAATTTTGCCGATTTTTTTTCAAAAGGATTGATGCCTGCCAGCGTATCGGCCGGGGTAAAGTTGTCAAAAAATGATTGGATAAAAGAGCTGTAATCTTCTGTGGTATCAACCTGGCTAACCAGGGCAAAACCGATTCCGTCTTTATACCAGGTCTTGGTGCGGAAGGCCCTGCTGCTGCCGGTATCGGAAAGAAGCAGCTCGTAGCGTTTCATTCCACCGGGCAGGTTGTTTTTTTTCCTGTGGCGTATAATCCAGGTGGAGTCGTTGCCCACGAAAGCTTTTTCATTATCCTCATCCAGCAAGGAACTGTCCCTGATAAAAAAATAATCCGGTGATTTCATAAAGCTCACAAACACGGCTTCGCCGGTAGTGTCATTTTTAATGAGCCGTGCTTTAAAACTGTCTTTTTCAAAAAAGCCAAAATCATATTCTTCTTCATCATCTTCATCAGGCGAATACGGGTCGGGCAGTTCAATTATTTCCTTTTTTTCTTCGGGCCACCAGCTGGCAGCCACTGAAAAATGCATTGTGCTGTCTTTTCGTTGTTTTATTTCTTTGTAGGTATATGGCACAAACGCAAATGAGTTCAGAAACTGTTCATAGGCCGGGCTTTCATTTTGACCATGTGCCGACAGCATGTAATAATGCGGCCCTTTGATGATGTAGCGGTTAAAAATGAAAGAGCCGTTTTTGTGACGATAATGGCAATCCAGCGCCGGGCTGCCTTTATATACATGTTGCCGGCGACTGATCGTTTTATCAATAAACTCAGAGGAAGCGAAACTTTCATCCATCAGGGTGAGGTCGAAAGTATCTTCTTCGGCAAATTCATAATTATGAATATCGGTTCTTACCACTGAATAATGCGTGCCGGTGGATTTATCCTCAGCATCATACTGCACCCGGTCGCTGATACTTTCAAAAGGCGCCTGCGGAAAATCAACTGAAAAGCCGCCCCATGCCGGTGTAAATTTTTTCCAGCCGCCGTTTTTCAGTTCCCGCAGCTGTATGCTGCCAAAAAATTTCTTTGCCTCTTCGCCGTTTTTTACATAATCGCCATTGCCGCTCATTTTAAAAAAAAGCACTTCAAACGGTGTGATGAAAACCTGGTAGCGCTGAAAATCGCCGCGCCGGGTGCGGTTGGTAATATCTAAACCGCGGTATCCATTCCGGGTGATTTCTGTTTTACTCAAAATTTTTCCCGGCACATTTTCGTACAGCAGGCTGTCAATTTTTTTGGCCACGGTATTCGCATCATGTCCCCAGTAAAGGCCGTTGGTTTTTACACGGGTGACCATGTAAAAGCTGCCGTTGGCCATATCGGCGTACTGCTGCCGGTCAATGATGGATTCTTCGAAGCGGTAAAATTTTCCCGGGATATCCACTTTAAAAAAACCATCATCCGACGTATAAGCAGAAAAACTGACCGGCACCCTGATTTTCTCCACGTCATCTTTGTGCCGGCTGTCGCGGGAGCTCATAAATATAGGGCGGAGTTTATATCCTTTTTTACGGAGCAGTTCAATCACACCTCTTGGGCCGGGCAGGTGGGCGGCGCCTACGCCCACAAAAAGACTGGAACGTTTTAAAATGGAGTCAATCGAGTTGGCCTGGATTTCATTACGGCGGTAAAGAAATTTTTCATCAAACGCATCGGATTGGCTCACCAGCCGGTTGATGGAATCGAGCTGATCGAGATTGCCGCTGCGGTACGCATCCTGCAGTTTTGCGGGAGAATAATCTTCGTCATAATCAAAACTTCTTTCCTTGCGGTTTTTGTCTTTGGCTGCATCGCGGAAAGCTTCAGCCATCAGCCGCATGCTTTCTGCATAGTTTTCCACACCGGCCACCTGCTTGCCCATTTTTTTGCCGGTTTGGTAAATATATAAATCAAGGTAAGTGTCTTCTTCAAAATCGCTGGTATAGTCTGACAGGCTGCGGTAAAGCAGGTTGTTAATCACCTGGGGCCGGCTAAACAATGCTATTTCAAGTTTCTTCTCATATTTATCAAAAGCCAAAGTAGATTTATAAAGATATTCCTGCGGCGTGTCGAATAAGAAACGGTTGCCCCTGTCATACCCATACATAGTTTCCGGCAATTCGTATTTATTCATGTCCTCCTGCCATGTTTCAGGATTTGTTTCCAGCGCCACCACATCGGCGTTTTTTACAGCCATGTAAAATGAATCGGAAAGATGAAAAGCGATTTTGCTGCTTACATGCATGGTGCCAAAGAGATAAGAAGGTTTTTTAAGCCCGTTGCCTGTGATTTCCCAGAATACACTGGGATATTTTTTTCCCTTGTCTTTTGGCTGGCCATAAAGTGAAAAACAAAAAATAATTGTGATGAGGAGGAGGATGTGCTGCTTCATAAAGTAGTTGTGCTTTCCGTATTTGTTATTCATGAAGATGCTGAATTGGCCCGAAGGCATAAAATTAAACAAAACCGGGCAGAGCGGCTGAGGGTTAGCGTCGGCTGTACAAGTATGAATTTTTAAAAAATGAAAAAAACAGGGGGGAGCCCGCCTGGAGCCATGAGAAAGATTGTGAAAAATATTATCTGTGGAAAAATACAAATGCCTTACCTTTGCCCACTTTAAAAACTGAGTGACCCTGCCCGGCGCCGTAAGGCCGGTTGGGATTCATAACAAACCCCCACCCACGTAACTGCTGCCCGGACAAGTCACCAGTGAATTTTTTAATACTTAAATAAGAAGTCCAATAAACAGTATGCTGATGGAGTTATCATTTACCTGCCCGGTAGCTGCCGGTACGTAATGATAAATTAACTGAAGCACATCAGCCTGAAAATAAAAAAATAAAATACGCCCATGAAGCTATCGCAATTCCGTTTTGATCTTCCGCTCAATCTTATTGCCCAAAATCCGACCAAAAAACGTGAAGATGCCCGCATGATGGTGGTGCATCGGCATACCGGGCAGATTGAAAACAAACATTTCCGCGACATCATTGATTATTTTGATGACAAGGATGTATTCATTGTAAATAATACAAAAGTGTTTCCGGCCCGCATGTATGGACGCAAAGAAAAAACCGGCGCCAAGATTGAAGTATTTCTTCTGCGTGAACTGAACAAACCCAACCGCCTGTGGGATGTGATAGTGGATCCTGCACGTAAAATACGGGTTGGCAACAAACTTTACTTTGGCGATAATGAAGAGCTGGTAGCCGAGGTAATTGATAATACAACCAGCCGCGGCCGCACCATCCGCTTCCTGTGGGAAGATTCAGATGATTCGTTTCGGGAAATGCTGGAAAAACTGGGTGAAACGCCGCTGCCCAAGTATATCAAGCGTAAACCTGATGAAGAAGATAAGGAACGCTACCAGACCGTGTACGCTAAACATGAGGGTGCCGTGGCTGCTCCTACTGCCGGTCTTCATTTCAGCCGCGAGCTGATAAAGCGGCTTGAGATAAAGGGAATCCGGTTTGCCGAAGTAACACTGCACACGGGGCTGGGTACTTTCCGCCCCATTGAAGTGGAAGACCTGAGCAAGCATAAAATGGATGCAGAATATTACCGCATTGATGATGTTGCCTGTAAGATTGTGAACCGTGCCAGGGAGTACGGCCATCGTATCTGTTCAGTAGGCACCACCACCATGCGGGCTATCGAAAGTTCGTTTACGGCGCAAAAGCTGCTGAAACCTTCGGAAGGCTGGACGAATACTTTTATTCACCCGCCGTATGAATTCAATATTGCTGATTCGCTCATTACCAATTTTCACCTGCCCAAAACCAGCCTGCTGATAATGACCTGCGCCTTTGCCGGCTACGACCTGGCCATGGAGGCTTATAAAAAAGCCATTAAGGATAAATACCGCTTCTTCAGTTATGGCGATGCAATGCTGGTAATTTAACCGGGATTGACGGGTGAGATGAATAACGGCAAAAAACTGAAGCCCTGCAGATGCGGGGCTTGTTTATTTCTATTGTGTAAAAGTCTGTATTGATGCATCTGATTGCTGACAACAACTCTTAACTAACCGCTAACAGCAAAACTTCGTAACTTGAAAAGGAAGGAGGAAATGGTCATGAAAAAGATGGTAATACTTATGGCAGTGATAGCCCTGGTTTCTGCCGCATCGGCCCAAAAATATACCGGCACCGGGCAGGACAATACCAAAGAAATTCTCAATAATAAATATGCTACCGGTTTGTTTAAATCGGCCGACGGAACCATACTTGATGTAGAAAATGAAAACGTGCAGGCTTATTTCAATATTCTCGACTGGCTCGACGGCCATGTGGCCGGTTTGCAGGTTTATACTTTACGTACCGGCCTTCGAATTCCTGTTATCAGGGGCTCCATTGTCCAGATTTATGTGGATGAAATAAGAACAGATGCATCCTTCCTGAATGCCCTTTCTGTAAATGATATTGCAATGGTGAAAGTAATCAAATCGCCTTTTGCCGGCGCTGCAGGTAATGGCGGTGGTGGAGTGATTGCCATCTATACCATCAGGGCTGAAGAGGAAGAAGAAGAATAAATTAAAAAGGGGAGTCGTTCTTTTTTGACTTTTTACTTTTGACTTTTTTCCTCCCCCGTTCATTCCAGCCCAAACATCCCCTTATTCAGTTGCTGAAGGATTTTTGTTTTGTGTTTTGCTGAAACAAGCAGGGAAATATTATGCGGGCTGCCGCCATATGAAACCATCCGCACCGGGATGTTCATGATGGAACCAAACAGCTTTTTGATAATATCTTTTGTCTGGGAAATTTCATTGCCCACCACCGAAATTATCACGTGGTCCTTGTCCACTTCGATGTTTCCGAAAGGTTCCAGCTCCTTCAGAATTTCTTTCAGGTGAGCCGTGTTGTCAATAGTCAGCGATACAGCCACCTCTGAAGTGGTAATCATGTCAATCGGCGTACGGTATTTTTCAAACACCTCAAATATCTTTCTCAGAAATCCGTAGGCCAGCAACATGCGGCTGCTTTTGATGCGGATGGCGGTAATGTTGTCTTTAGCAGCCACGGCTTTCACACCCACTGATGCCGCTTTTTCGGTAATCGTAGTTCCCTTTGCAGCAGGCTGCATGGTGTTGAGCAGCTTCACCGGCACTTTGTAGGTTTGCGCCGGCCAGATGGATGCCGGGTGCAGAATTTTGGCTCCGAAATAAGCCAGCTCAGCCGCTTCATCAAAACCCAGTTGCTCCACCGGCACGGTTTTCTTTACAATACGCGGGTCGTTGTTGTGCATGCCGTCAATGTCGGTCCATATTTCACATACCGTGGCGCCGATGGCTGCGGCAATCAGGGATGCTGTGTAGTCGCTGCCACCGCGTTTCAGGTTGTCCACTTCGCCCCTTGCATTGCGGCAGATATAGCCCTGCGTGATAAAAAGCTTTTTCGTTTTGTATTGCTTCAGCAGCTGTGACAGCTTGATTTTTATGCTGCCGATTTGCGGCTCGTCGTAGTGATCAATGCTCATAAACTCCAGCGCCGGCAATAACTGGTGGTCAATTCCTTTTTCTTCAAGGTATACGCAAAACAGTTTGGTGGAAAGCAGCTCACCCTGTGCAAGAATGTCTTTATTAAGTGCTTCGCTGAAAGAAATTTTCAGAATGATATACAGAAACTCAAAATGCTCCGCCACTATTGCCTTTGCCATTGCCAGCGATTCTTCTTTCTTCACCAGCCGGGAAATAAACTCCTGGTAATGCGCTTCCAGTTTTTTTATTTCCTCCCGGGCTATTTCTCTTTCCCCTTTCGCTATAAAATCGCCAATAGTCACCAGCGCATTGGTAGTGCCGCTAAGAGCACTCAGTACTACAATTACCGGCTCATTATCTTTTGTAACCAGGTCGGCCACCTGCCACATACGCTCAGGCTTACCAACAGATGTGCCTCCAAACTTCAATACTTTCATACCCCTGACCCCTAAAGGGGAAATTTTTAAGTGGCTAATTTTTTGAAGCCGCAAAGATAAGTTCGAAGTACATTAACTGCTGTTAGAAAAATGAATATGATTTGGCTGTCGCTTTTTGTATTGCTATTGAGCTTCTGTTATGCCTGCCCACTTGCCTTTGCTAAAACTACGGCGAAAGCAAGCCGTGCAAGACTTTGGTAGGCGCGGCACTCCCGCCCGAATGATGATCAGCCGGGCGGGCAGTTTTACGTTTTGTACGCTATTCAGCCCACTTCCCCATTCAATTACCACCTCAACATGAAAGATAAGAACTGGCCTTACACCAATATCCGGCATCAATTATACATTTCAACTTTTATAACTCTGAACTCCAACCCACCCGGTGCGTATCCAATTATTTGAATGCTACTTTTGCAATCATATTCTTCCTATTTAAGGATGATTCTGCTATCTAAGTTCCCCCTTTAGGGGGACAGGGGCTTTACTCCAAACTTCTCCCCCAGGTATTTCAAATCCTCAACAACGGGTTTCAGCAGCGGAATTCCGTTTTTCATTCTTTCGGTTTCCATTTCCCGTTCGGGGTCGCCGGGTATCAGCACCCGCTCTTCGCCTTTTACTGTTTTTGCACTGCGAAATCTTTTAATCCATTTATCCATGTGCTTTTTAAATTCACCGGCCGGGCGAAAAGCATCCACCCGCATGGCTCCAAAAAAATGACCAATGCCTTTACCCGGTTGTTCATCAGGCATGGGCACATAAGCAGGAAAGGGCGGCACCCAGGGGCCATAATTGGCGCCGCTCAATACGGCTGAAAAAATATCAACGATGGCACCGAGTGCATAACCTTTATTACTGCCATGCTCCCGGTCGCCGCCAAGCGGCAGCAAAGCACCGCCGGCTTTCAGCTCATGCGGATCAGTGGAAGGTTTTCCATCCCTGGTTTGAATCCAGCCCAATGGTGCCACGCCGCTTTTACGTTGCAGTATTTCCAGTTTACCATTGGCGGCAGTGGTGGTGGCCATATCGGCAACAAAGGGTGGCTCTTCACCTGCCGGTATCACTACACAAACCGGATTTGTTCCTAATAATCTTTCCACAGAAAATGTCGGCGCCACCAGCGGGCTTGCATTGGTGAAGGCAATGCCAATCATATCGTGCCGCAAAGCCATCATAGCGTGATAAGCTGCAATGCCGAAGTGATTGCTGTTTTGCACACTCACCCAGCCTGTGCCCGCATTCATTGCTTTATCAATCGCCACCTGCATGGCGTAAGGCGCCACTACAAGGCCGAGGCCGCTGTCGCCATCCACAACGGCAGTGGATGGAGTTTCATGAATGATTTTGATTTCCGGTTTTGTATTCACTCTTTTCACTTCCCAAAGCCGCACATAACCGCTGAGCCGGGCCACGCCATGCGAATCAATACCCCGCAGGTCGGCAGAAAGCAAAACCCCGGCTGATGTGGCTGCATGTTCCGGGCTGCAGCCGATTTTTTGCAGAATGGCCTGGGTGAAATCAAATAGTTGATTATAGGAAAATTTTTGTCCGGACATGGGGCAAATATAGTCGTAAGTCGAGAGTCATTAGTCAAGTAAAATGGCCACGGCAACCAGGAGTGGCTAAATGATTATTGTACCTGGGAATAGAAGTGAATAGCGGGAATCCCGGATCCTTAAGATTTTTTACCATTGACCCATTACGATTGACAAAAAATAAAAATGCCCCCGCAAGCGGAGGCAATAAGTTTTCAGTTTTGATTGCCGAATTAAAATGGAAGATCATCCACCGGCTCAGTCACCTCGCTTGCCGGAGGCATTGAAGCAGGTGTAGCCGATGCTGAAGCAGAAGATGCGGCTGCTGCCGGTGTGGCGCCGCCGTTTTCCCCTTTACCACCCAGCAATTGTACTTCGCGGACACGCAGCGACAGGGAAGCTCCGCTGCTGCCATCCTGCCGGGTAAAAGTTCTTACTTCGGGACTGCCCTCCACAAAAACCTGTCGTCCCTTAGTGAGATAGGGTGCGATGCCGGTTTTGTCGGTCCAGTAGGCGCAGTCCACCCAGGTGGTTTTTTCCTGGTTCACGCCTTGCGAATCACGGTACTTTTCCGTGTGTGCCACGGTAAAGTTAATTACATTTTTACCGCTGACTGTGTTAACCACGCAATCTTTGCCGAGGTTTCCGATAACTTGTAACTTAATCATAGTGCTCAAATTTTAAACGTACGTAAATATTATTAACAGGTGCAAGTTAAGGGTATTTGGCAGGGCAAGTCAATACCACTTTGTGGTAATTTTTGTGCTGGGGATAAGTTTTCGGGCAACACAACCCGGCATACTCAGGAAGAATTTTCGGTTGCAAACCGGATACGATGATAAATATCTTTTAAAGGTATATCAATAACCAGCGATTCAAATTGCACCGAAGCCTCCGGTGTTTTTAACTCCTCCAGTTCCCAATGATTATTCCTGTTCAGCCTGAAAATTTCCACATTCACCGATTCGGAATCAACCAGCACATATTCCTTTAATGTAGGAATATCCCGGTATAATTTGAATTTGCCGCCACGGTCGTACTCCCGGGTTGAAGGTGAAAGAATTTCAATCAGCACTGTCGGGTTAACGGCTGTGTCCTTATCTTCTGGCAGTTGAGGCAGCTCGTAACAGAAAACCGAGATATCTGGATAAGTATACAAAGTATTTTCAGGAATGTTTATCCGCATATCGGGACCGTAAGGCTGGCAAGTTCTTCCCTTTAGCTTAATCATTAATTCACCAAACAGATTTGAGAAGATAATATTATGCCTGTTGCCTGCGCCGGACATAGCCAGTAATTCGCCATGTCCCTGCATGCGGAATATTTCACCCTGATAATATTCATGTTTCTCATCAGATGCCCTTTCAAATTCCAGGTACTCCTGTTCGGTAAATTTCTTTTTACCGTAAGCCGCTATGGGTTCATGTACATACATAAATACAAGTTACAAAAAATTATCTGACCTCTCCCTCTTATCCCTCCCCGCACCTCATCCGGCCTTCGGCCACTTTCTCCCATGGGAGAAGGAAAGAGGAACATGGACTTTTTTGGAGGGAGGCCGGGTTATAAATCTTTATCACCCGCAAGAATTAAGCATTTCAACTTTACAATCCCTGTTTAACAAGCTGTCACACTCACCACTCACAAATCACCACTCACTATTCCCCGCTCCTTGCACTTGCCGCATCAATAATTCTTCCGAAAAATATTGCATTCAGAAAAAGCTTGCTGCCGCCCAGCCAGAAAGCACGGAAGTTGGGATTGTCAGCAATGTTAATGACCCTTCCGTTTCCAACCGTGTTTACTACAACTGCAGCTGAATTTTTAACAGCGTCGTAATTTTCTTTGCTCACCCAGCCGCTTTGCAGGGGCCGGTCGCCATAATAGAACGGAGTAGCGTAAGGGTTTTTGCTTTTTTCCATAAACACCTTGTTTGCCTTGAACAGGCTCACTGTTTTCTGGTTGTAACCATACGCCAGCGGATGAGTAAGATCGGCTTCGGCGCCAAAGATGGCCCCGTTCATCTGCTGGGCGCCGTCAATCTCCTGCCGGTCGGTGTAGGCAAGTTTAGCAGCGCTGTCCACCGGCGATTTTATCCGCCGGAATTTTACATCGGTTATTCCGTTTTGCGCAGCCCAGCTCACGGCTTCTTCAGTAAGTATCAGGATGCCGCCGGCCTGCACCCATGTTTTCAGTTTGTCTTTGTTCAGGTCGGGATAGTTGCCGCCAACAAGAATAATCGTGTTGTATTTGTTTAAATCCGCACGGTTGAATACCGCAGGTTCCAGGTGAGTAGCCGGCATATTCATGCGCTGATCCAGCAGGTGCCAGATTTCTCCGGCATCAGTAGCATTCACGCCAGGGCCGGTGACCATTGCAATGGCCGGTTTGGTTATTGTCACAAATCTGTTGCTGCCCAGGTCGCTGCCACTGACAACATTGCCTGTAGGTACAGCATAAATTTTCAGGCGGTATTTTTCTGCAAGCGAATTTAATTTCACGGCCAACGTTTCTTCATCATCTTTCTGCAGTTTGACAGGAATGACAATAGTGCCGTAATCAAATTTTCTGTTGCCGCCGGTTACGCTCATTTCAAATGTATTGGTGGCAACTTTTACTAAAAGGCCGGCGTCAAGCATTTCATACACCACAGCCGGCGCAAAGTATTCATCCCATTCAAGTACATAGGCGTATGAGGACCGATGTCCCACCACTTCACCTTTTGGAAAATTCAGCGTCTCCACTTTTTGTCCTGCAGCGATGGCGCCGGTTAATTCTTTATATGGCAAGCCAAAAGCCAGCGGCATGGTCCATGCTGTGATGTCGTAAAACAAGCTGTCTTTGTAGTGAAGTGTTTTTTCAAAAATAGCCCTGATAAGACTATGCTGCGGCTGGTTGAGCGAAACCATGAAAGCCGATTCGTTTTCAAACCCGATAGCTATCGGGTCTTTGTCGGTCCAGTTGCCGGGCAAATAATTAATTTCCACCTGGTGCCGCCTGAGCATTTCGGCAAACAGAAAGGTTTTTGCCTTATCATTTTTATCGCCAAACACATAACCCTTCACCGGGAAGGCAGCGGCACGGGAACTGTACTGCCGGTAAAAATCCCGCTGGTATTCCAGCAATTCTTTTCTCAGGGTCTTTGCCGCTTCCAGTGTAGATAAAGTGGCAGTGAACTGGTTTTTGATGGTAAAGGAAAAGCGCAGCACGCCGTTATTGGTTTGCTGTGCATGCCCTCTTGAGCTTGCCTGCTCAAACAAAATGCCGATGCAGCCCTGCACATCAGGATAGGTGGAGCCTTTGCCATAATAAAAATCATCGTAGCCTTCTTGGGTGTAATAAAGCGATCCGATGCGGTCGAGAAACGCCGCATGAAACTTCCCGATTCTGGAGGTGAGCTGCTGGTTAATATCCGGTGTCAGCGGGTTCACTCTCGATGGCACACCCGGCTGAAAAAAGAAAGTGGCATTGCTGCCCATCTCATGGTGATCGGTAAGAATATTTGGTTTCCAAAGATGAAACCATTTCAGGCGGTTCTGGCTTTCCACATGCACGGCGGGCAGCCAGTCGCGGTTCAGGTCGAACCAGTAATGATTGAAACGGCCGCCGGGCCACACTTCATTAAACTCCCGGCTGTTGGCATCGGTGACAAGGTTTTTGCTTTTATGCTGGTTCACCCAGGTGGAAAAGCGCTGCAGCCCGTCGGGGTTAAATGAAGGATCGAAAAGAATCACAACATTGTCCAGCAGTTCATCAATTTGTTTGCCCTGTGCCGCTGCGAGGTAATAGGCGCTGAGCAGGCTGGCATTGGCGCCGCTGGCTTCATTGCCATGAATAGAATGCCCGATCCAAACAACGATGGGCATCCCGACAAAGTCGGGATTCAGCGAAGACGATTTTGACGGATCGGTAAGCGACACATGCTGCTGCCGTATTTCCTCCAGCTTCTGATGGTTTTTGGGTGAAGTGATGATGAGCAGCAACTGCGGACGGCTTTCATAACTGAAGCCCATTGTTTCCAGCTTTACTCTGTCCTGGGCAACGGCCGCAATGGCTTTCATATAGTTCAGCAGCCGGTCGTGGGTGATGTGCCACTCTCCCACTTCATGGTAAATAATGTCTTTGGGTTGGGGGATGGCAGGATTGTATATAACGTTTTCCGGCAGGTAATAGCGCAGAGACTGGGCCTGACCGCAAATCATAAGCGCTAAGCAACTTATAGCTGTCAATAGTTTCTTCATAATGCTGGTTTTATAAGTTCGGAAATTACAACTTCAGATTGATTGAACAACCGGCCCCTATGCCATTGGTATATTGCCTCTACAGGTCAGCCAAAGAAAATTAAATTAAAATGAATTTTTTTTACGCCTTTTTTTTTCCGGAAAAAAAATCCTGTAATTTTAAAATGCATACTTCGGTTTACCCTCCACTATCTGGTTAAGCATACTCTGATGAACAGCAATTTTTATGTACCGGCACATAACTGCATGTGACCGAGGTGCACGAAGTGCGGGAAAAAACTCCTAATGAACATTATTCAATTAAACTACCTGGAGCATCGCGGAAAGGCCTGGATACAGGTAGCCTGTCCTTATGATGCTTCTTTTAACCAGCTGATGAAAAAGAATGGCGGCATTTATACCCGTACGCACAGAAGCTGGCTGTTTGACTGTGAAAGAAAGATATACGAAAAACTGGTAACCGTGCTGAAAAGCCATTACAGTATCGATATAAGCCCCCTTAAAGAAAAGCTGGAAGCAAGAAAGAAAAGCGGCGAATTACCGACGCCGGGCCATACCGGCCAAACAGCTAAGGCTGGCAAAACTTTGCTGCCGGCTATAAAGAACCCGGAGAACAACCTGAAAATTTTTGCCCGTATAGGGAGCATTAATAAAAATGTGCTGCCCCGGATGCAACAACAACTGGAACTAAAAGCCTACAGCCCCTCCACCATACGCACCTACCTTAACGAAATGGCACAACTGCTGCAAAAACTTGGCGCCATACCAGCGGACGAACTAAAGCCGGAACACCTGAAACGCTACTTTGCTTACTGCTATACTCAACTTGGGTTAACGGAAAACACGCTGCACAGCCGCATTAATGCCATAAAATTTTATTATGAGCAGGTATTAGGGAGGGAAAAATTTTTTTGGGAGATTCCAAGGCCGAAGAAACAATTGATACTGCCTAAACTATTGAACGAAAAAGAGCTGGGCAAACTTTTTAACGCAGTTGAAAACAAGAAACACAAGGCCATGCTTTTTACTGCCTATAGCGCAGGGCTGCGAGTAAGTGAGATAGCAAATCTTAAAATAAGAGATATTGATAGCGTGAGAATGCAGATTTTCATTGAAAGGGCCAAGGGTAAGAAGGACCGCTATGTAAACCTGAGCCCTGTGCTGCTTGACATATTACGGGGATACATTAAAAATTATAAACCCCGGCCAAAGGTTTATTTATTTGAATCAGAATTTACAGGTGGGGCCTACCCGGTTCGTACAGTGCAGCAAATATTCAGTAATGCAAAACGGAAAGCGGGAATCAGCAAGGATGCCGGCATTCATAGTTTAAGGCACAGTTTTGCCACACATTTGCTTGAAAAAGGGGTTGACATCAGGTTTATAAAGGACCTGCTTGGCCATTTCGATATTAAAACAACAGAAAGATACCTGCATGTAGCCCGCCAAAGACTGGTTAACATTATAAGCCCGCTCGATGATTTATTTGAAAAAGAAAAAATTGACTGGTAACTTGTATTGACGCAATAACAATACAAAATGTATAATGCTAAAGTGTTGATTTTTTAATAGTAAATTTTTTGGCTCAATAGCGTCTTATATCATAAATTTACGTGTTGCCTGCAAGCGTTTGGCCTCACGTTAATCAATCAAACAATGGGTTTAGGACG
>CAZDUO010000094.1:0-14049 GCA_964508655.1 uncultured Chitinophaga sp. | reverse complement strand
GAAAAAAGGCAGTCGTGTATTTGAAACAACCATTAAAGCTGTTTCAGAAACCGGGCAATTAATCACGCAGCATTCGGTGGAAGAAAGATTTGAGTTTGGAGAAATTGAATGGGTGCTTGCTTAATGCTTATCCGCCCCAACCGCCTTTGCTTCCTTTTGGCCTGAACAAAATAAAATTCCGCGAAATGGTAAAGGTCCAGCGAAAGGCGCCATCGCCCCAGTTGGTGACGGTGCGGCGGATGAAGCGGTTTTCCAGTATTTCTGTGGCATTGGTAAAGTTCAGATGAAAGACATGGCCTTCAGTTAAGATTTCGATGCCGATGCCCAGCGGGTCATAGAATTTTATACCCTGTGATTTAAAAAAATCTTTGCTCTCCTGCGACCGGAAGGGATGGAAATAATCGGCAAGAATGACAATTTTTTTACTGAGCGGCAAGCGGACGGCGCCCCCCAGTGCAAAAATATTTTCATCATCGTTGGGCACCACATAGCTGGTATGCAGAAAGAGCGGGTTGAACTGCAGGCTTACCTTTCCGCATTTTCTTGCCAGCAGCAGCTGCACCACCTGGCTGTGGCGGTCGCCAAAATTTTCAAACGAAGTTTCCTGGCCGGCCGCCGGTGATCTTTTTTGAGCAGACACAACATCATTTACAAAAAGTGTTAATGATACCGGCTGCCCTGAATTTTTTTCCTGCTGCTGCAAAAGCTGGTATTTCAATCCCACTTCATAGAGCTGCGTTACAAACAATCCCTTGCCCCTTGCCAGCACCAGGTTCAGTTTATCGCTCAGCCCCACCTGGAAACCGATACGGATATCGGTGGAGTTATCGAGACCGTAAAAGCGTCTTACACCGCCGTTGTCGCCGGCAATATCGCCAAAGCTGTGGCCCA
Source organism: uncultured Chitinophaga sp. (assembly GCA_964508655.1). GTDB lineage: Bacteria > Bacteroidota > Bacteroidia > Chitinophagales > Chitinophagaceae > VBAS01. The sequence goes on along the minus strand of CAZDUO010000094.1, from coordinate 13,158 downwards.
CGTTAAACTCCAGCACACCTTTGCGGTGCACTTCCACCGATTTTGTATTAATCACTTTTTGCGAATGGAAAACTTTTACCGGCGGCTGTTCTTTTTTCTTTTCTTCCATGATGGTTACCGGTTCGTCCTGCGCATGGCTAAAGATAAATGCAAAGCAGAAAAGGGCAAACAGAAAGTGTTTCATACTCTTTTTAAATAAGTCTTTTAACAAATCGGGAGACCAGACAGCGGGGTTGCTTATACTTATTTATTAAAGTTAATAATAACCCCAATAATCAAAAACCGGGCAATGTATTTTTCATTTATCCTGGCATGCTTTTACACGCCTCGAGTATTTCCTGCGCATGCCCCTTGCTTTTCGGCTTGTGAAAAATTTTCCGGATCACTCCTTTTTCATCTATCACAAAGGTGGTACGGAGAATGCCCGGGTATTCCCTTCCAAAAAGTTTTTTCATGTCACGGACACCGTACAAAGCGGTTATTTTGTTTTCCGTATCGGCAATCAGCGGAAAGGGGAGTTTGTATTTCTGTTCAAATTTCTTCTGCGCTTTTTCATCATCGGGACTTACGCCCAGCACTTCAAATCCTTTTTTCTTTAATAAAGAATAATTGTCCCGGAGATTGCACGACTCGATAGTGCAGGTGGGTGAACCCGCTTCGGAATAGAAATACAAAATCAGTTTCCCTCCTTTGTAATCTGACAATGAAACTTTTTTCCCATCCTGGTTTTTGCCGGTAAAGGCAGGAGCTTTATCACCTTCTTTTAGTGTTACCATACCCCAAATCCCGACGTTTACAGTCGGGAGCATTTGTGATGTTATCAAATATGCAATTTCATTTTTTCTTTGAAGATGTTTTCGGTTTAATTTCCCCCTTCAGGGGGCTTGGGGGTTGATTTCTTTTAAACACCCATTTTTTTTCAGTCATATTTCCCACCAGGTCTTCCACCCTCACTTTCAGTTCATGCACGCCGTAGGGGCACTGCTCATCAAAAATATAAACATAATCTCTTGCCTTATCATTTGAAAACATCAGCCACTTGCCATTCAGTTCGGCACGAAATGATTTAACAGCAAAATTATCGGTTGGTGTAAAAACAATTCTGTTCAGCGGGCTGAGGTCAAGCGTATCTTTTCCTTCCCTGTACGGCTTTTTGGTTTTTACCGGTGCATTAATTTGCGGCGCCGTGGTATCAATATAAGCCTGGAAAATTCCAAACAAGTCAAATTTTGCCGCCAGCCACTCACGCTGCCATTCCGCTTTGCGAATTGACTTTTTTCCCTGCCACTCCCTTGTCATGATTATATTATTCCTCATGTTTTCCGGAACAGGTTTTTCCGGATTTATCCGTACATAAAAACCTGTATGAAGCGGGAAAAGCGGATCGCCAAAGCGATGCCGGGCAGTGACAGAACCGGGTGGAAAAATATGTTGCCTGTAATAAATAAGAGGTACCGTATCATACAGGCAATTGTCCGGAAGAAAAGTCTCGAAATTTTTTTCCTCAAAAATATTCACCATGCCCGGCTTCAGCAGTTTGCCGTAAACGGATCGTTTAATTTTTTTTGCCAGGCTGTCGCTGTACTGAATTTCAAAAAAAAGTTCCGATAAATTTTCGTTGGCATCAATCACTTCAATTTTTACGGAGTGATTTGCCGTGTCGCCCGGTTCAATAATGCCTGAACCTTCTATTTCATGATACACCGGCCCTCGGTAGCCGGGCAGTTTTGAAAGATGCTGCAGGTAGGACCCGCCGTTGTTTTTGTGCTTGCGGTCAATATGTGCATTAATGTAATCCGACTCGGGGTAGCTCAGGTTGTCGAGTATAAACTCAATCTGCGGTACCGAATCGTAATACAATACCGAGCCATAAATACCATTGGCGCCACTTGAGCCGCTCACCTGGTCGTAAGCGCCGATTGCGAAGCTTAATTTTTTAAAGCCGGTCAAAATTTTCCGTGGCTTTGTAAAATAACCGCTGTCAGTTTTTACCACATTCACCAGCACGGGTGATTGCAAATAAGTGCCGGCGCTGCGGTTGTAAAGGGCCAGCCGGTTAATTACCGGCGGCACTTCATCAGCAACCGGGAAACCGAAAAGCTGGGGATTGAGCGACCGGCCGGTTTCCGAGTTTAGTATTTCAAAATGAAGATGCGGCCCTTGGGAGCCACCTGTATTTCCGCTGAGTGCAATGGTGTCGGCTTTGCGTACCGGGAATTGGCCGGCAGTAAATTCCAGTTCAACTGCCCAAGATTCCTGCACATTTTGTTTTTCTCTTATATATTTTTCCAGTTCCGGAAAAAAAGAATTCAAATGAGCATACAAAGTGGAATACCCGTTGGGATGACGAATGACTAGATATTTTCCAAAACTCAGTGCCCTGACCCCGGCACGAAGCACATACCCATCGGCAGCAGCCAGCACCGGAAAATTTTCTTTTTGGTTTGTTCGCAGGTCAAGCCCCATATGCCAGTGATTGGGACGCAACTCGCCAAAGTTGGCCGTAACAGCCATAGGTACAGTGAGCGGATTACCAAAATAACCCTGTGGATACCTGGACAAGTGGCTGCCTTGAGCAGAGGCAAAATTGGCCAGGTAAAATAAAACAAGCGGACATACAGCATGCCTGATGTTATTTTTGCCTTTTATCATTTTGAAGCAAATTAACTCAAAGCCTGCTTCTTCTTTTTAATGTTTCTTTAATTTCGGCGGATAAATTAACCATTATGACCAAAACATTTTTTACAAACACACTTGCTGCACTACTTATTATGCTGTTTCCTGCAGGCTGGCTATACAGCCAAACCTGCCTGGTAGATAAAGAATCCATCAAAGGGACTTATACAGGCGCCTGCAAAAAGGGAAAAGCACATGGTAAGGGAAAATCAACGGGCACCGATACTTATGAAGGCGATTTTAAAAACGGGTTGCCCGACGGGCAGGGAACTTACACCTGGGCCAACAAGAATTTTTTTACCGGGAAATTTGTAAAAGGACTGCGTGATGGCAAAGGTATCATGACTTTTAAGACAGAAGGCGGCCAGGACAGCCTTGTGGCAGGATTCTGGAAGAATGATATTTATACCGGGAAAAATGAAAAGCCCTGGCTGGTGCACAGCAAAACCGGCTCGGTACGGTCAGTAGATGTGGAATACACTCCCGATAATGTAAACCGGGTGAAAATAATCATCACCACCACCACCGGGGGTGTCCCTTCAATCGGAGGGATATTGCCAAGGGCATCAGCCAACAATATAGTGGTGATAAAGGGCAACTACGAAAGAAGCACTACCCTGGAAACACATTACAAAAGCACCGAGACCTCCCTTATGGAAGTGGTTTTTCCATTTCATATAAAATTCAACATAGGTTCTGAGCAGGTAGAAATAGAGTTTTTTGAGCAGGGCAGTTATACGGTGACGGTGTCAGTTAACCAGTAGTTAAATAAAACTGTGGTGTCAAAAAAAGCAACAGACTTTTTTCTGTCTGCATGCAACAAAATATCCCGGTGGCTTGTCTTGGGTGTGTAAGGTCCTGCCGGAAAATACCCGCATTATGGTATTGCCTGTGAAAACCGATGATTGTAATTTACCCGTAATTATCGCATCACCATAAACCTTGACCGGATGAAACAGATTAATCACAGACTATTCATTGCCGCCATTGTAGTGGGCGGAATGTTTGTCGGCATGGTAAAAGGGCAGGAAGCCCGCAGCCGCTGGGTAAGCAAAATGAAAACCCGCCAGGAAAACAGGAAACAAAAGCCTGCTGACAACAAAGGAGAAGTGCCACTCGACGACTATGAAATCGCTTCATTTCACCGCAGCTAAACTACCGTCAGTTTTTAAAAATTAATTTCACCAGGCACGGTTTCAAAATCTCCGTTTCCCTTACTTTTGCACCCCGGGTAATAGTACCCGGTTTTTTTATGTCTCAAGGTTTGCTTGCCCAAAAATTAATACCCATCAATGCCGAAAGATACTTCGATTAAATCAGTGCTGATTATAGGCTCCGGCCCCATCATCATAGGCCAGGCCTGCGAGTTTGATTATTCCGGTTCACAGGCAGCAAGAAGTTTAAGGGAAGAAGGTATCAAAGTCATTCTTATAAACAGCAATCCTGCCACCATCATGACCGACCCGATGATGGCCGACCGGGTGTACCTGCTGCCGCTGACGGTGGAAAGTATTGAGCAGATACTGCAGGAAAATGAGATTGACGCCGTGCTGCCAACCATGGGCGGACAAACTGCGCTGAACCTTGCCAAAGAAGCCGAAGATCTTGGGCTTTGGAAACAATATAATATCCGGCTTATTGGCGTGGACATAAATGCTATTGACAAAGCCGAAGACCGCGAAAAGTTCCGTCGATGGATGATTGAACTTGGGGTGCCGGTAGCCCCGGCAAAAACTGCCAACTCATTTCTCGAAGGAAAAGAATATGCCCAGGAAATCGGTTTCCCGCTCGTCATTCGTCCCTCCTTTACACTCGGTGGCACGGGCGGTGGTTTTGTTTTAAATAAGGATTATTTGGATGAAGCGCTGAACCGCGGCCTTGAAGCCTCTCCCATTCATGAAGTGCTGGTGGAAAAAGCAGTGCTTGGCTGGAAAGAATTTGAACTGGAACTGCTGCGTGACTCAGCCGACAATGTTTGCATTATATGCACCGTGGAGAATTTTGATCCGATGGGCATTCATACCGGTGACTCCATTACCGTGGCACCGGCCATGACACTGAGCGATACGGCCATGCAGCTGATGCGCAATACGGCAATAAAAATGATGCGAGACCTGGGAAATTTTGCCGGCGGTTGCAATGTGCAGTTTGCCCTGAATCCCGATACCGAAGAAATCATCGCTATTGAAATCAACCCGAGGGTGAGCCGCTCTTCTGCGCTTGCATCAAAAGCCACGGGTTATCCTATTGCAAAAATTGCAGCCAAGCTGGCCATTGGTTACTCATTGGATGAACTGGAAAACCAGATTACCAAATCCACTTCAGCCTACTTTGAACCGGCGTTGGATTATGTGATTGTAAAAATCCCCCGCTGGAATTTCGATAAGTTCAAGGGCGCCAACGATACGCTTGGATTGCAGATGAAAAGCGTAGGCGAAGTGATGGCCATCGGCAGAAGTTTTGCCGAAGCTATTCAGAAAGCCTGCCAGAGCCTGGAAAATAATGCTGTCGGCCTGGGTTATTATGGCAAAAGCCTGATGCATGCGGAAGAAATCCTGGAACATATCAAAACGCCGAAGTGGGACCGTGTGTTCCGCATCAAGGATGCGCTGATGATGGGGGTGAGTGTAAACACAATTGCCAAAGCCACGGGTATTGACCGCTGGTTTATTTATGAAATACAGAAGATATGCAACCTGGAAATTGAGCTTTCAAAACACAAGCTGGCCACCCTGCCCATCGGGCTGCTGCGGGATGCAAAGATGATTGGCTTCAGCGATGAACAGATTTGCCGCATTTTGAAAGACGGCACCGAAGATGAACTGTATGAACTGAGGAAAAAATACGGCATCACCCGTGTGTATAAAATGGTGGACACCTGCAGTGCCGAGTTTGAAGCCAAAACACCTTACTTCTATTCTTCTTTTGAAAATCACCCGCAGCATATTTCGTTGCCAGTAAATGGCAATCTTAGTTCTAATGATTCAAAAGTTACCGACAGAAAAAAAATTATTGTGCTGGGCTCAGGTCCCAACCGCATCGGCCAGGGAATTGAATTTGACTATTGTTGCGTTCATGGTCTGCTGGCCATAAAAGAATGCGGCTACGAGGCCATCATGATTAACTGCAACCCGGAAACCGTGAGCACCGATTTCGACATGGCCGACAAACTCTATTTCGAACCGGTATATTGGGAGCATATCTGGGAAATCATCGAACACGAAAAACCCTACGGTGTCATTGTTCAGTTGGGCGGGCAAACGGCACTAAAGCTGGCTGAACGCCTGTATAAAAAAGGTATCAACATCATCGGCACCAGCTTTGACAGCATGGATATTGCCGAAGACCGTGGCCGCTTCAGCGATATGCTGAAAGAACTTGAAATTCCTTATCCTGACTACGGCACTGCCTACACTGTGGATGAAGCCATACAGGTGGCAAACAAAGTAGGTTACCCGGTGCTGGTTCGCCCAAGTTATGTATTGGGCGGTCAGCGCATGCGCATTGTGATTAACGATGATGAACTTGAAAAAGCGGTGGTGAGCCTGCTCAAGCATATTCCCGCCAACAAGATTTTGGTGGACCATTTCCTCGACCGCTGCCAGGAAGCCGAGATTGATGCCATCTGCGACGGCGAAAAATTTCATGTGATGGGCATCATGGAGCACATTGAGCCCGCCGGCATTCACAGCGGCGACAGCAATGCCGTGTTGCCCGCCTTCAACCTGACCCCGCTTGAAGTGCAGGACATGGTGGACTACGCAAAAAAGATTGCACTGCGGCTGAAAGTAAAAGGACTCATCAACGTACAGTTTGCCATCAAAGACGGCAAGGTGCATGTGATAGAAGCTAACCCGAGGGCCTCACGTACCACGCCGTTTATCGCCAAGGCTTACAATATTCCTTACCTCAACTACGCTACCAAAGTGATGATGGGTGAAATGAAGGTAGGTGATATCCCCAACAACAAACATCTCGAAGGCTTTGCCATAAAAGAGCCGGTGTTCAGTTTTAATAAATTCCCCGGTGTAAGCCGTGAATTAGGCCCGGAAATGAAAAGCACCGGCGAAGCCATTCGTTTTATCAAAAACCTGCGTGACCCTTACTTCAGGCAGTTGTATAAGGAGCGGAGTATGTATTTGAGTAAATAGAACCAGGATTGACGGGATTGGAAAGATTATGAGAAGGGGGGTGCGATTGCAATTTTTTTGCGCTGCATTATAAACTTTCCAAAGCTGTATCTTTATTCCTACTCAAAACCATTTGTTATGAAATTTATCCTTAGTCTCGTTTTTTCATTTGGTAGTTTAATTTTCACCCCCGGCATTGTTGCCCAGGAATTTCAAGCGCCGGAAAATGTTTCACTGAATACAAAAGATGATTATATAAAAACTGAAAAAGATATTATTGAAGCTGCCAGATGGCTGGAAGCCACACAGATCGGGCAACAAATGGACAAGCGTGTAAAAGTAAACGCTTTCGTACTCATGTGGGTTACCGGCAGCCCCACAGTAACAATTGAAATAAGTAAACTCTGCACTAATCTTGCCGAAAAGAATTCTCATCTTCTTGCTGTGTTCCTCGCTTCTTATTGCCGTTATGTGCTGGAAAATAATTACAATAACGATAAATTGAAAGCCAGCATAGCGGCAATAAAAAGTATGATTAACTGTTACAGCCTCGGTGGCGATGTAAAAAAGAACAAACTCATGGAAAAGGCAATGGCTGCTGATAAAGATAGCAAGCTGGAAGAATGGGTAAAAGAAAATATGTAACAGTCATCATGAACAAAGAAACCCAATCCATCATCAGGAACTTAGAGAACACATTAAGCGGCCAGCCCTGGTTTGGCCGGGCGGTATTTGAGATTCTGAAAGAAGTGGACGAATCAAAAGTGAACATCAAACCCAACGGCACGGAGCATTCCCTGCTCGAACTGCTCTGGCACATGAATACCTGGGCAGAATTTGTGCTGGCGAGTCTTGAAAACCGCCCTGCTGCCGAAATGAAAGCAATTGAAGAACTCGACTGGCGTACTCCCGACCCCGCAATTCATACATGGAAAATAGGAATCGATGCATTGCAATCAACCCATAAAAAAATAACAGAGTTGCTTTCTGCAAAAGACGACAGCCTGTTGGGCGAAATGGTTCCCACCCGCAAATTCAATTACCGCTTTATGCTGAACGGCCTCATCCATCACAATATCTATCACCTCGGGCAGGTGGCGTATGTGAAGAAGTTGCTTGCCGGAAGTTGACAAGTGAAAGGTGAAAGGTCAAACAGACTATTTCAAGTTTATCTTTTGTCTCCCCCTCTCCCTGCGGCAGAGGGGGTTGGGGGGTGAGGATACCCGCAAAGTGGTATTGAAATCCCACACCGGCTTTCCTATCTTTTCATCATGTCGTTGCCGGTTGTTCATACATGGAAAAAAGCACCGTTTATCCGAATGCTCATTCCGCTGATGGCGGGCATCATCATCCAGTGGCATGTGCAGGCTGAGTTAATAGTCATTCTGCCAGTACTCATGGCATCGTTTTTCTCGATTCTTGCTCTTTTCTTTTTACCGCTTTTAAAAAGATACCGGCTGGCTCCAGTTAATGGATTCCTTTTTGTTTTTCTTTTTGCAGCACTCGGCGCTCTGCTTGCTTGGATAAAAGATATCCGTCATCAGCCAGGCTGGTTTGGCAATTATTATAAAAATGAAAATGCCCTTGTTGTCACCCTTACCGAAGCGCCGGTTGAAAAAACAAAATCGTACAAAGCCAATGCATCGGTAAATTATGTTTTGCAAAATGACTCTTCATTCAAAACCACCGGCACTATTATTCTCTATTTCAAAAAAGACAGCAGCATTACCACCCTGGGTTACGGCACGCAGCTCCTCATCAAAAAACCATTGCAGAAAATAAAAAACTCGGGCAATCCGGGCGGGTTTGATTACAAAAGATATTCGCTGTTCCAGGGTATCACTCACCAGGTTTACTTGCGGGAGGCTGACTCGTCGGGAAAAGAAAAAGATTTTATCGTCCTGCCCGGTGAAAATAAAAAATGGTTCCGCAGTTTTATTCTCTCCACCCGCGAAAAAATACTGAACATCATCCGCAGCTACATCCGCGGAGAAAAGGAACTGGGACTGGCTGAAGCGCTGTTGATTGGCTATAAAGACGATCTGGATAAAACACTGGTGCAGTCATACACCAATACCGGCGTTGTACATGTTATTGCCATCTCAGGTCTTCATCTTGGCCTTATTTACTGGTTGCTGCTTTGGCTGGTAAGACCGGTGCCGAAAAAACTCCGTTGGCTGCGGCCCGTAATTATGCTTGCCGGCTTATGGCTTTTCAGCTTACTGGCCGGTGCACAGCCGTCAGTTATCCGTTCGGCGGTCATGTTTACCTGCATCGTGTTGTGCGTTTCATTCGATAGAAAAACTTCCATTTTCAATACGCTGGCCCTTTCTGCATTCATTTTACTTTGTTACAATCCTTACTGGCTCTGGGATGTCGGTTTTCAGCTTTCCTACGCCGCCGTGCTCAGCATTGTTATTTTCATGCAGCCCATTTACAACTGGTTTTACATAAAAAACAAGGCGCTTGATTTTTTGTGGAAGCTAAATGCCATTACCCTTGCGGCGCAAATTCTCACCTTGCCGGTCAGCATTTATCATTTTCACCAGTTTCCCAATTATTTTCTGCTTACAAATCTTATAGCCGTTCCGCTTTCAAGCCTGGTGCTGCTGGGCGAAATTTTTCTTTGTGCTGTTTCATTTGCTCCGGCAGTGGCCGCCATTTTTGGAAAAATTTTATCCTGGCTGATATGGCTTATGAACAGTTACGTGGAAAGAATTGAGCTGTTGCCTTTTTCGCTGTGGGATGGTTTGCAGATTTCCATTCTGCAGGCAGTTTTACTGGCAGCCATTGCCGCCGGCTTTGGCTACTGGCTGATGGAAAAAAGCAAAGCCGGTTTAAAATGGGGAAAAGCGGCCTTGCTTGCATTTATCACATTGCGGACGGTTTCATTTATTCAGGCCGGTAACCGGCAGCAGGTTATTGTGTACAATGTGCCGCAAAAGCAGGCGATAGATTTTATCGAGGGCAGAAAATATTTTTTTACGGGCGACAACGATCTGCTGGCCGATGATTTTACCCGGAACTTTCATATCAAGCCTTCCCGTATTTTTCACCGCATAGAACCTGCGGAGATGTCTGAAAATTTTATAAGCGCTAATAACCTTTTTTTGTTTAATGATAAAAAAATAATGCTGCTTGATACTGCTTTTAATTTTATTCCATCATTGCCCAAAACAGCCGTAGACCTTTTGGTGATTTCCAAAAACCCAAAACTTTATTTTAAAAAACTCACTGAGTCTTTTGTAATTAAAGAGGTGGTGTTCGATGGTTCCTGCCCTGCGTGGAAAACCCGGTATTGGAAAAAAGATTGCGATTCACTTGGCATTCCTTATCATGATGTGAGTGAGAAAGGAGCTTTTGTGATGAAGGTTAATTAAGTTAGCTTTGCGCCCTTCATTGCCATGGTTTTAAGTCGTGGCGCCATTATTCAATCACCGGCAACATGAACAAAAAAATTCAATCCGCCCTCATCTCTGTTTTTTACAAAGATGGACTTGAGCCTGTTGTAAAACTGCTTTCTGAACTTGGCATCAGCATCTATTCCACCGGCGGCACACAGTCGTTTATTGAAAAGCTGGGAGTAAAAGTGGTACCCGTTGAACAACTCACTGCATATCCTTCCATCCTTGGCGGCCGGGTGAAAACACTGCACCCCTCTGTCTTCGGTGGCATACTGGGCAAAAGAAATGATGCCAACCACCTGGCCGAAATGAAACAGTACAATATTCCGGAAATTGATTTAGTAATTGTTGATCTCTACCCGTTTGAAGAAACCGTTGCCTCTACAACAGATGAGGCCGCCATCATTGAAAAGATTGATATCGGCGGACCTTCCATGATCCGCGCCGCTGCCAAGAACCATCAAGATGTGCTGGTTGTTGCAAACAAAAAAGATTATGACCTGCTGGAAAAAATTCTGAAAGAACAGAACGGCGAAACCACCCTGGAACAAAGAAGAATGTTTGCCATAAAAGCATTCGATGTGTGTACCGCATACGATACGGCCATCTCCAATTATTTTCACAATCTGTCGGTTGCCACTCCTTTTAATAAAGAAGAAAAGGCAATGCGCTATGGCGAAAACCCTCACCAACAAGCTGCATTTTTCGGCAACCTCGATGAAATTTTTGACCAGCTTCATGGCAAAGAACTTTCCTACAACAACCTGGTGGATGTGGATGCGGCTATCCAGCTAATAGCGGAGTTCGGCCCTTCCCCTCTCCGTGAGCAGAAGGGGTCGGGGGGTGAGGCCACTTTCGCCATTATCAAACACAGCAATGTTTGCGGCGTGGCGCAACGGCCAACTGTAAATGAAAGTTGGGATGCTGCATTGGCCGGTGACCCTGAATCAGCCTTTGGAGGCGTGCTGGTTTGCAACGGCACAATTGATAAAGACACGGCCGTTGCCATCAACGAAATATTTTTTGAAGTGCTGATTGCACCCGCATTCAATGATGATGCATTGGTGGTGCTGAAGTCAAAAAAGAACAGAATCCTGTTAAGGCACAAATCATTTGTAAAGACAGAGTATGCCCTGTCTCCCGGCAAGGAACAACGCACAAGGCACAAGGCAGACATGCATCGTTCGTTGCTAAATGGGGTATTGATTCAGCAAACCGATGATGGAAATTATGCCGATTGGAAAGAAGCGGGCGGAAGAGAAACAACGGTGGAAGAAAAAGAAGATTTGAAATTTGCTAATCTCATCTGCAAGCATCTGAAATCAAATGCCATTGCGCTGGTAAAAAACAAACAGCTGGTGGGCAAGGGCTGCGGCCAAACCAGCCGCATTGATGCCTTGCGGCAGGCCATTGAAAAAGCCAGGCAGTTTAATTTTGATTTGCACGGCGCCGTGCTGGCCAGCGATGCCTTTTTCCCTTTCAATGATTGTGTGAAGCTGGGACATGAAGCAGGCATTTCTGCTTTCATTCAACCCGGTGGCTCGCTCCGCGACAAAGATTCCATTGACTATTGCGTGGAAAACAAACTGGCTATAGTGATGACGGGGATGAGGCATTTTAAACATTGAACCCCCGCCCCCTAAAGGGGCCATTAACTAATAAACACAGAGAACATTTGCACTAATGCTCATCTGTGTTACAAATGAAAAAAGTCTCCCTTTAGGGAGATTTAGAGGGCATGCCCTTATTTGATTTCAATAAAACCCTTTCACAATCCGCCGATGCTATTAAAAGTTTATCGGCGCTGAACCCTTTAACCATCCGCAAAAAAGGAACAAGAGCGAAAGCGATTTTTGCACTCAGCCTGGTGTGTTTTCTCTGGGGCACCACCTGGCTGGCCAGCAAGCAGGGTGTGCAATACATTCCTGATGCGCTGCAGCTGGCCGGCATCCGCCAGTTTCTCGGCGGCATTATTTATGTCGGATTTTTTCTTTACAAACGGGTGGCTTTGCCAAAAGGAAAAGATTGGATCCCGATTATCATTCTCAGCTTTCTGAACTTTATGCTGAGCAATGGTCTCAGCACTTTGGCATTGCAGTATAAAATTTCGGCCGGGCTGGGCGCCATCATCGGTGCCATCTTCCCGCTGTGGCTGGTGGTTATCGGGCTGTTTGCTTCAAAAGGAAAAATGCCGGCCATGGCTATCACAGGTTTACTGCTCGGCTTCGGGGGTGTATGCATTATTTTTTATGACCACCTTCACGAATTTCTCGACCCGCAGTTTCGCTGGGGAATTTTATTTTCGGTAATCGCCACCTGGACATGGGCCACGGCCACCCTGTACACCAAGCGGCAGGCTGTTCATTTCAATCCTTACTTCAGCCTGGGCCTGCAGATGGTTATCAGCAGCATTGTAGTGTATGGTTTTTCAGTTGCCACCGGCAGGGCGGTGCCACTCAGTGCCATTCCGTGGCAGTCGTGGGCAGCCATCGCATACCTTGTCCTCTTCGGTTCGCTCATCGCTTTCATTTGTTATTTATATGCCTTGCAAAATCTTCCAACTGAACAGGCATCCATTTATGCCTATATCAACCCGATTGTTGCCGTGGTGCTTGGCGCTATTGTGTTTGATGAACGTCTCACAGTTTACCTCGCCATCGGCGGCGCTGTTACCTTGTTTGGTGTGTACCTCGTAAACAAAGCGTATAAAATCTCTACACCCGAACAACCGGAAACGGAGGGAGTGTGATAAGCTAATGAGTAAGCATTCAAGATTCCGTTCTATGCGCTTGTCCCAAACTTTTATTGCATAATACTCCGGTAATTTTTCTGCAGTGGATTGCTGAAGTTTATATAAGAAAGTGAGTATAGGTACGTTATTTTTCATCAACTCAGCTTTATGGCCGAGTTTGAAAAAAATTCCAGGTCATTTTCGTTCCGTAGGAACG
>CAZDUO010000093.1:0-14168 GCA_964508655.1 uncultured Chitinophaga sp. | reverse complement strand
TCGTTTGGATATTAATAGACAAAAAATCTAATATTCTGAAATCAATTTTTTAATTAAAAAGGGTGTAATACATTTACACCTTTTTTAATTTCTTTCATACTTCATCTCCCCAGCAATGCCCGCCACTTCTCCCCTTCCGCATACTGTCGTATTATCTTGTTGTGATGATGAATCAGCATTTCAAGAAAGCTGTGCAGGTAAAATTTATTTACCAGCCTGCCCAGCCAGCCGTAGGGTGTTTCGTATTCAAGTATGTTGATAATGATAGTACCGTTGGTAGCCGGTTTGAAATAGTGACGGTGCACAATGGATTTGAAATCGCCTTTAATCATCTTATCAGTGAAGCTTTCACCGGCTTTCATTTCCGTAATCTTTGAAGTGAAGTATCTTGTTTTATAAAAATGCTTTCCTTTCCAGGTTACTGTATCTTCCGGGTTCAGCAGGCCTGACGTGATGCCGCCCACCGCCTGCTGGTCAAAATGATCCATGGCGGTTTTCAGCAGGCTCACGCTGCGGCTGAGGTCAAACACCACGTCAACCGGCGCAGCAACAAAGGTGGTAAGGTGTATGACGGGCATGAGAAGTCAAAAGTAAAAAGTAAAAATTCAAAAGCAGCAGGCAGGAAACAGGCTTTTTTCACTTTTGAATTTTTGATTTAACTGAACGGCACTTTCACCACTTTTGCCTTCAGCAGCTTGTCGCGTACGGCAATGAAGATTTCAGAATCAAAGGCGGCATGCTCCACTGCCACATAACCGAGGCCGATGGCCTTTTGCAGCGATGGTGATTGCGTGCCGGAAGTAACGTGACCGATTTTGTTTCCTGCCGCATCTTTTATTTCATAGCCATGCCGCGGAATACCTTTGTCCAGCATTTCAAACCCCGCCAGTTTTCTTTTTACGCCTTCAGCTTTTTGTTTCTCTAAAATATTTTTTGCAGTAAAATCTTTGGTGAACCTGGTTATCCATGCCAGCCCCGCTTCCAGCGGCGACGTGCTGTCGTCAATATCATTGCCGTAAAGACAATAGCCCATTTCGAGGCGTAGCGTATCCCGGGCGCCAAGACCGACAGGCTTCAGTCCCTGTGAGCCGCCCGCCCGGAAAATGGTATCCCATATTTTGTCGGCAGCGCCGTCTTTGTTTTCAAAATAAATTTCCACTCCGCCGGCGCCGGTGTAGCCCGTGGCGCTGATAAGTACATTGTCAATACCCGCAAATTTTCCTTTTACAAATGTGTAGTATTTCAGGTTGAGAATATCCATATCAGTAAGCGGCTGTAAAATCTTTGTGGCATTGGGTCCCTGCACGGCCAGCAGGCAGGTTTTATCGGAAATATTGTGCAGCTCTGCTCCCCTTGTGTTGTGCCGGCTTATCCAGTTCCAGTCTTTTTCTATATTGCCGGCATTCACCACCAGCATATATACTTTGTTTTCTTCAATGCAATAAACAAGCAAATCATCCACGATGCCGCCGGTTTCGTTGGTCAGGCAGCTGTACTGCGCTTTGCCGGCTGTAAGTTTCGAAGCATCATTGGATGTAACCCGTTGAATCAGGTCCAGTGCATGTTCACCTTTCAGAATAAACTCACCCATATGGCTTACATCAAACACACCGGCGTTTTTTCTAACCGCTGCATGTTCATCATTAATTCCGGAATAAGAAATAGGCATGTTGTAACCTGCAAATTCAGCCATCTTTGCGCCCAGCGCAATATGCTTGTGGGTAAAAGGAGTATTCTTCATTGATGTATTGATGGTGGGCAAAGATAGGATTCGATAAATAAAAGAGCCCCGTATTAACGGAGCCCTTTTTAGTTCCCCGGTAAGCGGGGTTCCGACTTCAACCGCGTTTAATTAATAAATTGTATCAGCGAAAAAACAGGTGAGTTGGTAACGCTGCCCTCATCATCATCTTCATCCATGCTTTCGGCCTTTACTGAATCTTTTGAAGCCTTCTGCTTTTCTTCCATCTCCTTTAGTTTACGTTGTTCCTCCTCTACTCTTTTGCGCTGTTCTTCCAGTTCATCGTTTGCAGGCTGATCTTCCCGGTAGCGGTAATCACCGGGTGCCGTGGTAGTTTTTTTTGCCGGTTTATTGGGATTAAAGAGTTCGCCGGTTTCGCTCATAGTATAGTCCACGTCGGTTTGCCACTCAAAATAATCATCCCAGTTCCACTCCACTTCATAGTCGCGGTTCCAGTCGCGCCGCCAGCCTCTTTCCCTTCTTTCATACACACGGATATTGATGGGATGATACATTTCGCTCAGCGACTTATCAAAACGGATTTTTTTGCCGGCAGGCACTTCAATTTCCACCAGCACCCGCTGCATGCGGAACCGGCTGTCTTTATCAAAAGCAAGACCGCTGCCAAGATTGAGCACCGAATCGGCGTACGAACTGTTGAAGCGGATTTTCTTTGCACGCACTTCTGCATCATACCTGTTTTGCCCGGCACTGTAGCGCTTTACTGAAACATGATAATTGCTGTCATCACTTTTTACCACACGCAATTTGATATTGGCCACCCGCATGCTATCGGGGTCTATATCAAAACCGCTGTTATCATCTATATCAATCCACCACCAGGTGCCGCTGTAGCGGATTTCGGGTTCATTTACTTTTACAATCATTTTGCCATGGACCGGTTGTGTGATGGCTAAGGGGTCTTCCACTCTTTCATAATAGCGGAAGTCTTTGAAAAGACTTGCCACCAGCAGCGATACTGACACCCAGCCGAGTACCCACAACCCGCCGAAGGTCCAGCCGAGATAATTGTTTTGCGATTTTACCCGCATAATGCGCCGGATAAGCCATGTGATGAAGGCAATAAGCGGAATGCCGAGAAACAGAATCAAAGTACCCCATGCAAAAACATTTTGCCAGAAACCGTTCAGCACATAATTTTTCAGGGGCCATAATCCAACACCGCCAAACATGAGGGCAAGCAGCGCTACAAACAATCCGAATGCTATGCTTCCTGCCACCAGGAAAAAGAATGCTTTGAAGATGACCCCAATCACATGACCGAGGCCATGACCGGTGCGGCGGGCAGCTTCACTTACCTCGCCTGCAAATGCTTTTCCTCTTGTGCTTGAAAATTCTTTTGCTTTGGCTGAAATATTCTGGGCAGCGGACTTTACTTCTTCACCAAATTCCTTTGCACGGTCCTGCACGGTTTGGCGGATTTTATTTACGTCCACCTTTTCGCCACGCATTTCCATTTTCTGGTATTCGCTTTTTGCCTCGGGCAGTACAATCCATAGTATAATATAAGCCAGCACAAAAGTTCCGGACAATGAACCGAAGACAATGTTGGGAAAAATCACTCCTTCATGAAAGAAAGGCCAGCTCAGTGCATTCAGTAATACATTGAGCAGAATCGGGGCTGCAAAAATGAGTCTTATCACCCAGGCTTCTTTTTTGAAATAAGCAGCAAGACCACTTGCTACTCCGCCAATGATTCTATCTTCAGGATTGCGGTATAATCTTTTGCCGGTATAACCTTCAAGGTCCCTTGCCGGAAGAATAATCCACAGTAATATATAAAGCAGCACGCCAAAACCAAAGCCCCCGAATGTAACGATGGCAAACAGCAACCGGATGATGCTGGGATCCACATTCAGGCTGTTGGCAATTCCTGCACACACACCGCCAAGAATTTTGTCTGACGAATCACGGTACAAACTTCTGCGTCTTTTTTTTGTTTCAGCTTGCGTGTAAATGCTTTCAGCACCCGTGTCCTGCCGGTACGTACCGGCTCCAGTTCCGGTTCCGGCACCTGCACCACTTACCGGTGTTTCAGCTTCTTCAAAATCTTCGGGGCGGCCCATGGAGTTGGCAATTTCGCTGATGTCGGCATCGGTGATGCAGTCGGCGCCCTTGCGCACTTTTTCACTCATCAGCTCGGCTATCCGGCCTTCAATGTCGTTGATGATTTCATCCCGGCCCTCCTCATTGGCAAAATAGCGGCGAAGGCTTTCAATATAAGCCTGCAGGTTTTCGTAAGCAGCATCTTCAATTGGTATCACTCTGCCGCTCAGGTTTATGTTGATAATCTTTTTCATTGAAAAAAATTTTTGTGGTTGAAGTTATTGGTTGCTGGGCTGTTGCTGATTTTTCTGAGTAAGCGCATTTACACCATCGGCAAGCTCCTGCCAGGTTTTCTGCAGCTCCTTATAAAAAGCTTCGCCTTTTTCCGTCAGCGAAAAATATTTCCGCGGGGGGCCGGAGTTGCTCTCCACCCAGCGGTAGGTGAGCATTTCAGCATTTTTCAGCCGGGTGAGCAGGGGATAGAGGGTGCCTTCCAGTATGAACAGGTTGGCCGCTTTCATCTCTTCAATGATATCGCTGGGATAAGCCTCGCCTCTCCGGATAATGGATAAAATGCAGAACTCCAGTATCCCCTTCCGCATCTGGCTTTGTGTGTTTTCAATATTCATAAATCACGTTTATTTAATTGACTCTTCATTGGTAGTTTTTTCATTATTGATGACCGTAGCTTACCACTCTTGAAATTTTCCATTCATTATTTTTCCTTTGCCAGATATGTACAAACTTAAATGTGCCACAATCCTGTTTCCCTTTTTCTGTATGGCAAAAAGAATGGGCTCCGGTTTCTATTGCTCCATACCCGGGAATTGGATATACTTCAAGACTCCCTTTAATAATTTCACGTTTCAAATCATTACCTGGCTTTGATACTTCTTTCATAAAATCAATAGTATGCTGAAAGCCTGTCAAACCACCTTTATCATGATAAAACTCCAGGTCTTCGGTAAAAAGAGTTTTGAATTTTTCGATGTCCCTTTCATTAAAAGCATGAAACAGGACACTATCCATATGTACAATTATTCTGTAAAGACTGTCATTGTTATTCAAACTCTGTGCTTTTAACACCGTACAAACTGTAAAGAACCCGAATAGAAGAAAAATCCTGTTTAGTATTTCCTGTTTTTTTATCATGAATCCGGAAATTAGTAAGTCAAAGATATGGTGTTAGTTGGTACTATACAAAACATAGTACCAGCTTTTTTAAGGTTGTTGGCTGTGCTTAGGGCTTGTATAATATTTAAATTATTTATTTTCATACATTTAGAATATTGTCGTTGTCAAAAAAAAGTTTCCCGGTTATGATAACTGGTAGTATTTTTTGATGGATAGCTAAAAAAGAGACCAATTATCGAAACAAAAGCAGGGCTGTTTTTCTTTTCAATACTTATTTAATGAAATCTATTACTACCATTTTTGAAAATAAATATGCTGGAATTTTTTGCCTGCTGCTTGCATTTGCCAACCGGGTAGTGAATGTATTTTTTGTTTCATATACCGGCAGAGATAAGATGGTGGTAGTAATGCAGAGTAAAAACCTGCTGGAAGGAAACGGGCTGAGCGTTACACAATACTTCACCACCGATATCGCCACCCCTGTTTATAATTTCACCCCCTTGTGGCCGCCGGGCTATCCTTTTTTGCTGGCGCCGTTTCTGAAAGTATTTAATTACGATATTTATTGGGCTACTACTGTGCTTGATGTGCTGTCGGCAATTGCAATTATTTTTTTGATAAGGAAATTGTGCGGGCAATTAAAATTTCCCATTGCGGCAGTAAACATCGCCACCCTGGTGGCCGGATGTTTTGAATATACTTTTATCAGTGAGTCGTTGCCTACCGATACGGTTTCCATTGCTTTTTTTCTTACGGGGTTGAGTTGTACGTTCCGGTTATTATCTTCGGATCGCTTTTCACTTTCTGCAGTACTTTTCACTGCATTTTTTTTGTTCAGCCCCTTGTTGTTTCGATACAGTTATCCTCCGCTTTCGTTAGCAGTGGGTTTTGGAGTTTTGCTCACGGGTTTTATCAAAAGGGATCAGATGTTAATAAAGAAAGGCGCCTGGCTGTTTGTTTTTACCCTACTTGCAATTGCAGTTTTTTTTATCACGCTTAAGTTAACCACGGGGCATGCAGGCTATGCGTTACCAACTGAACGGGGAATCTTTCCTGAAAATTTAATTCACTGGTATCCTGTAATGCCGGCATCGCTTATCAATACTGCGTTCTTTTCAAGCCAGGTCATCCGCTATACGGGTTTGCCGTTGAATGAGATTATGCTCCTGCTGGAAATGGTCAACCTGATTTTTTTACTACTGCTGATTGTTTTTTTTATTTCATTACTTTTGAAAAAAGAATTTTTTTCCGCCCTGGATCCTTTCCGTTGGTTTCTACTCATTGGTTTTATTGTTTCAGCCGCTATCTTTCTCTCATTGGGGTATCTTTCCCTTACGTATGAGATGCAGAGGGGCCTGGAAAAAACCTGGACCTACATTTATGAAAGCCGGTATTATGCCTTCACCATTCTATTCCTGCAGGTTTCTTTTCTTGGCTGGCTATTTTTAAAAAATGCTTTTTCAAAAAAATTATTCTGGAAATTAATTGCGGGGGTTTGTTCATTTGTACTGTTTATTGAAATCACACACAATGTATATTTCCACAGCAAAGTTGCTTTCAATTTTAAAAAATACAAGTCAGCCGTTTACCGTGAGCAGGACTATAAATACTTTTTTACTTTGATGGACACCATCGGCAAAAAATATCCCGGCTGCAATATATGGGCCGGGGCGCCGGGCGATAGTTTTTACAGCCTCACGGCTTCTTATTACGGATACACCGGCATTGCCGATGCCGCTAACCTGAAACAAAATTTGCCTGAGCCAAATCAAAAAACGATTCTGCTGCTGATGCTGTATGATCATGAATGGCCGGAGTATGAAAAATTTCTGGTCGAAACCCGTGCGCAGCACCTGAACAAAACCGGCAACTCCAATGTTTTTCTGATTGAATTAATGCCCTGAGCTTTTCCTTTGTTCAAGAAATTTCAGCTCTTCTTTTTCGGGTTCAACGATGGCGTATTTCTTTACATCGTTTATCATCACTTCATCCAGCGCATCCACCACGTTTTTGTAGGATGCATTCCCTGCGGGTTTTATCAGCAGCATCAATCCCTTTCTGCCTTCAGGAAATTTCCCGCTTTCATCAATTAATTTTTGCTGCCAGCGAATAACACTGCCAAGGCCGGCATAATGCGAAAAAACGGTTTCCCTGATGGCACCGTTACGCACTGCGTCTTCCCAATTACCGGGGTAGTACCAGATCCTGTTGCCGCCATCCAGCAACGCCGTTAATGCAAGACTGCGGGGAAGTTTTGACGGGTCAGTTACATCCGAATCCTTCGGCATAAAAAGATCCGTGGCAGCGGGGGAGGAGACGGTGGCGGTGAACACAAAGAAAGTTATCAGCAAAAAACCAAGGTCCACCATTGGAGTCATGTCAATGTGCAGAATATGTTTTTGGGGCCGGGCAAAACTTTTCGGGCTGCGGCAGGAAAAATTTTCTGTCAGTTGCATTGGTAATTTTTGTAGATTAAGATGTCATGAGCCCGGGGTTTCCATAATAACAGTCATAGCAATTACTGAGGAAGGTCATGACCATGACCTGGTTATTGTTCTACTTTTAACCTGAAAAATTATCATTATGAAATCGATAATTGTTCCTACCGATTTTTCACCCGTGGCCACCAACGCCATGAATTTTGCAGCCGATATGGCGGTGAGCATTAATGCCAGCCTGTTGCTGTTTCATGTGTACCAGGTGCCGGTATCCATGACGGATGTGCCGGTGGTGCTGGTGTCGGCCGATGAACTGAAAAAAAACAGCGAAGCAAAACTGGAAGAACTCAAAGACGGTCTTGCACATGTTACTTCGGGCAAAATAAAAATTTACACCGAAGCAAGACTGGGCGATGTAACAGATGAACTGGAAGACCTGTGTAAACACATTCAGCCTTTTGCCGTGGTGATGGGTACCAAGGGCGCCAGCGGTGTTGAACGGATTTTATTCGGCAGCACCACGCTGACAACCATCAGGCACCTCACATGGCCGGTGATTGTGGTGCCCCCGGGTAAAGAATTTGGAAAAGGAATTAAAAAAATCGGCTTTGCCTGCGATTTTCAGAAAGTAGTGGAAAGCACACCGGTTCCATTTATCAGGCAAATGGTAAAAGAATTCGGCGCGGAGCTGCATGTACTGAATGTGGATTATGAAAACCGCCAGTTCAAGCCTGAAACACCGGAGCAGTCGTTGCTGCTGCATACGCTGTTGGAAGACCTGGACCCCAACTATCATTTCATCAGCCATGTTGATATCGAAGACGGCATCAATGAGTTTGTAGAAACAAACAATATTGACCTGCTGATAACCATACCCAAAAAACATAAGCTGCTCGAAGGCCTGTTCCGGCCAAGCAGCACCCGCCAGCTGGTTACCCAGTCGCATGTGCCGGTGATGTGTGTGCATGAGTAGTTAAAAGAAAAAAAGGAAAGAGAAAAGGAGGTGAGATGGTTAAAAAGTCACCTCTTTTTTTAAATTCCTGAACAGAAGTTGTAAAACTTTTTCAACGGAGAAGCGGAGAAAACTTACTTTAAAAATAATTCCTTTGATCCTCCATCCATTGCAAGCCATTCCTGTAGCCCGGAATAATATCATCGGCTTCATTCCGGCATGCGGTCAATAAAAAAAAGTTATGGGTTAAAATCAGGATTCGTTTTATAAAAATGAGATTGAAAAAAATCAAAATTCGGCGCTGCCGGGAGTTCGTGGAAATGCAATTACATCGCGGATATTGCTCATGCCGGTAACGAACTGCATCATGCGTTCGAAGCCAAGCCCAAATCCGGCGTGCGGCACGGTGCCGAACCGCCGGGTATCAAGATACCACCACATTTCCTTTACAGGAATATTCATTTCCTTCATCCGCTGCTCAAGTTTTTCCATGCGTTCTTCTCTTTGCGAGCCGCCCACAATTTCGCCGATACCCGGTGCCAGTATATCCATTGCTGCCACCGTTTTACCATCATCATTCTGCCGCATGTAAAACGCTTTTATCTCTTTCGGATAGCCTGTAACAATAACCGGCTTTTTAAAGTGTTTCTCTACAAGATATCTTTCATGCTCGCTTTGCAAATCTATTCCCCACTTTACTTCGAACTGGAATTTCTTCTTTTTATATGGTTGGGAATTGAGCAAAATATCAATTGCTTCCGTATAGGTGATGCGTTCAAACTGGTTGTTGAGAACGAATTCCAGTTTTTCAAGTAGTCCCCCCCGATAACCATCGGGGTCGCTTCTTTTTTCCTGCGGCAACTGCCTTTCTTCATCGGCCTGGCGCTGTGCAAGAAATTCCAGGTCGTCCCGGTTGTTGTCCATTACATACCGGATGATGAATTTAATGAACTCCTCGGCAAGGTTCATGTTGTCTTCCAAATCATAAAAAGCCATTTCGGGTTCAATCATCCAGAATTCAGCAAGATGACGCGGCGTGTTACTGTTCTCTGCACGAAAGGTAGGACCGAAAGTATAAATTTCACCAAATGCAGTGGCGGCAAGTTCACCTTCAAGCTGGCCACTAACAGTAAGGTTGGTTGTTCTGCCGAAAAAATCTTCTTTGAAGTTGATGTTGCCATCAGCATCTTTTGGCAGATTTTCAAGCGGCAGGGTAGTGACCCGGAACATTTCACCGGCACCCTCCGCATCGCTGGCAGTGATGATGGGGGTATGCAGGTAAAGAAATCCCTTGTCGTTAAAAAATTTATGAATGGCATAGGCCAGCGAATGGCGGATGCGGAATACAGAACCAAAAGTGTTGGTGCGGAAACGCAGGTGAGCCATCTCCCGCAAAAACTCCAGTGAATGCTTTTTGGGTTGCAGCGGATATTTTTCAGCATCGCTGTCCCCAAGTATTTCGATGGATGTTGCATCCAGGTCCATCTTCTGTCCTTTACCCGGCGAGGGGACAAGGTTGCCCGTTACTTTCAATGAAGCCGAAGTGGTAATGCGTTTGAGTAGTACGTCATCAAATTTTCCCAGCGCCAACACAACCTGCAAATTGCTGTTGGTGCTGCCGTCGTTCAGTGCAATAAACTGTTTGTTGCGAAAGGTACGCACCCAGCCCATCACCGTCACCTGCTGGCCCTGTGGCTCCTGCCTCAGCAGTTCTTTAATCCTTGCTCTTTTGTTAAACATTCCAATTTTTTAAGTGGGGGCAAAGATAAGATTCATCAAATAACGCAGAACAGAATATGGCTTGGCGGCAGGTAATCTATAACTCACAACTATAGCCCAATCAGGGTTTCGGATGATGAACGGACACCGACGATAAATGTCGGGTTTTACAAAACGTCGCAAGGAACGGTTAATCAGGGCTCAAAAGCCGGATACTCCCATCAAAAAATTTGCATTTTGTGGAATTTCCAGTAATATTGTGCCGGAAAAACCGTTAGTAAGTCCTCTACAGCTCATCATTGCTTCGGTTCCATTCAATATAAATTTCAAAACAAACAGCTAATCAGAATTCCCGGATAGTGTTCCGGCTCAATCAGTCAAGTCAGTGATTCAGATTATGTGATTAACCTCAAGTTTTTTGTATGTACGACATCCTACAACTGAACGACATGCTCGTTCCCGAACTGCTGGATATTGCCGAGCAGTTGAAAATCCCCAATGCCAGAAAACTAAATAAACAGGACCTGGTGTATAAAATACTGGACAGCCAGGCCATAAAAGCCAGTGAGAAAAAAGCAGGCGATGGTGAAGAAAAACCCAAACGCAAGCGCATAATAAAAACTTCTACCAGCCTGTCAACCGAAGAAGCCATAGTGGAAGAAAACGATAATGAAACCGCGATGACTAAAAATGCAAAAACCGCAGTGAACAGAACTGCCATTAAAAAAACCGGTCGCAGCGCCGACGATCATGCCGTGGATGATAAACATGTGAAGCGGGGCCGGAAAAAAACCGATGAACCAACTGCAGCCATGTCCGGCCCTAAAGCGCCGGAGGAATTATTGGAAGCGCCGGAAGAAGAAATTGCAGAAATTATTTCTGGGGAAACAGAACCGACAGCGCCTGGAGCACCAGTGCAGCAAAAAATATATCCGCAGCGCAGAGACCAGGCTTTTAATATTGAATTTGACGGCGTGATTCTGAGTGAAGGTGTGCTGGAAATGATGCCCGATGGCTATGGTTTCCTTCGTTCTTCAGATTACAACTATCTTTCTTCACCCGACGATGTGTATGTTTCTCCATCGCAGATAAAACTGTTTGGACTGAAAACAGGCGACACCGTGTATGGAGCTGTGCGCCCGCCAAAAGAAGGTGAAAAATATTTTGCCCTGCTGAAGGTGGATACCATCAATAATAAAAGGCCCGAAGATGTTCGTGACCGGGTACCTTTCGATTATCTCACACCGCTATTCCCTTACGAAAAACTCAACCTGTTTGATTCGCCGGATAATTATTCCACCCGCATCATGGATCTGTTCACGCCAATCGGAAAAGGACAGCGTGGCTTGATAGTGGCACAGCCGAAAACTGGAAAAACCATGCTGCTGAAAGCTGTGGCCAACGCCATTGCAAAAAATCATCCTGAATGTTACCTGATGGTAGTGCTGGTAGATGAAAGGCCGGAAGAGGTGACCGATATGGAGCGCAGTGTAAAAGCTGAAGTGATTGCTTCCACTTTTGATGAGCCGGCCGAAAAACATGTGAAAGTTTCCACTATTGCCCTGCAAAAAGCAAAACGCCTTGTTGAATGCGGACATGATGTGGTGATACTGCTTGACTCCATCACCCGTCTTGCCCGTGCACATAACACGGTGGCGCCTGCATCAGGAAAAGTTTTATCGGGTGGTGTGGAAGCCAATGCCATGCAGAAGCCCAAACAATTCTTTGGCGCTGCCCGGAAAATCGAAAACGGCGGCTCGCTGACAATACTTGCCACTGCTCTCATTGATACCGGCAGCAAAATGGACGAAGTGATTTTTGAAGAGTTCAAGGGAACCGGCAATATGGAACTGCAGCTCGACCGTCGCCTGTCGAACAAACGCATTTATCCTGCAATTGATCTTACTGCCTCATCTACCCGCCGTGACGACTTGCTGCTGGAAAGAGATGTGCTGCAGCGGATGAACCTGCTGCGGGTTTATCTTACTGACATGAATACCGAAGAAGCGATGAATGAACTACTGAAGCGCATGAGGGGCACAAAGGATAATTATGAGTTTCTGGCTTCAATGAATGGTTAATATGATTATTTAGTCAACAGAAGTAATTCTGTTCGTCAGCCGTTGCGTCGCACACTTGTACGGCAGTGCATGCATCGGCTTATTTATTTTTGCACCATGGCGGTTGAAAAAATAAATATTGAACAGTTTCTTGAACTGGCAAAACTCCACCCGGTAATTGATGTGCGCAGCCCGGCAGAATATAATCATGCCCATATACCGGGCGCATACAGTTTGCCCCTGTTTACTGATATGGAAAGAGCTGTGGTAGGCACCGCTTACAAACAGGAAAACCGCGAACAGGCCATCAAGCATGGCCTTGCTTTCTTCGGGCCGAAGATGAAGAAGATGGTAGAGGAAGCGGAGCGAATTTTAGATTTTAGTACTGATAATTATCGGGAGCAGAGTTCGGATGTGAGCAACCAATCTGCAAGCGCCAATCTGCAATCGAAAATCCTTTTAATCTATTGCTGGCGCGGCGGCATGCGCAGCGGGGCCGTAGCCTGGCTGATGGATGTGTACGGTTTTAAAGTCTATACGCTTATTGGCGGGTATAAAAAATTCCGTCGCTATGTGCTCGACACTTTCAAACTGCCCTTTCGCTTCAATATCCTCGGTGGCTACACCGGCTCCGGAAAAACCGAAGTGCTGAAAGAGCTGAAAAAAATGGGAGAGCCGGTGGTTGACCTTGAAGAGATTGCCAAACACAAAGGCTCCGCTTTTGGAAATATCGGCATGCCTCCCCAGCCCACGCAGGAGATGTTTGAAAATATTTTAAGTATCGAATTAAGGAAAGTATTTGAAATCCCCCCTTTAGGGGGTAAGGGGGCCTGGCTCGAAGACGAAAGCCAGCGTATCGGCCTGGTGAATATTCCAAATGACCTGTGGCATACCATGCGCTGCTCACCCGTGTATTTTCTCGATATCCCAATTGAAGAAAGATTAAACCACATAGTGAATGAATACGGCGGGCTGGACCGGCAACGAATGATAGACGCTATAGGCCGCATAAGCGAAAAACTTGGCAGGCTGCAAGCCAAGAGCGCTATTGAATTACTTCTGCAGGGTCATGTCATCGAAAGTTTCCGTATTCTTCTGAAATATTACGATAAATGGTACACCCGGGCTCTGCACAATCGGGAGGGTATAAATGCGTTATTACATACGATAACCTGTGAATCCGTAACTCCCGAAAATGCCAATAAACTGGTCCAACAGCCTGTCACTTATGAAAATCCTTAAATGCCTGCTGCTTATCCTTTTTTTCCCTTTTATTGGATTTGCACAATCATTGAATGGAATCTGGACCGGTGTGCTCAGCAACGACAGTACAACCATCCGCAAAGACCAGAGTTTTGAAATGGCCCTGACCGAATACCGCGGCAAAGTGTATGGTTATGCCTACTCCACTTTTATTGTAAACGACACACTTTATTACATTGTAAAAAGAGTGAAGGGAATAGTGGAAGGCGATATTTGCGAGGTGGAAGATGATGATGTCGTCTCACATAATTTTCCCCAAAAACCCGAAAAGGGAGTTTATGTCACTTACACTTTAAGAAGAAACAGCACCGACAGCACATGGACCCTTGATGGCAACTGGAAAACAAATTCCACAAAAAGATATTATGCCATCTCCGGCAAAGTGGAAACAAAAGAAGAAAAGGACATCAGCAAGTCAAAACTGTATGAACATCTCGGCGACCTGAACCTGCAGCAAACTCTTGCTTTTAATAAACCGGCTGATGATAAGAAAACCAGTAAAACAAAAACTGTTACAGATGATATAGTTAAAAAGAATGTAACAGTAGAAAAGAAGAAAGATGTGGGTGTAGCTGAACAAATCCGGGTTGACTTAAAACATCAACAGAATTTAGCCAAAACCGAAACCAGGCTGCCTAAGCCTGTATCAACAGCTGCTTCTGTAAACAACCAGACCGCTCAGGCAGAAAAGAAAACTGTTGCAGTGACTGAACAAAAACAGCCGGAGAAAAAACCAGTTCAGGATTTAGCCAAAACCGAAACCAGGCTGCCTGAACCAGTATCAACAGATATTT
>CAZDUO010000092.1:0-14307 GCA_964508655.1 uncultured Chitinophaga sp. | reverse complement strand
AATGAGCTGGGCTACAAAAAAGCCCTGTTGAATGCTGGCGGCATCCTGCTGGTCATCTTCTTTCTTTCGCTTGCACTGATCGGAGCGGGGAAAATCATGAAGAGGTTTGAGAAGAGGATGGTTTGATGGTTGAATTGCTAAATGGCTAAAATGCTAAATGGTTAAATGGATGAATTGCCTATTTACTATTTCACACAACAATCAAACAATTTTACCATCAAACCATTTCTCCACCTATCATCACCTTATCAACCAGATTCGTTCCAAATGCATAAGGCAGGTACGCCAGTGACGGAATGGGTTTTGTAAAAATAAGATTGGCTTTTTTGCCAACGGTAATACTTCCCGCTTCATTTTGCAGTTCCATGGCATAAGCGCCGTTGATAGTGGCCGCATTGATGGCTTCTTCAGGAAGCATTCCCATTTGGATGCAACTCATCGCAACTACCAGGTTCATGTTTCCCGATGGTGAAGAGCCGGGGTTGAAATCCGAAGCAAGTGCAATAGCGCAGCCGGTGTCAATCATTTCTCTTGCCGGCTGAAAAGGCATGCGGAGAAAAAAAGCAGCAGCAGGCAGCAGGGTACCAATTGCAGATGAGTTTGCAAGCAGGTTAATTGCAGATGCATCCATCGTTTCAAGATGATCAACCGAAACAGCGCCCAGCCTGACTCCTGTTTCCACCCCGCCTGACAAACCAAACTGGTTGGCATGAATCTTTGGTTTTAATCCATACCGCATACCAGTTTTGCAGATCGTTTCCGTTTCTTCAGGAGAAAAGAACCCCGTTTCGCAAAACACATCAATAAAATCAGCCAGCTCTTCTTTCGCAATGGCCGGAAGCATTTCATTTATAATTAAATCAATATAGCCGCTGTGATTTTCTTTAAACTCCGGCGGGTAAGCATGTGCGCCAAGGAATGTGGCTTTGACGGGAATTAGTGATGTCGCCTTTAATCTTTTAATCACCCGCAGCATTTTCAGTTCGCCTTCCACGGTCAGGCCATACCCGCTTTTTATTTCGATGGCGCCGGTGCCAAGCTTTATCACTTCTTCCAGTCGCTTTAACGCCAGCCGGTAAAGCTCCTCTTCACTCATGCCATTCAACTTTTTTGCCGAATTCAGAATGCCGCCGCCTCTTGCTGCAATTTCAGCATAACTCAATCCTTTTATTTTGTCAACAAACTCTTCTTCTCTGGAAGCAGGAAATACGAGATGCGTGTGGCTATCGCACCAGCAGGGCAGAATGAACTGACCGGAAGCATTAATCTGATTTTTGACTTCTGATTTTAGATTTCGGATTTTATCCATCGTACCGAACTCAGCAATGACGCCATTTTCAATTAAGAGATATGCATTATCAATACAAGGCAATTCTGCCAGCTCTTTTCCCCGGAGAAGCGTTGATTCCTGCCGGACATTCACCAGCTTGTTAATATTTGTAATAAGCGTTCTCATTACTCTTAATTTATAACTCAAAACTCACAACTCCTCCCACACCTGCCTTGCAAACTGCTCCAGCGACGGGTCTCTTGCGCCCATCAGCAATAGTACGCAATTGCCAGTAAGATGCGGGCGGATGGATGAAACAAGTATATTCCTGTTTTCAACAAAATATGCATTTTCACCTTTTGCTTTCAGGTCGTTTATCAAATCATTGGCCGAAATATCCTTAGTGGTGGTGCCGCCGGCATAAAAAATTTCACTCATCCAGATTTCATCCTGCGGACGCAGCATGTTGGATATTTCTTCCACAAATTCATGACGGAGAAATCTGGTAGGTGCATAGCCGTGCGGCTGAAACCAGGCAATCACTTTCGGCGCCAAAGGCTGGCAGGCTGCAATACTGGCTGCGCATTTGGCCGGGTTGTGGGCATAATCATCCACCAGCCATACGCCGCTTTTATTTCCATACACCTGGTGGCGGCGGTAAATTCCTTCATAATTTTTCAATGCTTCGGCACAGGTTTTTAAATTAACACCCAACTGGTTTGCCACGGTAATTGCAGCAAGTGCATTTTCCATGCTATGTCTGCCGATGGAATTAATTGAGAATTGAACATTGTCCCGGTTACTGCCGGGAGAAAATTGAATAGTAAACCCATCCTGTTTGAAGTCTTTTGCAATAAACCCGGCCGGGATATTTTCATCTGCCGAAAAATCATTTTGTATATCCTGCGATAGTTTTGCCGCCAGGGGGTTCGATTGATTCACTATAAATTTTTTGCAGTTGTTTTTAAACGTGGTGAAGATTTCCATCAGCGCATTAATCTCTATGTGGTCTTTATCCACATTCAGCAGCACGCCAATCTCCGGTTTGTAATGCACAATGGAACCATCGCTTTCATCGGCCTCAATCACCAGCCACTCTCCCTCTCCCACTTTTGCATTGCCTGTTTTTCCTTCTTTAATCAGCCGGGTTAATCCTGCCCCGCTGATGATGCCGGGATTTAACCCGGCAAATTCCAAAATTTCAAACAGCATGGCGGCCGTAGTGCTTTTGCCCGAAGTGCCGCCTACTGCAATTGTTTTTTTGCCGGCAGCAATCAATGCCAGCAGCTCGCTGCGTTTGATAATGGGTATGTTCAGCTGCTTTGCTTTCTGTACTTCGTAAACAGTATCTTCAATGGCAGTACTTACTACGACAAGATCAGTTTCACCGGTAATGCCTGAACCATCCTGCAGGAAACACCGGATGCCTTCCGTTTCCAGCTTATCCTTTGTTTCATTAAACTCTCCGTCTTTGAAAAAACGGTCGCTGCCGGAAACTTTTTTACCCATACCCTGCAGGTACCGGGCCAGTGCACTCATGCCGCTTCCGGCAATGCCAATAAAAAAAGGATTATGAAAATCGCTGAGTGAAGAAATCATTTGGCAAATATAGCAAGCTGCCTGGGCCTGGTTTGTTTTAGTTGCCCGAAGTAAACACTTTTACCCAGTCAATATACATGGTACCGGTTTGTATCAGCGACGGATTGAAATTGGAAAAGAAATTTCCGCCTACTGCCACATTCAACGTTATCCACTCCGTTTTGTCAAAGAGGTCGGGCACGTAGCCGCCGGTGTTGGTTTTTACCAGCACACCGTCAAAATAAAATTTCAGTTCGCTCTGGCTCCAGGTTACTTCGTACACATGATAGCAGCTCTGCAGGCTTACATCAGTGGTTACATACCCCACTGCATTCCTCACAAGGTTGCGGTTGGCCACCCTGCCATAAAAGTAATTGGTCTGGTATTTAAAATCTTCCTGCCCCCTTGCTTCCAGCATATCTATTTCGCCATTGGTGGGCCATACAGGGCCGTAGCTCCAGAATGCCGGCCACATGCCATAACCTGGCGGCAGTTTTATTCTTGCCATCATCCTCACTTTGGGTGTAGATGCGGAGGCAGAAAAAGTTGCTTTTGACTCCACACGACCCGAAGTGTAATTGAAAGTTTTTGGTGTGGCATCCCACGGATTGGTGGGGCCGGTTACTGTTTCCTGTCTCGGTGTAATCACCAGGTTTCCGCCGGTAACTGAAAGATTAGATGCCTGGTACATCTGCAGCTCATTATTAAATGCGCCGCCATACCAGGTGTTCCAGCTGCTGAGATCGGAGTTGAAATTATCTTCAAAAGTTTTTGTCCAGCCGTCGGAGATAATTGTGTTTTCATCAATATCATAATTACAAACACCATGAACCGTTGGCGGCGGCGGTGCAGGTTTGGCTGTGGCTATTTCTTCATCCTGCTGTACCTGCAGGTTGTCTTTCTTACAGGCTGTTATCGCAAAAAAAAGAAAACAGCAGGCCACTGCTTTTCCGGTGAGTGTGTTCATGGTAAGTTTTTCTTAAATGTACAATTATTTGAAAAAACGAGAGGGAGTTTCTGCCTTTACTCACCGGGATTCAGTTTTGAATAAATCAGCGTATCGCTGAATACTCCGCGGAAATAAAAGTTTTCTTTCAGGTGACCTTCCTTTACAAAGCCGCAGCTTTCGAGTACAGCTGCTGACGCCGCATTGCCGGCGCTGAGCAATGCTTCGATGCTGTGCAGACCCAGTTGCATAAAGCCATAATCAATCACACAAAGGATGGCTTCTTTCATTATCCCCTGCCTCCAGAATGCAGGATGCAGCACATAGCCGGTTTCGGCCCGGTAATGTTCATTTATAAAATTCCATAAACAAATAGTACCGATTACACTGCCCGTATTATTACTCATGCAGATACCCCAGAGAATGGATTCATTTTCATCAGCAGCCTTATTTATTTTTTCAATAAAAGCCTGCGCCTCGCTGATTGAAGTCATCGGTTCTTTTCCAAGAAAACGAAGCACTTCTTCATGGGAACGGAGAATAAAAATTTCTTCAGCATCGGCCGGCAGCAGCCGGCGCAGCAGCAACCGTTCTGTTTTTAATTCGGGAAAGGGAGTAAAAACAGGTTGAAGCATCGTATAAATTTTTTACAGCCGGAAATTAATCTTTATTCACCTGCAACCGCAACCATTCCACTTTTGTCATTTCAAATTTTATTTCCGCTTTACCATGTAGCCCGGTTTCTCTCCATCCGGCTTTGCGGTAAAATTGTTCCGCTCTTGTAGCCGGTGCCGTACCCAGCCATACCGATTCATCCGTGTGGCTGAAATACCAGTTGAGCATTATGTCATGCAGCTGTTTACCTATCCCCTGTTTTTCAAATGCCGGGTGAACAAACAAGGCCCAGATGTTTTTTCCGATCAAATCAGCAATGGCAAATCCGGCCACGCTTCCGTTCATTTCGCAAACCCAGCCTTTACCCCTGCGGGTGATAAATTCTTCTACATCTTTATCAGTAACCAAGGATGGGTTTGATAATTGGTTTTCTCTTACAAGATTTCTCACCAGTTGCATTTGCGTTATGTCTTTCGTTTCGGCTATTCTTATTTGCATAAAAAAAATAAAGATAACCCGTAAAAGTAAATCCGCTTTTGCAACAGGATTAATTCACATTCTTCCTTATCATGTCTTGATAATTTCATCCGGCGGCGGCAGGTTACTTTTTTATCTTTGCGGAATTAATGGCGACAATGTACGTTTTCAGCGAGCGGCTTGCTAATGAACGATTGTAGCGTTTCTTTTTTAATAAATAAAACCTGAACGAAAATGGTACAAAAAACCTATTACAAAACGAAGGATTATTGCAAAGTGAAGTTCTCTTTTAAAGTTGACAATGCCGAAACCATTGAAATACTCGGGCTGAACAGCGACTGGAAGAATTCCGTCATCATGAGCAAAAAGAAAGACGGCAGTTTCAGCGCCGATGTGAACCTGCCCAAAGAATCCACACATGAATTCAAATACCGGGTGAATGAAACACGCTGGCTGAATGATCCAGAAGCCGACAAAGAAGTGCCTAATGAATTCGGCGGCAGCAACAGCGTGATTGTGCTGTAACTATTTCCGCAACATTATCCATGGGATCTGTCCCTCTTGCTATTTATTTTTTATGTAAAAAAGTACAGGGGGCGGAATTTTACTGCCCGGAATGGAAACCAGTGCCTCACCTCGAACTGCTTACGCTTCCGCTGGTACAGCAGCAGTTGCAAATTTTCTATAAATAAGCTAAGTTGCTGTTCGAAATCATCATGATTATGAAAAAGCACTTTGGATTATTCCTCTTACCTGCGATCATCGTACTGTTTTCCTGTTCTGATAATGGCGGGAAAAATGAAGAACCGGCGGCTCCTGTTACTACCCGGGAAAAACAAAAAGTTTTAGAAAATAAAAGAGACCTGGCAGCAG
Organism: uncultured Chitinophaga sp.; assembly: GCA_964508655.1. Classification (GTDB taxonomy): domain Bacteria; phylum Bacteroidota; class Bacteroidia; order Chitinophagales; family Chitinophagaceae; genus VBAS01. Next base: position 8,548 of record CAZDUO010000092.1, on the reverse strand, counting down.
TTGGCGTTAAAGGCAAAGTAGAAGTACTGTCCGAATCGCTTTACCAGAGCAGTGAGAAAGGCCAAAAAGACAGAATGATTTTGAAAAATATATTCCGGTACGACAACACAGGAAATAAAGTTGAATTGCTTAATTACCGGCCTGATGGCAGCCTTGCTTCCACCACCAAATATAAATATGATGAAAACAACCACCTGGTGGCCGAAGAAGTGTACCTGGCCAATGGCACACTCGATACCCGATATTTAACCAGGACCGATGCCCGGGGCAGAAAAATTGAGCAGCAAATGTCGAGACCCAAAGGCAACCCGATTTTTAATTTTACTTATAAATATGAGTACGATGATAAGGATAATATGACGGTATGGAGCTGCTACAGGCAGGATGGCAGCCTGCTCTGGAAATACGAATACAAATACGATGAAAAGGGAAATAAAACCGAATGGCGCTTAAGCTCCACCAACGGCACTATGACACGGAAGCATATTTATCATTACGATGATAAAAACAACCTGGCATCCGAAGAAGTGCTGAAAGCTGACAGCACCGTAGAAAGCAGGCTCACATACAACTACCAGTTTGACAAAAAAGGTAACTGGACACAACAAACCAAATACGAGAACAACAGGGCAGTGGAAATAAAGGAGCGGGACATTAAATACAAGTAGAAAAAAAATAACCACCCAACAACGCATACCGCCAAAATCATTGCCTGCCTGGGCATGATATTCTGTGTACGTTACCCGCTATTAAAAGAAATGCAGAACGATGAGCGGTTTAAAGAGATTACTTCAAAAATGGAATTTACTTAACACGCAGCACAGCGTCTCAGAAATTAATCAGCTGTTTTATTTTTCTTGTAATAAGCGCCATACTCAGGTATTTGATGTTCAGAAAATCATAATGCCGGATAAGCAGCAGCGATACGGCGGCTTCTTTCAACGCAACGGCATTGTTGAAACAATCCAGCGCTTTATCCCTGGCGCCTGCTTTTGCATAATCAATACCCATCCAAAGCTGGCTGATGTATTCGCTTTTGTTTTTTAATTCTTCGTACTGCTTGTCCACTTCTTTTTCCAGCAGCGAATTATCGTTTTCAAGGTAAAATTTCACCAAGGCTTTATCGCGGGCAGTTTCGGCAGCCTGCAAGGCATCATCCTTTTTATTCAGAAACCAATACAGTCGTGAAAGCCCCCTGTTGTGTTTTTTCTGCAGTGCCGGATCAATGGCGGCTTTTTCTACCAGGCTTTTCTGCAGGCGGATGGCTTCATCGGGCTGGTTGTTATTTACAAGAGCCCGGATTTTATTTTCAGTAAGATAATCCCACATGGGGTTCACATCGGCGCCCAGGTCATAAATTTTCAGCGCTTCTTCTTTTTCTTCCTTTGCTTCAAGTAAAATGGCCAGCCACAGGTACACGTTGGTCTGGTTGGTATTTAAGCTTATTGCTCTGCGGTAAGTAATTTCCGCGGCGTGCCAGTCAAAAGTTTGATGATACCAGTAACCCAGCGTAGCCTGTATTTCACCGGATGAAGGATCCAGGGCAAGTGCCGTATCAATATTTTTTTTTGCCAGCCAGAGCATACGCACCGGGTCTTCGTACCCCCGGAAAGATGCCAGCAGGTATGTGGTGGCAAGCCCGGCATAGGCATCGGCAAACGATTTGTCTTTGGCAACGGCCTGTTGAAATAAGTCGCGGGCCACCAGCAAATCGGGCTTGTTTCTTTTTTCCACTAAAAATTTTCCCCGCATATAAAAATCATACGCCTGCAGGTTGACGGTGGGAATATGATCAAGCTGCTGCGTTTCCTTGCGGGTAAGCTTGGTGTTCAGCACGGAGGCGATGGCCAGCGCCACTTCACGCTGTATGGAAAAAATATCGCTGACAGAGCGGTCGTACGATTCTGACCACAGGTGCTCATCCGACGTCGCATCAATAAGCTGGGCCGTGATGCGAACCTGCTCGCCGGCCCGCTGCACACTTCCTTCCACTATCAATGCCACGCCGAGATCTTTTCCAATTTCACGAATTGATTTAGGCGTTTTCTTATACTGCATTACCGAAGTGCGGGAAATCACCTTAAATGATTTGATTTTTGAGAGCTGGGTAATGATATCCTCCGTAAGCCCGTCGCTGAAGTACTCCTGCTCTTTATCGCTGCTCAGGTTAGTAAAAGGCAAAACAGCAATGCTGTTTTCATCAATGCTGCGGAAGTCGGGTTCATCAAGTGCAAATGCACCGGCAGCCACCGGTGCATTTTCTGTAAGCACCTGGTAAATCCGGATGGGAACCTTTACATTTTTCAGATACTCTTCTTTTACATACACCGAGTCCATTCCCTTTTTGTTGGCAATGTTGCGGTACACCATTTCAGAAATATAAATGCCGCCGGCTGGCGACAGGGCCTGTATGCGTGATGCAATATTTACCACATCGCCAAACACATTGCCACCGCTTACCAGCACATCGCCCATGTGAATGCCAATACGTACCGGCACTTGGGGTTCTTCATTAAAATCCGTTTGCAGCAGCTTGGCAAACTCTACAGCATCGGTAGCGCTGGAAAAAAGCAGCAGGCAGCCGTCGCCATAGTATTGTATGATTTTGCCCTCCAGCTCATCGGCAATGATATCAATAACATGGCGGAAGCGGGTGATTTTTTCTATGGCCGCATTTTCATCTTCCTGCATCATGGCCGTGTAGCCCACAATGTCGGCAAAAAGAACAGCAGCCAGTTGATGAGAGTGTTCAGCCATAAGGTTTAAAGTCGGGCTGCGAAGATAATGAAAAGCGTTTCTCATCCCGGTGCAGATGTACTAAAGTAAACCCATGTTTGTGAACGGCAATTAATTTTGGAAAATTTTCAATCTGAAAACCCCGAAAAGATTTTATTTGAAATCAAAGCTCCTGGTTTTTACTGCCGCCGTTTTTTACGGGGGTTAAACTGCAGCCTGTTCCATGTGTCATACGGGCAACCGGGCATAATATTCAGGCGATTTGTTTAGAGTTAGTTTTACCTTTATTATAACAACCCACAGCCGTGCGAAGATGCAGTGATGATAATTTAACCCCAGGATACATTTCCCTAATGGCAACACGGCTATTTCTCTTTGTAAATATTCTGCACTTATTCAGCATTGCCGGCGCAGCGCAATGCCCGCCGAATATTGATTTTGAAAACGGCACATTTGACAACTGGACATGCTATATCGGTGCGGCACAGGCCATCAACGGGCAAAATGTGCTTTCACTCACCAATTCTAACGGGCCGGTTTTTAACCGCCATACCATGTATACCAATCCCACTAATGCAGTTGACCCATATGGCGGATTTCCGGTGAGTTGTCCCAATGGCAGCGGTCATTCCATCCGGCTGGGAAATGATATGGGCGGCGGGCAGGCCGAAGGTATTTCGTATGAGTTTACCATACCTGCCAACCAGGATGTTTATTCACTCATCTATCATTACGCCGTTGTTTTCCAGGATCCAAACCACCAGCCATTTCAGCAACCGCGGCTTGAAATTGAAATCACCAATGTGACAGACAATGAAATTATTTATTGTTCGTCATTTACTTTTTATCCATACGGTTCGCTGCTGCCGGGTTTTTTTATTTCACCCATACAGGTAGATACAACAAATATCTGGTGCAAAGACTGGTCGGCCGTTTCCATCAACCTGAACGGCAATGCAGGAAAAACCATCCGGCTTTTTTTCAAAACCGGTGACTGCACTTTTACCCGTCACTTCGGCTACGCTTATATTGATGTAAATTCAGAATGCAGCAGCGAGTTTGTCGGCGCCACCTACTGTCCTGATGATGCATTTGTAAATGTGACGGCGCCTTTCGGATATCAATCCTACACCTGGTTCAACAGCGACTTCAGCCAGGTGCTGGGTAACCTGCAATCCATCATGTTTGTGCCGCCACCACCTGTGGGCACTACCATTGCTGTGGAAGTGGTGCCCTATTTCGGATATGGTTGCCTCGATACTTTGTATGCAGTACTGCTCGACACATTAACTGTAATTTCGAATGCCGGCAGAGATACATTATCATGTAACCAAAATCCTGTGCCTATTGGCGCCAATCCAAAACCAGGGCACATTTACAGCTGGAGCCCCGCTGCAGGGCTCAGCGATCCCAATATTGCCAACCCGAGAGCCAGCCCTTCAGTTACTACTGTGTATGTATTAACCACCCGTAATGCCGGCGGCGGCTGTGCTGATACTGATACCGTGGTAGTGGAAGCATCCATTATTGACACCAGCATAACCCTGCTTGGTAAAGCGGCCTATTGCATCAATAACGGCGACAGCGCCGTATTGCTGGTACGACCTGCAGACAATATTCAATGGTACAAAGACAACAGCCTCATCAGCGGCGCAAACCAGCCACGTTACAAAGTGACACAATCAGGTAATTATTATGCAGCGCTTACCAACAGCAGGGGATGCATAGTAAACACATCGGTGAAAAATATCCTGATTGAATCGCCGCGGCCCGGCATCACTTACCCGGTGCAGTATGCTGTGGAAAATTATCCCCAGCAACTGCAGGCAAGAACATTCGGTACCAGCGTGGAATGGAGCCCACCGACTTTTTTGAGCAGCTCAACAAGTTTTGCTCCCACTTTCACCGGCAACACGGATAAGCTTTACACCATTGCCATCACTACCGCCAGCGGTTGCCTCACTGTGGATACACAGCTGGTAAAAGTGTTTAAAGAAGTAAAATTTTATGTTCCCTCCGGATTTACTCCCAACAATGACGGGCTGAATGATTATTTAAAACCCCTGGCAGCCGGCATCAAAGAAATGAAGTATTTCAGGGTGTACAACCGATGGGGCCAACTGGTTTTTGACCTCAAAAATGACAGCCGCGGCTGGGATGGTAAAATAAAAGGCAAACCGCAGCCAACACAGACAGTGGTATGGATGGCCGCCGGAATTGGCATTGACAACCGCACTTATATTCAAAAGGGTACCTGTGTGCTGATACGATGAAGTTGATTATTGGAAAAAGTTATCAACCGGTTTTCAGTACTTTACCTTTTATTTTAAAAAAACACATACGTAATATCTGAACCGGCAGCCAACACCCCTCTCATGAAATCCATTTACTTCAGGCTTGCCATATCAATTACAAACCGGTATTTCACATCCTGCTTCAACAACCGCTCATAGGCTTCGTTGATATACTGCATCGGGATTACTTCCACATCGGATACAATGTTTTTTTCAGCGCAGAAATCGAGCATATCCTGTGTTTCTACTGTGCCTCCAATCATGGAGCCGGTAATGCTGCGGCGGTTTTTAATCAGTTCGAAGGGATTTACTTCAGGATGTGTCTTTGGCAGTCCCACCACCAGTAGCCTGCCATGCAGATCAAGCAGCTTCAGGTAGGTTTCATAATTGTGATCAGCGCTTACCGTGTCAACAATCACATCAAAATGACTTTTGTGCTTGTGCATGGCATCCCTGTCGCTGCTCAGCACAAAATGATGAGCGCCGAGTTTTTTTGCATCGGCTGCTTTTGATGGCGAAGTGCTGAGCATGGTTACTTCAGCTCCCATGGCCACGGCAAACTTTACCGCCATGTGCCCCAGCCCGCCGAGCCCGGCCACCGCCACTTTATCACCCGGCTTCACCTCTGCAAATTTTAATGGCGAATAAGTAGTGATGCCGGCGCATAAAAGCGGGGCCGTGGCGGCAAGCTCAAGTTTATCTGAAATATGATACACCCATCTTTCATTGCAAACAATCTGCGTGCTGTAGCCGCCCTGGGCCATGTTAACACCATCCCTTTCATAATTATTATAAGTGCCGGTCATCCCTTCCACGCAATATTGCTCCATGTGTTTTTTGCAGGGTTTGCAATGGCGGCAGCTGTCCACCATCACACCTACAGCAGCCAGTTCGCCGGCTTTAAATTTTTTTACATGTTTGCCAACACGAATTACTTTCCCCGCTATTTCATGGCCGGGCACCATGGGATAAATGGAGCCGCCCCATTCATCACGCACCTGGTGCAGGTCAGAGTGGCAAACCCCGGAAAATAATATATCCACCAGCACATCATCGTCTTTCAATTCTCTTCGTTCAAAATCAAACGGCGCCAGCGGCGTAGCGGGGCTCATGGCAGCATATCCTTTTACAGGTATCATATTTATTCTTTTAATAAACAAAAATATTAAACGAAAGGGCTATTTAAACTGACTAATATTATTTACATAAAACGAATTCCATTTTCAGGTTGTTTCCGTAACTTACCGCTTTAAAACTAACGATTATGAAAAAAATAATTTTACCTGCAGCCATTTTTTTATTCCTGTTTTTGTTTGGCTTTGTTTCAAAAAACAACGCACAGTCATTAACTGCTGACGATATCAAAACTCAATTGATAAAAGAATGGGAAAGGGCAAAAGTTTATACCGCTGAATATCTCAGTACTATGCCTGCCGAAAAATATTCCCTGAAAGCAAACGACAGTGTACGCAGCTATGCGCAGCAGATGCTGCACCTGGCCAGCGGCAATGTGTTCCTGATGTCGAATGCCACCGATCAGCCCATGCTGCCGTGGGTAAGCTTCGATATTGACAACAGGCCCGGCGCACAAAAACCCGATTCGGTTGCTTATTATGTAAACGCCAGCTACGATTTTTGCATCAATGCCGTAAAAAATTCCGACATCAGTAAATGGAGTGAGAAAAAGAAACTGTTCGGGGCATTTGAAGAAACCCGCTTTGCCCTGATGATAAAATGTTTTGAACACCAGACACACCATCGCGGCCAGACAACTATTTACATCCGGCTGGCAGGTATTAAACCGCCGCAGGAAAAATTATTTTAATCAACCACTTCGCCGTTTTGATTTTAAAAAATTAACCCCAGGTACACGTACCCGGGGTTTTTCTTTATTGGAAAGCGAAGTTTTCAAATAAATAATTACGTCTGTATACCAAACCCCTGTTTTTTACCAAACACCGAAATTATGTTTAAAAAAATCCTGCTTGGAATTCTTGCCACACTGATTGTAGTAACTGGACTTATTCTTTTTAAAACATTCCGGTATGGGAAGGATATGCCGGTTCAAACTGCGTCAGGACACGGCAACATGCCCGATTCTGCAGTGGCCCATTTACAAAAAGCCATTACGCATAAAACCATTTCATGGGGTGGCAACCGGGCAGCCGACACATCGGAATTCATGGCGTTTAAAAATTTTCTTGTGAGGACCTATCCGCTTGTTCACAGCAGGCTTTCGCTGCAGGAGTTTGGGGGCTTTACTTATTTGTATAAATGGGAAGGAAAGAATTCATCGCTGCCGCCTTATGTTTTGATGGCACACTACGATGTGGTGCCGGTGGAAGAAGCCGCTTTATCAAAATGGACATGCCAGCCCTTTGGCGGCGAACTGAAAGATGATAAAGTGTGGGGCCGCGGCGCTGTGGATGATAAAGCATCGGTGATAGCCATGCTGGAGGCCGTAGAAAAATTGTTGCAGGAAAACTTCACTCCTGATCGAACAGTTTATGTCAGTCTCGGCCATAATGAAGAAATCGGCGGCATCGGCGGCGCCGAAGAGGTGGCAAAATGGTTCAGGCAAAATAATATCAAACCTGCCCTGGTGCTCGACGAAGGTGGCATGATTACCAAAACAATGAAATACACCGACAGGCCGGTGGCATTAATTTCCACAGCTGAAAAGGGATACATGTCGTTTGAACTGAAAGTGGAACTGGCCGGCGGTCACAGCTCGCAACCCAAACAGGAAACAGCCATAGATGTGCTGAATAAAGCGCTGGTGAACCTGCGCAAACTACAGATGCCGGTACACTTCACTGAGCCGGTGGAAGAAATGTTTCTGCGGTTGGGAAAACAAATACCATTCAAAGAAAGGATGGCCTTTGCTAACCGATGGTTATTTGAAAAAATGATTGCAAAGGCAGCCGAAAGCGATGGACAACAGAATGCCCTTTTTCATACTACGCTTGTACCTACCCTAATCAATGCCGGCATTAAAGACAATGTGATTCCTTCGGTGGCTACAGCCATTGTAAACTGCCGCCTGCTGCCCAGCGAAACACTTGACAATGTGGAAGCGTTTATGAAAAAACAAATGGCCGACGACCGGGTTGCCATCAGGCGGTTGAACGAGGAATTTTACAATGCGCCTGCCATAACATCATTCACCGGCAAAGGATTTCAGCATGTGGAAGGCCTGGTGTACAAAACTGTAAAAGACGTTCTGCCTGTGCCGTTTCAGCTTATGGGAACTACCGACAGCCGGCATTTCCAGGATATAAGTGAAGCGGTAATCCGCTTTACACCGTTTACTGACGTTAAAGGCTATCACGGCATTGACGAGCACATTGAACTGGCTGATTTCAGGCAGATGATTTTTTTCTATACGCTGTTTTTAAAAGAGGCGAGATAATATTACCCTTTGCTGAGGCTCGCCTCACGAAGCTTTATTCTAATGAGGCCTGCCTCACGAAGCTTTAGTCCAGTGAGACCTGTTTCACGAAGCTTAAGCGCAGTGA
>CAZDUO010000091.1:0-14425 GCA_964508655.1 uncultured Chitinophaga sp. | reverse complement strand
CTTCGGAGGGCAAGCATCAGACCCTCCTTCGTCCCGAATAATCGGGACTTCGGAGGGCAAGCATCAGACATCATGAAAATAAACCGCCATAATTACGAAGAGTATTTTATCCTGTACTGGGATAATGAGCTTGCTGCTGAACAAAAGCAGGCGGTAGAAAATTTTCTAAAAGAAAATCCTGACCTGCAGGATGAGTTCAGCTTGTTTGGCCAAACCCGTTTTGCTCCTGATAATACAATTGAGTTCACACAAAAAGATGTATTGGCGAATGGAAATTCATTTATCAATATTGTAAACTATACCGAAAGGCTGCTGGATTATATTGACGACGAACTGACCGCAGAAGAAAAAATCAAAACAGAACAGTTTGTCGCCAATCATCAGCCGGCACAACGTGAGCTGGCCTTGCTACAAAAAGTAAAACTGCAGCCCGAAGCAGAAACCGTTTTCCCCGACAAATCTGTTTTATACCGGCGCACTGAAAAAGTGCGGGTAATAAAACTGACCTGGCAGCGGGTGGCAGTGGCTGCAGCCGTCATACTGGTTGCAGGCCTGGTTACTTTCAGGCTGGTAAGTATCAACAAAAGTGAAGTGCCGCCAATTGTAAAAACCGAACCACCTGCTCAACCGGCAAATAAGCAGCCGGCTGCAACCGATACAGAAACCCAAGCACAATCAAAAGGTGCAAGCACGGAGCTTGAAAAAGAAAATCCAAAACTTCAAAACCAAAACCCATTTACCAATACTACTCTTGCCGACAATAAGACTGGGAATAAAAATAACCTGCCGGTATTAAAAAGCAATGATGAACAAACCCTGGTTGCTAAAAATGAAACAGAACAAATACAGGAAAGTGATTTTAATTTACTCCCCTCCCGTGAAAAAACCTATGCTGCCCTGGTAAATGATGAACAGAAAAAAAGCGAAGAATTATTCGACAATAATTCTGTAACCCCTGGGCTGCAGTTTGCGTTTAACCCCGTAAACGAGGCAACTGACAAACAACAAAAAGACGGCGGCGGGCTGAAAGAGTTTTTGCGGAAATCAACCCGCTTGTTTGAGCGACGTACCAAAATTCAAACCACAACCGATGACAACAAACTGCTGGTGGGAGTGTTTGCAGTATCATTAAAATAAATTTTAAAGAAAAAAACATGAAAAGGATTTTACTTGTTTGCGTGGCAGCATGTTTGTTTGCCAAAGGCTATGCACAGGACGAAAAGCAGGAAAAAAAACCAGCCAATGATACCATCCGTATCGGCGGCATCACCATCATCCGCAAACCCGGCACTGATGAAAGGGAAATTATTTCCGGCGAACGCAAAGTGAAAATACCCCGGCGCAAAAACAAACCGGATAATATCACCACCAACTGGTGGATTGTGGACCTGGGCTATTCCGCATTTAACGACAAAACAAATTACGCTTCAGCCCAGGCGCAGGCCTTTGCTCCTGGCAGCACCGAAGACTGGTTTGACCTGCGTGCCGGCAAATCGAGAAACGTGAACGTTTGGTTTTTTATGCAGCGGCTCAATGTGATTGAACACGTAGTGAATTTGAAATACGGTCTTGGCCTTGAGCTTAATAATTATTTCTTCGACGATGAACGGATTCGCTTTCAGAAAAACCCTACGCTCATTACCCTGGACAATTCGTTGAAAGACGCCAAAAAAAATAAGTTGGCCGCCGATTACCTCACCGTACCGCTGATGCTGAACATAAATTTTACTCCCGACCGTAGAAACGGCTTTGGCTTCAGCGCTGGAGTAAGCGGAGGGCTGCTGTACAGCGCCCGGCAAAAAACAAAGTTGGGCGACGATAAAGACAAACTTCACAACGACTTCGACCTCGAACGATTTAAAATTTCTTATGTTGGCGAATTGTTGCTTGGCCCTGTAAAACTTTACGGCAGCTATGCCACCAAAAGCATGTGGGAAAAGGGTCTCGATCAGACACCTTACAACATCGGCTTCAGGCTAAGCAATTGGTAAGAGTTCTTTTGTTTTCTCACGATATGGCCATCCTGGTTAGCACCGGGATGGTTTTTTATTTCCATCATGCTGCCGGTATTATTTATCCCCTAACTTTAAAGCTGTAAAAAAAATTATTTATGACCTATGATGTAAAACAAATTGAAGGCTTAGGTGATGTATATGGCGAACGACTGGCCCGGCAGGAAATAAATACCACTGAAGACCTGCTGAACAAAGCGGGCACAAAAGCCGGCCGTCAACAATTGGCAGCGGCAACTGACATTCCGGAATCGCTGATACTTACCTGGGTAAATCATGCCGACCTGATGCGCATCAACGGTGTGGCAGGCGAATACTCCGAGCTGCTGGAGGCAGCCGGCGTGGACAGCGTGAAAGAACTGGCTATGCGCAACCCGGAAAACCTTCATGCCAAATTGATGGAAGTAAATATACAATTCGGATTAACGGGTAAAGTACCTTCTGCACAATCGCTGGCCCAGATGATTGACGAGGCAAAAAAACTGGAGCAAAAAGTTTTCCACTAAACAAAGAAAAATCAATAGGTAAGTTTCACATGCGGCAACCACCTGTAGCAGGTTATTCAACCAAAATATTTTTCGGGGAAAAAATCCGGTTGTCGCAGCCAGCTGTTTATTTTATTTTGCAAATGCCGCGTTAAAACAACTCCACCTGCCGAAATAAGAAGTTACGGCACAGCGTTTGAAAATTACCAACGGACTAAAGGGGGATACAGCCATGAAGACTCAGTTCGTACTCGTATCAATCATAGCAGGCAGCAGTTTTTTTACTTCTCATCACAGCAATGAGGCTGGCTCAGCGGCATCGCACAGCAAAACCTCAGCACCCGAAGGAACTGTCTATATCATTATTGATAAATCAGATTATGAACTTCATGTGTACGACAGCAAGGGCTGGTACGCCACCTACCCGGTAGTGTTTGGCAACAATTCGCTGGCCGATAAAAAAATGGAAGGCGACCGCAACACACCCGAAGGAAGTTTCCGCATCAAATCAAAACGTATTCACGACAAATGGCACCGTTTCCTGGCCATTGATTACCCCAATAAGGAAAGCTGGGAAAAATTCAACAGGCGAAAAGCTAAAGGAGAAATCCCTGCATCGGCACGCATCGGCGGCGGTATCGGCATTCACGGCACATGGCCGCACGAAGATTTCCAGGTGGACCGCTACCGCAACTGGACGCTTGGCTGCGTTTCGATGAAGAATGATGACGTGCAGAAACTGTACAGCTATGTGCCGGTGGGTACCAGGGTAATCATCCGGCGCTAAGGATTGTTCAAAAAAACCTGCACGGTTTCCTTCCATTTATATCCATCATGCCATATCAATGGCTGGTGCCCTGCATTATTATACAACACCAGCTTTTTTTGCGGAGAACTGATGGCGGAAAAAATCGCATTCGTTTCCTTTCTTTTCACATACTCATCCATGGCACCCCACTGCAGCAACACGGGGCATTTTATTTTTTTTACATAGCGGCTGGTTTTATGGCCAAACGACCAGTACCGCTGTTCGATGCCCGTCCACAGGGTGACCAAAAATCCAAATGGCTCCTCAGGAAAACCAAGCACCCTGGCTCTTGCACGCAAATGATGCTGCAAGCGGTCAAAAGGCATTTCAAGAATTACTTTTTTCGGTTGCAGTTCAAAATCGTAAATGGCTTTGCTGATAATTACAGCGCCCAGCGATATACCCCATAGTACAATGTTGTTTTCACCCTTGTTTTTTACAAAATCATAAGCAAGCTTTACTTCTTCCTGTTCCCAATAGCCGAGAGAGTTGTTGATGCCCTCACTATTGCCATGCGCACGGATATCAACCAGCATCGTATTGTAGCCGAATGAAAGAAATTCCACTGCCTCCGAAAGAATATTTCCTTTATTGGAATGCAGCCCGTGAAAAAGAATAACCGTGCCTTTTGATGAGTCGGCTTTAATATACCAGGCTTCCAGCTTCAAACCGTGCCGCGATGTGAGCTGCACGGTATCATACGGCATAGGCGGAAAATAACTGATAAGTGATTTGGGCAACTTCCTTCCCACCATCAGCCGCCAGGTGCGCAACAGCGGCTTGCCTGCCGATGATTCCATACTGCGTACTTTATCATCGTCGTAATAATGTGTGAACCGGTAAGCATGAAATGCAGCGCTGATATTTATCAATACCAGCTGTGCCAGCAAAACACGAAACACCCATTTAAGTATGCGGTAAAGCCTGCCCTGTGTAGTGCTGTTCTTCATAGCATATTGCCGGCAAAAGTTATAGCCGGCTCAAAAATAAATTTTCATTTATGAAAACATGAACAGTGTGTGGATATTTTCTTGATAGCTTTTTGAAGCTGTAAAAAATTGAAGCCTAATTTCGCTGCCAGTTTTACTAACCTTCAACATATTTCGAAAAACCTATTTAAAGCAGCTGACCCGGCTGCTTTACTTTTCACAGCCTGTTATTTTTTATTTCTTCCACCACGCCGGGGTCAAGCAGTGTTGTAGTATCGCCAAGATTTTCTGTGTCGCCTTCGGCCATCTTTCGTAAGATGCGCCGCATAATTTTGCCGCTCCTTGTTTTTGGCAACCCGGAAACAAACTGAATTTTATCCGGCTTGGCAATCGGGCCTATCACTCTTGTCACCGTTTGCAGTATATCCTGCCGCCGTGAATTCTCATCACCATGCGTACCGTTGTAAATAACATAGGCATAAATGCCCTGGCCTTTTATTTCATGCGGAAAACCGACCACGGCGCTTTCCACCACACCTGCATGCATGTTGATGGCATTTTCCACTTCGGCGGTGCCGATGCGGTGACCGCTTACGTTCAGCACATCATCTACCCGGCCGGTGATGCGATAAAAACCGTTTTCATCCTTCAGTGCACCATCGCCGGTGAAGTACAGGTTTTCATACGTGGCAAAATAATTTTTGCGGCAGCGTTCGTGATCACGATACGTGGTGCGAATCATTCCGGGCCACGGAGCTTTGATGCAAAGATTACCTTTCACCAGCCCATTCTCATCTTTCTGCTTTATTTCTTTTCCTGATTCGTCAACCATAACCGGCTGCACTCCCGGCAGGGGCAGTGTGGCCCAGCTGGGTTTTGCCGGCGTCACTCCTGCAAGATTCGAAATCAGGATACCGCCGGTTTCCGTTTGCCACCATGTATCCACAATCGGGCATTTTTTCTTCCCGACATTTTCATCATACCAATGCCATGCTTCTTCATTGATGGGTTCACCCACGGTGCCCAATACTTTCAATGAGGATAAATCTTTTCCCCTGAATGGTTCCAAACCAAAACCCATGAGGCTGCGGATGGCGGTAGGCGCCGTGTAAATAATATTGATTTTGTACTTATCCACGATTTCCCAGAAGCGACCTGCATCCGGCCAGGTGGGTATGCCTTCAAACATTACGGAGGTGGCGCCGGCGCACAGCGGGCCATACACAATATAACTGTGTCCCGTTATCCAGCCAATATCAGCCGTACAGAAATGAATATCGCCGGGCTGGTACTGAAACACATTGACAAAAGTGTAAGTGGTCCATACCATAAAACCCCCGCCGGTATGCACCACGCCTTTGGGTTTGCCGGTACTGCCGCTGGTGTATAAAATAAAAAGCGGATCTTCTGCATCCATCTCCTCGGCAGGAAAACTGACTACGCCGTTTTTTTCCACCTGGTCTTCGGCAATGTCCATTTCATCTTCCCACCACACATCGCGGCCTTTTATCATGCTCACCGGAGTTCTTGTGCGGGTGTAAACAATCACCCGCTTCACGGTATTATTCCCGATCAGTGCATCATCAATCACATTTTTCAGCGGAATATCTTTTCCGCCGCGGAAAGCGCCATCGCAGGTAATGATGTATTCGGCCTGTGCGTCTTCCAGCCGGTCGGCAATGCTTTGTGCGCTGAACCCGCCGAAGATGACACTGTGAATGGCGCCAATGCGGGCACAACCAAGTATGGCATACACCAGCTCGGGCACCATGCCCATGTAAATACACACCCGGTCGCCCTTTTTCACTCCGTTATTCTTCAGCATCTGTGCCACCTGGCACACCCGTTTGTGCAGGCGGTTGTAAGTAACCACTCTTGTTCTGTCTTCCGGATTGTTGGGCTCCCAAATGAAGGCTGGTTTTTCGCCCATCGTTTCCAGGTGCCTGTCAATGCAGTTTTCCGTTATGTTCAGTTTGGCTCCCTGGAACCATTTCACCATCGGCTCTGTGAAATTCCATTCCAGCACTTTATCCCAATGTTTTCTCCAGTAAAAATTTTTCGCCACTGAAGCCCAGAACTCTTCCGGATCGTTTATGCTGACGCGGTAAGCCATTTCATACTGCTCATACGATTTTATCTGGAAGGGATACATAGCAATCGCAGATTTTAGATTTCGGATTTATTTGAGCGGTAAATTTACTTTTTTCGGAGTAAAGAACTACGAGCTTATTAATTCATTGTATATTTCAGACCTGTTTCCAACAATTGAAATTTTTAATGCTTATGCAGCCTCAAACGAAAGGCATAGCCAGGATCATTGCCGCTTCATCCGTAGGCACTATGATAGAATGGTACGATTTTTACATCTTCGGCATGCTGGCCAAAACCATCGCTTCACAATTTTTTCCTGAAGGCAACCCCACAGCAGCACTGCTCTCCACGCTGGCAATTTTTGCAGCCGGTTTTATTGTCCGTCCCTTTGGTGCATTGGTGTTTGGCCGTCTTGGCGATTTGATAGGAAGAAAATACACTTTCCTGCTCACACTGATATTAATGGGCGGTTCCACCTTTCTTATCGGGCTGGTGCCGGGTTATCATTCCATTGGCATTTCTGCTCCGCTGCTTGTTTTATTATTGAGGTTAATTCAGGGTCTTGCCCTCGGTGGCGAGTATGGCGGCGCCGCCACGTATGTAGCCGAGCATGCTCCTGTGGGCAAACGGGGGCTTTACACTTCGTGGATTCAAACCACGGCCACGCTTGGTTTGTTTGTGGCGCTGGGTGTGATTATGCTGGTAAAACTGAATATAACCGATGCGGATTTCAATGCGGAGTGGGGCGGCTGGCGCTACCCGTTCTGGGTTTCCATTCTGCTGGTGGCCATTTCCATTTACATTCGGCTAAAGATGAAAGAGTCACCCATGTTTGCCAAACTGAAAGATGAAGGCAAAACATCGGCGAATCCGCTGAAAGAAAGTTTTTCGCACAAAGGCAATTTCAAAATGGTGCTGCTGGCTTTGTTTGGCGCCGTGATGGGGCAGGGTGTGATCTGGTACACCGGGCAGTTTTATGCACAGAATTTCCTGGAAACAAAATGCAATATCGAGTTTGAACAAAGCCGCACCATCATGCTCTGGGCCATTGCCTTTGCCACGCCGTTTTTTATTTTCTTTGGCTGGCTGAGCGATAAAATCGGCAGGAAATGGATTATGATGGCGGGGATGCTGCTGGGGGTGATTTGCTATAGACTGATCTTCCAAACATTCCTGAATGACACCAATGCAAAAGAATGGGTCAAGGATGCGATTGTTGATGGAAATAACAGGCGAACTTCAATGGATACAGTAACCAGAAAAGACACTTTTGAACTTATTCTTAAGAACGAAACCCGGTTCGACTATAAAGGATCTAAATTTTTAGAGACGAAAAGTGATACTAGTGTTTTCATCGGTGAGGGCTGGTCAGTTTATCCTCCGCTTTCTGCCTTATCCGAAAATTTCAATGATAAAAGTACAAACAAACCAGATTTGCATCCCCGGTATTTAAACATTAAACTCTCCCAGTCATTAAAATGGAAATTTGTTTTTCTTGTGTTTGTAATGATTCTTTTTGTCACCATGGTCTACGGCCCCATCGCCGCTTTTCTGGTGGAAATGTTTCCTACAAAAATCCGTTACACCAGCATGAGCCTGCCTTATCATATCGGCAATGGTGTGTTTGGCGGGCTGGTGCCCTTTATCGGTTTATTGCTCACAACAACTTTTACCAAAGACCCGTTGGTGGGCCTGTGGTATCCGATTGGTGTGGCGGCATTGTGTTTTGTGATTGGTACAATTTATTTAACCAACAAAATTGACAAAGACGTAACTGATTAAAAATGATTTCATGAATACCATTAAAAAATACCTCGGCATCATCTGGCTCCTGCTGGGCCCGGCATTTATTTTTTTTCTCGTTTACGGCGCCATTGAAAACATTGACCCGGCAGGCAAAAAAGATATCAATAATCCCGTCATCTGGATTATCATCATCAGCATCTTCACTCCCATCGCCATCGGTTTGATGATCTTTGGCTGGTATGCGCTGAAAAACGAATACCATCATTTGCCGGAAAGCTCGGCCGAGGTGGAAGATTAAAACACCGTTTCTGCTCCCCGGTATACCCGGAAAAGGAACGGTGTTTACAAACAAAATGTTTTACTGCAAAACTTTAATGCCGGTCATCTGTACCGGGTCTTTTATAATTTTTGTGTCGTTATAAAAATTCACCACACCGGTTTCCACATCGTACATGGCGCCGCAAATACCGATCTCGCCTTTCTCAATCATATCGTGCAGGATGAAGCTGCGCTCCATGATATCCCTCACGGTACGGTGTACATTGATGGCAGCCACATTTTCCACGAACACCACATTCATTGAGTTGCGGTTTTTTTGTGTGCTGCGCTCTTCTTCCACGGCAGGCCGAAGCTTTGAAAGCAGCGAAGTAAGGTTGCCCATTTCCACATGATCGCAGGCGCCTTTTACCGCACCGCAACGGGTATGCCCCAGCACCAGTATAAGTTTTGAACCGGCCACCCGGCAGGCAAATTCCATGCTGCCAAGAATATCTTCGTTTACAATATTACCTGCAATGCGTACGCTGAAGATATCGCCCAGGCCCTGGTCGAAAATCAGCTCGGCGGATGTACGGCTGTCAATGCAGCTGAGAATAACGGCAAAAGGCCATTGACCGTTGCGGGTTTCATTTACCTGCTGCAGCAGGTTACGGTTCAGTTTCAAGTTGTTTACAAAACGCTGGTTGCCTTCTTTCAGAATCTGCAGCGCAGTTCCGGGTGTAATCGTTGCCTGTGTTTCTTTATTATGTGTTCTCATGTTTTTTAAAAAATTTAATGCTGAATTAAAAATAAGGGTGCTTTTTTACAGGTTTGCCTGTAATCACCGCATGATATGCAGGAATATATTCCCTGATGGACTGCACATTGTCCGTGTTTGCAATTTTATACTTGTCTTTAAACCCGACCGTTTTACAGTCAATGCTTTTTTGCGGCGCCTGCACTTCTTTAAAGTCGCGGATCAGCTCCAGCACATCGAAGTCAATATACTGGCTGTCGTGTGCATCAATGATGACCCGGCTGTTTGCCGGCAGGTGTTCCAGTGTAAGCTTGATGCTGGCTTTGTTCAGAAATGATACTTCTTCGGACAAGTGAATCAGGATGGTTTCGCCTTCGTGGTGTTTTTCTTTATGGAAATAATACGAATTTTTATAATTGCCATAAAGCAACGCCAGGGTGCTAACCAGCAAACCAATGCCCACACCGGTGAGCAAATCAGTAAATACAACTGCAATTACGGTGATTACAAACGGCACCCACTGGTATTTGCCATAGCTGAACATGGTTTTGAACAAAGCGGGGTTGCAGAGTTTATACCCCGTCATCAGCAGGATGGCTGCCAGTGATGCCAGCGGAATTTTATTCAAAAGTCCCGGGATAAGCGATACACAAATCAAAATAAGCAAGCCATGAATGATGGTGGCCATTTTTGACCTGGCGCCTGCATTCACATTGGCCGAACTTCTTACAATCACACTGGTGAGGGGCAATCCGCCCACCAGGCCCGAAGCCATATTTCCCACCCCCTGCGCCAGCAATTCACGGTTGGGTGATGTGGCTCTTTTCTGCGGGTCAATCCGGTCCACAGCTTCAATACACAACAGGGTTTCGATGGAAGCCACTGCCGCAATGGTTAATGCCACCATATAAACCTGCGGGTTGGCCAGTTGTGAAAAATCGGGTAGTGTGAAGAACCCGAGAAAATCACTGAAACTTCCGGCCACCGGTACATTGACAAGGTGACCATTCTTTACAGCCAGCCAACTTCCGGAAGCAAGAAAAATTTCATTCAGCGCCACAGACACAATCACCGCAACAAGCCCGCCGGGCAGCAGCCGGAGTTTCTTTTTGAAATATGGTTTTTCAAAAAGTATCAAAATGCCGAGTGAAACAAGGGTAAGCAGGGTGGCGCCAAAATCTATTTTGCCAACTGAATTGATAAGCGCAGAAAATGTATTCTCGCCATCCACCTGCAGAAACCGAAAATCGCCTTCGGCATTTTTATCATACCCGAAAGCATGTGGTACTTGTTTCAGAATGATGATGACACCAATGGCGGTCAGCATGCCTTTGATAACACTTGATGGAAAATAATTGGCGATGGCCCCCGCCTTCAGAAAACCCAACAGCAACTGAAAAGCGCCGGCAAAAAAAACTGCCAGTAAAAATGTTTCAAAGGCGCCCAGATGACTGATAGAGGCCAGCACCACTGCTGCAAGACCGGCCGCCGGCCCGCTTACACTCAAGTGCGAATTGCTGAGAAACCCGATGACAATACCGCCGATGATGCCGGAAATCATTCCGGAGAAAAAAGGCGCACCTGAAGCCAGCGCTATTCCAAGACACAGGGGCACCGCCACCAGGAATACCACAATGCCGGCAGGTAAATCGCTTTTGATATGAGCAAAAAGTTTATTGTTCATAGAAAATTTTTTTAGATAATAAACAGGTCTGTATGCTGCTTTGCGCAGCATACCAGTTACAATGAAGCGTTATGAAATCAGGCCTGCTCGGGGGGAATTTCAGGCAAAGAGAGAAAATCAGTGAATTTGAAACTAATGTTGTGTAATACAAAAAACCTTTGTAATGCCGACAGGTTTTCTAAAAGCGAAGTATTCAGATGCAGTTTGTCTTTGACTCCTTCTTTTCCCTTTTGACTGTCCTTTTCTTTTTCTTCTTTTTCAGCCAGCACCACTGCAAATTCTTCCTGTTGCCACAGAGTGGTAATAGTCTCAGTAACCACGGCCAAAAGCAATAAGAAAGCGAATATTTTCAGCAGTTTATTTTTCACGGACGCAAAAGTAATGTGGTGAAATAAAATTCTTCGTTAATACCGGTAATTTAATTGTAAATCGTTTTTAAATCACCCGACCATTTGTTTGGACAAAGCTTATTTTTACCCTGAAATTTCAATAAAAATGAAATCGTACGAAAAACTGCTGCAGGATAACCGGCGATGGGCAACAGAAAAAATAAAATCAGACCCCTGTTTTTTCGACCGCCTGTTGCATGTGCAGACACCCGGGTTTCTCTGGATCGGCTGCAGCGACAGTCGTGTACCACCCAATGAAATAACGCAAACACAGCCGGGAGAAATTTTTATTCACCGCAATGTGGCTAACCTGGTAGTGAATACGGATGTAAATATGCTGAGCGTACTGGACTTTGCAGTGAATCACCTGAAAGTAAAACACGTTATCGTGTGCGGGCATTATGGCTGCGGCGGGGTGAAGGCTGCGCTTTCACACACTGATTACAAACTGGCGCTGAATATGTGGCTTCGCAATATAAAAGATGTCTATCGCTTTCACCGTAATGAACTGGATGCGATAGAAAATGAAGACAAGCGGCTAAACCGGCTGGTGGAGCTGAATGTAAAAGAACAGGTGGGAAATCTTGCCAAAACATCCATCATACAGCGGGCATGGAACCACGACAACCGGCCTTACCTTCATGGTTGGGTATACGACCTTCACGATGGCATTATAAAACCAGTAACGGAAATGAAACCCGGCGATGCAATTGATCAATTGTATAAATATGAAAATTTATGAATGAAATAAAACCCGCTGCAGCAGGTACATTCCTGCACCGGCCAAATAACCCAGCAAGGCCAGCCAGCCGATTTTTTTCATATACCAGAAGAAATGAATTTTTTCCATGCCCATAGCAGCCACACCGGCAGCCGAACCGATGATTAAAATGCTGCCGCCGGTGCCGGCACAATAAGCAAGAAACTCCCAGAAATAATGATTGGTGGGAAACTGTTCGAGACTATACATGCCTTGTGAAGCCGCCACCAGCGGCACGTTATCCACCACGGCGGACAGTAACCCGATGATGAGTGTGATGATTACAATGTTGCCTATGGATTTTTCAAGTGTGGCAGCTATCGAGTGTAAAATGCCTGTAGTTTCCAATGCTGATACCGCCAGCAAGATACCAAGGAAAAACAAAACACTGGTCGCATCAATTTTGCGAAGGGCATGCGCCACGGTAAGCAGCCCCCTGTCCTGCTCATCTTTTTCACTATGGATGATTTCTGTAACCACCCACATAAGCCCGAGACCGAACAAGATACCCATAAAAGGAGGCAGATGCGTTACCGTTTTGAATACAGGAACAAACAATAAACTTCCGACACCAAGGAAGAAGACAGCTTTTTTTTCATAACCGGGCGTTTGATGATTTTCTTTTTTTCTCTCCGTTTGCTCAAGCGGGCCTTTTAGCCGCAGTGAGGCGACAAAAGCAGGTACAGCCAGGCAAACCACGCTGGCTAAAAATGATTTGATAATTATGTTTACGGTAGTTATCTGGCCTCCAATCCACAACATGGTGGTGGTCACATCGCCAATAGGACTCCAGGCGCCGCCGGCATTGGCTGCTATTACAACCAGGCTGGCAAAAACCAGTCTTTCTTTTTGCGAGGGAACAATTTTGCGCAACAGCGATACCATCACGATAGTAGTAGTAAGATTATCCAGCACCGCAGAAAGAAAAAAAGTGATGATGCCTGTAACCCAGATAAGCTTTCGTTTGCTGGTAGTCTGAATCCGGTCGGTGATGATTTCAAAGCCGTCGTGGGCATCCACCAGCTCCACTATCACCATGGCGCCGAGCAGGAAAAACAGGATACCGGAAATATCGGACAGGTGATGAAGCAGCTTTTCTGAAACTACCTCGCCTCCGTTTGCAGACAAGGCGTAAACCGACCAGCAGATAACGCCGGTAAGGATAGCCGATGCCGCTTTGTTGATGCGGAGAGGATGCTCAAAGGCAATGGCCATGTAGCCGGCAATAAACAGGATGGAGATGAGGGCAATCATGAATATTAAGGTTAAAAATAAGCATTAGGATTAAAATGACTAAAAAGGAATAATGATAAATTCGTTTTATGAAATGCGTCTTTCATTTACTCGTCGTTTTGTTTTTTACCTGCTGCAATTCGCCGGAAAATGAAAAACAAGGCACCGGCTGGCAGTTATTGCCTTTTGTAAAAGCCGATGAGGCAA
The DNA here is from genome assembly GCA_964508655.1 of uncultured Chitinophaga sp. Lineage (GTDB taxonomy): Bacteria > Bacteroidota > Bacteroidia > Chitinophagales > Chitinophagaceae > VBAS01. The sequence continues at coordinate 1,066 of CAZDUO010000091.1, read as the reverse complement.
ATCCCATTCTGGTTCCTGACACGGCATCTTCTTTCCGGTGTCCGGTTAAAAACGCAACGGTGCAGTGGGAAGAAAAAGATATGTTCAATCCGGCAGCTGTGGTGCGAAATGATACGGTATTTCTTTTGTACAGAGCTGAAGACAGCATTGGCAAATTTGCCGGCACCTCCCGTATCGGCATTGCCTGGAGCACCGATGGTTTGCATTTCACAAAACATGCCGTCCCGGTTTTGTATCCAGACAATGACCTGGCAAAAATTTTTGAATGGGAAGGCGGCTGCGAAGATCCGCGGATTGTGCAGGATGAAACCGGAATTTACTATCTCACCTACACGGCTTATGATGGTGATAAGGCAAGACTGATGGTTGCTGCTTCGAAGGATTTATATCACTGGACAAAACACGGTCACGTTTTTGACAAAGCATTGAGTGGAAAATATGTGAATCACTGGAGCAAATCGGGTGCTGTTGTTTGCAATTATGATAAAGACAAAGTCGTTGCTGCGAAAGTGAATGGCAAATACTGGATGTACTGGGGCGATACGGACATTTTTTTGGCCAGTTCCGATGATTTGATTCATTGGTCGCCTGTGGAAACAACCGAAGGAAAACTGCTGAGTGTATTTGGCCCGCGGAAAGGAAAATTTGATAGTGATTTAGTTGAACCCGGCCCACCAGCCATGCTTACTGATAAGGGAATCCTGCTTATTTACAACAGCCGCAATGTGCCATTGAAAGGCGATACTACGCTGGCAGAAGGAACATATTCTGCTTCGCAAATTCTTTTTGATAAAAATGACCCTGCAAAAGTGATAGGCCGCATGGAAAATTATTTTATTAAACCCGACAGGCCTTATGAAACAGCCGGACAGGTAAATCATGTTTGCTTTGTGGAAGGGCTGGTGAATTACAAAGGCAAATGGTACCTGTATTACGGCACGGCGGATTCAAAAATTGCAGTTGCAATAAAATGAATGTGAAAATTGCTCAATGGCTGAATGGCGTAATTTCTTTCCTGTTTTCCGCACATTTAAATTTTCATTTTTCAGTTTTTTGTAAATCAATG
>CAZDUO010000090.1:0-14446 GCA_964508655.1 uncultured Chitinophaga sp. | reverse complement strand
TCTTAGGCATATTGCTGATTGTTTTTGTTTGGGGCTGCAGCGGCTACAACGGGCTAGTTTCAGGCGATCAGAATGTACAAAAAGTTTGGTCGCAGGTAGAAGGCCAGTACCAGAGAAGAACCGATGTATTTAAAAATATAGAGAGCACCATTAAAGCATCAGCGAAATTTGAGGATACTGTTTTAACAAAAGTAACACAGGCAAGATATGTTGCTGATCAAATAAAGCTTGATCCGAATAATCCTCAAACCATAAATGATCTTACGAGAGCACAGCAGAATATAGCTAACCAGTTTAGGGTTATTTTTGAGCGGTATCCCACACTTCAAACAACCCAGGCCTTCCGGGATTTTCAAACACAAATTGAAGGAACTGAAAACAGAATTGCCGTTGCCAGGAAAGATTTTAGTGATGCTGTAAATAGCTATAACAACAAAGTAAAACGTTTTCCTAGCAATCTTTTGGCAGGCATGTTCGGTTTTAAAGACAAACCTTATTACCAGGCTGAAGCCGGCACTGAAAAAGCGCCTGATGTATTTCAATAATTTTTAATGAGATTGTTTCCTTTCCTTAAGAAAAAGCAATTCTTCAGCGCTGAAGAACAGCAGCGCATCGTGGATGCCATACGCCGGGCCGAGCAGATGACCAGCGGCGAAGTGCGGGTTTTTGTGGAAAACCGCTGCAGTTACATGGATGCCCTCGACCGGGCGGCAGAATTATTTTTTCAATTGAAAATGGATATGACCCATGACCGCAACGGCGTGATTGTTTACGCTGCACTGAAAGATCACCAGCTGGCCATTCTCGGCGATGAAGGCATTCATAAAAAAGTGGGCAACGAATTCTGGAATGCCGAAGTGCAGAAGATGATACACAATTTCAATAAGGAAGATTATGCCGAAGGCATCCGCCAGGTAGTGCTCGATATCGGTGAAGCGCTGCAAAAACATTTTCCCTACCAAAACGACTCGGATAAAAATGAACTGCCGGACGAACTTGTGTTTGGCAAATAATGATGAAAAAATTTTTCCTGATACCGGCATTGCTCTTTACTGTTTGTGCAGTTGCACAGGTTGAGAATGCCGTTCCCCCGGCGCCCAGCCCGCAGCGGCTTTACAATGATTTTACTAAAGGAAAAAATTTTCTAACCCGTGAGCAGGCCGAGTTTCTCGAACGCAAGCTGGTGGCTTATGACGACACTACTTCAAACCAGGTGGCAATTATTATTGTTGAAGATCTGAAAGGCTACACCGCAAATGAATTTGCCACGGCACTGGGCAGAAAATGGGGTGTGGGGGGAAAAGAATTCAGCAATGGCATTGTGATTCTTATTTCCACTGGTGGCCGCGAAGGTGAACGGGATGCCTATATCGCCACGGGTTATGGCCTTGAAGGCGCCATACCGGATGTGACGGCAAAGCGGATTGTTGAAAACGAACTCATCCCAAATTTTAAAGAGGGTAATTTTTTCCGTGGCCTCAGCGAAACGGTGGATGCTATAATAAAGGCAGCAGCCGGTGAATACACGGCGCCGCAGGGGTATGGAAAAGGAAAAGGATTGCGATTGTGGAAGATTATCCTGTTGTTTATTATCGTTTGGATTGTTCTTGGAATCATATCCAAAGGCGGCCGCGGCGGCGGATATGTTTCCCGTCGTGGTTATCGTGGTTTGGGTGGCCCATTCTGGTGGGGTACCGGCAGCGGATGGAGTGGCGGTGGCTGGAGCCGCGGTGGCGGAGGATTCGGTGGTTTTGGAGGAGGAAGCTTTGGTGGCGGTGGAGCAGGTGGGAAATGGTGAAATACTTCTTTGTTTAGATGACCAGGTAAAAATTTTCGGCAACTCTTGAAAAATAATTACGGATAAAAAAATGCAGTTTAAATCATTGTTTATTTAAGTCATCAATTTAACTTTAGAAAACTTTACTTTCCGGATCCATCAAATCTGAAACCCATTCCGCTCTAAGGAAATACAGGATTATTTCACGTTACCGCTGAAGCTTTTTGCAAATAAGATTTATCAATTTCAAAACTTTCATGTTTATGAAAAATAAAATTCTTCCCATTGTACTTCTTGTTGCCGGCCTGGGTCTTATAGGGTATCATTTTTTACGGGGCGGCGGTTCCGGCAATTTTGATTTGAAAATTTACCCGGCGGCCTATATCATGCCCTGTGCTTATAAAGTGTATGAAAATTCGCAGGCACAAACCGGCCGGTATTATTTATTTAAATCTGTGATTACAAATAAGGGCTCCGGTACCTTAAATGACGTAAAAGTCTCTTACAGGATTCCGAATTATATTGACTGGACTGAGATAAAAGAAATACCGGCTATCCTGCCCGGGCAAACAATAATAGTAACCTGCTATCCGAAGTTTAAAGGAGATATTGTAGATAAAAAAACACCGTCAAAAGAAACCGGTGAAATAAAAATCACTTCCGGCAGCAAAGAGAGAAAGGAATCTTTTGTTTTTGAAATGAAGGGGGTAAACGATTTTGTTTACTCCGCCATCCCCGTTGATGAGCAGGCTTCTTATTCCGATGTTTTTGATAATGCCACGTTGCTGCCCTGCTATGTTACTCCCAATGATCCGATAGTAAAATATTATACAGCCAATATCCAGGAGAAAGTTTTAAAAGGAGAAACGGCTGGTGTGACAAGAGATGTAAAAGAAGCTGTACGTTTCCTGATGGGAATTTATGAAGCTACCCGGCGCAGCGGCATGGTTTATAGCAGTACCGGCGGTGTGCCCACCAAAGTCGGCGACATTTCTTCATTAACCCAAAGCATCAGGCTGCCCCGGGAAGTGATCACAGGAAACACCGGGCTCTGCATTGAGCTTTCGTTGTTGTATGCAAGTATTCTGCATAGTGCGGGACTTGAACCGGTAATCTTTCTGATTCCGGGTCATGCATATCCCGGGTTTAAAATGAATAATCAGTATGTGGCACTTGAATCAACCGGCATTGGCGGCGCGGGAATCGGTGGTATTATGACTGCTGAGCAGGCACTTGAAAAAGGAATGCAGGAACTAAACGAATTTATAAAAGCTGCGCAGGTGGGCGACGAACGCTATAAAATAATTGATGTGAACAGCCTGATACAGGATGGGGTAATAGCCATGGAACTGAAAGACGATCCTTTTCTGCGCCAGCGGGTGGATGCCATGGCAGCCAAATTTGAAGCCGGCAATGCCCCGCAAATACAAAATCAGAATATCATAAATCAAAACACAACACGCAGAAACACCAATCAGGACAATAACCAGGGAGACGATAATACGGAAACAGGTACAGGAATGTCAGCTTACAGCGGAGTAGTGAGTTTTAATTATCCCCGCGACTGGCTTAGAACAAACAGGCCAATTCCCGACCTGGATTACTTGTTGACTTCAATGTATCCTGCCAATGCACTGGCGGGTGTGGAAGTATATAACTTCAGGGGATATTCCTCTATTGATGAAGCCCTGTACCAATTACAGAACGACGGTGCCCTGCTGGGATTGCAGGTTACCTACCAGTACCAGGGCAGTTCGGGAGGCTTCTATCGGTTAGCCGGCACAACCATTTCTCAAAACGGCACTTTTCAATGGAGCGGATTTTTTAAAGTGAAAGGAGGAAATGTAGTAGGTATTTCAATCGGCGCTTATGTTAATGTTTACAACCAATACCAGGGCACATTATCATCCATCATCAGCACATTACGCTGAACGGCAGAACCATGAAGTATTTATGTACTCATAAAAAAATTATATCATGAAAAAAATCATAAAACCCGTTGCTTGTTTTATTTTCTCCCTGGTGGTTTATCTTTTGGCTTATGGGCAAACAAATTTTACACAGACCCTTACTTATCATGTAGATGATAAAGGCTCGGCAGCCGTGGAAATGACACAGAAAATGAATGCGCAGCAATGGCAGGCTTTTAAAGCCAGTGTGAATGCCTCGAACATGGCGGTCAAGAAAAGAGATATCGAAAGGATGCTCCCGATGCTGGTGTTAAGGAATTTCAAGTACAGCGAGGATGAAATGGAACGTACATCCAAATTCACATTCGATGTGGACGGTTTTGCAGAATATACCGGCGATAATAAATGGACCATTAAGCTGGAGAGTAAAAAACCGCAAATAGAAAAACTGAGCGATAATGCCTATATGCTTACTTCGACAATGGCTACTATTGACGGGGGCGTTTTTCAGCAAATTCACAAAGTTTATTTTCCTTCCAAAGCTTCATCCGTTGAAGTAAATAAAGATGCTTTCGGCATGGCCAAGCTGGACTATAATTTAAAATCAGAAAAGGGAGGAGTGCCGCTTATGCTGATTGGCGGCGGTATTTTAACCCTGGCAGGCGCCGGTTTGTTTTTTGTGCAAAAGAAAAAACCATCTTGAAAAAAGGATGGTTTCTATTTTCAAAAGCCGTACTGATTTTTTAAAAATTGTATTTAATAACCGCTACTATTTAGAATCATCCTTTTTTGGTGGCGGTGGCGGTGGCGGGGGAGGCTTTGGCGGCGGATTTTTGGCGGGGGTGGAGCAGGAGGGAAGTGGTGAATGAAAAAGCAAAAAAGTTTTAGTAATAATGATATGTTTCTGTAACCGGGTATCCTAACCGGTTATTTTTTTTCATATCTGAAATCATTCATACCCGCTCTTAATGACAGTCGAGATAAGTTTGAAACGGCCGTTGGGTTTTACCAGGCTGGAGCGATGCGCCGGTATGATGATGCCCTGACCGGATACAAGGTTATTTATTTCTCCGTCAATCACAATTTCCGCATTCCCTTCAATCACCTGTATGAACGTATCGAATGGAGATGTTTTTTCGGTCAATCCTTCGCCATGGTCAAATGACATAACGCTGATATTACCGGTTGACTTTTTCAATATTGTTTTAATAACAACGGAGTTGGCTACGTACTCAATGATTTCAACGATAATATGAACCTTTGATTTTTCTATTTCTGCATTGTCCATATCATGCTTCCGGCAAAATTTGAAATACCTGCCGGCGATACAGTGAAGATGGAGAATTATTGCCAGCTATTTGTTGCAAAACTCCGTATTGAAATTACATAATTCACACCTGGCGGGTTGATTACAGGTTTTCAAGGTTGCTCAGCCTTTTTTCTTTCAGTTTTTTGAAGTGGGAAGGAGTGAGGCCGGTGGTTTTTTTAAACTGGTTCGACAAATGACCCACACTGCTGTAATGCAGTTTATGGGCAATTTCTGTCAGGTTCAGGTTATCATATACGAGCAATTCTTTTACCCTTTCAATTTTATGGATGATGATAAAATGTTCAATGGTGGTGCCTGTTACTTCAGAAAAAAGGTTGGCAAGGTAAGTATAGTCATACTGCAGTTTTTCGCTCAGAAATACCGAGTACTTGGTCAGCGGCGGCTCGTCTGCATAATGAACCATTTCAATAATCACATTCTTGATCTTTTGCACCAGCATGGCTTTTTTATCATCCATCAGTTCCAGCCCTGCTTTTTTTAATGCCCGGTTCAGCTTTTCCTTTTGTTCAGGAGTAATTTCTTCCACAATATGTACCTCGCCTAATTCCACCGTGGTATAATGAAGACCAAGCCTTTCCAGTTCGGCTTTTACCAGCATTTTACAGCGGATGCTCACCATATATTTAATAAACAATTTCATTGTATAGTCCTTTGCAGGGAATGGAAAAGTTACTCGGGTGAAGGCAAGAGTTGATAATAAATGAATCGCAGCATAAGAAAGCTATTGTAAAGATAAGAATGACGAAGGGATTTTCAGCCGGCCCGATGTGTGAATCATGTAAGTAGTTGCTCCAATTATGTAACATTTACTTATAAAAATCGGCGGAACTTTAAATTCATTTACCGGGTAAAGAAAATCCAAATTACAGGGGTTGGAAAAACAGGTAACCGGCAGCAGGTTGTACCGCTCCTGTTAATTACTCAGCGAGGTAAGGATAAGGGTTACCCCGCATTTATAAAAACTGTTTTGATTATTAAATAAGGATGATACTGAAAGCCGGGCTGTATATCCGTGAGATCACGAAAGTCATTGCTGCTGGCCGGCAATACAACACGCAATTAAGAAGAATAGCTTATCTTTCCTTCACCTGCTGACCGTTCCTGTTGAATTATTTCAGAAACGTTTTCCGGGTGACTGAACCTTTAAACATGTTATGAAAAGACTTAAAATCGGAATAATTGATCTTGTTGCCAAGGGGCCTGTCAATACATTATGGGCCCGTATCATGCACGCCAACCTGGCCAGCATCATGCCGCAGGTGGTGGCTACCTGGTGCGAAGAAGAAGGACATGATGTGAAAATGATATGTTATACCGGGCGGGAAGATCTCCGTAAAGAATTGCCACAGGAAGTTGATCTGGTATTCATCAGTTCCTTTACCCATGCTGCTCTCCTGGCTTATTCACTCAGTAATTATTTCCGCAGCCTTGGCGCAGTTACTGTGCTGGGCGGCCCTCATGCCCGCTGTTATCCCGATGATGCAGTCAAATACTTCGATTATGTGGTGGGCTTTACTCACAAATCTACCATTACAGAAATTCTGAATAATGGCACCCGGCATCCGGATAATGGAATCCCATACCGGTATAACGGCAGTCAACAGCGCATTCAGGGCAGGCAGCTTTCTGCCGGCAAGCAACCGGTGAGTTTACCCGGCGTAAGAGAACGTTGGAAATACATTGAGCAAACGCTGACCAAAGCTCCTTTTATAAAAATAGTGCCGATGATCGGAAGTATGGGTTGTCCCTATACCTGCCCGTTCTGTATTGATTCCGTGGTTGCGTATCAGCCGATGGATTTCGGGGTTATAAAAGAGGATCTTCGGTTTCTGCTCACCCGGTTTAAGTCCCCGGTTGTTGCCTGGCACGATCCCAACTTCGGGATAAAATTTGAAGATAATATGCAGGCCATTGCTGCCGCTGCTCCACCCAACAGTTTTCGTTTTATCGGTGAAAGCAGTTTATCCATTCTTACGGAAGAACATATTAAAGTAATGCAGGCAAACGGTTTTAAGGCGTTGCTTCCCGGAATAGAATCCTGGTATGAAATGGGAAATAAATCCCGGACTTCCCATATTACCGGTGAAGAAAAATTGAAACAGATATCTGAACATGTCAATATGATATTCCGGCACATCCCGTATATGCAAACAAATTTTGTGCTGGGGCTTGACTGCGATGCCGGCCAAGAGCCATTCGAACTGACCAAGCGTTTTATTGACAAATCACCGGCAGCATTTCCGGGTTATTCGCTGTTAACAGCTTTTGGCGAAGCAGCGCCATTAAACCTGGAATACCAGCGGGCAGGTCGTGTATTGCCTTTTCCTTTTCATTTTCTTAATAATCACATGGCGATGAATCTTAAACCAAAGAACTATGACTGGATTGACTTTTATGACAAGGTGATTGATCTGACCGCATATACATTTTCCCGGAAAGCTATTTACCGCCGTTTTATCGCCACTCCGCATTTTACTACCCGGTGGATGAATTTTATGCGGGCTGTTTCCTCAGAAGGATACGGCCGCATCCGTTTTTTTAAAAAGATACGTCAGCAACTTATTCAGAACCGGGCATTCCGGCAATACTTTGAAGGAGAAACGAATGAACTTCCGGCTTTTTACAGGAATATTATTAAGAAAGACCTTGGAATTTGGTGGCAATGGCTGCCACCGGGGGCTCTTGAACATAATCCCAATGCATATCTTCAGAAAAAATCTGAAAAAGAACTGGTAAGCAGCTGAACGATACCGGGGTGAAGTCCTGTCTGGTTCTCAGTAGCCAAGTTTCCGCATTCAATCTGTTTATGTTTTTATTTCATTCACCTTAATCAGCCGGTATGAAGTGGATTCTTTTGAAAAAGAAATAAAAAATTCAAATCCCACATATTTACCACGATACTCATACAGGTAAATCTGGTTTTCTTTTTCTTCTATCATTCCAATTATTGTTTGTTCCTTTTCTTTAAAGCTGTAGGTAATCAGATGCTTCCGGTCAGGAAATAACCTTTCACGTATAGTAGAGTAATATTCAAATTTATTCAGGCGCATGTGAATAATGGGTTCTTTCTAAACAGAATAACCAGTTTTGCTCTGCAGCAAGGTAAGGCATTTGTAACAGGAAGATTTATTTATTTATACACGGCTGTCTGTTGTCACCATTAACCCTTTTAAGCAGGAGGTTAAAAATAAAAAGCTTTAAAAAAGAAAAGCATTTGTAATTGGATGCGTTGTAATTCGTTCAGTTTGGTGCAAAACCGAACTGCCCGTTCCCGAAATATCCGGGCACGTATCCCATCATTCGAAATTCCAAGTTCCCAGTTCAGTATTTGCTCCCGGCCTTAACCCCCCTTTTTCTCAGCCGGCACTTTAATTTTTATGTAATCCACCAGCTCTTTTAATGCTGCATTGTTGTCATCAGCTTTCAGCACTTCTTCTTTTTTATCAATAAGCTGCTGCAGGATGACACCGTTGATATACGGATCGGTCTGTCCCCTGAACTGTTCCGGAACGGCATCACGGAACTTTACAATTTCATCCACGCCACGTTTTACCAGCGCTGTATTCTTCACTGCGCCCAGGTAAGCGGCCAGCGAATTGAGCTGCTGGAATTTTTCCTGGCCCAGCGGCATTTTTTCAAAACCCCCGATGATTTCTTCCGCCATGCTTTCATCACCCGTGCCTGCAATGGTGGTAGTGATGGCTTCTTTCAGAATGCCTTTTGATTTTTGCTTCGAAAGATCTTTTGCAATAGCAAGTGCGGCGGCTTCATCCACTTCACGCAACGCCTCAAGCGCCTGGCCGGCTACGGTGTAAGATGAGTCTTTGGTGGCCGCTTTGAAAAATTCAGCATATTCCGGCTTTTTATAAGCGCCAAGTTTTCCTATTGCATTGGCTCGTACCGTTCTTTTAAGATCATTTTTCGCCATATCGAAAAGCAGGGGCTCAATGTCTTTTTTTACCGATTCATTTTTTATGTCAATCACTGCAAGTGCATAATTGCGCAGGCCATGGTATTTATCTTTCAGCGCCAGTTTCAGCAGTTCCTGTGCTTTCGGGTCTTTTTGATTTTTAGCTGCAAAGGCAATGGCCTCACGCCTGTCCACGTAATTGCCGGCATATTTATATTGATGAATGTAATTGTCAGGCGTCTTGTTATCCGTTTTCGACCACAGGATTATTTTATCGCCATCCACATTCACCAGGCTGGGGCGTTGGGTATAGGTAAAAGTAAAAGTGTCTGCTGCATTTTTAACCCATACGTTGTGTCGCACTTTGGTGGCGCCGTTGTACACATCAATAGCCAGCGGAAGGGTGAAAATTTTTCCTGATTGCTGCATTTGTTTTATCACTACATCCACTTTGCCTTCGTTGTCGTTGTATAAATAATCAATGGTAACGATGGGATGATCGCTGCCAAAATACCATTGATTGAAAAACCAGTTCAGGTCGCGGCCGGTCACTTCTTCAAAAGCCAGGCGTAGTTGATGTGCTTCGGCCGATTTAAATTTATTGCTGGCCAGGTAAAGATGAATGGATTTGAAAAAAGCGCTGTCGCCGACAAAATTGCGCAGCATATGCAGTATACGTCCTCCTTTCTGGTAGCTTACTGCATCAAACATTTCTTCCTTATCGGCATAATGAAAGCGTACCAGGTCTTTCTTATCACTTCCGCTTTGCAAATAACCTTGCATTCCCTGGTAGTTTTCGGCATCGCCGGCTTCTTTGCCGTATTTGTATTCATCCCACAGTGTCTGGCTGTAGTCGGCAAACGATTCGTTCAGGGTCAGGTTGCTCCAGCTTTCGGTGGTTACATAATCGCCAAACCACTGGTGAAAAAGTTCATGCGCAATCACCGACTCCCAGCCGTTGCCATCCACCAGTTCTCTTGCATCCAGCTGCGCCGCATCGGCATGCAGCGTGGCCGTGGTGTTTTCCATGGCGCCGGCCACATAATCGCGGCCGGTTATTTGCGAATATTTTACCCAGGGATAATCCACGCCGGTGATTTTTGAAAAGAAGGTCATCATCTCCGGTGTGTTGCCAAAAATTTTCTTTGCCACGCCGGCATATTCTGGCTCCACATAATAATTTACCTCTTTGCCTCTCCAGCTGTCTTTTACCACTGCATAATTTCCCACACCGAGAAAAAACAGGTAGGGCGCATGAGGTAAATCCATTTTCCAGTAATCGGTACGTGTGCCATCAGTATTTTTTTTCTGGCTCACCAGCTTCCCGTTCGATAGGGTTACATATTTATTGTCAACTGTCACGGAAAGTTCCTGCGTCGTTTTTTGATTGGTTTTGTCAATCGTGGGAAACCAAGCAGAGCTGGATTCCGTTTCACCCTGTGTCCATATTTGTGTAGGCTTGTCTTTTTCTTCGCCTTTGGGGTTGATAAAATACATGCCCTTTATTCCCAGCAACGCCCCTTCATTATATTTTTCTTCAAATTCATCCGGTTTGGCGATGTAATCAATAAAGATGGTGTAAGATTCATTGGCGCGGTAAGTTTTGTCCAGTATAATACGCAGGTTCCAGTCGTCGTATTCATATTTCAACGGCACTTGTTTGCCGGCTTTAAGTACTGCCACGGTTTTAAACTCCATTCCTTTTGCATCCAGGTTCAGCGAATCGGTGGGATAAAAATGCGGCCGCAGGGTTATCCATGCTTTACCATATAAATAGGATTTACTGAAGTCAGGTTTTAAATCAAGTTTGGTATGAACAAGATTGTTGATTTTGGCAGGCGTTTCCCGGTAAATTTTTTTCCAGCTTGTATCTTGCGTGATTTCCGGTAGCGCAGCAGTGTGTAAACAGAAAATAAAAGCCAATAAAGCCAGGGCAAATGATTTCATAAAATAAATTTTAGGATTACAAAAGTAGAAGAAGCGTTCATGGGCGGGCTGAATATTTTACAAATGGCAAGTTAATTCCGTGAAAGCCGTACGCTTTAATTGCATTAACTTTGGCCGCATCTAATTGACGCACCCCAGATGAAAAAAGTTACATTGCTTTTCCTGCTATTCCTGTTTTTTGCATCAGCAAAGGCGCAAAAGGTATATTTCATCTACCTGCAGTCAGAAAGCCAACAGGGCTTTTATGCACGCATGGGTGAAAAAATTTACAACTCATCTCCCGCCGGGTATCTCATTTTATCCAATCTCAGGGACAGCACCTATACCATTCATATCGGTTTGCAGGGCAGCCAGGCGCCCGATCAGCCCTTTATAATTACCGTAAACAGAAAAGACCAGGGATACCTTTTAAAAAATTTTGGAGAAAAGGGCTGGGGGCTTTTCAATTTGCAGAGTATGGCAGTGCTGATGCCTTTGGAAGCTCCGCCATCGGGAATACTGCATGTAAAAATGGAAAAAAGAGAAAGCAATGCGTTCACCGATCTGCTTGCCAAAGCATCGGATGACTCTACCATTAAAGAGCGGCCGGTAATAGTAAAAAAGGAAGAAAAAAAGGTTGAAGAGCCCGGCGAAACAGTGGTGAAAACTGAAGAAGCAAAGCCCGATTCATTAACAGCGAAAAAAGACACGGCTGGTACAGTGAAAACGGGGGTGAAGGAAAATATCAGTGAAGAAAAAAGGGAAGTCATTCCTTCAGAAAAGAAAAAGGAAGAACCGGCATACACATTACCAGCTGATAAAAAGCAGCCGGATAGTATTAAAATAGAAATAAAGGAAATCATCCCGCCGGAAAAGAATGTGTTGATGAAGACCGATACAATTGCCGGCAACAAACAGCCAGCGGTAGAGGAAATAACGGCATTACCCGGAAAAAAACAAGATTCAATCACTTCCGGCAAATTAGAACCAGTACAAACCGAAGAGGTTTATAAAAAATCAATTGTCAGGCTTTATTCAGAAAGCTCAACCACGGAAGGAATCGGTCTTACTTTCCTGGATGATTATGGAAATGGTAAAACCGATACCATAAAAATTCTGATTCCTAAAGAAGCAAAAAAAATGGTACCGGCTGAAACAAAAGCTGAAGAGAAAAAATTCCTGGACATCATTCCGGCTGATTCGGTAAAACAGGAAACAGCAAAGCCGGTAGTTGTGACAAACAATTGCACACAGGCGGCTACCGAAGATGATTTTTTTAAGCTCAGGAAAAAGATGGCCGGAGAAAATGGGGATGAAAACATGATTGCAGAGGCTAAAAAAGTTTTCCGGACAAAATGTTTCTCTACGCAGCAAATAAGAAACTTAGGTGCTTTGTTTCTTACAGATGAGGGTCGGTATAAGTTTTTCGATGCTGCCTACAGCTTTGTAAGCGATGCCGGCAACTTTCCCTCGCTTCAGTCAGAACTGAAAGAAGAGTATTACATCAACCGCTTTAAAGCCATGCTGCGGTATTAACTGCAGTTGTCAGCCGCCAACTGAAAATCACCCACTGATATGCCACGTTATTTTCTCGAAGTTTCATACAAAGGCACGGCATACAGCGGTTTTCAGTCGCAAAAAAACGCCAATACTATCCAGGCCGAAATAGAAAAAGCTTTTCACATTCTTTGCCGGCAGCATATTGAGCTCACCGGGTCTTCACGTACCGATGCAGGCGTGCATGCCCTGCAGAATTACTTTCATTTCGACAGCCACAGCGAACTGGCGCCGGAACTTATTTATAATCTTAATGCCATCCTGCCCGATGATATTGCCGTAAAAAATCTTTTGCAGGTAAAGGGTGATTCCCATTGCCGGTTTGATGCCGTAAGCAGGGAGTATAAATATTTTATATACAATAAAAAGAACCCTTTTTTTAAAGACCGTGCATTTTATTTTCCTTACCAGGTTGACCTTAATCTGATGAAAGAAGCGGCCGAAATCGTCAAAGAATATACTGACTTTACTTCCTTTTCAAAAAGAAAGACCCAGGTTAAAACGTTTAACTGCACCATCATTGAAAGCCGCTGGGTTATGGATGATGAATGCATGGTATATCAGGTAAAAGCAAACCGTTTTTTACGTGGAATGGTCAGGGCTTTAACTGCAACAATTTTGATGGCCGGCAGAAAAAAAATAGCTGTAAATGAATTTAGAAAAATAATTGAAGCAAAAGATTGCAAACTGGCAAGCTTTGCTGTACCGGCTCATGGATTATTCCTTGTAGAAGTATTATTCCCTGAAAATTATTTTGGAGTATAATTTTTTTTCCTGCAAAACCCACAACTGCAAAGCCATTCGGCAAAAATCAATTCGCCCGTTTACAAAAACATTTGGCTGGTATTAAACTGCTCCTATCTTTGCCGGCCGTTTTCCATACAGCAGTTCTTAATTTGTGAACAATAACAAGGATGAAATGTGAAGAAAAACAGCAATAAAAATTTGCTGGAAAAAACAGGCATCGTATTTTTGCCGTCCGTCCCAAAAATTGAGGGATAGTTCTTCACAAAAGAGTTTGATAGTCACACCAAAAGTCCCGAACTTTTCGGGACAAATATTTGGGTAGAAATAATACGGCCCTTACCTTTGCACTCCCTTTGAAAAAAGGGATGGCATCCTGAACGAAAGTGAAGGAACTCGGAGCGAAGCAAAGAGGCCAAAGATCTTTGAAAGTTGGGAAGCAACAGCATTCTCTCGCCTGAGGCGGGAGGATCAAGGTAAGTCAAAGCGAAATACATTCGATTTGACACGTTAATTCTTGAGAATTATAATGTCAGTATCAAACAACATTTACAATGGAGAGTTTGATCCTGGCTCAGGATGAACGCTAGCGGCAGGCTTAATACATGCAAGTCGTGGGGCAGCAGTCCCGTAGCAATACGGGAGCTGGCGACCGGCAAACGGGTGCGGAACACGTACTGAACCTTCCTTTAAGTGGGGCATAGCCCAGAGAAATTTGGATTAATACCCCATAACATATAGAAGCGGCATCGCTTTTATATTAAAGCAGTAATGCGCTTGAAGATGGCAGTGCGGCTGATTAGGTAGTTGGTGAGGTAACGGCCCACCAAGCCTACGATCAGTAACTGGTGTGAGAGCACGACCAGTCACACGGGCACTGAGACACGGGCCCGACTCCTACGGGAGGCAGCAGTAAGGAATATTGGTCAATGGACGCAAGTCTGAACCAGCCATGCCGCGTGGAGGATGAAGGTCCTCTGGATTGTAAACTTCTTTTATCTGGGAAGAAATCTATGGTTTCTACTGTGGTTGACGGTACCAGATGAATAAGCACCGGCTAACTCCGTGCCAGCAGCCGCGGTAATACGGAGGGTGCAAGCGTTATCCGGATTCACTGGGTTTAAAGGGTGCGTAGGTGGGCAGGTAAGTCAGTGGTGAAATCTCCGGGCTTAACCCGGAAACTGCCATTGATACTATCTGTCTTGAATACCCTGGAGGTGAGCGGAATATGTCATGTAGCGGTGAAATGCTTAGATATGACATAGAACACCCATTGCGAAGGCAGCTCACTA
>CAZDUO010000089.1:0-14511 GCA_964508655.1 uncultured Chitinophaga sp. | reverse complement strand
GCGGGTGAATTTTCTTTCAGCCGGAAATTATAATAGCGCCGCGATGTGTTTACACTGTCAAACAGCGGGTTCTGGTTATTGATGATTTGACTGGAGGTGATATTGGCCGGCGGGGTTTGTACTTTCCAGAGATTGTAATCAAAGGTTACATTGAAAACCGTGCTGCCGCTTTTTGCCACCACTACTTCATCTTCCACTATTCCGCTTTGCCCCCAGAAAATGCAGTTGCGAAACAGGGCTGATAGACTGGCAGTTACCGGGTTGTTGTTTACCAAAATATAATTGCTTACAAACAGTACCGGGTCGCGGTGCAGAATATAGCTGTTGGAAATGCTTACCACCGTGCAATGCGTAAACTGGTAATCGCCGCCTTTGGCCAGTATCACATTTTTTCCGCAGTTGCTCACCAGGCAGTTTCTTGCCCTGATGCTGCTGTTGAGTGCAATGATGCCGGCGTCATACGCATTGTCAACAATGCATTCATTCAATGTAAGCTTTGGATTGGCATTGGGTGCAGGGTCTTCCACGGCTAATGCCTGGTACGCATTTTTAATCACGGCATATTTAAAAACATTGTCTTTGCTTGATGCCCTGAAATAAATTCCAGGCCAGCCGGCAGGAAAATCATTGTAAGGTTCATCCAACCGGTCGCCGCGGAAATAAACCCGGTCGGCCGTGTCTTTTTCGCCGTTTACTTCCAGTGTGCCGTCAACAATTATCGGTGCATCGGCATGTACATAAATACGGCAACCTTTGTTGATGGTGAGTTTCTGATTGGGCTCCACCGTCAGTGACCCGATGATAACATAAGGTAAATCGTTGTTCCAGGTTTCATCAGCGGTAATTTTTTTATTGCGGAAAAAATGGGCATTCTGTCCCCATGCTTCCAGCTGCACATAGCGGGTGTTGCCATTAAAACTTACCTGAATGCTGTCGCGTACGATGAACGGAAAATCAGCCGTATTCTGACTGATACTGACCGAAACAAAAACATATACGCTGTCCCGCTTTTCTATTTCAATATTGTGAACATTGGGTCCGGTGTAGCCATCTACATTTATTTTAAAAAATGAAGTGCTGCCGCCCATCAGCTTTACAGAACCCAGCCGCAGCTTCTGGTCATTTTCATTTATGATTTTAAAAAATTGGGTGATGGAACCTGTGGTGGTAAAAACCGTGTCGAACTTTAGCGAATCGGCCGTAATGGCCACCTGTGCATCCGCACTGGTGATGAAGGATTCCTTTTTGCAGGCAAGGAAAAGGATAAGCGTGGATATTGAAATCAGCAGGGGGTTCTTCATTGACATCAAAAATAAAACGAAGAGTTCAAAAGAGAAAATGGATGGTTTGATTGTTTGATGGTTAAATTGTTAAATGGTTATATGGCTGTATTGCCATTGTATTATTTTCAGTCATATTCTTAATCCCCTATTCTCTCGTGGTTCTTTCTCCGGAGTTTAACGTGAAGCGACACATAAAGTTGCGATAGACAACTGCACATCATCAGCCTTAAGCAGTTCGGCGCCGCAGGCTTCCAGGGTGGCGCCGGTGGTGACGACATCATCCACCAGCAAAAGATGTTTGCCCCGGGTTTCTTCAGGTTTTTCCAGCTGAAACTTTCCTTCAATATTTCTCCAGCGCTCAATTCTTCCTTTTTTGGTTTGTGTTTCAGTGTGCTGCGGTCGGCTGATGACATCCTGCAGGACAGGCAAAGAAAAAACTTCAGCAATGCCCTCACAAAGCACAGTGGCCTGGTTGTACCCCCGTTTTTTTTCTTTTGACGGGAAAAGCGGCAGGGGAACCAGGGCATTAATATTATAAAAGCGGGCTGAACTTTTCAGGGCATGGCCCATCATTCTCCCGAGCTGAAGGCCCAGATCTTTGTTGCCTTTGTATTTGAACTGGTGCATCAGGTGCTGCATCAGCGATTCTTTGGTAAAATAAAAATGAGCGGCAGCGTATACAATTTGCAGCCGGCCCCAAAAAGTTTTTTCAACCGGGTTACCGGCATGCTGTTCAAAATTGGTTTCCGGCAATGAAGTAACGCAACGGATACATAGCCGGCTTGCTTCATTCAGCAGATCGCTGCCGCACCCATCGCAAACGTGAGGAAAGAAAAGATGAAGGAGTGAGTTCTTTATTTCGGAGAGGGTAAGCATGAGAAATGGTTACATGGTTAAATTGATTGATGGTTTGATTGTCAGAGTGAATTCTCTCATTAATAATTATTAACAATTCAACAATGAAGCAATTTAACCATCGGGCCATCAAGCAATCACTCTTAAAACAGATACCTGTACACCTCTTCCACCTGCCCCATCGTCACTACCTGGATGTTGAATTTCTGCCTGGCCAGTCCTTTCTGGTTGAATTTGGATACAATGATTTTTTCAAAGCCAAGTTTCTCCGCTTCGGCAATGCGCTGGTCAATGCGGTTGACGGCTCTAATTTCACCGCTCAGCCCCACTTCGCCGGCAAAACATACATGATGAGCAATGGGTGTGTCTTCATACGATGAAAGCAGGGCGCACAGCACTGCAAGGTCAATGGAGGGGTCTTCCACTTTCAATCCACCGGCAATATTTATAAATACATCTTTTACGCCGAAATGAAAGCCGCCTCTTTTTTCCAGTACAGCCAGCAGCAGTTGCAGTCTTCTTAAATCAAACCCACTCACGGTGCGTTGCGGCGTACCATAAACAGATTGTGTCACCAGTGCCTGCACTTCAATAAGCAAGGGCCGGATGCCCTCCATGGTAGCGGCAATGGCAATACCGCTGAGTTGGTCTTCTTTTTGAGTAATCAGAATTTCACTGGGATTGGCCACAGCTTTCATTCCCCGGTCAGTCATTTCATAAATGCCCAGTTCCGAAGTGCTGCCATAACGATTTTTGAGAGTTCGAAGAATACGGTAGGCATAATGCCGGTCGCCTTCGAACTGAAGCACAGTATCCACCATGTGCTCCAGTATTTTTGGTCCGGCGATATATCCTTCTTTAGTGATATGACCAATTAAAAAGACCGGGGTGTTGGTTTCTTTTGCAAACCGCTGAAACTCGGAAGCGCATTCCCGTATCTGGGAAATGCTCCCCGGTGAGGAATCAATATATGGTGTCTGTAATGTCTGAACTGAGTCTACAATGACAATATCGGGTTTCAGTTTTTTAATTTCCTGGAAGATAACCTGTGTGGAAGTTTCAGTGAGCAGATAAAAATTTTCATTTTTTATTCCGAGCCTGTCGGCTCTCATTTTTACCTGTTGTTCGCTCTCTTCGCCACTTACATAAAGCACTGTTTTATCTTTCAGCCATAAACCGATTTGCAAAAAAAGGGTGGATTTGCCGATACCCGGTTCGCCGGCTACCAATACAATGCTTCCGGCTACTATACCACCGCCCAGTACACGGTTCAGTTCTTCATCTCTTGTCAGCAATCTTTTGTCTTCGTTGCTTTTTATTTCATCCAGTTGTATTGTTCTGTTGCTTCGCTCCGATTTCTCATGATAATTTTCCCAACCATTGGTTTTTTCAGATTCTTTATGAATGATTTCTTCTACAAAGCTGTTCCATTGATGACAGGATGGACATTGGCCGAGCCACTTCACACTTTCATAGCCGCAGTGCTGGCAGAAAAAAGCTTTTTTCACTTTGCTCATAGAAATAAAGTTAGGTTTTCATCGTCATCCATATCTGCTTTGCTGAATACTATTTTACTCAAACAGGTAAAAAAGAAAATAAAACCAGTTGTCAGAATTCTTAATTGAAGTGATAAAAAACAAACGTTGAAGCTGATATTGATGCATGTAAAAAGGGCCAATCTTTCGATTGACCCTCTTACTTACTAACCCATTAAATTCTGGTACTAAGTTACAATTCTGAGTCACATTTCAAAATAAATTTTTCCTGCTGTGTATAACTTTTCGGTTAACTTGTGCAGTTATAGAAACTACTCCCTGTTGTTTTAATTTTTTCTTTTTAACATTTTGTAAACCAGCGAACTATGCAGGTTTTATTTTAGTCCTGCCAAAAAAATAACCACTCCATCCGGATAAAATTTTTTACCGGGTACGGGTGTCAAAAAGGCCGGAAAACCAGAAAAAAAATTGTCTTTTTTTCATTCAAAAAAAATGGAATTAGCTTTGATATACTGACATTTAAAATTAAAAAAACATGACACCTGAAATTTTGATTGTTTCGTTGTTGTTTGTGGGTATTAGTTTAATCGTATCCCTTATTTTAAAAAATAAATTTACCCGTTACGGCAAAATTCCCCTTTCGAACGGGATGACCGGAAAGCAAATTGCGGAGAAAATGCTGCGGGATAGTGGCATTTATGATGTGCAGGTCACCAGCGCCCAGGGCTTTTTGTCCGACCATTACAATCCCCTGAATAAAACCGTAAATCTCAGCCCGGAAGTTTATAGTGGCCGAAGTGTGTCAGCAGCAGCTGTGGCAGCTCATGAATGCGGCCATGCCGTACAGCACGCCAATGCCTATAGCTGGCTGATGATGCGAAGCCGGCTGGTACCGGTTGTTCAACTGACTTCCAACCTGGTAAATATTGTATTACTAATAGGTGTGATAATGGCTGCTTCCGGCAGCACCACCCTGCTCCTTATAGGAATTGCCATGATGGCCGTGACAGTTTTATTCACACTTATTACACTTCCCGTGGAGTTTGATGCCAGCCGCCGGGCTTTGGCCTGGCTCGACAATACCAATGTGACCAATAGCCAGGAATACCCCAAAGCAAAGGATGCATTGAAGTGGGCTGCAACAACTTATGTGGTAGCTGCCTTGGCTGCAGTGGTAACCCTTGTTCAGTATATTCTTATTTATCTCGGCAGCAGGGATCGTAATTAATTTGATATTGATTGAAGGATAAATCAATTTTTTAAAGGCCGTGCAGCAGGATGCACGGTTTTTTTTGTCATAATTTAGTTATTCAATATATAGAAGTCCCTATATTTGAGTACATCATTTTCTATCACAAAACTACTAAACATGAGAAAACGACTGCTATTGCTGGCAGGGATATGCTTCCTGTTGGCGCAAACGGTTTGGGCTCAAACCGTCGAAGTTTCCGGTCGGGTCACTGATGATAAAGGTGAACCAGTAGCCGGAGCCTCAGTTACAGAAAAAGGAACCCGCAACGGTACTACAACAAATGCGGGTGGTAATTTCAAAATCCAGGTAAAAAGCGGTGCTACGCTTGTATTCTCCAGTGTCGGTTTTACAACTAAAGAAGCGGCTGTAACCGGTAACACGGTGAATGTTTCTCTTGCCACTGCTACAGAAACCATTTCCGAAGTGGTGGTAACCAGCTATGGAATCAAGAGGGAAAAGAAAGCGCTTGGTTATGCGGTTGCAACCGTGGATGCCAAGGCACTGGAACAGCGGCCGGAATCCGACGTAGTAAGGTTGCTGAACGGTAAAGCTCCCGGTGTGGATATTGGTAATACAAGCGGAATGTCGGGCAGTGGTACCAATATTATTATTCGTGGTGTAAGCACCATCACAGGCAGTTCTACTCCGCTCTTTGTTGTGGATGGTGTGCCGTTTGACGCATCTACAAACCCGCAGGCAAGCTTTGTTTATGGCAACACTACTTCAAGCCGTTTCCTCGACCTGGATCCCAACAATATTGAAAACATCAGTGTGCTGAAAGGCTTAAGCGCCACTACACTGTATGGTGAACTGGGAAGAAATGGAGTGATACTGATTACTACTAAAACCGGTGCAAACAAACGGACCAACAACAAAATGGAAGTATCGGTTACTCAATCAGTATTTATGAATAAAGTAGCCAACCTGCCGGAGTATCAACAAAGCTATGGCGGTGGTTTTGACCAGAGTGTTGGTCTTACATTTTTCAGCAACTGGGGAGCTAAATTTACCGATCCTCCGCTGAAAGTATCACACCCCTACGACCGTACAGCTCTGCATGTGGCTTTTCCACAATTTAATCAGACACCGGGAGCCGGAAATGATATTATATATGAGTTCAAACCTTACAATAGTGTGGAGCGATTTTTCAGAACAGGCATTATTAAAACCACATCAGTAGGTATTCAGACCGGAAATCAGAATTCGAGTTTCAGCGCCAGTTATTCCTATACTGATGATGAAGGATTCACTCCCGGTAATCAACTTTTCAAAAACAACTTTAGTGTAGGTGGTAATGTCCGTCTAAGTAATAAAATGACTGTCGGCGGTACTTTCAACTATGCCACTACCGACTATAAATCACCCCCCACATCTACCAGCTTTGGAAGCAACCCTTCCGTATCATCAGTGTTCGGCAACCTGATTTATACTCCCATTGCAGTAAACCTGATGGGCGGACCGGAAGATGGTAATAACTGGTTGCCATGGGAAAATCCACTGGATAAATCATCGGTTTATTACCGTGGTAATAATGATATTCAGAATCCCCGCTGGACTGTTAAGAATGGGTTTACCGGCCAAAAAATCAACCGGATTTTCGGTAACCTGAAGTTTAGTTACCCTATTGCCAATAATGTAAATATTACTTATAGGGTCGGATATGACTACTATTCTGATTTTAATTTACTGTCGCAGAATAAAGGTGGAACTGTGGGTGCTGATCTTATTTATCGCCGGGGAATCCACAGAACAGTTACCGGCCGCAATACTATTTGGGATCATTCAGTATTGGTTGATTGGAACACCAAACTTTCTCCCGAATGGCGGTTGAATGTGGATGCCGGCGCCAACTCGCAGGAGCGTCAATATGCACAGGATGGCCAGCGCAGTACCCAGCAACTTGTTTATGGCCTGTTCGATCACTCAAACTTTATCGTACATGATAATTTTGATGAGGGCGGCGGTGATCTTGACTTTAAATCCCAAAATCTTTCAATTGGTGTTTTTGCACAGGGAACAGTGGCCTATAGAGAATTTGCATACCTGACCCTGGGTGGAAGAAACAGCTGGACATCGAATCTGGAGCAGGATAATCGCAGCTTGTTTTATCCCAGCGCCAGCCTTTCCTTCTTACCCACTACTGCATTTGAAGGGTTAAAGGGCAGCAAATGGGTAAATTACATGAAAATCAGAGGGGGTTATTCTACCAGCGCCAATTTTGGTTTCCCCTACAGCACAAGACCTACACTTATTATTTCAACTAACGTATTTGAAGATAGAGTTGGAACGATTTTGAATTCAAACAGCATTTCCAACCGCCTGGCCAATCCTGATCTGAAGCCGGAACTGATAGGTGAAATTGAATTGGGTATTGAGGGTAAGTTTATTGATAACAGGGTCAGTCTTGATCTTACTTTTTACAGAAGGCTTTCTGAAGACCAGATTCTCGACCGCGACCTGGATCCATCTACCGGTTTTACTGTTACCCGCATCAACGCCGGAAATGTTCAAAATAAAGGTATTGAAATTGGTCTTGGCATTACCCCGGTGCGCACCAAAGACTGGAGATGGCAACTGGACGGAAACTTCACCCTCAACCGGAGCAAGGTTTCTCACCTGCCTGATGATATTAAACAAATCGTTGTTGATGGTTTCAGCAATGAAGGTTTATTTGCCATCAACGGCCACCCTTTGGGTATTATCCAGGCAAATTATATAGTGAAAGTTGACCCGAAAACAGGACAGCCTACCGGTGATCCGCTTAAAGGAGCAAGACTGGTAAGCCCGAATGGCGACTATGTTTCATCTACTGAAATCGGAATCATTGGCAACCCGACGCCCGATTTCAAACTGAGCGGTATCAGCACTCTTGATTTCAAAGGTTTCTCGTTCCGTATGCAGTGGGATTGGACACAGGGCGGCGATATGCTTGCTTACACTCCGGGTACGTTGGTTGGCCGCGGCTTAACCAAAGACACTGACTTCGACCGTTTGTTGCCCTTGATTCTTCCCGGCGTGCAGGCTGATGGCAGCCCCAACACTGTGCAGATTAGCGCCAGCCAGGCCTATTTCAACAACTACAGTGGTTTCTTCTCCCTGCAGGATCTGATTGTTTACGATGCCACAGTTATCAGGCTGCGTGAAGCCTCGCTGTCTTACTCAGTGCCGGCAAGCGTATTAAAGAAAACACCTTTTGGGTCATTGTCATTAACTGTATCCGGTCAGAATTTATGGTACAATGCGCCTAACTTTCCGAAATACACCAATTTCGATCCGGAAGTATCCAGTCTTGGAGTAAGCAATGTAAGAGGTTTGGAATACCTCGCAGGTCCTACATCCAAGCGCCTCGGCGCAAGTTTGAGAGTAACATTCTGATTAAACCAAATAAAAAAGTTATTTATGAAAAAAATATTTCTGATATTAATAACCGGCCTGGTGCTAAGCTCCTGCAAGAAAACACTTGACAGGTTGCTGGTAAACCCCAACAGCCCTTCGCCGGAATCTGCCAATGCCGATTTGTACCTGAACCAGGCCCAACTGAGTTTTGCTGGTTTCTTTAATACAGCTTCATCATTTGGAATGCAGCCTGCCCGCATGATTCATATGTATGGCCCGCGGTACGATAATGCCTACCAGCCCCAAAGCTATGATGGTATGTGGTCTGCAGCCTATACAGGCGTTCTGAAACACCTGAATGCGCTGATTCCAATTGCCGACCAGGAAAAGAAGTATATACATTTAGGCATGGCAAAAGTGCTGAAAGCATATACATTAATGACGCTTGTCGATATGTTCGGCGATGTACCAATGACGGATGCCAACCAGGGCGTAGCCAATCTTAACCCTAAGGCTGACCCCGGTGCTACTGTATATGCAGCAGCAATTACTTTACTTGATGAAGCTGTTACTGCATTTGGCCAAACAGCATCCTCTAATCCGGGTACACAAGATCTCTTTTATGGAGGAAGCGCTGCCAAATGGACCATGGCAGCCAAATCGCTCAAACTAAGAGCCCTGATGAATACGAGACTGGCTGATCCGGCTGCTAAAACAAAAATTGAAGCTGTATTAAATGCAGGCGGCTTGATAGATGCTGAGGCAAACGACTTTGAATTTAAGTACAGTAAAAAAGGATCGAACCCGAATAGCCGCCACCCGCGGTATAGCGGGAACCATACATCAACCGGCGCAGGTGATTATATTCCTACTTATTTCATGTGGGTATTGGCCCAGGAAAAAGGACAAGGGGATGCTAACAACGATCCCCGTATAAGGTATTATTTATATCGTCAGCGTACCAACTATGCCAACGTAAGTGAAAATACAATTAACTGTTTCGGGCAGGCATACCCCGGTCATTATGCTACTAACCTGAGCAATCCTTATCTCAACAACACGTACAACATGCCTTTTTGTTTGTTGATTAGCGGTTATTGGGGCCGGGATCATGGGGATGCCAGTGGTATTCCGCCGGATGGACAGTTCCGTACCACCGTTGGAGTGTATCCTTTTGGCGGCCGGTTTGATAATAACCAGGGTGCCAATGTAGCAGTTGATTTTGGTGGCCAGGGCGCCGGTATTCAACCCATCTGGCAATCAGCCTTCACTGATTTTGTAAGAGCCGAATACGAACTGATGCTGAATAATAATGCAGCCAATGCGAGGGCAAGAATGGAAAGCGGTATTCGCAAGTCTGTAGCCAAGGCAGTTAATTTCCCTACTGCGATTGGTTACTCGGAAACCATACCTACTACCCGTATTCCTGATGCTGCAAGAATTGATGCTTATGTGAATAAAGTGCTGGCCGCTTATGATGCCATGACCACTACTGATGGCCGGTTAAATATTATCATGAAGGAATACTATATAGCACTTTGGGGCAATGGAGTAGATGCATATAATATGTATCGCCGCACCAATAAGCCTGATAATATGCAGTATACGCTGGAACCCAACCCGGGGGTGTTTATCAACTCGCATTTGTATCCTTCAGTTTTTGTAAACAGGAATATAAATGCAACACAAAAGTCGGGTGTAGGAGTGCAGGTGTTCTGGGATAAAAATCCACCCAATTCTCGCAGATAAGTAAACCTTAAAAACAAATTATTATGAAGAAAATATTTTCAATCATTGCGTTATTCTCCCTGCTACTTTTCATGGGATGTAAGAAAGGGGAAACATCCGGTGACTTTGCCGCTAACGGGATTGGTTCCTATGTCACGAGAGTGGCACTTGGCAATGGCATTATTGACTATGCCAACCTTGCTGCATCAAAAGTGGATGTAACCGTACGGGAATACGGCTCACCGGTAGCTTCTATTAAAATACTGGTATCAAAAGGTGCGGCTACCACCAATACCAGTTTATGGAAATTGGTAAAACAAGTGCCTTACAATGGCGATACAAAGCTGGAAGTGACAGCCAATGAAATTGCCACTGCATTGGGTATTCCGGTTACCGGGCTCGAAACTGGCGCCACCTACACTTTATATAATCGGGTAGTCAGTAAAGACGGGCAGGAGCATGACATCACCAATATGAACAGCTCCATGTACGGCAACCCGAACTATAATGCATTAATGACCTGGAATGCGGTGGTGGTTTGTCCATTTAATCCTGCTGCATGGGGTGGTGTAGGCACCAACTTCAGTGCCCGTGTATTGGAAGATGGATGGGCCGATTATTCACCGGGTGATATCATTAACAACATCATTATTACTTCAGCAACCCAGTTGCGGTTTGATAATATGTGGTTGACGAGTCCTGCAAGACCGGTACTTGTGAATATAACAGCCGCTACCGGCGCTGCCTCTGTGGCTAGGCAGGATTATGGTGATTATGGTCCATCTTTCCCGAACTTTAACTGTCAATCTTCCGGTACTAATAACTGGGTGTTTTCCTGTGTAAATTTAATTACACTAACCTTAACTCATACTCAGGGAAGCACTAATTACGGAACTTATCTTTTACGGCTGCAAAAGATTTGATAATGCCGTTCAGCAAAAAATTAACCCCGCACATAGCGGGGTTAATTTTTATTTACAATTTTATTTCTTCCTCATTCTTATCAAAAAACCGGAACTCGGTAAGGTGGTAATTGGTATCAGCCTTCAGGAATAATTTCTTGCCAAACTTTCTTTTCCATTTTGCAAACTTCGACCAAATCCAGCCTTTTGTGAGATAAGCGTGGATGATAGGGTTTACTGTTAGTGTGAGGTTGTTGTGTTTGTGTGTAAACAGGTAATTAAGATTCTTTTCTATTTCGTCTTCCAGGATTATGGTGGATGAAATTTTTCCCGTACCCTGGCAGCTCGGGCAAACCTCCTGTGTGTTGATGCTCATCTCCGGCTTCATCCGCTGGCGGGTAATCTGCATCAGCCCGAACTTGGAGATGGGCAGCACCGCATGCTTGGCCCTGTCGGGCTGCATGAATTTTTCCATGGCTTCCATCAGTTTCCTTTTGTTCTCGGGCATCTTCATGTCAATAAAATCCACCACGATGATGCCCCCGATATCTCTTAAGCGAAGCTGCCTTGCAATTTCTTCGGCAGCCTCCATATTAGTCTCCAGGGCATTCAGCTCCTGGTTATTTCCTACACTTTTATAGCCGCTGTTTACATCAATCACATGCAGCGCTTCAGTATGTTCAATAATGAGGTAAGCGCCGCTGTTCAGATTTACGGTTTTGCCAAACGAGGCTTTAACCTGCCTGGTGATGCCGAAAGAATCGAAAATAGGAGAGCCGTTCTGGTAAAAGGAAACGATATCGGTTTTTTCGGGTGCAATGCGCTGTATATAGGATTTGGCATCCTGGTAAATGTTTCGGTCGTTTACCACAATCCGGTTGAAATCTTCATTCAGCAGGTCGCGGAGGATGCTGGTGGTCTTCGTTTGTTCGCTGAGTATTTTGGAAGGCGCCACAGCTCCTTTCAGGTTGGTTTGAATAATCTTCCAGGTTTCTACCAGTTCCGAAAGATCTTCATGTAACTCTGCTGTTTTTTTCCCCTCCGCTGCTGTTCTTACAATTACACCGAAATTTTTTGGCTTGATAGCCTCCATAATTTTCTGCAGCCGTTTTCTTTCTTCCGAAGAATGAATTTTTCTTGAAACGGCCACAATGTTATTGAAGGGGGTAATGACAACAAAACGTCCCGGCAATGAAATCTCGCAGCTAAGCCTGGGTCCTTTGGCTGCGATAGGTTCCTTCAAAATCTGGACAAGGATATTGGGTTTTCCGCCGAGCACTTCATTTATTTTCCCGGTCTTAATAATATCGGGTTCGTTTTCAAAATTGCTAAAGTCAAGAATTCCTTCTCCTTTATAATTGATACAGCCCTGTGTGAATTTTAAAAGGGATTTGGCATAAGGGCTCAGGTCAGTATAGTGGAGAAAAGCATCTTTTTCAAATCCCACATCTACAAAAGCGGCATTCAGACCGGGGATGAGTTTCTTTACTTTGCCCAGGTACAAATCTCCGACGGCAAAACGGGCATCACTTTTTTCCGTGTGCAGTTCTACCAGCTTCCTGTCTTCCAGCAGGGCTATTTCTACGCCCTGTGGTGCAGCATTTATAATCAGTTCCTTGTTCAAATTCTTAAGGGCTCTAAGGTTGCCATGTACCGGTTAAAAAGGGCTGGTTGCATTGAATTTCCGTAAAAATCCGTTTAATGGTCAGAACAGTTTTGGTGTGGTGAATTGACGGGAATTGAGATGCTTACGGCAGCAACCAGTTGACAAGAAAAAAACAAAGATTAAGAATTTCAAAAGTTTCATGGGTTGAAATCAACATTTGAAACTTTGTCTGAATTTCTTATACTTATTTATTTTTTTTCTTATGGCGGTTCTTTCTTAGTCTTTTTTTACGCTTGTGCGTCGCCATTTTATGGCGTTTTCTTTTTTTACCAGAAGGCATACTTCAGAATTTTTTTAAAATAATTTATTAATAAGGTTTACCTGTTTTCGCCGGGAGTGGTTTCGGCCAACTCATCAATTCTTTTTTGTATTTCCAAAACCAGCTCCGGGTTATTTACCAGGGGAATTGCTTTGCGGTACCACAGGATAGCGGCCGGCTTGTCCGACTTTCTTTCATTAACCTCTGCAAGCATCATAACTGCTTCCAGGTTATCAGGTTGCATGCCTGCAACTTTCTGAAAACGTTCCATTGCTTTGTCATATTGCCCGCTGATGACCGAGCCATGGCCAAGTATAAGCTGGGCAAATACATTCGTGCTGTCTCTATCGGCCACCTGTTTAACTTTCAGGATGCCTTCCATGGGGTTTTCGGCAATGTTTCCGAAAATATAACAGGCGCCCAGCCCAATAATGGATGAGTCATTATTTGGGTTAAGTTTCAAAGACCTTTCGAACAAATCCCTGGCCTGCAAGGCCTTCCACTTTCTTAACTGCGGGCTGCTTTCATTCCGCAGGTTATACAAAAACAAGTGGGCAGCAAAAGTGAGGCTTTTTTCCGAATTTTCCAATCGGGCCGATTCTGCTTCGTACCAGGCATAAGGTTCAAAAAGTTGGGCAGAGTCTTTCCAGAAATGAGCCAATTGGTGAAAGACTTCAAGCTGCTGATCCTTAACATTACCACGCACCACCGATTGTTCAAGCATACCCAGGCGGGTAACCTGCTCGGGCCGCAGCGATTCTTTAGCATGTACAAGGATAGAGTCTATGGTAATTTCTCCTGTGCCGGCAGCTGATTTGTCTTTATTTCTTTGGCTTGCCGAAGGGTTTGTTTTGCCAAAAAAATAAAGACCGGCAACCATAAGAATGCCGGCTAATACTGTAATCAGTTGTTTTCTTTTCACCTGAAAAATTTTCGGCTGCAAAGTTAGCCCTCAGCATGAATGAGAAGGAAATAAAAAAACATTAATCGAAAATCATACATCTGCATCTTCGCCGGGGCCTGTATCAGGTTTAGGTGTCACCAATTTTTTTACTTCTGCAACAAACTCTTTTGCAGGCTTAAAAGCAGGTATATAATGCTCCGGAATATGCACTGCTATGTTTTTCTTTATGTTCCTTCCGATTTTGGCAGCCCGCTTTTTTGTTATAAAGCTGCCAAAGCCGCGGATGTAAATATTTTCACCGCCCGACAGCGTATCTTTCACCTCTTTAAACATAGTTTCAAGAGTGACAAGCACATCCACTTTGGGAATACCTGTTTTTTCAGATATTTTGTTTACGAGGTCAGCTTTTCTCATTTATTAAGGATTTTAGCAGTTAATTTGCTCCAATATATGATAAAATCTGGTGATTGTCAAAGGGATAGGCAATTTTTTTTTAACAAGTGGGGATAGCCAGTAAACATAAAATAAAATTTACCCAACAATTACTAAGGTGGGATAAGGAAAAAAATAACCGCCAAATGCCATGGAAGGGTGAAAAAGATCCTTATAAAATATGGCTGAGTGAAATCATTTTGCAACAGACAAGAGTAGAGCAAGGGCTTGGTTATTTTAAAAAATTTCTGAGCCAATATCCCACGATTCATAAACTGGCTGCGGCAAAAGATGAAAGGGTTTTTAAATTGTGGGAAGGGCTTGGCTATTACAACCGCTGCCGGAACTTGCTATATACAGCGAGGTATATAGTAAAAAAATTAAAAGGAAAATTTCCG
>CAZDUO010000088.1:0-15304 GCA_964508655.1 uncultured Chitinophaga sp. | reverse complement strand
TAAAGAGCTGCACAGAGAATTTACCTCTGGGTCGACATCTCTGTGTAACACAGTTTCTCAAAATCTCTGTGTTAAAATTACTTTTGAGATAAGTTGTAATAAAAGTGATGCCCCGGCAGCGGGGCATGGCGTTTCTTACAAGAGAAAGATGTATGACAGGACAAAGCAAGGAGTAATATTTATGCAGCTCTTTTATCAGCCATCACTTCTTCTTTTTTAACCGACAAATAGCCCGCCGGTACTGCATCCTCAGCCCGGAATGCTTCACTGATGCCTCTCAGCACATTCATTTTTGAACCGGGAAAACCCGTGACACTGCCCCTTGTATTTTTATACACCAGCAATGAATTGCTCACGCCGGGTGTATGCATGGTGTATGATCCGAAACCGATAGCCTTTTTCAGTATCAGCAATCTCCTCTTCAGTTCATACAAGTATTTTCCTTTTTTGTATTTTGAAAGCAGGAATATGGTAAGTAGTGTCAGCATTTTCTTTTTTTTAATTTCATACCAATAATACACCTGCCGGTGGTGGCAAAGCAAGTTTGAATTATTGAAAGGGGGATATGGGTAAACGAAAGGCAGGAAAAGCAGATTGAAACGTAACCCGGTTATGCCAACTGGAGCAATTTCAGCGATGGCCGTTTCAAGCGCAACGTAAAAGACGATGTGCCGGGACTTGCCTTCATCACCAAACTGCGCCCGGTTACTTATACGCTGGATGTGGATGCCATTAACGATTTTAACTCAAAAGATTTACCTGCAGATAAAAAACTAAAAACGCTGAACCCGGAAAAGAAAAATGAAGTATACACCGGCTTTATGGCACAGGAAGTGGAACAGGTGGCACAATCACTGGGTTATAACTTCAGCGGTATTGACAAGCCGCAGGATGCAGGCAAACAGACTTATGCTCTCCGCTACAGCGATTTCGTGGTGCCGCTGGTAAAAGCCGTGCAGGAGCAGCAGAAGATGATTGAAGAACTGAAAAAGCGCATTGAAGAGCTGGAAAAAAAATAAGGGATTTTTTTCGGTAAAAAATTGATAGCAACTTTGGCAAAGCGTAGCGCTTTGCCAAAGTTTTTTTTGCCCGTTGGAAAAAGCAGGAAATGAATAGTACCTTTAAGGTGTGAAAAGGGAAATAAAAATATTCAAATCATTTGAAGAGCAGGAGCGTTATCATCTTGAACTCCTGCGACAAACAACTCCCCTGGAAAGATTCAGAAATCTTTACAGAATGCAGCAGCTTTCAGCAAAATTTCATCCACCCGCTGATACCGCACGAAAAATAATTATCCAAAAAAATGGACGTACTGAATGAAGAATTTCTGCTGTTCCTGAAATGTGCCCGGCAAACAGGATTACGTTATCTGCTTATCGGCGGCTATGCCGTCAATTACTACGGATACAACCGGAATACTGACGACCTTGATGTGTGGCTGGCTCCAACCAATGAAAATAAAATCAGCTTTATCAATACGCTGCTTTGTATGGGTTATAATGAAAATGAAGTGCACCCTCTGTATGAAGAGGATTTTTCTAATTATTTTATGGGTACAATTGGCGGAAGTAACAGCAGGATGGATGTGTTAACGATTGTACATAAAAATTTTTCATTTGATGAAGCTGAAAAAAACAAAGCAGAATTTGAAGTGTTGCCAGGAATTTTTATGCAAATAGTTCCCTATGATTTATTAAAAGATATGAAACTCCGCTCCGCCCGTCCCAAAGATCACTGGGATATTGCCAGGCTGGAGGAACTCAGAAACAAACCAACCGGTGACAAAGAAAACGGGTAGCTACCTGTCGAACCACTTTTTAAACGCCGGCGCTTTTTCCCGGCTTACGTCCTGTTCCATTTTCAGCGGCGGTTTCAATGTGAGCACCAGCTTCTGGTTTTCCTGCGGCTTCACGCTTTGTATGGCGTCAATGTGCACAATGCTTTGCCGGTTGGCCCGATAAAAAGTTTTCGGGTCAAGCAACTCCTCTACTTCATCCAGCGTGGTGAAATCGAGAATATGCTTATCGCCGCCGAAGGTGAGAATGTAATTCAGATTATCCCGGTAAAAACAGGCAATGTCTTTTGTCATCACCGGCAACCACTGGTTGCGGAATTTTACCACAAACTTTTCTTTGTACGAAGGCGCCCCGTGGCCGGGGTTGGTCATCATCTGCAGCAGCTGCTGCATATCTTTCGGGTATTGGGTACGGCTTTCCACAATGGCCCGGCCCTTGTCGATGGCTTTTTTCAAATCCTCGTTATCAACCGGCTTCAGCAAATAGTCCACACCATTTACTTTAAATGCTTTGATGGCATACTCATCATAAGCCGTGGTAAAAATTACCGGGCATTTCAGTTCGTAGCGTTCAAAGATTTCAAAGCTCACCCCGTCGCTGAGCTGGATGTCGGCAAACACCAGGTCGGGCTCGGCATGCTCCATAAACCAGCGCCGGGCAGTTTTCACACTCGGCAGCACTTCCTCAATTTTAATATCCGGCGCCACATCAGCAATCTTGTGCTGCAGCTCTTTTGCAATCAGGCTTTCGTCTTCGATGATGACTGCTTTCATGTCGGAATTTTTTAAGTGTTAAACAATCGTCGCTTCCATTTTACAACAAAGGAATTTTAACCGTAAAATTATTTTCATCCTCCTTTATCAGCATAGGCCGGTCGCTCAGGTAATGATAAAGCGATTCCATATTGGCCAGTCCCTGTTTGTTGCTGGTTTCCACAAAATTTTTCTTTTGCAGGTTGTTTTGCACCAGCAGATAATCATCTTTTACAAACAAATCAATCTGCAGCGGTGCGCTGTTGTCGGCCACATTGTGCTTGATGGCATTCTCCACCAGGTTTTGCAGCGTCACCGGCACAATCTTGCGGTGATAGTGTTCATCATCAATATTCATATTTACAACCAGCGCATCTTCAAAACGGGTTTTTTGCAGGTCAATAAACAGCTGCACGGCTTTCAGCTCTTCGCCCAGCGGCACGGTTTCGGTATCCCTGTTTTTTAAAATATAGCGGTACACTTTGCTCATTTTGTCGAGAAATTCGCCGGCCAATTGCCGGTCCATACGTATCAGGCTACTGAGCGATGTGAGAGAATTAAAAAGAAAATGCGGGTTGAGCTGTTGCTTCAGGCTTTCATACATCACCAGGGCTTTTTCTTTTTCCAGCAGTTGTGCCTTGCTTTCCAGTTCGTGCAGCTGTTTTTGTTTGGCTATGCGAAACCGGTAAAAAAGAAACAGCAGCAGGCCGGTGAGCAATACCATGGCGCCATAAAACCAGGCAGACCTGAAGAAAGGTGTTTTGATATGAATCATCAGTGTTGTTTCCGGTGTTTCCCATGCGCCGTTCCGGGCTTTTGCTTTCAAGCGGAAAGTGTAATTGCCCGAAGGGAGTTTGTTGTACACAGCCTGGTTATCTGCCCCCGCAGGCACCCAGGTTTCGTCAATACCTTTCAACATGTATTCAAAGGAATAGGGAAAGGTCTCTTTATCTGTCAGCAACCCGAATTTCAGCGAAAGAAATTTTTCATCGGGATTCAGGCGAATTGAATTTTCATCGCCGATGAATCTTTCTTTACCGGCTATATTCACAGTGCCAATCAATGGCTGTTTTATATGTGGTTTCAGCGTTAGCCGCTCTGGAAAAAATTCAAGAATACTATTTTGTATGGTAACCACAATGTTGCCGTTGGAAAGAAGGGTCATACCGTTATTAAAACTCTGGTTTTCGCCCAGGGGCAACGAAAAATTATAAAAGCTGCCCGTTGAAGGTGTAAACACTGAAAACTTATTATTGGCAGCGCACCATATATGGCTGTTGTTGTCGGCTACCACAGTCTGCAGATGATTTATAACGAGTCCATCGCTTTCAGTCCAGTATTTTACTGACCGGGTTGCCGGAGTAAAACAATATAACCCCACTCCTATACTTGTCATCCATAACTTTCCATCTTTGTCCATATACACGGAGTTGATGTACCCGAACAATTCTTCATTTTCATTCTTTACATAATAAAAAGGAACCAGTTCTTCTTTGTCATCCAGGTAAACCAGCCAGCCAAAGTTGCTTATTCCCCAAAGCCGGTTATCCGGTGTAAAAGTCATAAACTTAATACCCGGTTTTTGTCCATCAGGCAACCGGTCAACCGTATGCTTTATGCGATAGGCTTTATTTTCCCTGCTTACATATTTCAATAATTGCCTTTCATCATTGATATAATATACCCCGTTTTTTTCTATAATATCACTGATGACAAGCGACGGGTCAACTGCGGCAGCAATATAAAAAGGCTGTACCCGTTGGCTTGCCGTATCAATTTGCCAGGCGCCTGTATGCGTGCACAATACCGCCTTTCCCATTATAAACCGGATAGTATGTACAGGACCCGGTAATTTGCCGTGGATATTTTTTTCAGCTTTTTGTAAATCGTAAACAAAATATCTTTCTGTAGCCGGGAAAAAATGAATTACATACAATTTATCACTTGTAACCAGCCACCAGCTTTTATCGGCGGTGTCTTCTACTATCAATCGTATGGAATTTCCTTTCAAAAAAGGAAATTTTTCTTCAAACCGGCGTACCCTGTAAATGGACTTTGAAGTATTGCATTTTGAAATGCCCCCTATGGTTCCCAGCCACAAGGTGCCGTCTTCATCCTCCATTACATTCCACAAAAAATTGCCAGCAATGGACAAGGGATCGCTTTTATCATTCTTTATTCTTGTAATGGAGATGCTATTTTTATATTCCACTACGGCTATTTCGTTATTCCAGTTGCCATACCAGAGGCGGTTTTCCGAATCTTCAAAAAGCGAAGCGCAAATGGAAGAACTGATACTTCCTTTCATGTCTATTTTCAGTATTTCACTTTTCGATACAGGGTCAAAGTTTACTATTTGTTGAAGGGTATTATCGTAAAACCAGCAACGGCCGGTTGCTGAAATGGTCAATGCCGAAACGGCTCTTTCTTTGAATATTGCCGTTTTTTGATTTTTAAAACTGAGAAACTGCCCCGTTTTAATATCATAATAATGCATGCCTTTGAAACGGGTGGCCATCCAAAGCCCGTTTCCTGAAGGATCTTCCACCAACCCGTTTTTGCGCACCGCATAATGATTCAGCGAATCGCTTTGCAGCGTAAGGGGTCCTATTTCCTCAAAAACATTTTTTACCGGGTTAAATTTTAATATGGTCCATAACCCGGTGGCCCATATAGTTCCATTTTTGTCGCAAAGAATATTGTATACGGCCGGAGCAATATTAATAGTGGCCGGTGAAACCTTGCTGTTGGGCGGCAGGTAGCTGCTAAAGCTGTTTTTTTCCGGGTTAAACCTGAAGATTCCATTATCTGTGGCACCCCAGATATTGCCCTGCCGGTCTTCGCAAAGATCATGAACCGTGTTATTGATGATGCTGTTGGAATCTTTTGTTTTTTTATAAGAAAAAAAATGAGAACCGTCAAAACGGTTTAGCCCGTCAAATGTGGCGACCCACAATATGCCGCGGCTGTCTTTTAAAAAACAGTTGACAGCATTATTGCTCAGCCCGTCTTTCTCGGTTAAATGATAAAAGATAAACGGGCTTTGCTGGCTATTTGCCGCAATGGAAAGACAAGCTGGAAAAAAAAGAATGTAAAAGCGGAAAAACATTTACTCCAAAGTAAAAACAAAACCCCAATGTATAAAATGGAAGTAATGAAGCGGGTTTGTTTTGGAATGAAGCGGGGTAAAATGAAAATGAACCGTAATAGCGTTTGATGGCGCCAGGTAATTCTCCTGCTGCTTAGTTTGAATATGAAAATTGAATTTAAGAAACCGGCTTCCCGGCTGCAGCGGCAATCATCGTTTCTGCAATGGTATTATAACAGGCTGTCCATGCATTATTTACTTCCCGTGTCCATTCGCTGCCCAGTCCTTTTTCAAGTGTCCAAAGTAAAGCCTTGCCTACAAGTTTGTAATGACCCGGTCGGACTCCATAGCTCACATGACGCCGGGCCATGGCTGCTATTTCTTCAGAAAGTTCATCCAGTTTTTCCAGGCGGGCCACGATGATGCTGAGCATGTCAATCAGTTTGCGGTACTGAGCCTCCATGTTTTTTGGAAACATGCGCCGCAGGGATGGGTTATCGGTAAAAAGCTTGCTGTAAAAAGTGTCTCCCACCAGGGCATGATCCAGGCTGCGGAACACTTTCCAGGTTTTTTTAACCAGTGTAACCTGAGCTGATGTCATTGTATTTCCCGGTTTTGCTTTTTATAAAATTGATATTTCCTGCGGAACGTTTGAAACGAAATCGAACGAACCGTGGATTTTTTCAAATGAAGCGTAGCCTGAAAAAAACCCGCCCCTTTTACAGGGCGGGCGCCGTGAAAACCACACACAAAAAACAGGCAAATTAAACGACCATTACTTTTTTTACATCATCGGGACAGAAGCGGATGTGGATTGTGTCGCCGGCAGCGGGAATATTTTTTTTATTCATAAGTGTCTGGATGTGGCGATAAGTGATGACCCCATTCAACCGCACCAGCACCCAAAGCCTTACCTGCACATAACCCCGGGACGGTTCAGTGCTTTCAAACACATCCAGCACTTCAGCAGATGCCTGCACACCTGTGCGCAGCAAATACCGCTGCAACTGGAGCTGCTCCTGCACAAAGCGGCGGTCGCCTTTGCTGTTAATACGGAATAAGTTTTTCAGGGAAAATATCATCTTATTGGTCAATTATTTCAGTTTGGTATCAGTTTGGCCTGTATGCAAAGGGTAAATGCTGCATAAACACTTCGGCATGCCAGGTAATAAATGTGTCCACCGCCTGCGGCTCCGGCATCCGGAAACGATTTAATATATAGGAGCTTACCTCGAAAGGAACCTGCCTGTAGTTAGCCGAAGTGCAGTTGCCTGTCAGCAACACTATTACGGCCGCCTGCTTTTTTGTTTGCTTTTCCATAAAAATAATTTTTTATGATTAGTGTGATTTAATAGCCCAGTTTACAAACGATAACAATGGTGGTGGTAAGAACCGCCGCTGCTATCAGTACCCGTTTCAGCATAAAAAGTATCATATTTTCAGTTTGAGTTGTTTTCAATTTTTAATCTTACACAAATATGCGGTGGCAGGCAAGCCGGAAAAAAATATGACCTCGTGAACGGGCGGAATTAATTAATAAAAGGTGGTTTACTGCAATTGAAGTGTGCCGGCATGGGCCCGGTGCATATTGATAAAGCTTATCTTTTATGTGAAAATAAAAATGCCCTGGTTTGCAGAGCATTTTCAGCCATGAGAAAGCGGGCTATGAAGAATAATAATGGAGTCTGTTTTTTTAAGCCTGCATCAGCAGCACCATACCGGCATGTTTTGGCTGATAACGAACCAGCACTCTTTCGCCGGCATGAACCAGGTTCTCGCCTTTCACCAGCGTATGCACCTTGCGGCAAACGATTTTACCGTTCACCCTGAGCCGGGTGCGGATGCACAGCAGCACATAATCATTTACCAGGCGTTGTTCTCTCACTATTTCCAGCACTTTGGTTCTGAAGCCGATACTCTTTTTTGCCAGCGCCCCGAGGAACCGCATCTGCCTGCTGATCCTGAACTGCCAGTACCAATTCATAAGTATTTGAATCCAGCGTTTCATTTCTCAGTGTTTTTATTAAATCAACATTGCTGACCCAATGTTACCACCCCTGCGGGGCCAAATCAAGTATTAGTTAGTAAATGGCCGTTATGAACTAATGAATGGCACTTAAAGTTAAATGAAGCGAAGCGCCGGCGCTGTCTGCCCGGTGACGGTAAATGAGCCTGTACAAACAAATCCTGTCATCCATACTACAAACCATATAAAAAATACTTCATCATGACAGGGCTAAGATGTGCTGCCACGGTTTATTTCTCTTTCGGCACGGTTCAATAAAAAACAGGTAGGTATAAAAAGGTAAAATTTTTAATCCGCCTGTTTCCTTTTCATTTTTACGTCAGCATTAAAAACAAAATGATTTGAAAAAAATTATTTATCACTTCAACTCAACTGTTATGAAAAAGCTATTCTTCTTCTTCCTCGCAATTTTAATTTCCGTACTGGCCCTGTCGCAGAATGTGGCCATTAATAATGACGGCAGCGCCGCCGACCCCAGCGCCATGCTGGATGTAAAAAGCACAACCAAAGGCATGCTGATACCGCGGATGACCACGGCGCAGCGTACGGCCATTGCATCGCCTGCACTCGGCCTGATGGTGTTTGATACGGATACAAAGACCATCTGGGTATATAATGGAACCACATGGGCTAATCTTAATTCAGGTGGAGGATCATTCACGCTGCCATATGATGGAGCAGCAACTATTGAAGGCACTGCATTTCGTATTACAAATAATAACGGGCCGGCAATAGAAGGGTCCTCAGTAAATGGAAGCGGTCTATATGGTAACAGCTTTGCCGGCGCAGGTTTGAATGCATTATCTACAAACGGATTCGGTGTGATAGCAAACAGTATCAACAACAGTTCGGTGTATGCATTTTCAAATAACGCTTCACCTACCATTAAATCATCCAATACCAGCTTTGGTGCAGCCATCGAAGCTTTATCTGCGAATGGTAAAGGTCTCTATGCTAACAGTGTTCAGGGAACGGCTGTGGATGTATTGTCAACTAATGGATATGGTGTGATTGTCAACAGCGTAAACAATGGTGGCATTTATGCATATACAAATACAGCAACGAATACTGTACCTACTATCAGGGCCAATAATTATGGCGGAGGTATAGCCGTTCATGCCAGTTCTTCAAACGATGCAGCTATATTAGGCACCAGTAGTGCGGCTGGCAAATCCGCCATTCGTGGTGAAGCCACCGGCACGGGGATTTCAAACGGTATTTTTGGTTCCAGCACTTCTTCAGCTGGAAATGGTATATATGGGTTTAATAGTTCCACTGGAGTAGGAGTGCTTGGCAGTAGCCCCAACGGCTACGGTGTATCTGCATTTAGTTTAAATGGCACCGGCTTGCGTGCATCAAGTACTAATGGAATCGCCTTGGACGTGTATGGTAAATTGAAAATTACAGGAACCGGTTCAGTGCCGGGCGCCGGTTATGTTTTAACCAGCATTGACAATGCCGGAAATGCCGACTGGATGCAGCTTGATAATCCAAAAATTGCATTCAGAGCACAGGGCGTCAGTGAGGCAGTGACAAATAATAGTGCTAATAATACATTTACTTACTCTGTATATAAAAAGGTAGAGTTTCAGGCAGAAGATTATGATTTAAATAATAATTTTTCTCCCACCGGCAGCAATCCTTCAACATCCAACACCAGCACCTTTGTAGTTCCGAGGAATGGAATCTATCATTTTGACGCAACCGTAATACCTGAATCAAATTTAATTTTCAATTATACCAGGCTTGAATTGCGAATCCAGATGAACAGAGGAGGCACTGTATATACTCTTGCACATATTATATCTGTCCCGGGAACTCCAACTGGAGAATCAATCAGTGTATCTACTGACAGGGCTTTGACAGCAGGTGATAAAATTTGGGTTGAGTTTGCACAATTTAATACTGCATTTGGTTTTTCTGATCTCAGAACTGAAGGGTATCTGAATTTCTTTTCTGGTCACATAGTAATTCCTCAATAAAAAAAATCAATTATTATACCATTAGCTTACCCGAACATACCGTTTGCTAAGTTGACGGGGAATACAGAAAATAACCGAACTAAACTTGCAAACTGAAAAAAAAGATGAGACCAAAGGAAACAACATGAGTAAATTTTAAACACTGGTTATGAAAAAATATATTCTTACACTCCTGCTCCCGCTGCTGTGGCGCTGCGGATTTTCGCAGATGGTCATATCCCCCGGCGCAAACTGTGTAGTGAACGGCAATGCCACCGTAGTACTCAACGATATGAACCTGGTGAATAACGGATCCATTGCCGGCGGCACAGGAAGTTTTAAATTCTCCGGCACACAAAATGCCACTATCAGTGGTTCAGCTTTGCCGATGTTCAACACGGTGGAAGTGGCTAAAACCAGTGGAGGCAAACTGATGCTGAACCGCAATATCCATATCGGTACATCCATCAATTTTATTTCCGGCCAACTTGACCTGAATAATAACAATATCATGATGCTGGCCACGGCCTACATTGCCGGCGAATCGGAAACCAACCGCATCATCGGCCCTGCCGGCGGTTTTGTGGAAATTACCCAGAACCTGAATGCCCCGGCAGCAGCAAACCCCGGCAACCTGGGCGCCACCATCAGCAGCAGCGTCAACCTCGGCGATGTTATCATCCGCAGGGGTCATGTGCCCCAAAGCGGCACCGGGCTGACCGGCAGCATTCAGCGCTACTATTCCATCATGCCGCAAAACAACAGCAACCTGAATGCAACACTGCGCCTGAAATATTTCGACGCCGAACTGAACGGGCAAAATGAAAATTTACTTGTAATATATCAGAGTAATGATAACGGCGCCAACTGGACTAACCTGTCGCAAACCACACGCAATACCAATGCAAACTATGTGGAGAAAACTAATATCGGCAGTTTTGCATTGCAAACCCTGGCCAATGATGCAGTGACATCGGGAGTTACCAGCCTTGTATTTACAGGCAAAAGAAAGAAAGCCACTGAAGTGGAACTGAAATGGACCACGCAAACCGAAACCAACATGAGCGGCTACGAAGTGCAGCGCCGCCTGGATAACGAAGCCGATTTCACTGCCCGTGCATGGGTGGCTACCAAGGCGCCCGGCGGCAACAGCATATCACTGCTTTCTTACCTTCATATAGATCCCAACGCTTATACTGGCACTTCTTATTACCGCCTCAAGATTGTTGACCAGAGCAATAATGTCACCTGGTCGCCAACCATTACTGTGGCAGGCAAAACCAGTGGCGGTGGTGGCAGTGGTGGCGGCAACCCGCACAACAACCGCAACAGCGACAGTTCTGAAACTACAACAGCATATGCAAAAGGGAAGTACCAGGCCGGTTCATCAATAAATAAAATCACCGTAGGCCCCAACCCCAACAATGGTAACTTCTGGTTTACGGTGAGTGGTATTGAAAAAGAAACCGCAGCCGAATTGTACACGCTGGATGGCAAACTGATGAAGACATTCAAAGTAGTGAACCTGCGGCAGCAGTATGTAAGCGGCCTGCGCAGCGGCCTGTACCTGCTGAAAGTGCAGGGCATGGAAACCGTGAAAGTGATAGTACAGGGCGGCAGCACCGGCGCACCGGTGAATACCACAACCGAATCGTACATGATAAAAAACTAAAGGGGATATAGTTGCAGTAATAATCTCGAGTCACCAACCCCTTCCAAAGCACTCATGCAAATGGGTGCTTTTTTATTTTCTATTTTTGGCAAAAGACAAACCATGTATCAAACCCTGCTTGCTTCGCTGGAAAACGGCATTTACACACTCACCATCAACCGGCCGGATAAACTGAATGCGCTGAACAAGGATGTATTTACTGATTTAAACAATGCGCTTGATGAAATTGAATCGAATGCGGAAATAAAATCGGTCATCATCACCGGGGCCGGACAAAAAGCCTTTGTGGCCGGGGCAGACATCACGGCGTTCAGTGGACTGAACAAAGAACAGGCAATGGCATTGGCAAAAAAAGGGCAGGATATTTTTTTTAAAATTGAAAATTGTCCAAAGCCTCTGGTTGCTGCTGTAAATGGTTTTGCGCTGGGTGGCGGCTGCGAATTGGCAATGAGTTGTCATTTACGGATAGCCAGTGAGAATGCAAAATTTGGCCAGCCGGAAGTAAACCTGGGCCTGATGCCCGGCTATGGCGGCACACAGCGGCTCACTCAATTAATCGGGAAAGGAAGAGCCATTGAACTGTTGATTTCTGCAACCATGATTGATGCAAACACAGCGCTTCAGTACGGGCTGGTAAATTATGTAGTGAAGCAGGAAGAACTGCTTGCAAAAGCAAAATCCATTCTTGAACTCATCAACACAAAAGCGCCGCTTGCTGTGGCGGGCTGTATCAAAGCAGCCAATGCGGTGTATAATGAAACCATTGACGGTTTTGAACTTGAAATAAATGAATTCGGTAACTGCTTTGCTACCGAAGATAAGAAGGAAGGTGTGGCGGCTTTTCTTGAAAAAAGAAAGGCGGAATTCACCGGAAGATAATTCAATTAGTATCTTGCCTCGGAGGTATAGTGAGACACGGAAATAATTGTCGAATTTCTTTTTTCAACGGAAAAAACAGAAATGGACTTAATGTTAAAAGATAAAATCGTAATCGTAACCGGCGGCGCCAAAGGCATCGGCGCCGGCATTACTAAAGCGCTGGCGGCCGAAGGCGCTGTGCCGGTGGTGGTGGGCAGAAATGATAAAGACAATGAAGCCATCCTCCATGAAACTGGAACCGGTTTTGCCATTGCTGCCGAGCTCACCCACCCGGAAGAATGTGAAAGGGCAGTGAAGGAAACAATTGAAAAGTTTGGCCGGATTGACGGGCTGGTGAACAATGCCGGCATCAACGACAGCGTGGGCCTGGAAAAAGGAAGCTATGAAGCTTTCATTGCTTCGCTGCACAAAAACCTGGTGCATTATTATCTCATGGCGCATTATGCATTGCCTGAACTGATAAAAAGCAAAGGCGCCATAGTGAACATCGGCAGCAAAGTGGCGGAAACCGGCCAGGGCAATACTTCAGCTTATGCGGCAGCCAACGGCGGACGTAATGCGCTGACAAGAGAATGGGCAGCAGAACTGCTGAAATACGGAATCCGGGTCAATGCAGTTATCGTGGCCGAATGT
Source organism: uncultured Chitinophaga sp. (assembly GCA_964508655.1). Taxonomy (GTDB): domain Bacteria; phylum Bacteroidota; class Bacteroidia; order Chitinophagales; family Chitinophagaceae; genus VBAS01. Next base: position 2,497 of record CAZDUO010000088.1, on the reverse strand, counting down.
TACACGCCGCTATATGAAAAGTGGATTCAAAGTTTACCCAACCCGGAAGAAAAACTGAAATCCATTACAGGTAAAATTCCATTGGGTAAAAGAATGACAACAGCAGAAGAAATTGCAAACATGGTTGTGTTTCTATTATCAGAAAAATCCAGTCACACAACCGGGCAGCTGATTCATGTGGACGGCGGCTATACGCATCTCGACAGGGCATTGTAAAATTTTACACTATGAAAAAACTGTTTCTTCTTTCCCACGTCTGCTTTTTTCTTACATCATTATTTGCCCAGCGGGCAGAAAACATTATCATCATCACCACCGATGGCCTGCGCTGGCAGGAGGTCTTCAGGGGAATGGACTCGGCCATTGCCAATAATAAAAAATATAACCAGGGCGACAGTGCATATATTTTTAAAACCTACTGGCACAATGATGAAAAAGAACGCAGAAAAAAGCTGCTGCCTTTTTTGTGGAGTGTGATTGCATCCAAAGGGCAGATTTATGGCAACCGGCAGTTTAATAACAAAGTGGACAACGCAAATCCTTACTGGTTCAGTTATCCCGGCTATAATGAAATCATGACCGGCTATGCCGATACGGCAATCAACTCAAATGATTTTCCGCCCAATCCGAATGTGACTATACTGGAGTTTTTTAACCGGCAGCCCACGTTTAAAAACAAAGTGGCTGCTTTCGGCGCATGGGATGCTTTTGACCGCATACTGAATGAGCAGCGCAGCGGCATCCCGGTGTTTTCTGCATTTGACAGCATCGGCAGAAAAAATCCGACGGCAAATGAAAAGCTCATCAATGCCATGCTGCATGATTCGTTCAAACCTTTCGGCGATGCGGAATGCCTTGATGTATTTACGCATTACGCCGCTTTTGAATACCTGCAAACCCGGAAGCCGAAAATTCTGTACATCGCCTACGGCGAAACGGATGAATGGGCGCATCACGGCTATTACCGTTCTTACCTCGATGCCGCCCGCCAGGTGGATGCGTGGATAAAGAAAATCTGGGAGTATGTGCAAAGTCATCCGCAGTATAAAAACAAAACGGCTTTATTTATAACCACCGACCATGGCCGGGGCGATATCAATAAAGAAGAATGGACTGACCATGGAAAAGATGTGGCCGATGCATCGCAAATCTGGCTGGTTGTGATGGGGCCGGGTGTGACTGCAAAAGGTGAAGTGAAAACCGGGTTGCAGCTTTATCAAGACCAGTTTGCACAAACAATAGCAAAGCTTTTAGGATACATCTATAAAGCCAGCCACCCGGTTTCCCCTGAAATAAAATCAGTATTGACAAAATGAAAAAACTGCTTTTTTACTTTTTACTTTTTTCTTTTTCCTTTGAGCTGCATGCGCAGCCCGGCACACCACCCCTGCCTACCCCGCAACAACTGGCCTGGCACGATATGGAATTTTATTTCTTTATTCATTTTGGCCCGAACACTATTACAGATAAAGAGTGGGGACATGGCGATGAACCGGAGGATATTTTTAATCCTACCGCACTGGATTGCCGTCAATGGGCAAGAATTGCAAAACAATCAGGGGCAAAAGGAATTATTATAACCGCCAAACATCATGATGGCTTTTGTTTATGGCCGAGCAAATATTCCACGCATACCATTCGTGAAAGCAAATGGAAAAACGGGAAAGGCGATGTACTCAGGGAATTGTCGCAGGCCTGCAAAGAGTATGGCCTGAAGTTCGGCGTTTATATTTCCCCCTGGGACCGCAACCATCCCCAATACGGCACACCTGAGTACAACGATGTTTTTGTAAACATGATGAAAGAAATTTTTACAAACTATGGGTCTATCTGGGAACTGTGGTGGGACGGTGCCAATGGTGAAGGGCCCAATGGAAAAAGACAGGTGTATGATTGGGATCGCTTTAAAAAAACGGTAAAATCACTTTCGCCCAATACAGTTGTGTTTAGTGATGTGGGTCCGCATATAAGATGGGTGGGAAATGAAAATGGGATTGCAGGAAAAACAAACTGGAATACGCTTGATACAGTTGGATTCACTCCGGGTATTGGTGCTCCGCCAACAGATACTTTGAATACTGGAAATATTTATGGTAAAGCATGGATACCGGCAGAGTGTGATGTAAGCATCCGGCCCGGATGGTTTTGGCATGAGAATGAAAATGACAAAGTAAAAACACCTGAGCAGTTGTTTGATCTTTATTTGAAATCGGTTGGCCGCGGCGCTAATCTCTTATTGAATGTACCACCGGACAGAAGAGGATTAATTCATGAAAATGATTTGGCGGCATTGATGGGGTTTAAAAAACTGAGAGATGATAATTTTAAAAATAATATTGCCAAAAATGGGCATGGATTTTTTATTCCACATAACGGTTTCCGGTCAGCACCTGCTTTAAACGATGGGAAAACTGAAACTACAGAAGCCATTTCTATCCCTCATCTTCAAACTCTTGGGTTAGAATTTCAAAAAGCCGCCCGCATCAATTGTATTGTT
>CAZDUO010000087.1:0-15403 GCA_964508655.1 uncultured Chitinophaga sp. | reverse complement strand
TGCTTATTAGTTTGCCTTTGTTGGAACCAACGAATTGTGATTTACCATTTACAATAGCTTGAGGTGTATAAATGGAATTCAAATTAAATACATTGGCATAATAGTTCTGGCGGGCTGTGTAGGCCGCATCGCCGAAAACATCTTTCCATCCCAGGCGGTCCCAGTAATCAACATGATAACCCAGCACCAGCACATTTTTATCAGCATATTTATCCCGGATTTCTTCCATGGCTTTATCGGCCGGCGGGCAACTGGAGCAACCTTCGGAAGTAAAAAGCTCCACAAGAGCAAAACCCTGCCAACCCGCTTGCTGCTGCTTTTTTACTTTTTTATATGAAAAAGAAATCGTGAGAACTGAAATGACAAACACGGCTAAGGGCAGAATAGCTTTCATACGATGAATTTAGGCTGTAATGATGTTAATGGTGTGTCTTATATATGACAACTATTTGCTCTTAACGCTGCATTAGCGATATTTGTTGTTTAAAATTTGTATGAGTAAAAAAGAAAGGCTGGTCATCTTCCTGCTGGCTTCTATCAATTTCACACATATCCTGGATTTTATGATCATGATGCCGTTGGGGAATTACCTGATGCCTTTCTTTCATATTTCACCAAAACAATTCAGTTTACTGGTGGGTGCTTACCCCGTTACGGCATTTTTTTCGGGGTTTGCAGCAGCATTTTTTGTAGACCGGTACGACAGGAAAAAAATTTTAATACTTGCTTATATTGGTTTTCTTACCGGCACGCTGGCTTGCGGTTTTGCCCCTACTTACGGTTCACTTTTAGCGGCAAGAATTTTAACGGGACTCTTTGGCGGATTGATCGGCGCACAGGTTTTATCCATCGTGGCCGATTTGTTCGGCTATGAAAGAAGAGGCGCTGCCATGGGAGCGGTGATGAGTTCATTTGCCATTGCTTCCACTATCGGTGTTCCATTCGCCTTGTATCTCTCCAATATTTTCAGCTGGCATGCGCCGTTTATTTTTGTCGGCCTGCTCGGTATTGTAATAGTTGTGCTGGTTATAAAATTTATACCGGAAATGAAGGAGCATGTGATAGAAAAGGCTGCCGGGGCGCAGCGTTTCCAGGTATTGCTGAATGTGACGCAAAGCCGTGAACAACGACTGGCTCTTTTGTTTTCGGCCCTGATAATGATGGGGCATTTTTTGATTATCCCTTTTATCAATCCCTATCTTGAGTTTAATAAAAATTATTCAAGAGACCTGACGCCGATGATTTACCTGGTGGGCGGCATTGCCTCATTTTTTGCTGCATTCATACTGGGGCGTTTTTCAGATAAAGCAGGAAAGCTGCGTGTGTTCACGTGGTCAGTTTTATTTTCATTTGCAATGGTGTGGCTCATCACCAATTTACCTGTACTTCCTTTTTCCATCGTGCTTGTATTTTTTGCCACCTGGTTTGTGGTAGCTACCGGCCGCGCCGTTACAGCCCAGGCTATGATAAGCAACGTGGTGAAAGCAGAACAAAGAGGCAGCTTCATGACCTTCAACAGCAGCGTGCAGCAACTGGGCACCGCACTGGCTTCGTTTCTGGCCGGATTTATTGTTACCAAAGACAACGCCGGGAGGCTCCAACGTTATGAATGGGTAGGTTACCTTTCTATACTTGTTTTATTGCTGGGCTTGTTGCTGGGCAGGTTTTTGTTTGGGAATATGGATAAAGCAGACAAACATCAACCAATTCCTGAACAATCTCCCTAAGCCACCAATTAGGCTCTCACAGATTTCACAGATTGTCTCAGATTAATTTCTGTGTAAATCTGAGAAATCCGTAAGAAAATTATTTAAGGTAATCATAAATAGAAACAAAGCAATTGCATGAAAAATTTCAAAAAACTTTTACAAGTTCATATACAAATTATTTCAACCTGTAAACAGGGTACCGCAGATAGTCTGGTTCAAACCACGGCGAATTTTCATACACAAAATTAAACCGGGCTCTTTTTCTTTTGCAATAGCTGTGGTGATATCACATCAGCTCTTTATTTTTTTGCAATTGACATTTCCAAACGGCGATATAGCAAGTAAGATTTTATACTTCTTGTATCACATCAAATCCTTTAAAACTTCCCGTTATGGCCAGTCCGGATATTTTTTTGGCCAATCCTTTTTGTTTCAGTTTGACAGCGGTTTCATTTATAGTAGCTCCGGAGCCTACGGCATCGTCTATAAGTAAAATATTCCCAAACCGGCGGGTATCTTTTACCACGATGCTGGCTTTAGCATTACTAATCCGGTCTTCCAGTTTACTTAAAGATTTTTGTGGTACGGGAATAGCTCCGGTCACTTTAAGCAGGTTGATGTGGGGTAGCGGAAGGTTGTACCCCTGCTGCAATACCTTCATGATTTGAAGATGTCTTTTAATTGTAGGTGGTATATAACCAACAGCTTCTGCTTTTACTTCTTTGACTAGATTTTCAACCCTGCTTTTTGTAAGCTCTATTATTTCCTGCATCAGGGGGCGGTTTTGTCCCTGTTTGGCAAAATGTAATAAGGTGCCAAGCCGGGTTTTCCCAAATCGCTCAATAGCATAAAAATCACAATAGAAAAGTTTATCAATTGCGATATAATCAAAGCCTTTGGTATTTTGCAGTTTTTCCGTTCCATTAATCAATCCGGTTGGTAAAAAATATTTCAGATATTTTTTCTTCGTTACTATAAATTCCTTTGTTGTTTTTTCAACCGGCAGGTTTTGCCTTTCGCACCATGCCTGCATGGCTTCCGGGCCTTCCAGTCTTTTCCCTGTTTCAGTAATCACCAGGAAATGTTCGTTAAGAAAAATGATTTCTTCTTCAGATAAAGAAATACCGGGCTGTTTACCAGCTCCGGCAAGATTTAATCTGTAAAAAACTCTCGGAGGCCGCCCCAACTTTTGTAAATAATTCTGTTCAAGCATTCTGTTCAGCACCCGGTGAATCATTTGGCGGGAAACTCCAATATACTCTTGCAAATCGTTTGCTGACCCCTCTGAGTGGATCTTCAAATAATCAATTATTTGATTTTCAATAGACATAGTTTACAGTTTACTGTAAACTGTAAACTTAAAGCTAATTCCTGGTTTTGCAAATACAATGAGAAAACTCCTGTAATCAGGTAACGCTAATTCGCCACCCTGTACACAGGGTAGGTTAAATAATTTGGTTCAAACCACGGAGAGTTTTCATAAACAAAATTCAACTGGGCTCTTGCGTTTTTAGCAAAGGTTGTGTCTGAGATTCTTTTTTGCTCCAGCTTATTTTTAAGTTCTGGATTTGTTTTCAAATAATCAGCAGCAATATCTTCAAATGCATAAGCGGAGAAACCTTCTTTTTGCCCAAGGATAGCATCAAAAAAATTCCAGGCAAAATAAGAATCGGTGGCGGTGGGCTCCAGTGTTTCAATTAAAAAACGGTTGGCTGCCTGGTTCATGGGGATATAGTAGTCGCCTTTTCTGAATTTTATTTTCTGAACTGCCACACTTGTCTTCACATCGCTGTTGATGTGGTGCATCTCATACTGGCGGGGTGCTGTTTTATAATCGTCAATACGGTACACTTCCACTTCCATAGTGGTATCTTTTTTTAGCGGCATCATCTGCACTTTGTTTGCCTTCAGTAAATCAATCACCCGCCACCAGCCCTGAGGAATAATGTAGGCTTTTGGTTTTTGAATGAAGACGGATGGTTTGTACACGTTGTAAAATGGAATTTCTTTTTCATACGGCTTACTGCGGTCGTAATACAATCTTGTCAGGCCCGATACTTCACTGGGCTTGCGGCCGGCTGTATATCCTTTGTAAATTCTTTTGTCAAACTGCGAACGGTCCAACGCCCAGTTGATGGGAAATTCAGATTGTTTTTTTACCGATTGCTTTGTCTGCTCCCTCCGTTGTTTGATGATGGCGCTGTTTTTCGAAGTAAAGTCAATAAAAGTTTTCATGAGTTCGTAAGTGGCTTTTATCCGCTGGTCGTAAGGTTTCAGCATGTGGGTTTCGGCCACAAAAGAAAAAGTATGCCAGAGCGCAGCATAGCCGCTGCTGTAGCGGGGGCTTTCAAAAAATTCGGGCCAGCCGTTATCCGGCGAATCGCCGAAAGCATTTACATAAGGGATCAGGTCGTAACCCTTTTCTTTCATTTCTGCATAGAGGCCCGGTTCAAAATATTTGTTCATGAATTCACCCATTACACCACCCAGTTTATTGTGTTGGGTGCAGATCAGCGTCATCACATGCTGGTAGTCGGCGCCGTTGCTTACATGATTGTCCAGGAAAACATCCGGGTCGGTAAGATGAAAAATTTCAGCAAATGATTTTGCTTCTTTTGAATCGCATTTGATAAAATCGCGGTTCAGGTCAAGGTTCTGGCTGTTGCCGCGGAAACCAAATTCTTCGGGGCCGTTCTGGTCAACCCGGTAATTGGCACTGCGGTTCAGGCAGCCGCCGATATTATAAACCGGGATGATGGCAAGCACTACGTTATCCGGCAACTTTATTTTATTAATGACAATATCTCTTGCCAGCAGCATACTGGCATCAATGCCATCCGGTTCGCCGGGATGGATGCCGTTCATGACAAGCATCACTGTTTTGTTGTTTTTCCGGATGTTGGCAAAATTATAATCCCCGTTTTCGGCCACTACCGCAAGATGCAGCGGATAACCGGCGTCGCTCATGCCCATGGTGAGCAGTTTCACTTTGCCGCTTTTTTCATCCAGCTTTTTCCACCAGTCAATGATTTCGGAATAGGCTGGTGTTTGCGTGCCGCCGCTTTGTTCAAACCGGGTGCTGATGGTTTGAGCTGAAAGAAGATGAGTGAAGCACAGGAAAAAGAAAAACAACAGATTTCTCATAACGATTGTTTGAGGACTAAAAGTAAAAAAGGCATCCCGGTATGGAATGCCTTTTATAAAATAATTGCTTTTAAACTATTTCATTTCATTCACCTTTTTTACCAGGCCGCTTTTCAGGTTGGCGGCTTTGTTTTTGTGAATCACGCCACGCCTGGCCAGTTTGTCAATCATGGCGATGGTGGCAGGCAGGTTTTCAACTGCTTCTTTTTTGCTGGTCAATGCCCGCAGATCGCTGATGGTATTCCGAGTGGTTTTGCCATAATAGCGGTTTCTTTCGCGGCGTTTGGCCGACTGGCGAACATCTTTTTTTGTTGCACGGTGATTAGCCATTTACTTTGATTTTTAAGGAGGGCAAAGGTAGGGTGAGGGCTTTAAATACCAAAAAGTAAATTGAGAAAATCAATGCCGGAATTGAAATAGCTGAATAGGATTACCGAACGTTGAACGGAGCGTCGCAACAGGTGATGCTCAGGGATTTGCAGCCGGCATCAAAAAATTACTGCCCTTTAAAATTAGAACAGATTCGGTTTTTTTGGCAGATATTTGCAACCACCTCAACCCTTGCCCTTCTCCATAAATGGAGAAGGGAATTGGAGAGGGGGTAATAGAAACGAGGATTTTGCAATGAAGGATTTCCAGTATATCACCAGCCAGCATCCGGCATTTGTAGAAAATTTGTACCGGGACTTTGTAAAAAACCCCGACAGCATCGACCCGGAACTAAGAAAATTTTTTGAAGGATTTGATTTTGCGGTGTCAAGTTCGGCGCCGGCAAAAAAGAGGAACGGCTTGCCGGTATCCGAAGCGGCTGCTATAGGGCCGGAAACTCCGGAAACTATTAACTGGCAGCGGGAGCTGAACGTGTACCGGATGATACTTGGCTACCGCAACAAAGGCCACCTGGTTGCCAAAACCAACCCGATACGGAAACGCAAAGACAGGGGCGCTAATCTCAACATCGAATTTTTCGGATTTACTGAAGCCGACCTGGATGAAACTTTTCATGCGGGCACTTTAATTGGGCTTGGTACCACTACGCTGCGAAATATTATTGAGCACCTGGAGAAATGTTATGCCCGTCATGTGGGCATCGAGTTCAAGTACATCAGCAGCCAGGAAAAGATTGACTGGCTGACCCGTGCCATGGAAAAAGAATTTCATGAGCCGCTGCCGCTGGAAAAGCGCCGCCGCATACTGGAAAAGCTAAACCAGGGTGTGATATTTGAAAAATTTCTTCATACAAAATATGTGGGGCAAAAGAGGTTTTCGCTGGAAGGTGGCGAAACTACCATTGCTGCCCTTGATGCAACTATTAATACTGCTGCTGCACATGATGTGCACGAAGTGGTGATAGGCATGGCCCACCGCGGCCGGCTGAATGTGCTGGCCAACATTATGGGCAAAACCTATGAACAAATCTTCAGCGAGTTTGAAGGCACGGCCAAGCTGGACCAGACGATGGGCAGCGGCGATGTGAAGTATCATATGGGCTTCGGCAGTGAAATACAGACCAGCGATGGAAAAACCATGCACCTGAAGCTGATGCCCAATCCATCGCATCTGGAAGCAGTGAACCCGGTGGTGGTGGGTTTTTCAAGAGCCAAGGCCGATGTGATGTATGAAAGCAAGTACAAAAAAATACTTCCCATACTGATTCATGGTGATGCATCCATTGCAGGGCAGGGCATAGTGTACGAAGTGCTGCAGATGAGCTACCTGCTGGGCTATTACACCGGCGGCACTATTCATTTTGTCATCAACAACCAGATCGGATTTACAACTGATTTTGATGAAGGCAGGAGTTCTGATTACTGCACCTCGCTTGCTGCAGCCATACAGGCGCCGGTACTGCATGTGAATGGCGATGACCCCGAAGCAGTGGTGAAATGCGTGGAGTTAGCTACCCGCTTCAGGCAAAAATTTAATTCGGATATTTTTGTGGATATGGTTTGCTACCGCCGTCATGGTCACAATGAAGGCGATGACCCCAGGTTTACACAGCCGCACCTGTATTCGTTGATAGAAAAACATCCCAACCCGCGGGAGGTGTATGTAAAACAACTTTTGGAAAACGGTGAAGAGGATGCACAGGCACTGGCCAAAGAAATGGAGAAAAAATTCTGGGCCGACCTGCAGGAGCGGCTGGATGAAGTAAAGCAGAATCCTTTGCCATATCATTACCAGCCGCCGGAACTGGAGTGGAAGAAACTGCGCCGGTCAACGGCTGAAGATTTTGAGCAGTCGCCTGCCACGGCTATCAGTGAAGAAAATTTCAAAACGGTTTTTGATGCCATCATGTTGTGGCCGGCCGGTTTCAAACCGCTGCGCAAAGTGGAAAAGATTATCCAGGACAAGCTGAAGCTTTTTCAGTCGGAAAATAAAATTGACTGGGCTACGGCAGAACTGCTTGCCTACGGGAGCCTGTTGCTTGACGGTAAAGATGTGCGCATGAGCGGGCAGGATGTGCAGCGGGGCACTTTCAGCCACCGCCACGCCGTGCTGCGTGATGAAAGCAATGATATAGCGTACAACCGCTTGAGTGAAATACCGGGCGCCACCGGCAAATTCAGAATTTATAATTCGCTGCTGAGCGAATACGGGGTACTGGGATTTGAATACGGGTATGCTTTGGCCAACCCGAATGCACTGGTGCTGTGGGAAGCTCAGTTTGGCGATTTCAGCAACGGTGCGCAGACTATGATTGACCAGTTCATTACGTCCGGCGAGCAGAAGTGGAACCGTATGAACGGCATCGTAATGCTGCTGCCGCATGGATACGAAGGGCAGGGGCCGGAGCACAGCAGCGCCAGGCTGGAAAGGTTTTTACAGATGTGTGCGGAGCTGAATATGGTGGTGACCAACATCACATCAGCGGCTAATTTATTCCATGCACTACGGCGCCAGCTGGCATGGCCGTTCCGCAAGCCATTGATAAATTTTTCGCCCAAAGCCAACCTTCGGCATACCGGTTCATATTCCCTGAAAGAAGAATTTACCGGCGGAAGCTTCAGGGAAACGATTGATGACCTGTTTATCGCTGAGGCTGCTGCGGTAAAAAAAGTTTTGTTTTGCTCCGGTAAAATTTATTTTGACCTGGCGGAAAAACAGCAAAAGGATAACAGGAAGGATGTGGCCATCATCCGCCTGGAACAATTGTATCCGCTGCCGCTGAAACAACTGGAAGCGCTTTACAGGAAATACAGCAAAGCTGCCTGGTTCTGGGTACAGGAAGAGCCGTTGAACATGGGGGCCGCATCATTCCTGAAGATGAATCTGCAAAGCATTAATTACGGGGTGATAAGCAGGCAACCCTCGGCAGCCACCGCCACGGGGTATGCAAAAGTGCATGCGCAGGAGCAGGCAGAGATTATTGAAACGGCGTTTAGTATATAAAACCCCAAACCCCTAAAGGGGCTTAAGGGAAAGACCAATAACTTTGAAAATTTATAAAATAAAGAAATTAAACACTCCCTTTAGGGAGCCGGAGGGTTTTTATGATCGATATAAAAGTACCGACGGTTGGAGAATCCATCAGCGAAGTGACTTTACTGAAATGGATAAAGAAGGATGGCGACTACGTGGAAAGAGACGAAGTGATTGCCGAGCTGGAAAGCGAGAAAGCCACTTTTGAAGTAAATGCCGGGCAGGCGGGTATTATTAAACTGGCGGCCATCAGTGAAGGAGATACCATTAAAATCGGCGATGTGCTGGCATTGATTGATGAAAAGTCTGCAAAGCCTGCTTCTGGAAATGGAACATCCGCTGCAGAAAAGAAACCAACTAAGAAGAAAGATTCAATGAATGAAGAGAAGCCTCAAAGCCCCCCTTTAGGGGCCGGGGGTACTAAAGCAACTCCCGTTGCTGCGGCAATCATTGCCGACAAAAAGGTGGACCCGAAAAAAATCACTCCCTCCGGGCCTGAAGGAAAGATTCTGAAAGAAGATGTGCTGGCAGCTCTTGGCAGCCCCGGGCGCAAACCCGGCGCAGAATTATTTTCCAGAAATGAAAAGCCGGAGCGGATGAGCAACCTGCGTAAAACTATCAGCCGCCGCCTGGTGGAGGCCAAAAATACAACAGCCATGCTCACTACCTTCAACGAAGTGAACATGCAGCCGGTGATGGACATCCGCAGCCGTTACAAGGATAAATTTAAAGAAGTGCATGGCGTGAACCTGGGATTCATGAGCTTTTTTGTAAAGGCCTGTTGTTTTGCGTTACAGGAGTGGCCTTCGGTGAATGCCTACATTGACGGTGATAATATTGTTTACCATGACTACTGCGATGTTTCAATTGCCGTTTCCACTCCAAGGGGTTTGACTGTACCGGTAATCAGAAATGCAGAAAGCCTCAGCATGGCGGATATTGAAAAGAAAGTGGTGGAACTGGCCACCAAAGCAAGAGACAGTAAGCTGACGGCTGATGATCTTGCAGGGGGCACGTTTACTATTACCAATGGAGGAGTCTTTGGATCTTTATTAAGTACTCCGATCATTAATATTCCTCAAAGTGCAATTTTGGGAATGCATAAGATAGAAGAAAGACCTATTGCATTAAACGGACAGGTTGTAATAAAACCGATGATGTATGTGGCCCTGAGCTACGATCACCGCATTATTGACGGCCGTGAGTCAGTAAGCTTTTTGGTGAGGGTAAAAGAACTGCTGGAAAATCCCGAACAGTTGCTGTTTGGGAAAGATCCGGTAAAAACTTTGCTTGAGCTGTAAAGTTCCCTGCTGATAAATTTTCAATGTTAAACTACAGCGGTCTGATACAGATCGCTTTTTTCATTTTAAGTTTGCCGGGTGAGCCGTTATCATTCATACCTCAATTCAGCAGTGACTATTTTAAGGATTTACAAAGGCGATGAACCCTTTGCATCTTTCCTGAAAAAATATTTTGCAGCCAATAAAAAATACGGCTCAACTGACAGGAAACAAATCAGCCATTTGTGTTATTGTTTTTTCCGGTTGGGAAAGACGGCGACAGATTTGGCCATGGAAGAAAGGATTTTAACGGGGTTGTTCCTGTGTTCAACTGAGCCGGACGAAATATTACAGCAGTTCAGGCCGCTATGGAATGAAAGAACGAATCTTAGTGTTGCGGATAAATGTTCAATGCTCAATGTTCCCCCGATAGTAATCGGGGCAATGTTCAATGTTTTTCCCTGGCAACATGAATTGAGCGAGGGGATTGATTACAAAAAATTCTGCGAGTCATTTTTCATCCAGCCGGATTTATTTCTCCGCCTGCGGCCGGGGAAAGATGAAATTGTAAAAAGAAAACTGCGACAGGCGGGAATTGATTTTAAAACTATTTCTGAAACCTGCCTTGCCCTCCCCAACAATTCGAAAGTTGATTCGGTTATTGAACTGGACAAGGAAGCAGTAATACAGGATTATCACTCACAACTCACAGGCGGTTTTTTCAAATCCCAAATCCCAAATCAAAAATCCGCAATCTCCCTCTGGGACTGCTGCGCCGGCAGCGGCGGCAAATCCATCATGGTCTATGACATGAATCCTGAAATCGAATTAACAGTTTCAGATGTAAGAGAGAGCATTCTTATTAATCTTAAAAATAGATTTCAGATGGCAGGCATTCGCAATTACAAGCACTTTGTAAAAGACCTGGCAAAGGAGGATATCAAAGCTCTCCCTTTAGGGAGCGGGGAGGGCTTCTATATCATCATTGCCGATGTTCCCTGCACAGGCTCCGGCACCTGGAGCCGCACGCCGGAGCAGCTTTATTTTTTCAACCATCAAACCATTAAACAATTTAACCATCTGCAAAAAAAGATTATCTCCAAAGTTGTTCCTCATCTTCAGCCCCGGGGCTTGCTATTTTACATTACCTGCTCTGTTTTTAAAAAGGAAAATGAAGAAGTAGTGGATTTTGCCAGCCAAAATTTTCACCTGCGTTTGAAAAAGGCGGAGTTATTAAAAGGCTACGATAAAAAAGCAGATTCGATGTTTGTTGCTATGCTTGAAAAACCGTTATAACCTGAGCAGCTCGGCAGTAGCCATCAATGTGTTTTTATTGTAAACATTGATGAAATATTTTCCTTTGGGCAGTTTACCCACCGGCAGTTCAATGGTTACCCGTCCCGGGCCTTTCGATTGCTGCAGGCGCATCAGCAGCCTGCCGTTCATGTCATAAACGGTGATGGGCATTGAAGACACTGCTTCTGCAGTTTCAATTACCAGTGTGGCAGAATTACCCGCAGAAGGATTGGGCCTTACAGAAACAAAATTTTGATAGTTGCCCGGGTTTACCACGCCGGTAACCACGCAGGGAGAAGCAATAGTTACTGTGGCCGTGTCAAGATAAAGCGCCGTGAAGCCGGCAGCAGAAGTATCAACTATTTGCCGGATGCGGTAAGAAAAAATTCCCGATGTGCCGGTGGGCAGCGTATTGATAAATTCGTAACTGTGATTTGATAAAATACTTCCTGCTGTAGGATTCACTTCGGCAATTTTTATAAAGCCCGTATCACCGGGAGCTTTCCGTTCCACTTCATACTTCATGCCGGCTGTGCTGATATCCTTACTTGTCCAATTAATAAAAATTCTGCAACCGTTCTGTGTTGCAGTAGCGGTAGCAAAATCAACAAGCAGGCTGTTGAAAGCGCTTTTCATATCAGGTATCCCATAGCCGATACGGTCGTTGGGCGCTGTGGCAATGCTGCCCGCTTCACGCAAGGCACGGATGATACGCATATTGCTAAACTCAGGAAAACCCTGCCAGAGCGCAGTGGCAAGCCCGGCCATATTGGGGCAGGCAAATGAAGTGCCGTTGCTGGTAACAACGGTATTGGCAGTTGATTGCACCATGGCCGAAACGCCGACCGATGCCACATCGGGTTTTACCTGGCCGTCGCTGCTGGGGCCATAGCTTGAAAAAGAACCCACCGTGCCGCTTGTATTCACAGCACCCACTGCAAGCACACTGTCAGCATCGGCAGGCGAAAGAATATAATGCCACGCTGTGTTTCCTTCATTGCCGGCTGCCACAGCAAAGAGGATTCCCTTTTTGGCTGCCAGGTCGGCGCCCACAGCGCTGATTGTACTGTTGCCATTCATATTTGCATATACATAATTGAAAGCGGCATTATCAAATTCAGAATAACCCAATGAAGCGGAAATCACATCGGCGCCGGCGCTGTCAGCTCTTTCCATGCCGCACACCATGTTGAATTCTTCCACCGGGTATTCGCTTGAGACATCTTCGGTGCGGTAGAGTAAAAAATTTGCCTTTGGCGCCTTGCCGATAAAAGCACCGGGCAGGTTGGCTGCCATAGTAGATAAACATTGCATACCATGCGGATGATCGTCGGATACGGTTGCGTTGTTTGAATAAAAATCCCATGTATCCAGCACCTGGTTATTGGCTATGATGCTGTCCATGGCATCCAGTGTAGTGTAATTCAGGTAGCCGGCATCGAGCATAGCTATGAGCATGCCCTGGCCACGCAGGCCAACGTTGTGCAGAAACTGTCCCCTGTGCAGGTTGATTTCGTTGAATGAGCCTGAGCCGTAATTAAAAAAGTCAGTTGATTGTGTGCTGCGTGCAGATGGAATAAATGGCTGTTCGGTTGTTTCAAACTTTCTGCCCGTGGTGGTGGTTCGTGCAGCAATGGCCGACACCGATTGTACAAATGAAAATCCGTTAATCGTGGTTATGGCATTTGCATCCGTTGTTTGAATAGCCACGCTGTTGTGCCATTTTGAAACATTCAGCACCGTCACATTGGGTACGTTTTTGATTTGAGTAAGGTAAGAAGGAGTCACAGGCAAATCGGTACTGTCCAGTGCAATGCCGTATCGCATTCTCCGGTCAATGGCTCTTTGTGATAAATAAGCAGCGGGGTTGGAGAGGGTGAAGGGATTATTGGCTTTGTCTTTCAGCCTTACCATGTAGCGGGTAAACTGGGCATCCGACTGCTGCAGTAAGAAACAGCTTCCGATAAGGATAAAGATTAACCTCTTCATCAGGATTGTTTTGAAGAACCAAAAATACTGATTAAAAGGAGAAAGCTCAGTTGTGGTCAATCATCCACATTTTTATACCAAAACCAACTTTATAACCGCCGCCGGCGCCGCCGGTATTAGGCTGGTATTCCCAAATAATGTAGTTGCGGCTTACGAGCCCGATGTTCTTTGCATATTGCTCTACAGACAATGTGCGGGCGCCGTAGCTGCGGGTATCGGTAACCGGCGCATTCAGCGCTTCATCAATATGAAAAACGGTATAAACATCGTTTACGGTCTGGCTGCCGATGGTAACGGAAGGGTCAAACCGGTCATACTCATAATCCCAGTCGTTCATATTATCATCGTTGCTGAAAGAGTAAAGCGATGCATAGGGGTCGGACGAAAGATATTTATTTCCCTTCCAGTCCACATTTAATTTCAGCGGCAAATGCAGTTTGATAAACCGGAGATTATCTTCAATCAGTTCCACCTGGTCAGTAAGCGGAGTGATGAAATAGGTGCCGTTAATAGTCCATGGCTGTGTGCCCGCCGAATCACGCAGGTAGCGGTAAATGCGGTAGCTGGGGCGGCCCAGGTTGTCTGTTACCTGAGCATCCACTTCATGTTTTACCTGGTACCTGTGAATTTCTTCATTACGGCCGAGATTGGTGAAAACGGTGGAATCAATCCGGTAAGTGATGTATTTACCAACAGCTAAAGGAAGATATTCAGCCAGCGCTTCGGTTTGATATTCTTCGGTTTCTTTTTTGCAGGAAATAAAAGAAATAAGCAGGACGACAGCAGCAAAATACCGTGTAAAATTATTTAGTCTCATAAGATGATATTCAGCATTCAGTGGTAGCGGATTTCAATAAGAAATTTTAACAAACAATCACTCAAAGCTAAAAACAAAAACCGGGAACTGCAATTTCCCGGCTTCTTAAACGGCTTTTCCATTTATTTATTGCTTGAAAATCAGAGGTCATAGGTCAGAAAAGATAAGATTCACTAATTAAGAAAATATATCCGACATCCGACTTCCGGCATCAGACCTCCGACCTCCGGCTTCCCTTCTGAATAATCCCTCCTCCAATCACATCATCGCCTTCATAAAACACGGCGCTTTGGCCGGGTGCGATGCCTTTTACATGTTCATAGAATTTCACCTTCATCAATCCGTTTTCCGGGTAAATATTGGACAGGGCGCCTTTGTCTTTATACCTGATTTTTGTCACCGCTTCCATGCCAGGCGTGATGCTGTCGTATTTTATTAAATTCAGTTTGCCAACCATCATTTCATTTTGTTCCAGGTCTTCTTCATCGCCCAGCACCACCGTGTTTGTGCCGGGGTCAATTTTTGTGACATACACCGGCCGGCCCAGTGCAATGTCCAGTCCTTTTCTTTGCCCCACGGTATAAAACGGATAGCCCTTGTGCCTGCCAAGAATATTTCCGTGCTTGTCAACAAAATTTCCTCCGTTCACTCTTTCTTCAAGCCCCTGCACACGGCGCTTCAGGAAACCGCGGTAATCGTTGTCGGGCACAAAACAAATCTCGTAGCTCTCGCTTTTTTTAGCCAGTTCGGGATAGCCATAATCCATCGCCATCTTTCTTATTTCCGTTTTGCGGTAAGGCGCCAGTGGCAGCAGTGTTCTGCTGAGCAGGTCCTGCTGCAATCCCCACAGCACATAGCTCTGGTCTTTGGTATCATCCACCGCTTTGCTCACCACAAATCGTCCGTTGCTGTGCCTGTAAATTTTTGCATAATGGCCGGTGGCAATGAAATCGCAGCCCAGTGAATCAGCTCTTTTAAGCAGGGCCCGCCATTTGATATGCGTGTTGCAGAGTACACAGGGGTTGGGCGTGCGGCCGGCCAGGTATTCTTCCACAAAATTGTCAATCACAAAGTCGCCGAATTCTTCGCGGAGGTCAAGCACATAGTGAACAAAACCATGCTGCACGGCCGCCATTCTTGCATCGTTAAAGGAATCGAGGTTGCAGCAGCCGGTTTCTTTTTTGCCGCCGCCGCTGGCGGAGTAGTCCCATGTTTTCATGGTGATGCCCACCACTTCATAGCCTTCGTCATGAAGCATCAGGGCGGTGATGGTACTGTCAATACCCCCGCTCATGGCCACCAGCACTTTTCCGTTTTTACTCATGCTTCTATCCTTTAAAGGGAATTTAGAATTCAATAAATTTCTGAACCGGCAAAGATAGGCATTCTCTATAGTAAGTTTAAAAGGACTAAACATTGGCAGTGATTCATTTTCAGTGATTCTGTGTTTCAGTGGCAATAATGTATGACACAGAATCTCTGAAACACTACTTATACTTTACATGGCGGCGCGGCGCAGGTGATAGAATATCTGGGACGCTATACGCATAAAGTAGCTATCAGCAATCATCGCATTGTATCAACCGATGATGATAAAGTAAGTTTTCTGTATAAAGATTATGCCGATGGCAGCAAACAAAAAAACAATGACACTGGAAGCTGCAGAATTTTTACGTCGCTTTTGTTTGCACCTATTACCGCCGGGTTTTAGAAAAATACGTTATTATGGTTTTATGGCCAATGTG